>CAYRDN010000140.1:0-2610 GCA_964423065.1 uncultured Oleiharenicola sp. | reverse complement strand
TCGCCGGTGTAGACGTCGAAGGCCGCGGCGGTGACGGCGCAGTCGGCGACGGGCACCTGCCACGGACCGACCATCTGGTCGCGGCAGATCAGGCCGCCCAGCGTGCGGTCGCCGATCGCGATGAGGAAGGTCTTGTCGGCGACGGCCGGGTGGGAGAGGACCCGGTGGACGGCGTCCGCGAGTGAGAGGGAAAGGGAAAGCGGCCGGAGGGCCCGGGCCAGGGTGTGGTCCGAGCGCGCCATCCGCGGGGGTTTGCCGAGGAGGACCTCGAGGGGGAGGTCGATGGGCGTGTTCTGGAAATGGGCATCCTCGACCACGAGCTGCCTTTGCTCGGTGGCTTCGCCGACCACGGCGAAAGGGCAGCGTTCGCGCGCGCAGAGCTGCTGGAAGCAGTCGAGCCGCGCGGCGGGGACGGCGAGGACGTAGCGTTCCTGGGACTCGTTGCACCAGATCTCGAGCGGGGACATGCCCGGCTCGTCGTTGGGCACGGCCCGGAGCTGGAAGCGGCCGCCGCGGCCGCCGTCGTTGACGAGTTCGGGCAGGGCGTTGGAGATGCCGCCGGCACCGACGTCGTGGATGAAGGCGATGGGGTTGTCGTCGCCGAGCGCCCAGCAGCGGTCGATGACTTCCTGGCAGCGGCGTTCCATCTCGGCGTTGTCCCGCTGGACGCTGGCGAAATCAAGGTCCTCGTTCCCCGTGCCGCTGGCGAGGGAGCTGGCCGCACCGCCACCCAGGCCGATGAGCATGGCCGGACCGCCGAGGATGATGAGCTGGTCGCCGGGGTTGATCGCGCCCTTCCTGATGTGGTCGGCGCGGATGTTGCCGAGGCCGCCGGCGAGCATGATGGGCTTGTGGTAGCCCCGCCACTCCGTGGCGTGGGAGCCGGGAGCCAGGGCCGCGGCCGGCACCTCCGCCTCATAGGTGCGGAAGTAGCCGTTGATGTTGGGCCGGCCGAATTCGTTGTTGAAGGCCGCGCCGCCGAGCGGTCCCTCGAGCATGATGTCGAGGGCGGAGACGATGCGGTCCGGCTTGCCATGGTCCTTTTCCCACGGCTGGACGGCGCCGGGCAGCCGCAGGTTGGACACGGTGAAACCGGTGAGGCCGGCCTTGGGCTTGGCGCCGCGGCCGGTGGCGCCCTCGTCGCGGATCTCGCCGCCGGAGCCGGTGGCGGCGCCGGGGTAGGGGGAGATCGCCGTGGGGTGGTTGTGCGTCTCGACCTTGCAAAGGAGGTGGATGTCCTCGTCGTGCGCGGCGTACTCGTGGTTGCGCGGGTCGCTGTAGAAGCGGCCGCCACGGCTGCCCGTCAGGACGGCGGCATTGTCCTTGTAGGCGGAGAGGATACCGGTGCTGTGCTGCTCATAGGTCTGCTTGATCATCTGGAACAGCGACTTGGTCTGCGCCTGGCCGTCGATGTCCCACGTGGCGTTGAAGATCTTGTGCCGGCAATGCTCGGAGTTGGCCTGGGCGAACATCATCAGCTCGATGTCGTGCGGGTCGCGGCCGAGGGCGGTGAAGGCCTGCACGAGGTAGTCGATCTCGTCCTCCGCGAGCGCAAGCCCGAGGTCGAGGTTGGCGGCGACGAGGGCGGCGCGGCCGGCGGCGAGGACGGGCACGCTGATCATCGGGCGCGGCGCCTCGTGGCGGAAGAGGGCGGCGCACGCGGCCAGGTCGCCGAAGACCACCTGCGTCATCCGGTCGTGCAGCCGGGCGCGGAGGACCGCAAGCTCGGCCGCGCCGAGGGCGCAGAGCGGGAACGGCGGCGCCGATTCGCCGACATCGACCGTGTAGGCGATGACGCGCTCGATGCGCTTGACCGCACCGAGGCCGCAGATGTGGGCGATGTCGGTGGCCTTGGAGGACCAGGGGGAGATGGTGCCCGGGCGGGGGGCGACAATCTGGACGAGGCCGGTGACGGGCGCGGCGGCCCGGCTCGGCCCGTAGGTCAGGAGTTTTTCCAGGACGCCCCGTTCGCCGGGCGTGAGGGCGCCGGCCGTCTCCACGATGTGCACGAACTCGGCGCCGAGGGCGCGGACGGGGAGGCCGGCGGCGGTGAGGTCCAGCAGGAGTTTCCGGAGGCGGAACGAGGAGAGGGCAGGAGAGCCGCGGAGGATCAGCATGGGCGAAGGCGCGATGTTCACAAAATCAACCGTGCGGTCAAGGGGGCTGAGCGGCATCGGCCGGACCACCGGGTCGCACGCGTCCGGCGGGTAAAAAAAGGGTGTTTGGCGGGCCGGCCGGAGAAAGCCGTTGACGAAACGCCCGCGCTGGGCGGAATGAACGTCTTTAATGCCGTGACGAGCCCAGTTCACCCATTGCACGCCCCAAAATTTCCGGAAGGGCGCAGTGTGACTGGAGCAATAAACCGGACCGGGAGCAGACGGGCGGCCCGCATGCCGCTCCCCGCTCCCCGCTTTCTCCCATGAGCGAGTTCATTTCCCATGAATGCGGCATCGCCCTGGTGCGGTTGAAGAAGCCCCTCGCCTACTATCAGGAAAAGTACGGCACGCCGCTGTGGGGTTTCCAGCAGCTCTTCCTCCTGATGGAAAAGCAGCACAACCGCGGCCAGGACGGCGCCGGCGTGGCCTGCGTCAAGTTCGACGTGCCGGCCGG
>CAYRDN010000139.1:0-2651 GCA_964423065.1 uncultured Oleiharenicola sp. | reverse complement strand
CGCAGCTCGTCGTCGACGACGGCGGCGACGTCACCCTGCTCATCCACAAGGGCTGCGAGCTCGAGGAGGGCAGCGACTGGGTCAACACCCCGTCCGGCTCCCACGAGGAACAGGTCATCAAGAACGTCCTCAAGCGCGTCCACAAGGAGGACCCGCTGCGCTGGACGACCATCGCCAAGGAGTGGCGCGGCGTCTCCGAGGAGACCACCACCGGCGTCCACCGCCTCTACCAGATGCTCGAGAAGGGCAAACTCCGCGTCCCGGCCATCAACGTCAACGACTCGGTCACCAAGTCCAAGTTCGACAACCTCTACGGCTGCCGCGAGTCGCTCGCCGACGGCCTCAAGCGCGCCACCGACGTCATGATCGCCGGCAAGGTCGCCTGCGTCTGCGGCTACGGCGACGTCGGCAAGGGCTCCGCCTTTTCGCTCAAGGGCTTCGGCGCCCGCGTCATCGTCACCGAGATCGACCCCATCAACGCCCTGCAGGCCGCGATGGAGGGCTTCGAGGTCAACACGATCGAGTCCACGCTCGGCACCGCCGACATCTACGTGACCACGACGGGCAACAAGGACATCATCACCCTGGAGCACATGCGCCAGATGAAGGACCAGGCAATCGTCTGCAACATCGGCCATTTCGACAACGAGATCCAGGTCGACAAGCTGAACACCTCCGACGCCCGGCGCACCAACATCAAGCCGCAGTACGACCTGTACACCTTCCCCAAGGGCAACAGCATCTACCTGCTCGCCGAGGGCCGCCTCGTGAACCTCGGCTGCGCCACCGGCCACCCGTCGTTCGTCATGTCGAACAGCTTCACCAACCAGACGCTCGCCCAGCTCGACCTCTGGAAGAACAAGGACGGTTACAAGGTCGGGGTCTATCGCCTGCCGAAGCACCTCGACGAGGAGGTCGCCCGCCTGCACCTCGAGAAGATCGGCGCCAAGCTCACGACCCTCACGAAGGCCCAGGCCGAATACCTCGGCGTCCCGGTCGAGGGGCCGTACAAGCCCGAGCATTACCGCTATTGAATCGGAGTCCGACTCAATGGCGTCCGCCGCAGCCTTGGCGAAGGCGGACCGAAAGCACATGAATCGTTCGTCCAAGTTTTCGCCCAGACGCCGCGGCTCACCCCGCGGTTTTTTTTTGCGGTTCCGCCACTCAACCCTCAACGCTCAACTCTCAACCACGGCGCGAAGCGCCGCCCACCATGGCCACCCTCATCGCCAAACCCACCGTCATCGCCGCCGCGGGCAACAAGCCCAAGCTCATCGAGGAATTCTTCGGCCATGTGAACAGCGGCACCGCCGCCACCAGCATCGCGCGGATGCGCAGTCCGGGCGGCTGGGTCGAACCCGGCCAGACGCCGGAGTTCGACGAATACACCGTCGTCCTGCGCGGCGAGCTGCAGGTGAAGACGAAGGCCGCCACGCTCACCGTCAAGGCCGGGCAGGGCGTCCACACGCCGAAGGGTGAATGGGTCCGGTACAGCACGCCGCACCCCGACGGCGCCGAATACCTCGCCGTCTGCCTGCCGGCCTTCGCCCCGGCCAACGTCCATCGCGACGCGTGAGTTTGCCCCGCCACCTACGGAGTCAGCGGGCGACCAGGTCGTAACTCCCACGCCGCCGCCGCACGCGCAGCCTGGCGCCAAACAGCCGTGACATCGCACCGGACGTGAGCACCTGGCGGGGTGTACCGTCCGCCACGATCCTTCCGCCCTTCATCAGGATCACCCGCCCGATCTCCGGGATCAGGTCGGTAATATGATGCGTGACCAGGATCAGGGTTTTGCCCGACCGGGCCAGCTGGCGCAGCACCTGCTGGAAATCCCGGACCGCGCCGGGATCGAGGCTGTTGGTCGGCTCGTCCAGGATCAGCGCCGCGGGATCGTGCACGAGGGCGCGGCCGATGATGGCGCGGCGCTGCTCGCCGGAGGACATGGCCGCGAGCGGCCGGCGGGCGAGATGACTGATCTCCAGGAAACGGAGGATGGCCCGGGCCCGGCGCTCGTGCGCCGGGGTCACGCGGTGGTGCGGCCAGAGCCCGAGGCTGTTGAAATATCCCGACAGCACCAGGTCCCGCGCCGTCACCTCGCGGGCCGTGACCTCGTGCGACAGATTCTGCAGCAGGTCGAGCGCGACGATCCCGATCTGCCGGAGCACCTCTTCGAGCGCCCAGTCATCCTGGCCCGCGAGGCGGTAACGGGAACCGGCGGTCGCCGCCCGGGGGTAGAGTTCGCCGGTCATCAGTTTGATCAGCGTGGACTTGCCGGAACCGTTCGGGCCGAGGAGGGCGAGGTGTTCGCCGGGACGCACTTGCAGCGAAAACCTGTGCAGCACGGTCCGGTCTCCCCGGAGTACGGTGAGATTCTGAAAATCGATCAACAAAGGAGCAGGATGGTGTGCCATGGACAAATAGCCCTTGAATTTTCAGGAGGCGGTTGTTTGCTCGTCAACCTGCTTCTGGAGAGGTGGCCGAGTGGTTTAAGGCACATCTTTGCTAAAGATGCGTAGCGCTAAAACGTTACCGAGGGTTCGAATCCCTCCCTCTCCGCCAGCCTTTGCTCTGCGAGCCCGAAGAATTTCCAGAATACACCGTGTTGCACTGGTCGGGCAAGAGCCGATAGTCTGCCTCGAGGTTTTGGG
>CAYRDN010000138.1:0-2675 GCA_964423065.1 uncultured Oleiharenicola sp. | reverse complement strand
TGGTCGATCGCCAAGAACGTCGGCGCGATCGCGGGCTACCTGAACAAGATCAGCACCAACCCGACCTACAACAAGCTCCACCACGACGTGGAGGCCTTCTTCACCAGCTTCCCGACGGGCGTCGAGATGAACCGCGTCTACCACAAGTGGAAACGGGAGACGAAGGACTTCTTCGTCGAGTCGTCCCTCTTCGAGAAGTTCGGCCTGCGCTACCTCGGCCCCGTCGACGGGCACGACCTCGACGCCCTGGTCAAGAACCTCGAGTTCGCCAGGCATTGCGACGTGCCGGTGCTCATCCATGTGCTGACCAAGAAGGGCAAGGGCCTCGACGCGGCCATCGAGCACCCCGAAAAATTCCACGGCGCGAGCCCGTTCGACCCCGCCACCGGGGAGAGCGCCGCCGCCCCCGCCGGCACGCCGCCCAACTACCAGGATGTGTTCGGCGCGGCCCTCACCCGTTTCGCCCGGCAGAACCCCCGGGTGCTCGGCATCACCGCGGCCATGCCCGCCGGCACCGGGCTCGCGACCCTCGCCCGGGAGGTGCCGGGACAGTTCTTCGACGTCGGCATCGCCGAGGAGCACGCCGTGCTGTTCGCCGCCGGCCTGGCGACCAAGGGCTTCCGCCCGGTCTGCGCGATCTACTCGACCTTCCTGCAGCGCGCCTACGACCAGATCATCCACGACGTCTGCCTGCAGAACCTGCCGGTCACCTTCTGCCTCGACCGCGCCGGCCTGTCGCCCAACGACGGCCCGACGCACCATGGGCTCTTCGACCTCGCGTACCTGCGCTGCGTGCCCAACGCCGTCGTGATGCAGCCCAAGGACGAGGACGAGCTCGTCGACATGCTGCACACGTCGCTGCAGCTGGCCGGGCCCGCCTTCATCCGCTATCCCCGCGGCGCGGGCCCGGGCACGGCCGTCAAGGCCCAGCCCGCCATGCTGGCGGTCGGCACGGCGGAGATTTTGCGCGAGGGCTCCAACATCATCATCTGGGCGCTCGGCCCGATGGTGCCGGAGGCGCTGAAGGTCGCCGGGCGCCTCGCGGCCGAGGACGGGCTGTCCGTCGGCGTGGTCAACGCGCGCTTCATCAAGCCCCTCGACCGCACGCTGCTGCTCAGCCAGGCCGCCTGCATCCCGCTGCTCGTCACGCTCGAGGACCACGTCGCCGCCGGCGGCTTCGGCAGCGCGGTGCTGGAGGCGCTGCAGGAGGCCGATTGCACAACGGCCGTCGAGCGTCTCGGCTGGCCCGACAAGTTCGTGGAGCACGGCAGCAGCGTGGAAATCCTTCGCGCCGCCTACGGGCTCTCGACCGACGACATCGTCCGCCGGATCAAGGGCCGCTACAAACGCCTGGGCCAGCCCGCCGTCGAGGCGGAGGCGTAGAAAAACTTCGCCAAGGCTTCAGCGGACAAATTTCTTTTCACCCCGGAAAGAAAGCTGGTGCGGGCGGAGGGAGTCGAACCCTCCTCTCATGCTTGGGAAGCACGCATAATACCGATATACTACGCCCGCAATGAACGCCCCAGTGCTACCGGCCGCGGCCGGGCGGTCAAGCCTCGGCTGCCCGCGAAAGTGGGGGGCATCGCGGGTTGGCCCGCTGGCGGATGACGCGGAGCGCGCGCAAGCTCGCTGACCCACGCATTCGTCGGGGGCGGTCAGATGTAATCGCGGCGGCCCTCGAGCGCACTCTTCAGGGTGACGGCGTCGGCGTAGAGCACCCCGCTGCCGCTCGGCAGGCCGAAGCCGATCCGGGTCACCTTCAGGCCCGACCTGGGCAGGCGCTCGGTCAGGTAGTGACACGTCGCCTCGCCCTCGACGTCGTTGGACAACGCCAGGATCAGCTCCGTGATCTCGCCGGAAGCGATGCGCTGGAAGAGGGCGGCGAGATTCAGGTCCTCGGGCGCGACGCCGCGGATCGGAGACAGCTTGCCGTGCAACACATGGTAACGGCCGCGGTAGGCGCCCGAGCGCTCGATGGCCGCGAGGTCCGTCACGTATTCCACCACGCATACCTGGCCGGTGCGGCGCCGCTCGTCGCCGCAGACCGGGCATAGCTCCTCCTCCGACAGGTTGCCGCAACAGGAACAGCGCCGGACGTTTTTCGCCGCGGCCTCGAGGGCGGCGACGAGCTCGGGCAGCCGCGCGGGCTTCTCGACCAGCAGGTGCAGGGCGATGCGCTCGGCCGAACGGTAGCCGATGCCGGGCAGCTGCTTCAGCAGCTTCTGCAATTGTTCGAGCGCGGGGGTCACAAGAAAGTACCGGGGGAGTTGCCGCGGATTACGCGGATAAAGTCACGGACAAGCATGAATCCATTGGTATTATCCGCGTTCATCAGCGTTATCCGCGGTTTCTGCTGGCTTGGTCCGTCATCAGAACACCCCCGGCATCTGGAAGGCCGACGAGATCCGCTGCATCTCGGTGTCGTTCTTCTCCTTCGCCTTCACCGCGGCCTCCTGCACCGCGTTGAGGATGGTCTCCTCGACCAGCTTCCGGTCCTCCTTGAGGAATTCCGGGTCGAGCGCCAGCGCGAGGAACTTGCCGGCGCCGTTGATCTTGATCTGCACGGCGCCGCCGCCGCTGGACACGTCGATCACCTGCGTCTCGAGCGACGACTGCATCAGCTCGATCTGCTTCTGCATTTTCTGGGCTTGTTTGAGGAGTTTGCCTACGCCGGC
>CAYRDN010000137.1:0-2744 GCA_964423065.1 uncultured Oleiharenicola sp. | reverse complement strand
ATCAGGCTGAACAGGATCTTATGGTGGTCTCCACGTCCGGTATTGTGCTGCTGCAGCAGATTTGTGACGGCACTGTGCTGGAGATAACGGTAGATGAGCGACTGATCATCGGTCAGATACTCGTTGAAATGGACGTCCAGGGACTGCCGGAACCAGTCGTCGACCACATTGACGGCAAACCCCCGTTTCTTTCGCCGCATGATCTCGGGCGGGAGAAATTGTTTGCAGACCCGGCGATGGAGCCATTTCCGGACTCCATGGCGAACTTTGAATGATGCGCCCAATTGCTGGACATGTTCGACCAACTCGCGGTCCAGATAGGGCACGCGGACTTCCAGCGCACTGGCCATCGAAAGCTTGTCGCCATACATCAGCAGTTCGTCGGGCAGCGACGAGCGCAGTTCCAGCAGTTGGAATGCATTGAGTTCGTCCAGCCGGCGCATGGCCATGCGATGCTCATCCCAACAGGTAATTGCCACGCCGTCGGCACCATTGGGCAGCAGTCCAGGCTGGAACAGGCCGTTCAAGGTTGCGTCGGGAACCAGGGCAAAGACCTGTTGGAAACGATGCAACTGATCCGAGGTGTTCAACGAATAGAGGCCGCGTTTGAGGGTGTCATTGCGCGGCAGGGCGCGGGACAAGGCGGCGGTTCCGGCATGAACCCAGCCCGGGAGGGAGCGCCAGGCGGCGCCGTAATGCACGCCGAGATGACGCGTGTAGCCGCCGAAAAGCTCGTCCGGCCCCTGGCCGATCAAGGCCACCTTCACCACTTCGCGCGCCCGCTTGCAGACGAAATACATGGGCACGATCGACGAAGAGGCGACGGGTTCTTCCAGTGATTCGACGATGTGGGGCAGGGCCTTTTCAAATTCCCCCTGGTCGATGCGGATCGCGTGGTGCTGCGCGCCGAAAATCTGCGCCGTGCGCGCGGCGTCATCCAGTTCGTCATCGCGGAATGAGTTGCCATAGCCCACGGTGAAGGTGGGCCAGTTCTTGCCGCAGAGGTTCATCAGGCCGAGCAGCAGCCCGGAATCCATCCCGCCGCTGAGCAGCAGGCCCAAGGGCACATCGCTGATCAGGTGGCGCTTGACCGCCGCCTGATAGAGTTCGAGCAGCTTCTCGGCCGCCTCGTCCACCTTGGGCTGGGGATTGAACGGCACCGGGGTGAAATCATAGAAGCGGCTGACCTGCGCCCGGCCATTTTCGACCACGAGCTTCTCCCCCGCGGCGAGCTTCTGGATGCCGGCAAACATCGTACGCGGGGCCGGGGTGTAGCGGTAACGGAGAAAAAGGGAGACCGCCTCCAGATCCACGCCGGGCGTTTCGGCCAGCGCCGCCCTGACCGGACGGATTTCGGAGCCGAAGGCCAGCGAGCCGTTCCGCAGTGAGAAATAAACCGGCTTGATGCCCATGGGATCCCGGGCGAGCAGCAAGCGCCGCTGCCGGACGTCCCAGATGGCGAGTCCAAACATCCCGTTGAAACGGTTGAGCACGGCATCGCCCCACTGCTTGTAACCGTGCACGATCACCTCGGTGTCGCAGTTGCTCCTGAACCGATGCCCCTTCGCCTCCAGTTCCTTCCGCAGTTCCTGAAAGTTGTAGATCTCGCCATTGAAGACGACCCACACGGTCTCCTCGGGATCCGCCATCGGCTGGTGGCCCGCGGGGCTGAGATCCAGAATAGCCAGCCGGCGGAAACCAAGACCCAGCGGACCGTCAAGATGCTTGCCGGAATCATCGGGACCCCGGTGCACGATGGTGTCCATCATGCGCCCGATGGTGAGCGGGTCGACCGGCGCGCCGGATTCGAAATTATACTGGCCGCAGATGCCGCACATGGGGTTGGTTCGTTGCTAGTTCCTCGTTCCTGGGGTCCAGTTCCTCGTTCTTTGTTCAGCGACCTGGGTTTCGGGGTTTAAAGCTGTCACGGTTTGTTTCCATTTGTCATACGCTTCAAGCACGTTTCGACTTGAGGAGGAAGGCGATGAAACCGCCGATCTTGCCTTTGGCCCGGGCGGACAGCTGGTAGAGATGATCAAATTGCAATTTATCAATATAGGCTTGGTCGAGGGCGACATAGAGTTGGCTTTGAACCTCTGAACAGGAGCGCTGGGAGTACCGCAAAAAGCGTTTAAATTCGGCGTTGCTTCCGCCGTCGAAGCCTTCGGCGATATTGTGCATGATCGAACCGGAAGCGCGTTGAATCTGATCCTTCAGTCCTAAGTCACCCGCAAAAGCCTTGGATTTCGTTGCCGAATAAACTCCTCGCGTGAGCTCCCGGGCGAGCTGCCAGCATTCGATATCCTCGAATCGTTCGATTTTCATGAGGTGAATCAACAACCAGGCCGGAAAAAGTTTAAACCAGGAACGAGCAACTAGGAACCAAGAACATCGGATTGCGGCATCAGCCTTTCCATTCGGCTTTGACGCAACCGAAGGCAGAGCGCCCGGAACATCTCGGACTGGCCCCAGCGGTGCATCGGGACGTTGTCCCAGCCGAGCAGGAGGCGCCGGCTGCGGAAATGGCCGTCGGGCAGCTGCCACCGGAGGACAATCTCCGCGACCGTGCGGTCGACCGCGGCATCGAGCGCCGGGAACCGGCCGCGCAACAGGACGCCGAGGTTGATGCATTCGGCGCAATCGTAGAGTTCCCGGCGGTACACCACCAGCCGCGGGGCCCGGGCGAACGGACGCGGCAGGCCCTCTTCGTCGAAGAGATGCTCGGTGTAGAAAACGACACCCCG
>CAYRDN010000136.1:0-2881 GCA_964423065.1 uncultured Oleiharenicola sp. | reverse complement strand
ATAATGTTGATTGGGGGTCCCAATCAATCGCACAAAGTAAATTTCAAAGAACCACCCCCTGAAGGGGGGAAAGATTTCAAAGAGAACATTCGCATTTTGGTCCGTCAATCCTTTTCCCGAAGATTTCGAAAAAAGTTTTGGAAAGGAACGCTCTTGCTGCTCGTTTTCTTCGCTCGCCTCGCCCGCGTTGGGCGCGAGGTGTTGAACGAAGGGAGCGCGAAGATGTGAACCGTGATTTCTTAATCAAGCCCATTCGCAAAAGAAAAACCATGACATTTGTTATATATTGGCCAGTATATATATAGGCGTTTTATCGGATTGTCTGGCCGCGGATTTTTCCGGGATGAAACTCGCGCCAGCCCACCCGGCGCGCGCCCCGTTTTCTTGTATCCTGTATCACACTACGACACCGCCGCCACGGCGTCGGGCCCGGCCGGCAAATTTCTGTGAATGCTGGCCCGCCACGACACCGCTGTCGTCATCCCTGAGCGCCTCGTTGTTCCGGCGGGAATGAGGCGGGCGGCATCAAGCTGGTTTGCCCCGTCTGGTGAACGGGAACGGGTGAATTTATACAAAACAGCAACCGTTGTGACTCGCCTCCCCGCCCGCTGGTTCAGCAGCCTTCCCTGAATGGGTAAAACCGTCCCTATTGCGGTGCGAGTGTTCGTGGAACCAGCCAATCATGACGGTGAAGCCATGACTCCTGACTGTCGGCGCGCTAGAACTGCCTTTTCCGACGCCGAGTAGGTCATATTCCGGGGCAGTCTTCGTTGCTCGATTCTCCTGTAGCATCCGCGCTTGATGACTTCTCACCCTCTGCTCCAATCAACGAGCCGGCGTTCACCTGACCAAGCTTGCCTGCGAAATCCATCGCCATACAGTCGCGAACCATGTTCCAAACGCGTCGTAAATATGTCGGGTTTTTGCCTTTACCTCAAATCAGGATCTGGTCGTTTTTGAGCAAAATAAGGCCATTTTGCATCGTTTTATAGCTATATTAATTAATTTGTGCCCGTTTTTACACATCTTGTCGTCTGGTGAAATTCAGTGGTTGCGTTGACCCCTCAAAGTTCTTTTGAACGCCATCCTCAATATGGGCACTAACAGTTGCCCAACATCTCAACCAAGGCGAATGCTTGGACCTAAAACAAATTAAACAGATTATTGATTTGATGAAACGATCAGAACTCTCGGAGTTCGAGTTCGAGGAAGAGGGCTTCAAAATCAAGATCAAGCGGGGTTCCGGCGACCAACCCATCATATCCACGACACCGCTTGCAACTCAGTCCCAACCCTTGGTGGCCTCACCGAATGAGTCTGTCTCATCGCCCAAACCCGGACCGGCAACTGCTATCGCCGGTGCTGACGAAGCAGGTTTCTCCTTTGTTAAATCCCCCATGGTCGGGACGTTCTACCGGTCTCCTTCCCCTGAAAATCCATCCTTTGTGGATGTAAATGCCAAGGTGGAGGAAAAGACGGTGGTCTGTATCATCGAAGCGATGAAGATCATGAACGAAATCCAGGCCGAAACCAAGGGCACGGTGGTCGAGATTCTCGTAGAAAACGGCCAGCCGGTTGAATACGGTCAACGCCTGTTCAAAATCAAGCTCGGCTGACCGGGCATCGCTCCCAAGCCGGGCAGATCCCTGTCCGGCTTAACTATTTATACTTGTATGATCCAAAAGATTCTCATCGCCAATCGCGGTGAAATCGCCCTCCGCATCATTCGCGCCTGCCGCGAGATGGGGATCAAGACTCTGGCGGTTTACTCGGAAGCTGACGTCCAGTCCCTGCATGTCCAGCTGGCCGATGAGGCAATATGCATCGGCGGCCCGAAAAGCTCCGACAGCTACCTGCGCGCCGACCGCATCATCAGCGCGGCTGAGATCGCGGACGTCGATGCGATCCACCCGGGCTACGGCTTTCTCTCCGAAAACGCAAAGTTCGCCGAGCAGTGTGAGTCCTGCAACATCAAGTTCATCGGCCCAAAATCCAAGAGCATCCGGATCATGGGTGACAAGGCCGTCGCGAAGGACACGGTGCGCAAGGCCGGCGTGACGACGGTGCCGGGCTCGGATGGCCCGATCGACAACGAGAACGAGGCCGTCAAGACGGCCCGCAAGATCGGCTACCCGGTCATCATCAAGGCCGTCGCCGGCGGCGGCGGTCGCGGCATGCGCATAGCCCATAATGACGTCTCCTTCGCCAAGGAATTCCACGTCGCCCGCAATGAGGCGGAAAAGGCCTTCGGCAACGGCTCCGTCTACATCGAGAAATACATCGATAAACCCCGTCACATCGAGTTCCAGATCCTCGCCGACAGCCATGGCCAGGTGCTCCACCTGGGCGAGCGCGACTGCTCCGTCCAGCGCCGCCACCAGAAACTGATCGAGGAATCCCCCTCCCCCTTCCTCACTTCCGACCTGCGCAAAAAGATGGGCAAGGCCGCCATCAAGGCCGCCGCGGCCGCCGAGTACCAGAATGCCGGCACCATTGAGTTCCTCGTCGATGCCAAGGGCAATTATTACTTCATCGAGATGAACACGCGCATCCAGGTCGAGCATCCGGTCACCGAGGAGGTCACGGGCATCGACCTCATCAAGCAACAGATCAACATCGCCAACGGGGCGAAGCTCGATTTCGACCAGGGCGACATCAAGTTCGAGAAGCATGCCATCGAATGCCGCATCAACGCCGAGGATCCCGCCCGCAATTTCACGCCCTCGCCCGGCACGATCAGCCTCTATTACGCCCCGGGCGGCCTCGGCGTCCGCGTCGATTCGCATGCCTACAGCGGCTACACCATCCCGCCGTACTACGACAGCATGATCGGCAAGCTCATCTGCTTCGGGCCCACCCGCAAGGTCGCCCTGCAGCGCTC
>CAYRDN010000135.1:0-2912 GCA_964423065.1 uncultured Oleiharenicola sp. | reverse complement strand
ATTAAAAAAGTCGGTTGGATCCGTGCCTTGCTGGTATTCCTGCAGGTTCGTGAGGCCATCACCATCTGGGTCAGCGTTCGGATCAACTCCGATCCGCCCAAAATACTTCGTCTCCCACATGTCGGGCAGGCCATTGTTGTCCGTGTCGACCAGCTCGCTGGCAAGGCTGGAAGTGGCAATCGTTGTGAGCGCGCTGCCGGCAGCCACCGTGATATTGCTCTGCACGCCATTGGCACCCGGCTGCTGATAGTAAACCTGCACCCGCCCATTGGCATCCGTGCGCACGGTCAGTGCATCCGAAAGAGCAGGATTGCCGGTGCCGGACAGCGCGAGCTTTCCGCCCCCGCTTTGCACCGTAAACACCACCGGGGCGTTGGCCAGGGGAGCCGTGCCCGCCGGGTTGGCGACGTTGATGACAAACGGCTGGGCATTGAACTGGCCGGCCGCACCGGTCTGGTTGTTGCCGCTGACAATGCTCAGTTGCGGAGCCTGACCGTTGTAATAATCGTTTGGGTCGGTGCCACCGACATAGGCCTGGATGACCGTGACACCGTTTCCGGCGGGCGAGAGGTTGCGGTTGTTGGCGGAGAGCGACAGGCCGTGCGCGATCTCCCAGGCATCGTCGATGCCGTTGTTGTTCACGTCGGCAAAGACGGGATTGATCGGCCCGGCGATGATGTCATCCAGCCCGGTTGGGGCGGCCGGATCGCCCTGCAGTTGGAAAAGAGTCAGGGAGGTGCTGCCATTGTTCAGGAACGGCTCGTCGGCCGCGATCATCTGCGCGTTGGCGTAAAGGTCCCAGGTCTTCTGGGTGAAATCCAATCTTGCCGTGAGCCGGATCCAGCTGGCCGCCTGATTCTGCGCCGTGAGCGGGATGGTGAACGCCGTCGGTGCCCAGTTCCCGCTGCCGGCCCCGTCACCGCGGAAGACCTGCAGCGTGCCGCCGCTGCCGGTCTTCAGGAAGGTAAACCGGGCGCTTTCGACCGTGAAGGTGGCGGCCGGTACCGGGTTCGTCTGCGCGATGGGCTTGGCAAAGAAGTCGAAGAACTCGATACTCTCTCCATCTCCGGGAGCGAATCCTTGGGACATGATCGCCGGGGGCGAACTGGCCGGAAGCTGGACGGACTGTGTGCCGTGATTGGCGTCAAGCGCCGTCACAATCGCCGAGCCTGGCGCAACCAGCCAGCCCTGCTGGCCCTGCAGCGGTCCGGTGACGTACCCTTCGCTCGAC
This sequence comes from uncultured Oleiharenicola sp., assembly GCA_964423065.1. GTDB lineage: Bacteria > Verrucomicrobiota > Verrucomicrobiia > Opitutales > Opitutaceae > Lacunisphaera. Next base: position 1,681 of record CAYRDN010000135.1, on the reverse strand, counting down.
TCGAAATCGGTCGTGTAGGGCAGCACCGGCAGCACGGTGACCGTCACGGTCGCGGAATCCGTGAAGCTGCCATTCGTGTCATAGGCCAGCGCCACGTAAGTGTACGTGCCGGGGGCCAGACCGGCCGGCTCCGCGAATGTCCAGGTGGTGCCGGAAGCCGGAGCGGTCAGGGTGCCGACCAGGCTGCCCGTGCGGTAAATCTCGACTTTGCTGACCGCGGTGACCGCATCGGTGGCCTTGAACGAGAGCGTCACCGGGGTCGTCGCCGGGAACACGAGTCCGGTGGAAAGCAGCGTGATGACGGGCGGCTGATCGGCCACGATCGTGATCGGCACGGTGGACGAAGTGGCCGCGATGCCGAGGCTGTCATAGGCTCTGGCCGACAGTGTGTAGGAGCCGGCCGCGGGATTAACCCAGGCGAATTGATACGGGGCGGTCGTGGCCGTGCCGAGGAGGGTCGCCCTCTGGTAGAATTCCACCTTGCTGATTGTCTGGGCGGGACTGGCGGCGGTGGCGCCGAGATGGACCGTGCCGGGAGTGAAGGCTGACGCGCCGGAGGCGGGCGAAGTCAGGGTCACTGCCGGCGGAGCATCCACCACCAGCAGCGCTGCCACTGAGGTCGTCGCCGCACCATTGCTGTCCGTGGCCACCGCGGTCAGGGAATAGGTACCCGCCACGAAGGAATAGGACAGCGTGTACGTGCCCGGGGCGGTCGGAGTCAGAGCGGTCCCGAGCAACGTGCCACCCGAATAGAACGCGACTTTGGCGATGGTGCCGGTGGACGCAGCAGCAGCCGTCAGGGTGAGATTCGCCGGTGCCGGCACCACGGTGTTGTTGACCGGGATCGTGAGGGTGACGGTCGGCGGCGGAATGGCGGCCAGCAGCGTCAATGCACCGCCACTATTGAGAGTCAGCCGGTCCGTAATCAGGCCGCCCGTGCCGGCGCCGTTCAAGGTGACGGTGCCGTTGGGGGCAACGATGTTGCCAAAGAAGGAGGCGCCGCTGTTCAAGGTCAGCCCGCCGCCCGCCACCCTGAGGGTGAGCCAGCCGGCATGAGCGGAGGCTCCGGTGGTGGCGCTCAATGTCACGGGATTCTGCACGGTCAGGGTGACGGGGCCGACGACCGTGAGCTGCGCCCCGCTGTTGAGCGTGAGGCCCTGGAGATTATAGACGGCGGGTTGCGTGGCCCCGACGACGCCGAGGGTGAAGCTGCTCCCGGAGTTGGCGGTGAACGAACCGTAAGTGCCGGCCGGCACGGCGACCGCGCCGACGTTGCTGTTCAAGGTCAGGTTGCGCAGGGTCGAGAAGCTGCCCGGGCTCTGCCCGGAGGAATTGAGCGTGACATCGCGCGTCCCGGCAGGCGTTGGCGGAGTACTCACCACCGGCAGGACCGAGGCATCGGTCCGGCGGATGATATGGCGCAAGGATACGCCGCTGTTCAGTGTAATCTGATAATTGGATGGAGAGGTGCTGCCGGTGCCGTCCAGCAGGCCCGCATAGGTTGGAGAACCGTTGAGTTTCACGGTTGGCGTACCCGGCACCAGCAGGTCGCCCATGAGACTCGCGCCGCTGTTGAATGTCGTGCCTTCCGCCGTCATCTGCTGGATGGAGCCCAGCACGGATCCATTCACGGCCGGCGCGTGGCGGATCAGGGCGGTGCCGGATGCCTGCTGCGCGTATG
>CAYRDN010000134.1:0-2933 GCA_964423065.1 uncultured Oleiharenicola sp. | reverse complement strand
GCCGCGGCCTCGGCCACACCGGCGGCACGCTCGACAAGCTCGAGGCCATCCCGGGCTTCAAGGTCATGCTCAGCGTGCCCGAGTTCCGCGCCATCCTGCAACAGGTCGGCTGCGCCATGATCGGCCAGACGCCGCAGGTCGTGCCCGCCGACCGCAAGCTCTACGCACTCCGCGACGTCACCGGCACCGTCGAGTGCATCCCGCTCATCTGCGCCAGCATCATGAGCAAGAAGCTCGCCGAGGGCATCGACTCCCTCGTGCTCGACGTGAAATTCGGCCGGGGCGCGTTCATGAAGAAAAAGGAGGACGCCCTCACCCTGGCCCGCGCCATGGTCGACGTGGGCAAGGCCGCCGGCAAGCCCGTCTGGGCCCAGCTCACCGCCATGAACCAGCCGCTCGGCCGCGCCGCCGGCCACACCACCGAGGTCATCGAGTCGATCGAGTGTCTCAAGGGCCGCGGCCCGGCCGACCTGATGGAGGTCACCTTCGCGCTCACCGGCCACATGCTCGTCCTCGGCGGCCTGGCGAAGGACGCGGCCGCCGCCCGCCAGCTGATGGACGCCGCCATCGCCAATGGCGCCGCGCTCGAAAAATTCCGCCAGATGTGCGTTGCCCAGGGTGGCGACCCGCGCGTGGTCGACGACTACACGATCCTGCCCACCGCGAAGAAACTCCGCGAGGTCCGCGCGCCGGCCGGGACGCAGGGTTTCGTCAGCGAGGTCGACGCCCTCAAGTGCGGCCACGCCATCATGGCGCTCGGCGGCGGCCGGGCCGCGGTGACCGACTCGGTCGACCACGCCGTCGGCATCGCCGACCTGATCAAGATCGGCGAACCCGCTGCCCCCGGCACCTTGCTCTGCACCCTGCACGTCAACGACGACGAGAAGGGCGCCCGCGCCGAGGCGCTCATCCGCGAGGCCGTCCAGTTCACCGCTGCCAAGCCAACGCCGGAGCCCTTGATCCAGGACCTGATCAAGTAAGGTGGGCCAGCGAGCTTGCTCGCGCTGGTCGGGGCGGAGCGCGAGCAAGCTCGCTGGCCTACCGAGGCTCCCAGGCAGGCCGTGCAACATTGTTAGCGCAACGGTCGACACAGAATGGCTTGAGCCGGCCGTCGGTTTGGCCAAGGGTCGCCCGCTCCCAACCCGGCCCCTCTTCTTCCTCCATGAGCCTCTATATCGGCATCGACAGTGGAACCCAAAGCACCAAGGCGGTCGTCCTCGACCTCGACACCGGCCGCGTCGTCGCCGAGGCGCGCGCCCCGCACGCCCTGATCGCCGGCCTGCCCGCGGGGCACATGGAGCAGCAGCCCCGGCAGTGGACCGCGGCGCTCGACGCTGTCATCGGCGAAGTCACGGTCCGGATCGACCGCACGCGCGTGCGCGGCATCGGCGTCTCCGGCCAGCAGCACGGCTTCGTGCCGCTCGACGAACGCGGCGACGTCATCCGCCCCGCGAAGCTCTGGTGCGACACCTCCACCGTCGCCGAATGCGCCCTGCTCACCAAAAAACTCGGCGGACCCAAGGCGGTTATCCGCCAGACCGGCCTGCCGTTCCTGCCCGGCTACACGGCGCCCAAGATCCTGTGGCTGAAACGGCACGAGCCCGCGAATTTCAAGCGGCTGCGCCACGTCCTGCTGCCGCACGACTATCTGAATTTCCACCTGACCGGGAATTATTTCATGGAACCTGGCGACGCCTCCGGCACGGCGCTGCTCGACGTGCGCAAGCGGCAGTGGTCGCCCGCCGCGCTCCGGGCCATCGACCGGAATCTCGGCGACTGGCTGCCGCCGCTCTCGCGCTCGTCGGACGCCGCCGGCACGCTGCGGCCCGCGCTGGCGCGGCAATACGGGTTTTCACCCGACGTCGTCGTCAGCGCCGGCGGCGGCGACAACATGATGGGCGCCATCGGCACGGGCAACGTCGCGCCCGGGGTGGTCACGGCCAGCCTCGGCACCAGCGGGACGATCTACGCCTTCAGCAAACAACCCGTCGTCGACCCGAATGGGGAAATCGCCGCGTTCTGCTCGTCGACCGGCGGCTGGCTGCCGCTGCTCTGCACGATGAACCTGACGCTGGTCACGGAGCAGTTCCGCACGCTGTTCGGCTGGGACCACGCGGCGCTGGAGCAGGCCGTGGCCGCGGCGCCTGCCGGGGCCGACGGGCTGACGCTCGTCCCGTACTTCGACGGCGAGCGCACACCGAACGTGCCGCACGGCACGGGCGTGCTTTACGGTCTCAACCGCCGCACGCTCACGCCCGGCCACCTGGCCCGCGCGGCGATGGAGGGCGTGACGCTCGGTCTGAACTACGGCCTGCGCCGGCTCGCCGCCCTCGGGGTGAAGCCGAGGGAGATCCGGCTCACCGGCGGTGGGGCCCGCTCGGCCGCGTGGCGGCAGATCATGGCGGATATTTTCGGCGTGCCCGTGGTCGCGATGGTGCAGGACGAGGGCGCGGCGCTCGGCGGCGCCCTGCAGGCGGCTTGGTGCGACGGTCTGCGGCAGGGGGCGAAGACCGGCCTGGCCGAGCTCGCCGCGCGCGCGGTGGCGGTCAACGACCAGTCGCGCTGCGCCCCCGAAAAGCCGCGCCTGGCGCTGTATCAAGCCTTGCAGGCAAAGCAGGACGGCCTGAGCCTGACCCTGCGCGAGACGTTCGACCGGCTGGGGTAAGGGGTCACAGCAGAACATTTCCTGGAGCCACGGCGACCCCGCCGTGGTCGTGCGCATCACGGTTGGCAAACCCCGACCGACCGCACCGGAGTTGAAATCGAGTTGCCTGACGGGTCGATACCGGCCCATCATCCAGGAGCCATCTGGGTGGGCCAACCGGGGTGGCGCCGATCAAGTTGGGGGAAGCTCCGCGGAGCCAGCTCCCCGGTTTTTAGTAAAGATCCCCGGAGCAAGCTCCGGGGCATTTGATCAAGACAGCTCGAAATCC
>CAYRDN010000133.1:0-2954 GCA_964423065.1 uncultured Oleiharenicola sp. | reverse complement strand
CCCGCGTCGACCTTCACCAGCCGGAGCGGAGGATTCCAGCTGCCGGACATCAAGCCCGGCCGGTATGAAATCCTCGCGCCGGACAACCCGCACTGGGGACGGGTGACCGTGACGATCCCGGCCACCCGCGACGGCCTGTTCCGGCTGGGCGACGTCATCCTGCCGCCGGGCGGGTAGCGACCCCCATGCCAGTCAGGCGAGTTGCCTGTGCATGGCATGAGGTCCGGCGTAGGCCAGCGAGCTTGCTCGCGCGACCCCGGCCGCCAGACCGCTACGGCTTGATGCCGACGTAGTCGAGGAAGGGCTGCTGTGAGCGCGGCCGGCCGAGGAAGATCTCGACCGATTGCGCCACGTCGCGCGTGTTGCCCACCCCGTAGACCTCGTCGCGCAGGCGCCGGCCGACCTTCTGGTCCAGGAACCCGCCGGGGGCGGCCTTGAACACGCTGGCCATGTCGATCGCCATGACCTTGGACCAGAGATAGCCGTAGTAGGCGGCGTCATAGCCGGCGAGATGCCCGATGTAGGCGGCCCAGAACGTGTCGGCCGGCGGCGCCAGCGTGACCCGCGTGGTGGTGTCGTTGACGATCTTCACCACGTCGGCCAGCCAGGCGTCGTCCGCGGACAGCGTGTGCAGGTTCAGGTCGAGCAGGCCGATCGCCAGCTGCCGCCGGGTGAAATATCCCTCGGTCGCCTGACGCGCGGCGACCATGGCGGCGATGGTTTCGGCGGGGATCTTCCTGGACTTGTCGCGGTAGTCGGCGGCAAAGGTGTCGAGCACCGCCTTGTCCCAGACCCAGTTTTCCAGCATCTGCGAGGGCGCCTCGACGAAATCCTGCGGCACGGCGAACCCGGTCTGGGCGACAAACCGCGACCGGCTCAGGATTCCGTGCATCACGTGGCCGAACTCATGGAACAGCGTCTCGACATCCGAGTGCTTGAGCAGCGACGGCTTGTCCGCGGAAGGCGCGGGAAAATTGCACAGCAGCGCCGCCACCGGGAGATCGTAGCGGCCGTCCGCCAGGACGCAGCCGCTCTTCTGCGCGAAGCAGGCGAAGTGGTTGAACTTCCCGTCCCGGGGAAACATGTCGAGGTAGAACGCGCCCATCGGCACGCCGCTGGCCGCGTCCTGCACCACATAGAGCTGCACCCCGGGCGCCCAGACGTAGGGCGGCGCGATGGCGGTGAACTTCAGGCCGAAAATCTTCTGGTAGATGGCGAACATGCCTTCCAGCGTCGCCTGGTAGGGGAAATAGATCCGCAGGGCCTCCGTATCGACCGCGTATTTCTGCTTCAGGAGCCGGTTCGTGTAATAATCGATGTCGGACAGCTCCAGCTTGGCGTCGGCCTGGCCGGTCTGCGCCACCTTCAGCTGCCGGAGCGTCTCCATCTCCGCCTCGTATTTCGGCTGCAGGCCGGCGACGAGGTCGTTCTCGAACTTCACGGCCGTCGCACCGGTCTTGGCCATGCGGGTCTCGGTCTGGTAATCGGCCCACGACGCGTAGCCCAGGCGGTGGGCGATGTCCGCGCGCAGGACGACGAGCTTGCTCAGGACCGGGGTGTTGGTCAGCCGCGCCAGCTGGAAGCGCGCCGTCAGCCCACGGCGGCGCACCTCGGGATTGTCGGCGTTTTCGGCAATGGCCTTGTAGTGCCAGGTGATGTTCTCCATCACGCGGTAACGGCCGTCGGGCTGCCTGACCCCGGGGCTGTCGAGAAAGCTCTGGGGCACCCCGGCCAGTTCCGCGGCGGTGAAATCGAGCGGGGCCCGGACTTCGTTGATGTTGACGGCAAACTGGGTGTTCAGGCCCGCGAGATCCTTGCGGAGCCGCTCCACGTCGGCCCGTTCGGCCGCCGGCAGGGCGAGGCCGGCGCGGCGGTAGGTGCGCATCTGCTCGTCCACCAGCCGCTGCTGCTGCGCGTCGAGGGCCGGCTTGGCGTCGGCGACCTGCTTGAGCGCCTGGTAAAGGTCGGCGCGATAATCGAGCCCGACCCCCCATTCCGACAACCTGACCCCCATGTCGTTGGCCGCATCCCGCATGTCCTTGCCGACCGCGGACTCGGCGACGGTGCCGAGGACGAGCCCCACGTCGCCCACGCGGGCGGTGATGGCATCAAAGGCCGCAAAGGTGTTGGCGAAAGTCAGCTTGGCCGGGTCCTGGGCCGCCAGGGCGGCGAGCTCGGCATCGGCCGTCTTGATCGCACTTTCCGCCTGGGCCCGGACCTCGTCCGCCGTCAGCGGATAGACCGGCAGCACCAGGCTGCAGTTGGACTTGGCGGCCAAAGCCTGGAAATCGGCCAGTTTGGTGGTTTGGGCCGAGGCTTGCGCCAGAAACAGCAGCGGCGTAAGCAAGGCGATGACCGGACGGAGGAGTCGGGCGGGAGTTTGCATAGGGGGATGTTGGGTGAAATTGAGGCGGAAAGCCCGGTTCAGCTCAATCAGGAAGCGATGAAACGCAGGGAAGAAAAGCCAAGGGATTTCACCGCTGCCGGCGTATTACCCATCGTGAGCCACCCTGATCCCCTCTCCAACCTGCTGAAAACCTGGCGGCACGAGCCGCCGGCCGAGCCGGCATTCAACGCCGGGGTCCATGCCCGCCTCGCCCGGGCCCGCCCGGAATCCAACATCGTTTCATTCTACCGCTGGGCGCTGCCGCTGGCCGCCAGCGTGGCCCTGATCCTCGGCGTCGGCTCGGCCGTGCAGGCCGCCCGGCACCAGCACGCCGACCGGATGGCGACAGCCTACGCGCAGTCCATCGACCCGCTGCAGATGAACCTGCCCGGCCCGCGCCCATGAAACGTTATTTCATTTTGCTCGCCGTGGCCGTCGCCGTCGCCGCCGGCTCCTACGCCCTCACCCGCAACCTCCTGCCGGCCGGCGAGGAAGACCAGCTGGCCTGGCTCTCCCGTGAATTCCAGCTGACCCCGGCCCAGGCCGCCGCCGTGGAAAAACTGCAGGC
>CAYRDN010000132.1:0-2969 GCA_964423065.1 uncultured Oleiharenicola sp. | reverse complement strand
ACTACAGATGACCATGATCAGTTTGGCGGAATGTCGCTGTCGCTCGGTACACGATATTGCTGAACCCCCGAATTTAACCACGGATTGCACGGATTACACGGATGGAAAAACACCAATGCCTTGATGCATTTATCCGTGTTCATCTGAGTAATCCGTGGTTAAAAATGCCTTAAAATTCATGCCCTCAGTGGACTCGATCATAGGTGCGCAGGAGGGTATTGATTCTTTTTGCGCTTTTCGGGTTTCTGGTGGCTAATCTGCGCCCATGGTTTCGACCTCCCCTTTTCAGCATCGGATGCAGGGCCCGCCGCTTTTCATCTTTGAGCTGGCCAACAACCATATGGGCGATGTGGCCCATGGGATGAGGATCATCCGCGAACTGAAGGAGGTCTGCGCCGGCTTTCCGTTCCGCTTTGCGGTCAAGCTCCAGTATCGCGATCTGCCCGCTTTCATCCATCCGGACTTTCGTTCGCGGACAGACCTGAAATTCGTCAAGCGGTTCTCAGAGACCGCCCTGAGCTGGGAAGACTGCAAGCGACTGAAGGATGCGATTGTGGAGCAAGGGTTCATCAGCATCTGCACACCGTTCGACGAAGCCTCCGTCGACCGCATCGTGGCCCACGGCTTCGACATGCTGAAGGTGCCGAGCTGCAGCCTGACCGACTGGCCGCTGGCCGAGAAGATCGCGACGACCCATTTGCCCCTGATCGTCTCCACGGCAGGCGAGCCGTTCGAGGAGATCGACCGGATTGTCAGTTTTTATCAGCACCGGGACAAGAAACTGTCCGTGCTGCACTGCGTGGGCGAGTATCCCACCGCCGACGCCAACCTGCAGCTCAACCAGATCGAGCTGCTGCAGCGCCGTTATGCCGACGTGGACGTCGGTTATTCCACCCACGAGTCGCCGGACCAGGTCGAGGCCGTGATGATGGCGATCGCGAAGGGAGCCATGGTTTTTGAGAAGCATGTGGGAGTGCCGACGGACAAGTACCCTTTGAACGCCTATTCGGCGACACCGGCGCAGGTGCACCGTTGGCTCGAGGCGGCCCAACGCGCCTTCGCCATGGCCGGTACGGTGGGCCGGCGCCACGAGGTGTCGTCCGCGGAGGGCCGGTCGTTGGGCGAGCTTCGTCGGGCCGTGTTTGCCAGCCAGGAGATCGCGGCGGGCCAGCTGATCCGTCCGGAGGATATGTTTTTTGCCATCCCCGGCCAGCCGGGCCAGTTGGTGACCAAGGACCTTTCCAAGTACACCGAGTACCGCGCCATCAGCAAGATTGCGGCGTCGGGGCCCATCATGGTCGCCAATGTCGGCGCCACCGACACGCGCAGCATCGTGCATGGCATCATCAAGGAGGTGAAGTTGCTCCTGAATGCCTCCGGTGTGGCTGTGCCCGCGCAGCTGGAGTTGGAGTTGTCCCATCACTACGGCATCGAGCGATTCCGTGAGGTCGGCTCGGCCATGATCACGGTGGTCAACCGGGAGTATTGCAAACGGCTCCTCCTGATCCTGCCCGGGCAGTCCCATCCCGAGCACTGGCACAAGCTCAAGGACGAGACCTTCCATCTGCTCCACGGGAAGATCGAACTCGTGCTGGATGGCGCGAAGCGCAGCTGCGGCAAGAACGACGTGGTGACGGTTTCCCGCGGCATGAAGCATGCCTTTTCCACGATCACGGGCGCCGTGATCGAGGAGATCTCGTCCACGCATTCTGTCGGCGACTCCACCTACAGCGATTCCGCCATCATGCAGAACACCACCCGCAAGACCTATGTCACGAACTGGATGGACTGAGGCGGGGTGTCATAGGGAAGGGGCGGTTTTCCCTAACCGTCCGCAGCGTATTGGGACTAATAATTCAACGCAACTAGCCGAGTTGAACCCACGGATTACACGGATGGGCACGGATCACCAATCCGTTGTGAATTGTGGGTCTTTCATCCGACAGGTGAATCGCCGGCCAGATGGATTGCTTCTGCGAGCTTTTGTATCCGTGATATCTGTGCAATCCGTGGTTGGATGGAACTACGGAATTAAGCATAAATCAGCATGAAACTTTCGGACTACGTGGTGGATTTTATCGCGCGCCAGGGCGTGAGGCATGTCTTCATGCTACCGGGTGGCGGGGCAATGCACTTGAACGACTCGCTGGGCAAGCATCCGGGCCTGAAATTCATCTGTAACCTGCACGAGCAGGGCAGTGCGATCGCCGCCGAGGCCTACGGCCAGTATGCGGGCCTCGGCGTGGCCATGGTGACGACCGGTCCCGGAGGCACCAATGCCATCACCGGCGTGGCAGGCGCCTGGCTGGAATCCACACCGATGCTGGTCGTTTCCGGGCAGGTGAAGCGGCCGGACCTGGTCGGCGGTCGCGGCGTGCGCCAGATCGGATTTCAAGAGATCGACATCGTCCGGATGGTGAAGCCCATCACCAAATATGCCGTGATTGTCACCGAGCCGCGCAACATCCGGTCAATCCTTGAGGAGGCGGTGTGGCACGCGACGCATGGTCGCAAGGGGCCGGTGTGGGTTGATATCCCGCTCGATGTCCAGGCGGCGGAAATCGATGTCGAAAGCCTCCCTGCCTTTGTTCCGCCAGCAGGGGATCAAGATGAGCAGGCGAGGATCAAGGCGGCGGCGGCCCGCACGCTGGAATTGCTTTTGCAGGCCCGTCGGCCGGTTGTTCTCGTCGGAAATGGGGTCAGGCATGCCGGAGCCATCGATGTCTTCCTGAGTTGGGCTGAACACTCCGGCATCCCGATCCTGACGACATGGAAGGCGCTCGATTTCCTGCAGGAAGAGCACCCGCTTTACGTCGGCCGCCCCGGAGCTGTGGGGCAGCGCGCGGCCAATTTTGCCCAGCAGACCAGCGATCTGTTCATCAGCTTGGGAGCGCGGCTGGATTACGGGCAGACTGCGTACAATCATGCCAATTTCGCGCCGCGGGCAAAACATGTGGTGGTGGATATCG
>CAYRDN010000131.1:0-3256 GCA_964423065.1 uncultured Oleiharenicola sp. | reverse complement strand
TGCCGCTCATCATCTTCTTTGTCGTCCTGCAGGTGGTCGGCTTCGGCGTGATGCTCTGGTATTTCTCCCATCGGGCCCGGCACTGAGCCGGCCGGCGATTTTTTCCACCGGCCCCGTTTTACCGTTTACCCGGGGAGTGCCATCACCGGTAATGCACCCACGCCATGACCGCCGCGTCCGCCCAGTCCGAAATCCTGATCATCGACGATGAGGTGCAGATCCGCCGCCTCCTGCGCCTCACGCTCGAGTCCGCCGGCTACCGGGTGCGCGAGGCCGAGAGCGGCGAGCTCGGTCTGAACGAGGCCGCCGTGCAGCGGCCCGAGGCGGTCGTCCTCGACCTCAGCCTGCCCGGCATCGGGGGTCTCGAGGTGCTGCGCCGGCTGCGGGAATGGAGCCAGATTCCGGTGCTCATCCTCTCCGTGCGCGGCGAGGACACCGACAAGATCGCCGCCCTCGATGCGGGCGCGGACGACTACCTCACCAAACCCTTCAGCGGCGGGGAACTGCTCGCGCGGGTGCGCGCCCTGCTCCGCCGCGCCCAACCGGTCAATGATGCCAGCATCGTCCGTTGCGGCGACCTCGAGCTCGACCTGGCCCGGCGCCACGTCACCAAGGCCGGCGCGACGGTGCATCTCACCGTCCGGGAATACGGCCTGCTGCGCCTGCTCGTGCAGCACCGCGGCCGGGTGGTCACGCACCGCCAGATCCTGCGCGAGCTGTGGGGTCCCAACGCCGAGGAGAACACCCATTACCTCCGCGTGCACATGGCTCATCTCCGCCAGAAGCTGGAGACCGACCCGCACACACCCCGGCATCTGAAGACCGAGGCCGGCATCGGTTATCGCCTGGTGGAAACCGACCCGCTGAAATGACCGCCCTGGGCGCGCCAGCTCGGCTCGCTCATTGTTCCGCGTTTTCCATCCGCTCGACGCTCAACGACTGAAGCAGCGCCAACTCCTTGGCCGGGCCGGCGATTCCCGCCGGGTCCGCCACCGGCTGCACGTGCAGGCGATAGACGTTCCGGCCGGCGGCGGCATGCAGACGGACACCCGAGATCCTTGAAGAAGACCGGGCGGACGCGGGCATGACCGCCCCGTTTTGATCGGTCACGGTCAACCGGCACAGTCCCACCCCCGGGAGCGGAGTGAGGCCGAATTCGAGGGAGAATTCCATCTCGACCGGCATAAATCCGCCGGCGCGGACCAGAACCAATTCGGCCTCCGGCCCGAGGACGATGACCGGCCGCTGTGCGATCTCAAAGCCCGCCTGCGCACCCCGGATCGCCAGCAGCGGCGTTGGTTCGCGGGGCGGAACCGGCCCGGTGCGATCCAGGTCGAGCCATTGCAACCGGACGCCCGGAGGCAGCCGGCGAAACGGCGCGGACTCCGTCGGAATGCGGCTGTCGGCCAAAAGCGGCAGATCATAGTAGACCGATGAATCCCGGGCAAAATAAGCCAGCCACGCCCCGATCAGGGCATTGCCGTTCGCCAGCAGGTAGGTCGCATGAGTCTGTTCCACCCGGTCGCGCACGGCCCAGAACCGTTCCAGCCGCTCCCGGTTGGAATGCCGGCTCGTCTCCACCAGACCGAGGTGCCCGGCCATCGCACTCCAGATGACCAGGCCCCCGCCCAGGCCGAGCAAACCGGCCGCCGCCCGGCCGGGACCTGGGCCGAATTGGCGGGCGATCCGGAACCAACCGAGCGCAGCCAGGCCAAGGCAAACCGGAGCAAACGTGGCCAGCAACTTGTAGGTGGGATAAACGGGGGTCGCGCTCGCCAGGAGGAAATGGGCCGCAAGGATGGCGGGCCCGGCGAGTGCCGCGAGCCAGCGCCAGCGGCGATGCGCCGGAGCCAGCGCCAGGGCCAGGAGCATGCCCCCCGCCACCAACCCGCCCGCACCGGCCAGCGCGGGAGAACTTCCGGCGATAAAATTCCGGCCCCAGCCCCGCCAGCTGATGCCGTCGGAAACAAACCCGCTCAGCGTTTCCGTCCAGTCGGACGCGCCCCGGAACTGGCGCAACAACGGCGCGGGAACCATCGTGGCGTAAATCCCCGTCAGCAGCAGCGAGCCGAGCGCCACGGCGGTCGCCACCGCCGCCCGCTGCCAGAGCTTGAGCGGCCAGCACAGCATTGATCCGCCCATCACCGCCACCCCGATCAACCAGAACTCGGTGTAGGTCCCGGCCAGATAGCCCAGCAGGCTGGCGGCCAGCACCGCGGCCAGACCGCGCGGCAGCGCACCCGCCCAGCAGACGGCAATCAGGGCCGGAAAAACAAACAGCGCGGTCAATTGGGAAAAGAATCCAATCAGGTAGATGGAGGTGACCACCGGGGTGGCCGCACCCGCCAGGCCCAGGCCGGCGGCCGCCCACCCGGGCACGCCCACCACCCGCCAGAGCGCCGCCAGGGCCGTCCCCAGCAGGATCGTAAAAAATACGGCCGTCGCCCCCCAGGATCTCTGGGCATCGGATCCGGTGAGCACGGCGACCGTGCCCAGCGTGACGCATTGGGTCAGACGCGAATATTTCCACTGCAAGGGCATCCATATCCACGGCCGGAGCCCGATGGCATGCAGATCGGTGGAAAAAGGTTCGTCCGCCAGAAACTGCGCCATCATCACGTAATTGACGTGATCGATCTGAGCCTGCCCGACAAACCGGTCGCTCCCAATCCCGATCAGACTCGTGGAGTGCACCAGCCCGGCCCCGGCGCCGGCGCCCAAAACAAGGCCGATCTCCCGCCACTTTCGCCGGTTGATCATCGGGCGCGCCCGCCACAGCCGCAAACCCAGCAGGGCAAATCCCACCGCGGCGACGATCCCCAGCAACGGCGCGCTCTTGCGCAGCGGCCAGTCCACGTATACCAAGGCTTGCAGCAGCAACAGGGCCACGCTGAACCCGGCCAGTCCGCACCACAGCCAGGTGACCGCCCGCAACGGTGCGGGTTGGCGCGCCCAAAGCCAGACCCAATACCCCATGCCGGCAGCAAGCACGACCAGCATGGCGAGTTGGAACAAGGCCGACATCGGTTGAATTTCATAAGGCCGATGCTTCCCACCAAGTCAATCCGCACAGCCGGTTGCCATGCTATCTGCAGGGGTGTCCGGTGAACGCCGAGCCGTGTGCGCGGCCCTGGCCCGCGCCACGGGGTGCGCCTGGAGGATTTGCCTCGCCTTGCCCCGCAAATCCCGGGGTAATGGCCCGCTATGCCATTTTCCAAGCTCGGGCTGACGCCCGCCCTGCTCAACGGTGTCAAGG
>CAYRDN010000130.1:0-3433 GCA_964423065.1 uncultured Oleiharenicola sp. | reverse complement strand
AGCCACCACCGGGGCGGACCAGATTAGGGCGTGCGTCCCGACGAGCCATTCCCCGTGGGGCCGGAGCTTGCTCCGCGCGGCCGCGTCGCGGGGTCATTCGGTTGTAGGAGCCTGCTTGCAGGCGATGAGCCATATGATCCGACTGAAAATCGCCTGCAAGCAGGCTCCTACACGAGACACATTCCTTGGAGCCGCCCCATCATTCCCACATGACATGGCCACAAAAAGCACAAGAAGCACAAAATATCCATAACCGCCCCATAACTCTCAGTCCTCCGTCTTCCGTCCCCCGTCCTTCGCCCTCCCACCTCCTCACTTCACCAGCGCGAGCTTGAGCTGCAGGTACACCGGACGGTGGTCGCTGGCCTCGGTTGTGCCGGGGCCATCCCAGACGTGGGCGCGGCCGCCGGTGACGAAGGGCTGCAGCGCGGGGGAAACGAGCAGGTAGTCGATCCGGCTGTAGTCGTCCTCCTGGTGGTAATAATGGGTCCACGCCTCGCCGCGGGTGTCGGCCGCGGGGAGGAGCTCGCCGACGACCGTCTCACCGCGCTTCTGCAGCGTCCGGATGGGCTTGCTGCCGCGGGTGTCGTTCCAGTCGCCGCAGAGGATGAATCTGCCCTGCTTCGGATCGGGGAATTCCGCCAGCACCAGGTCGCGCACCGCCTGGGCCTCGAGCTGCCGCTGCGTGGCGCCCTCGGGGTCGTCCTTCCGCTCGGTCAGCTTGCTTTTCAGGTGCACGACGAAGAGCGAGAAATCGCCCGCGTCGGTCGCGAAGACGACCTCGAGCACGCCGCGCTTCACCACGTCCTTCGCCGTGACGCCGGCGAGGGCCACGGCGGCGTGCCGGCGCACCTGCTTGAACGGCACCTTCGAGAGCACGGCGACATGCCGGTTCGGGTCCACGGCCTCGAGCAGCGCCGTGTAGGGATAGTCCAGCCCCGCGGCCTTCAGCTCGCGCTGGAAATCGTCGAGGAACGGCTGCGGCCCCATTTCCTCCACGGCGAGGATGTCGGGCGCCACGCCGGCGATGACCTGCCGCAGGGCCGCCTTCTCGGCTTCCGGCTTCGGGTAGGCCTTGCGGTAAACCCCGTCGACCATCCGGTCGGCGAGGGTGTAGTTCTCGATGTTGTAGGCGGCGACGGTGAGCGCGGCCGAGGCAATCGTGGATCCAACAAGAAAGGGCAAGACAACCAAACCACGAAAGCATTTCACAGGAGAGAACAGAGAGAACGGAGCCGGGAGTTTCAATGCGAATCCCAGATTCCTGCCTTGGCTCTGCGGCCTCCGGTGAGCCTCCCTACCCCTGCAGCGCGCGCTCGCGCTCGACCAGGGTCGGGTGCGAGTAGTACACCGCGCTGTAGAGCGGGTGCGGCGTGAGGTTCGAGAGGTTTTTCTGCGAAAGCTTGCGCAGGGCGCCGATCATCGGGCCCATCGAGCCGAGGGCCCGCTTCGCGAAGGCGTCGGCCTCGTACTCGTTCTTCCGCGACAGCCAGTTGCCGGCGGGCGAGAACCAGAACGTCACCAGCCCGCCGAGCAGGCCGAAGAGCAGGAAGGTCGGCGCCAGCCGGCCGGCGGGCAGGCCGAACGCGGCGTTGAACCACGGGGCGTGCGCCAGCCAGGCGATGGCGGCGAACGCGCCGCACTGCATCAGCGCCATCAGCGCGAGGAATTTCGGGATGTGGCCGCACTTGTAGTGGCCGATCTCGTGCGCCAGCACCGCCTCGAGCTCGTCCGGCGCGAGCTGCGCCATGAGCGTGTCGAAGAGCACGATGCGGCGGAACCGGCCGAAGCCGGTGAAGAAGGCGTTGGAATGCCCGGAGCGCTTGCTGCCGTCCATCACCTCGATGGTCTGCGCGCGGAAGCCGGTCCGCTCGGAGAGGGCCAGCAGCCGCTGGCGCTGGTCGCCGTCGGGCAGCGGGGCGAGCTTGTTGAAGAGCGGCAAAATCAGCTTCGGGTAGAGCACCAGCATCAGCAGCTGGAAGCCGAAGAGCAACGCAAAGCCCCACACCCACCAGAGCGCGCCGACCCAGCCCACCAGCGCCAGCAGCGCCCACGCGAGCGGGAAGCCGATGACGAGGCCGAGGACCGTGGACTTGACGTGGTCGACCATCCACAGCCCGAGGGTGCTCTTGTTGAAGCCGAACTTTTCCTCCAGCCGGAACCGCGACCACCACTCCAGGGGCAGGCTGGGCAGGCCGAGCAGCAGCATCGTGCCGACGAGGAACAGCGCCCCGCTCCATGCCGCGCCCGGGGCGAGCGCGTTGAACCGCACCCACAGCCACGGCAGCACGCCGCTGAACAGCACGAGCAGCAGGATCCCCGCGTCGAACACGGTCTCAAAGGAACTGAACCGGCTTTTCGCCAGCGTGTAGTCGACGGACTTCGCGTAGGTGGGCTCATCCATCACGTCGGCCAGCGCGGGCGGCCGCTGCGCCGCGTGCCGGCGCGCCTCCGCACGGTTCATGGCCTCGAGCGCAAGCTGCGCAAGCAGACGCAATAGGACCAGGGTAACAACGGCGGGGGGTAGCCATTCCATGCAGGCGCAATGGAGAACAGCTTTTCGCCGCCGCGCCAGCCCTAAGCGTCCACCGGTGTCACCCCCTCGACAGGCTCGGGGCCCTGAGCTTGTCGAACGGGCCGGACATTTTCCCATCCGGCCTGCAACCTGCGGGGCGAGGTCGCCCCGCCGCCAAAATCACCCTGACGCCGCCGTGCAAAGATTGGTTGAAATCGCGTTCTCCCCCCGCATCTTGGCGGCGTGGATCCAGACAAGACCGCCAAACTCAGCTTCGAAGCCGCCCTGGCGCGGCTGGAAGCCATCGTGGACTCGATGGAACAGGGCGAGGTGCCGCTGGCCGAGCTGCTGGCCAAGTACGAGGAAGGCAGCAAGTTGCTGAAGGTCTGCGAAAGCCGGCTGAAGGATGCCGAGCTGAAGATCGAGAAATTGAAGAAACAGAAGGACGGCGGCGCCGCCTTCGAACCGTTTGAAGCAAGCCGGACGGAATAGCCGCCGGACGCGCGCCCGCCTATCCTGATGAGCCCCTCTTCGTCCGCCCCCCGTCTCCTCGCCGGCATCAAGGGTCCCGCCGACGTCAAGGCCCTCGCGGCCGCGCAGCTGCCGCAGCTGGCGCAGGAAATCCGCGCCGAGCTGATCGAGGCCACGGCCAGGAACGGCGGACACATCGGCCCCAACCTCGGCGTGGTCGAGCTGACCATCGCGCTGCACCGCGTGTTCTCCACGCCGGACGACCAGCTGGTGTTCGACGTCGCCCACCAGGGTTACGTGCACAAGCTGCTGACCGGCCGGCAGGGCGAGTTTTTCCGCAAGCTGCGCAAGACCGGCGGCGCCTCCGGTTTCCTTTACCGGTCGGAGAGCGTGCACGACGCCTTCGGCGCCGGCCACGCCGGCACCGCCCTCTCCGCCGCGCTGGGC
>CAYRDN010000129.1:0-3536 GCA_964423065.1 uncultured Oleiharenicola sp. | reverse complement strand
ATGAGGCAGGAAGGGATGTCGACGTTGGCGATGGCGAAGGCGGTGGCGTGCGGCGGGTGGGCGTGGACGCAGGCCTTGGCGTTCGGCTGGCGCTTCATGATGCCGAAGTGGGTCTTCGCCTCGCTCGTGCGCACGCGGGCGCCGGCGAGCTGGTTGCCATCGAGGTCGACGAGGCACATGTCCGCGGGCTGCATGAAGCCCTTGCAAATAAGCGTGGGTGTGCAGAGGGCGAGGTTGTCGCCGACGCGGATGGTGATGTTGCCGCCGTTGCCGTCGGTGTAGTCGCGCGTCCAGAGCCGGCGGCCCATGTCACAGATGCGTTCCTTGAGGACGTTGATCGCCGGGGAGTGGAAGAAGCGCTCGATCTCGGCGGGCGACTTCGCGTCGGTGCCGGGCGTCCAGCGGAACTCGTAGTCGGGAATGGTCGGGCCGGCGGCCTTGTTGGCGGCGGCGGGGGCGGCGGCGCCTTTGAAGGCGGGCTTGAGCTGGCCGCCGAAGACGTCGCGGGCGGACGGGGTGAGGATGGCGCCGGCGGGCGGCTTTTCCCCCTTGCGGAGCATTTCCTCGGCTTCACGGGCGGTGATGACGTTGGGCATGTTGAAATCGGGTTAGGCGGAGGGCGGGGCGTAGAAGATCTCGTCGACGATGGCGGCACAGTAGGCGTCGACCGGCGTCGGCCGGTCGAACGGGGCGGTGGCCTCTGCGCCCTCGGTGAAGCCGATGACATGGCCGGGGCCGGCGCCGAGGTTGTCGTAGACCACGAGGCTGCTGCCCGGCGCGAGGGGCGTCATGGGCGCGCCGCGGAACTGAGCCGCGGCGAAGGGCTGCACGAGCATGAACCGGCCGCCCTGGTAGGCGGGGTCCTGCTTGGCGAGGGTGACCCTGCCGATGACGTGGCCGAGGCGCATGTCAGGCGGTCTCCTTTTCGGGTTCGTCGACGATGGCCATGATGAGGTTGCGGAGGGGAGACTTGGGATCCTTGACGTATTCGCGGGTATGCGAGCCGTCGGTGGAGATGAGCACGCGCTGGTGCCGGCCGGCGCTCAGCGGGTCGAGGGCGAGGATGGGCGCGCCCTCCGCCCGGCCCTGCTCGTCGAGCGGCTGGCAGATGACCGAGCGGCAGCCGACCATGCTCGGATGGCAGACTGTCGTGACGATCACACCGTCGACGCGGGCGAGGATCACGATGGGACCCCCGAGGGCTTGAGGTTTTCGGAAGAACCCACCCCGCCCTTCGGGCACCCCTCTCTAGAGGGGACCTTCACAGGCGGCCGCCAGATCTGAAATCCCCTCTGGAGAGGGGTGGCGCGCAGCGCCGGGGTGTGTTTGGGCGTCGTCATGGTGCGGTGCGAATGCGGATCATTTCGGTCGCTCAGTAGATGCGGAGGTTGTCGACCATCACGCAGCGGCGGGTGCGGGTGAAGGTGGCCGGGTTGGTGATGCCCTCGCCGGTGGTGGTGGCGATGGAGTAGCTGAGGTAGCCCTCGCCACCCAGGCCGAGGCCGGCGACGGACGGGCCGTTCTTGACGAAGAGCGTGGTGTCGAGCGCGCGGGCCATCTGCGTCATGTGGTCGACGTTGAGCGAGTGGATGATGGCGGAGTGCTTGTAGCCGTGCTCGGACTTCCTGGCGAACTCGATGGCCTGCTCGATGCTCTTGACCCGGACGACCGGGATCATCGGCATCATCTGTTCCTCGAGGACGAAGGGGTGGTCGACGTCGGTCTCGGCGAAGAGCAGCGGGGTGTCGGCGGCGACGGTGGCCCCGGCGTGCCGGGCGAGCACGGTGGCGTCGGCGCCGACGAGCTTGCGGTTGAGCACGGCGTGGGAGCAGCCGCCGGCGTCCTTGGAGAGGGTGAAGGCGGCGGCGGTCAGCCGGGCCAGCTGGGCGGCGTTGAGCTGGGCGGCGCCGGCGAGCTTCAGGCCTTCGATGAACTGGTCCGCGCACGGCTCGAGGACGAACACCTGCTTTTCGCCGATGCAGAGGAGATTGTTGTCGAAGGCGCCGCCCTGGATGACGTCGCGCGCGGCCTTCTTGAGGTCACCGGTGCCGTCGACGATCACGGGCGGGTTGCCGGGGCCGGCGCAGATGGCGCGCTTGCCGGACTTCATGGCGGCGTTCACGACGGCCGGTCCGCCGGTGATGCAGAGCAGGTTGATGTATTCGCTCCTGGTCAGGGCGTCGAACGACTCGAGCGTCGGCTGCTCGACGGTGCAGACGAGGTGCTCGATGCCGAGCGCGGCGAAGATGGCCTCGTTGTAGGCGCGGACGGCCAAGGCGGCGGAGCGGGCGCCGCCCGGGTGGGGGTTGAAGACGACCGCGTTGCCCGCGGCGACGATGTTGATGATGTTGCCGCTGAGCGTCGGCACGGAATGTGTGACCGGCAGGATGGCGCCCACGACGCCGAAGGGCGTGTGCTCCTCCATCGTGATGCCGTGGTCGCCGCTGAGGCCGTAGGGCTTGATCCACTCGACGCCGGGGACGAGCTTCACGATCTGGAGCTTCTCGATCTTGTGCTCGAGCCGGCCGATCCTCGTCTCCTCGAACTCGAACTTGCCCCACTCGACCGCCTTGGCGGTGACCATCTCCTTGACGATCTCGACGACCTTGGCGCGGCCGGCGACGCCCTTCTCCTTGAGCTGTGCGAACGCGTCGTGGGCGGCGGCGCAGGCCTCCTTGACGTCCGCGAACACGCCAAAGCGCCCCCCGCCGCGGCGGGGGGCGGGGGTCGCGGACCTGGCGGCGGGCGGGGGCGCGGAGGGGGCGGGGGCGGGCGACAGGACGGGCGAGCGGCCGAGATTGCGCATCACGTCCTCGACCACCGCGCGCAGGGCCTGTTCATCGAGTGGCAAGGGGGAGCTCATGGCGGGGCGGCGGGATCGGGTCCCTTATTTTTTCGGGGGATAGATTTTCTTGTCCAGGACCTCGACGGTGTCGACGATGCCGACGACGACCGCGTCGACCGGCAGGGTCTTCATGCCGGTCGCCTGGCGGGCGGAGCTGCCCTGGCAGAAGAGCACGACCTCGTCGAGGCCGGCCCCGAGGGTGTCGACGGCGACGACGGTGTTCGCCCCGGGGCGGAACTGCGCGGGGTTGGCCTCGTCCACGAGGAGCGGACGCAGCACGATGAGTTTGCGGCCTTTCATCGCCTCGTCCTTCTTGGTCGAGACGACGGAGCCGATGACGCGGGCGAGGAACATGGGCGAAGGGGATGGGAGCGGGGCCCGGCCCGCGCGACGCGCGGACCGGCGGCCGAGCCGGGTTATTTCTTGGCGGCGACGGCGGCCTTGGGCAGCACGAGGGCGACGTCGTCATGCGGGCGCGGGATGACCTGCACGCTGACGACCTCGCCGACGGTGCGAGCGGCCTGGGCGCCGGCGTCGGTGGCGGCCTTGACGGCGGCAACGTCGCCGATCACGACGGCGGTGCAGAGCGCGTTGCCGACCTGTTTCATGGGGCCGGCGAGGGTGACGTTGGCGGATTTGAGCATGGCGTCGACGCCGGTGACGAGGGCGGTGAGACCCCGGGTTTCAAGGA
>CAYRDN010000128.1:0-3624 GCA_964423065.1 uncultured Oleiharenicola sp. | reverse complement strand
CCGGCGGATTTGCCGTTGCTGCTTTTCCGTGCAGGTATAGGGCTTGAACATGGCGCGTTACCGACTCCTGACCTACAACATCGCGCATGCCCGGGGGCCGCTGCCCGTGCACCAGGGGCTGCGCTCGGCGGCCAAGATCCGCTCCAACCTGCTGAAGATCGCCCGGCTCATCCAGCGCCTGGGGGCGGACATCGTGGCCCTGCAGGAGATCGACGAGAACTCGCGCTGGAACGGCAGCTTCGACCACCTGGCGTTCCTGAGCGCCCACACCGGGCTGGCGCACGCCGTGCATGGCGTGAACAACCGCCGCACCGGCCGCTACCATCTCAACTACGGCAACGCGGTCCTCTCCCGCTTTCCCATCGGGTACAGCGAGACCACGCCCTTCGGCCTCGGCAAGCTGGGGGAAAAGGGCTTTGTGTTCGCGGAGATCGAGGTGCCGAAGAAAGGCCGCCTCCCGCTGGTCAACCTGCACCTGCACCACCGCTCGCGCCCGCAGCGGCTGAAGCAGGCCGCCCGGCTCATCCGCTACCTCGACGAGCAGTGCACCCACCGGTCCGCGCACTGGCATGTCCCGCTGATCGTCTGCGGCGACTTCAACAACCCCTCGCACCGGCCCGACGCCACCGCGACCCTCCTCGGCTATTTCGAGCGGACGAGCAACTACACCCTGCTGCCCAAGACCGGGCGCACCTTCCCGTCGCTCCTGCCGGCGCGCGCGCTCGATTACGTCTATCTTCCGGCGGAATGCCGCGAGCCCCGGGCCGAGATCATCCGCAGCTACCTCTCGGACCACTGCCCCGTGCTGGTGGAATTCTCGCTGCCGTGACCGCGCCGGTGAAAATTTCGCTCGACCCGCGGCGTCCGGCTTCGGAACCTAGCCAATCCATGGACCGCATCGCCGAAGCCTTCGCCCGGACCGCCCGCGAGAAACGCGCCGCGTTTGTCGCGTACCTGTGCGCCGGCGACCCGGATTTCGACACCTCCCTCCTCGCCTGCCGGGCGGTCCTGGACGCCGGCGCGGATGTGCTGGAGCTGGGCGTACCCTTCTCCGACCCGCTCGCCGACGGCCTGACGAACCAGCTGGCGGCGCAGCGCGCGCTGGAATCCGGCATGACGACCGCCCGGGTGCTCGAGCTGGTGCGGCGGGTGCGCGAGTTCAGCGCGGCGCCCATCGTCTTCTACACCTACTACAACCTGGTTTTCTCCAACGGTGTCGACCACTACATCCGGGCTGCGAAGGAGGCCGGGGTGGACGGCCTGCTGACCCTCGACCTGCCCCCGGAAGAGGCGGGCGAGGTGCTCGCGGCCTGCCAGACCCACGGGCTCAAGACCGTCTTCATCGTGGCCCCCACCACCCCCGTGGCGCGGCTGGCCCGCATCTGCTCGGCGGCGACCGGGTTCATCTATTACGTGTCGCGCGAGGGCGTGACCGGCGTCCGCGACCAGGTGGCCTCCAACATCCCCGAGGCCGTGGCCCGGATCGGCCAGTACACCGATCTGCCGGTGGTGGTCGGCTTCGGCATCTCCACCAGCGAGCAGGTGCGGCAGGTGGGGCGCTACGCGGACGGGGTCGTCGTCGGCAGCGCGCTGGTCAATGTCATCCGCGAGAATCTCGGCAACCGCGCCGGCCTGCCCGCGCGCCTGCGCATCCACGCCGCCGAGCTGGTGGCCGGCCTGGCCTGATCCCGCATGACCCCCGCCAAGAAAACCCGCAAGATCCTGCTGATCGACGACGACCGGCTCCAGCAGAAGCTGCTGGAGGCGATGATCCGGAATTTCCGCAGCGGCCCCTTTGAACTCGAGGACGCCTCCACCTACGCCGACGGCTTCAAAAAGCTCATGAGCGGCAAGTATGCCGCGTGCCTGCTCGACTACCGGCTCAACGACGCCGACGGCCTGGCCCTGCTGCGCGAGGCGCGGATCGCCGGCTGCGTCACGCCGGTGATCGTGTTGACAGCGGATGACAGCGAGGAGGTGGACCTGGCCGCGATGGATGCCGGCGCGGTGGACTATCTCGTCAAGGGCACCTTCACCCCGCGCCTGCTGGAGCGGGCCCTCCGCTACGCGCTGAAGCTGGACGAGACCCTCGCCCAGCTCCGCCAGCTGGCCCAGCGCGACGAGCTCACCCGGCTGTTCAACCGCCGCGAATTCCAGCGCATCCTCGAGGAGGAGTGGGACCGCAGCGTGCGGTTCAAGCGGCCGTTCACACTGGTGATGGTGGACATCGACCACTTCAAGCGCATCAACGACGAACACGGCCACCAGACCGGCGACGAGGTGCTCCGCCACGTGGCCAGCCTGCTCGCCGGGCAGGTGCGCAACGTCGACCGGGTCGCCCGCTACGGCGGCGAGGAATTCGTCGTCATGATGGTCGAGACCGACCGGAAGAGCGCGGTGGAGAGCATGCAGCGGCTGGGCCTGCTGCTGGCCGAGACCCCGTGCGTCGTGCCCGTGTCCGACCTGACCATCGCGGTGACCCTGAGCGCCGGCGTCGCCACCAGCATCGAGGACGCCGGCAGCGCGGCCGATCTCGTGGCGGCGGCGGACAAGGCGCTGTACGCGGCCAAGGCCGGCGGCCGCAACCGCATCGTCACCACCGACGGGAAGTCCTACCGGTACACGGTGAGCTGAGCCTGCGGGCGGGATGCGGGCACCCCACCCACAAAAAATCAGCTGGCCTCCGGCGGCGGCACCATGATCCGCAGGCTCTCCGGCTTCAGGGAAATTTCCAGCCGGGCGGTCGTCGCACGCGGCTCGCCGTCCGTGTGGATCCAGCCGGGCTTGGCCCGCTCGATGACAAACTCCGCACCGCTGAGACGGGTGACGGCCCGGACCTGGTCAAAGGTGTCGGTCCCGAGCCGGTAAAGCATGGTGCAGGCGCCAAGGAAGCCGACCTGGGGCACGCTGACCAGCTCGAAGCGGCCGTCGTCCAGCTTCGCGCCGGGGGCGACGCGGGCGTCGTTGCCGTACTGGTCGGAGTTCATGACCGCGAGGGTGAAGGCCCGCAGGCGGATCGCCTGCCCGGCGTGATGGACGGTGAGCGCCTCGGGCTGGTGGGTGAAGAACGACGGCACCCCGACGCGGAAATAGCCGGCCAGGCCGCGGCGGGTGAGCCGGCTGAACCGCACGGCGATGTCGGCCTCGAAGCCGAGGCCCATCGCGTTGAAAAAGGGGAAGCCGTTGACCAGGCCGGTATCGATCGGCATCGGCCGGCCCGCGAGCAGGGTGCGGAAGGCGCCGTGACCCGGGCGGCGGATGCCGAGGTGGCGGCCGAGTCCGTTGCCCGAGCCGCAGGGGATCAGCCCGAAGACCGCCGGGGTGCCGACCAGGCCCGTCGCGACCTCGTTCATGGTGCCGTCGCCGCCGATGGCGACGACCAGGCTGCAGCCCTCCGCGACGGCCTGCCGGGCGAGTTCCGTCGCATGCCGCGGCCGCTCGGTCGAGACGATGGCGCCGTCGAGCCCGTGCCGGGCGATGAAATCGGCCGCCCGGCCGCGCAGATACGGGTTTTTCCGGTTCGAGCCGGAGAAGGGATTGAAGATGAACCGGACTTTGGTGGCCAAGGGAGGGCCGGAGATTGAGACGGGTCCGGCCGCCGGAGGCAAAAGGAGTTTTGCAACA
>CAYRDN010000127.1:0-3834 GCA_964423065.1 uncultured Oleiharenicola sp. | reverse complement strand
CTGGGGGTGGTAGTAGCGAGCGCGGTGATAGTGCACCTCAGGTGGGCAAATGGCCCGCTCCGATCCGGGTTTGTCGCCACAGGCCGCATAACGCGACGCGGAGCGAGGGACTGTCAGGCGGCGAACCCGCTGCCGACCCGAAGGGCAGCAGCAAAAAGCTACGGCGCGAGCATTCCGGGAAGAGGTCCGGGCTGCCAACGTGTGCACCGGCAGCACATCGACTGATGAGAGGGCGGTGTTTTCCCGGTCTGACACACCGCCAGACTGCGGGGATTTTCTCGGAACGGAAGCGCTGAGTTTCGCCCCCGGTCAGTAAACCTCGATTAGACGCGCGCCGGCATCCAGTTGCTAGGTGACGGCAGGCCAGGCGCGCTCCATCGTCGCCAGCAACACTTCTGGGCGGCAGTTGCCCAGGCGCAACCAAACCACCGGTACCATTTCCGGCTGCAGGAGTGTCATCCGGGCAAAGTCTTCGTCCTTGGAAACAATCACTGCGCCCTCGCGGGCGGCGTGCTGCCAGAGGTCCGCGTCGGGCGATTGCGCGAGGCCTAGCGTCAAAACATGGTCGGCCTGGCAGCCCTTGGTTTCAAGCCAGCGGGCCAGCGCGGTGGACAGCTGATTATCGATGAGGAATCGCCTCACGAAGCGCGCACAATCACATAGTCATTCTGGGCGGCGGCAAACTCCAGGCAGGCACGGATCTCGTCGGATTCCAAAAATGGGTGATCAGCCATGATCTCCGCCCAAGAGGCGCCGTGGGCCAGCAGCTCCAGCACGTCCTTGACCCGCAGTCGGTAGCCGCGGATGCAGGGCCGGCCACCACACCTGCCGGCCTCGACCGTGAGGCGGGAGAGCAGAGAGTTCATAATGCGGAAGCACAGTCATCAGTTGGTAAAAGGGAAGGCTGGGTTTCATTCACCAGTCACCCGTCTGGACAAGATCCGGGCTTCCGTTCCCGATCGTGATCGGCCACGGTATTCCCGTGAGAGGAGTTGTCTCTTTTTCAGTTGGTGACTCGGCTCAAGAACGAGCACCGGGCGGGTGCACCTATTCGGGACCGCTCACGAGGTAGGGGCGCAGTCTTGCCTGCGCCCTCGTTGGCGGCATCATGTCCAAGGTCGCCTCGCCCGCGAACACCCGAATCAGCAATTTCTGCGCGGCTTTGGGCAACGGCTGCCGAGCGAGCCGCCTAAGCTGCGGATAGAATGGCGGGCACAGCAGGAACGATGCACAAATCGTTCCGTTACCCCCCTGCCACATCCATGACTGAAACCGTTGCATTCCGGCTCAACGACCAACCGGTGCAGGTTCGTGTGGCGACGGACCGGACGCTGCTCTGGGTCCTGCGCACGGAACTCGGGATCACCGGGCCCAAGTATGGCTGCGGCATCAGCCAGTGCGGGGCCTGCACCGTGCTGGTGGATCATCGACCCGTGCGGGCCTGCAACGCGCCGATCAAGTCAGTGGCGGGCAAGGACGTCGTGACCATCGAGGGCCTTGCCCAGGGTGGCGCCCTGCACCCGATCCAGCAGGCCTTCATCCAGCACGATGCCCTGCAGTGCGGCTTCTGCACCTCCGGCATGATCCTGACCGCCTACGGCTTTTTGCGGACACATCCCCGCCCGACCCGGGCCGATGTCATCGCGGGCATGGATCAAAACCTCTGCCGCTGCGGTGCCCACGTGCGGATCATCGAGGCCATCCTGACCGCCGCCACCACCATGCAGGGAGGAGCCGCCCCATGAGTTCCCCCGCGCACTTTCCCTCTCACTCCATCCCGCCCGGCGCGGAAGCGCCGCGTCCGGCGACCCGCCGTGATTTCCTGAAAAATTGCGCCACCGGCCTGATCGTCTGGGTCGTGCTGGGCCCGAGGCTGGGCGCCCAAACCTCCGAGGCCTCCTTCCCGGTCACCATCAAGGTGCGGCCGAAGGACGCGGCGGATTTCAACGCCTTCCTGCGCATCGGCGAGGACGGGCGCGTGACCTGCTTCACCGGCAAGATCGAGATGGGCCAGGGCCCGATCACGTCGCTGCCCCAGATGCTGGCGGAGGAACTCGACGTGTCCCTCGACGACGTGGACATCGTCATGGGCGACACCGACCTCTGCCCCTTCGACCAGGGCACCTGGGGTTCCATGACGACCCGGAGCTTCGGTCCGACCTGGCGCGCCGCGGGCGCGGCGGCCCGCGGCGTACTGCTCGGACTCGCCGCCGAGGCCCTGCACGTTCCGGTGTCGCAGCTCACCGTCTCCGCCGGCGTGGTGACCGACAGCAAGGATCCTTCGCGCCACATCACCTATGGCCAGCTGACCAAGGGCCAGCGGATCGAGCGCGAGCTGACCGTCCCGCCGCCGCTGAAGCAGCCGGCCGAATTCAAGCTGATCGGCAAGCCGCTGCTCCGCCGCGACGCGCGCGACAAGGTGACGGGCAAGGCCCAATACTCCGGCGACATCCGTGTCCCGGGCATGCTGTACGCCAGCATCCTCCGGCCTCCGGCGCACGGCGCGAAGCTCCTGCGGGTCGACGCCACGTCGGTGCAGGGCCTCGAGGGTGTCACCCTCGTGCAGGAGCCCGGGCTCGTGGCCGTGCTGCATGAGCTGCCCGACATGGCCGAGGCGGCCCGCGGCAAACTGCACGCGGAGTTCGAGCCCTCGCCGTCCCGGCTCGACGACAAGAACATCTACGACTTTCTGGAGCACGCCGACCTGAAGCCGCGGGTTGTCGCCCAAAAGGGCAGCCTTGAGCAGGGCCGGGCGCGGGCGGTCCGGCAGCTGGCGACGACCTACCTCAACGCCTATGTCGCCCACGCGGCCATGGAAACGCACACCGCCCTGGCCCGCGTGGAGGGCGACCGGGCCACGGTCTGGGCCTCCACGCAGAATCCCTTCGGGGCGCGCGAGGAGATCGCGCAGGCCCTCGGCTTCCCCGTCCCGAACGTGCGCGTGATCACGCCCTTCGTCGGCGGCGGTTTCGGCGGCAAGTCCTTCAACCTCGAGGCGGTGGAAGCCGCGCGCCTCGCCAAGGCCTCCGGGCGCCCGGTCCAGGTCTGCTGGACGCGCGAGGAGGAGTTCTTCAACGACACCTTCCGCCCGGCCGCGGTGGTGGAGGTGCAGTCGGGCCTCGACAGCGCGGGCCGGATCGCGTTCTGGGACTATGACGTCCGGTTTGCCGGCGACCGCGGCTCGGATCTGCTCTACGACGTGGCCGACCACCGGATCACCGCGGTGGGCAACTTCAACGGGCCGCCCGGGTTTCATCCCTTTCCCGTCGGGGCGTGGCGGGCGCCCGGCTGCAATACCAACGCCTTCGCGCGCGAGTCGCAGATCGACCAGCTGGCCGCGCTGGCGGACGCCGACCCGGTTGATTTCCGGCTGCGACATCTCACCCAGCCCCGCGCTATCCGCGTCCTGCGGGCCGCCGCCGAACACTGGGGCTGGCAACCGGCGGCGGGCGTCAGCGGCCGCGGCCTCGGGGTGGCCATCGGCATGGATGCGGGTACCTACGTCGCCACGATCGCCGAGGTGGCGGTCGACCGGGCGAGCGGCAAGGTGACGGTGAAGCGTGTCCTCTGTGCCCAGGAGATGGGCCTGGTCGTCAATCCCGCCGGCGCGACTCAGCAGGTCGAAGGCAGCGTGACCATGGGCCTCGGCTATGCGCTGTCGGAGGAGATCCATTTCAAGGACGGCGTCGTGCTCGACACGAATTTCGACAGCTACGACCTGCCGCGCTTCTCCTGGGTGCCGAAAATCGAGACCATCCTGCTCGACGCCCGGGACACCCCTTCGCAGGGTGGGGGCGAACCTGCCATCATCGTGATGGGCGCGGTCCTGGCCAA
>CAYRDN010000126.1:0-3852 GCA_964423065.1 uncultured Oleiharenicola sp. | reverse complement strand
ATGGGCGAGAACGACGCCGCCCATTCCCTGCTCGACCGCGGCCTCCAGCACATCGCCGCCACGGCGAAATATGCCGTCTATTACGGCGAGGGCCGCGACCTCTACGACGAGCCCGGCCGCACGGCCCACGAGTCCGTCTTCAATCCCAACGACGGCCGCTACCGCTGCCCGAACTCCCAGCAGGGCTATTCCGGCTTCACCACCTGGACGCGCGGCCTCGCGTGGGCCATGGTGGGCTTCGCCGAGGAGCTCGAGTTCCTCGACACCGTGCACGAGACCGAACTCGCCCCTTTCGGCGGCCGCACCCGGTGGCGCGCCCTGATGCTCAAGGCCGCCCAGGCCACCTGCGACTGGTACATCGCCCACACCGCGCTCGACGGCATCCCCTACTGGGACGGCGGCGCACCCCACCTCGACCAACTCGGCGACTGGCAGGCGCGGCCGGCCGAGCCGTTCAACGACTTTGAGCCCGTCGACAGTTCCGCCGCCGCCATCGGCGCACAGGGACTGCTCCGCCTCGGCCGCTATCTCGGCGAAAACACCACCGCGGGCCAGAAATACTGGCAGGCCGGCCTGACCACCATGCGGACGCTGCTCGGCGAGCCCTACCTCGGCACCGCGCCGGACCACCAGGGCCTGCTGCTCCACTCGGTCTACCACCGCCCGAACGGCTGGGACCATATCCCCGCCGGCCGCAAGGTCCCCTGCGGCGAGGCCTGCCTGTGGGGCGATTACCACCTCCGCGAAGCCGCGCTCTACCTCCAGCGCGTCATCCGCGGCGAAAAATACCACACCTTCTTCGGCTGCCTGAAATGATTTTGTAGGGCCTCACCTTGGTGAGGCCGCGGCTCGACCAAGGTCGGGCCCTCCGGATTCCAGAATGCCAGCCTCCCACCGCCCCATGAATCTCCCCGCCCCGCTCCCCGATCTAAACCGCTTGTGCCTTCACACCATCACCACGAAGCCGTGGGCGATCGAGACCGCCGCGCCAAAGTTCGCGGCCGCGGGGGTCAAGGGCATCACCGTCTGGCGCGACACCCTCGCCGGGCGCGACATTGCCAGGACGGGGCAGATGATCCGCGACCAGGGCCTCGCCGTCGTCTCGCTCTGCCGCGGGGGCTTCTTCCCGGGCCGGACCGCCGCCGAGCGCCAGCGGGCGCTCGATGACAACCGCCGCGCCATCGCCGAGGCGCAGGCGCTGGGCGCCCCGCACATCGTGCTCGTCTGCGGCGCCGTCCCCGGCCAGCCGCTCGCCGAGTCGCGCCGGCAGATCCAGGACGGCATCGCCGCCCTGCTGCCGGACTGCCAGGCCGCCGGCGTAAAGCTCGCCATCGAGCCGCTCCACCCGATGTATGCCGACGCCCGCTCGGCCGTGAACACGCTCGCGCAGGCCAACGACATGGTCGAGGCCCTCCGCTCCCCGCTCGTCGGCGTCGCGGTCGACGTGTACCATCTCTGGTGGGATCCCGCGCTCGAGGCCGAGATCGACCGCTGCGGCCGGCTCCAGGCCCTGTTTGCCTACCATGTCTGCGACTGGCGCACGCCCACCGTCGACCTGCTCAACGACCGCGGTCTCATGGGCGAGGGCTGCATCCCCCTCCGCCAGATCCGCGCCTGGGTCGAGGCCGCCGGCTTCCAGGGCTTCAACGAGGTCGAGGTTTTCTCCACGCGCCTCTGGGCCACGGACCAGGACGAATATCTCCAGAAAATCGTCCAGGCCTACCGCGACCACGTCTGACCAATGCAATTTTAAACACAGAGATCACAGAGTTCTCAGAGAAATCCTGTTACTCTTGTCCAAACCTCTGCGCTCTCTGCGGCCTCTGTGTTAAATCCTGAAAACTGTATTTCAATAGAATGAAAACCCACAAGATCGGCATCATCATGAACGGCGTCACCGGACGCATGGGCACCAACCAGCACCTCATCCGCTCGATCAAGGCGATCATCGACCAGGGCGGCGTGAAGCTCTCCGACTCCGAGGTCATCCTGCCGGACCCCGTCCTCGTCGGCCGCAGCGAGGAGAAGCTGAGGGCCCTCGCCGCCCGCACCGGCGTCGCCCGCCTCTCGACCAACCTGGACGCCGAGCTGGCGAAGCCCGAAAACCAGGTCTACTTCGACGCCACCCTCACCGGCCAGCGCCCCGCGGGCGTGCGCAAGGCCATCGCCGCGAAGAAGCACATCTACTGCGAGAAGCCCACCGCCACCACCTCGGCGGAGGCCCTCGCCCTCGCCCGGGAGGTCACGGCCGCGGGCCTCAAGAACGGCGTCGTGCAGGACAAGCTCTGGCTCCCGGGCCTGCTCAAGCTGAAATACCTCATCGACACCGGCTTCTTCGGCAAAATCCTCTCCGTCCGCGGCGAGTTCGGCTACTGGGTCTTCACCGGCGAGTTCGAGAAACTCCAGCGCCCCTCGTGGAACTACCGCAAGGAGGACGACGGCGGCATCATCGTCGACATGCTCTGCCACTGGCAGTACGTAATCCAGAACCTCTTCGGCGAGGTGAAGTCCCTCACCTGCCTCGGCGCCACCCACATCCCCACCCGCTGGGACGAGGCCGGCAAACCGTACAAGTGCACGGCCGACGACTCCGCCTACGCCACCTTCGAGCTCGTGAACGGCGTCATCTGCCACTTCAACTCCTCGTGGGATGTCCGCGTGGACCGCGACGACCTCCTCACCCTCCAGGTGGACGGCACGCACGGTTCCGCCGTCGCCGGCCTGCGCGACTGCAAGGCGCAAAGCCTCGCCGCCACGCCCCGCTGTGTCTGGAATCCCGACATCGACAGCCCGATCAAGTACAAGGACGGCTGGGTGCGCGTGCCCGACCAGGGGCCCTACGACAACGCCTTCAAGGTCCAGTGGGAGCTCTTCCTCCGGCATGTTGTCACCGGCTCGCCCTTCCCGTGGTCGCTCCATGAAGGCGCCAAGGGCGTGCAGCTCGCCGAACTCGGCCTGGCCAGCTGGGCCAAGCGCGCCTGGGTGGATGTCCCTCCCCTGAAATAATTCATCTGCCCACGAAACTCACGAAATGGCACGAAACAAAATACATCCTCAGTCTTTTGTGTCTATTCGTGTGTTTGGTGGGCAAAAATAACTCTTCTCCATGTCTAAAATCGCTCTCGTCACCGGTGGTTCGCGCGGCATCGGCTTCGGCATCGCCGAGAAGCTCGCCGCCGAGAAATGGGACCTCGTCATCAATGGCGTGCGTGACGAGTCCGCTGTCACCGAGCCGCTTGCCCAGCTCCGCGCCCACGGCGTCC
Source organism: uncultured Oleiharenicola sp. (assembly GCA_964423065.1). Taxonomy (GTDB): domain Bacteria; phylum Verrucomicrobiota; class Verrucomicrobiia; order Opitutales; family Opitutaceae; genus Lacunisphaera. Next base: position 589 of record CAYRDN010000126.1, on the reverse strand, counting down.
GCGTCGGCTACGCCCGCGGCGACATCAGCTCCGCCGAAGGTCGGGCCGCGATCCTCTCCGCGACTCATGCCTTTTGTAGGAGCCTGCTTGCAGGCGATGGTTCGACTGCCGGGATCGATCCTACGCGCTACCCGCTACTCGCTACTCGCTCCTTCGTGCTCGTGAACAATGCGGGTGTAGCGCCCAAAGTAAGGGCCGACCTGCTCGAAACATCGGAAGAAAGCTACGACTACGTCATGAACACGAATCTGAGAGGCGTCTTCTTCCTCACCCAGGCCTTCGCCCGCGACATGGTCGCCGCGAAAAAGGCCGACCCGGCATTCACCGCCGCGATCATCAACATCACGTCGATCTCCGCCACGGTCGTCAGCATCAACCGCGGCGAATACTGCATCGCCAAGGCCGGCCTGAGCATGATGTCCCAGCTCTTCGCCACCCGCCTCGGCCCCGACGGCATCCCCGTCTACGAAGTCCGCCCCGGCGTCATCCAGACCGACATGACCGCCAACGTCACCGAGAAATACGACAAGCTCATCGCCGGCGGCCTGAACATCCAGCCCCGCTGGGGCTATCCGGAAGACGTGGGCAA
>CAYRDN010000125.1:0-3858 GCA_964423065.1 uncultured Oleiharenicola sp. | reverse complement strand
CCGACGACCTCGTCGTTGCGAACGACGCGCTCTATCAACTGAGCTACTGCCCCATTAACCGAGCGGTCTTATTGAAGGACACCCCGCCGTGAGTAAAACAAATTATTCCGTCCCCACTACCCGCTTGCCCAGCGCAAGTTAACCTGACCGCAATATTGGCGCCTAAATTGCTGTTGCAGCCAGCCAAGGCAGGGGAAAGTTAACCCCCTACCCCTTTAAAAAATAAAACTGAAATCAACCATGAAAAAGACCATCAAGAAGACTCCCGCCGCGCCCGTGCCGGCTGTGAAAACCGCCAAGCCCAAGGCGCCCGCCAAGAAGGCCGCCGCCCCGGCCAAGAAAAAGCCCGCGGTCGCCCCGGAGCCGCCCGCCACCTTCATCTCCGCCCAGATCGACATCGGCTTCGGCAACCACCTCTACCTCCGCGGCACCGGCCCGGGCCTGAGCTGGGACCTCGGCACCGCCATGGATTGCGTCGGCAACGGCCTCTGGACCGCCAGCGTGAAAAACGCGGCCGCCCCCGTCACCTTCAAGGTGCTGGTCAACGACCTGACCTGGAGCGCCGGCCCCGATTTCAGCGTCAAGCCCGGCCAGAGCATCACGATCACGCCGACGTTCTGAGGACAGCCCGGAGCCCGGATATCTTCTGACTGTGGGCGGGGTGCCCTCACCCCGCTCATGACGGACGGGGGCGTCCGTCCCACATTCAACCACGAGCACGGAGTCAATTTTCCGGCAGATCCGGGTTGATCGCCCGCAGCGCGGCGCGGATGTCGTCCGTACCAAGCTTCGTGCCGTCCGGCTGCACCGGCCGCAGCACGGCGCAGCGCATCGTGATCCGAGAAAACGGCCAGGGAATGCAGAACCGGTCCCAGCTCCGCAGCCGCCAGGCATGGCTGAATTCCGCCCCGAACAGGATCAGCGGCGCGTTGCTCCGCCGCGTCACCACCAGCACGCCGGGCTCGACCGCATACATCGGGCCGCGCGGCCCGTCCGGGGTGATCCCGATGTCGTTTCCCGCCCTCAATTTCTCGATCAGCAGCCGCGCGGCCTCGCGGCCGAAATTGCTGCTCGACCCGCGCACGGGCTGGAGGTCGATCATCCGGTAGAACGCCGCCAGCCACGCGCCGTCCTTGCTCGCGCTGACCAGGCCGTACAACCGCCGCTGGCCACGGTACCGCCGGAACATCTCCGGCGACAGGAACAGCCGGTTGTGCCAGAGCACGACGGCCGCGGGCTCGTCGGATTTCGTCAGCCGCTCGTACGTGGCGGCGTCGGCCTCGAACCGGAGCGTCCGCCCCCAGGCGCGCAGGATCCCGGCCAGCAGCCAGAGGACCAGCCGCCGCCAGCCCTGCACCTCGTTGATGGAGCCTGTGTCTTCGCTTTGCAGGCCTCCGTTATGCGCGGAACCCGGGCCGGCCGCCAAGTCAATCCTGCGCCCTTCTCGCCCCCCGTGCCCGCCATCTGCCACCGTCAGCCGGAATCGGCCATCGCCAGCCCGTGGCGGGGCTGTTTCAATTTCAAGATTCCCGATTCCCGATTTCACGATGATTCCTGCCCACCGCCTGCCGCCCTGCCCCCACCTGCCCGCGCCGCCGGCGCGCATGGATGCGGGCGCGCTGTCGGCCCACGGCCCGGCGCGCGACGCCGCCTTCTACCTCACGGCCCTCACCTATGGGCACTACCTCTGGCAGCACGGCCACGCCGCCCGCGCCATCCTGAAACTCGACCGCGCCCTCCTGTCCGACCTGCGCGGCGACGAGCCGGTGCTGCGATCCTGGCCGCTGCCCTACGAAGCCCTATCGTGGCTCCTGCGGCACACCCCGCCGGAGGTCTTCATCGGCAACCCGCGCGTGCATTTCCAGCATCTCGCCGACCGGATGAACGCGCCGCGCCGCGAGCAGCGCCGCTGGCGCACCTGGGCCTGCTGGGCCCTGGCCCGCGCCGTCCGGCCGGAGTTTCCCGCCGACCCGAAGCATGACGTGGTCGAGCCCACCCGGGAGTTCATCGCCCGTCAGCTCCAACACCACGGCCTGCCGGGCGAAACCGAGCTCTGGCAGGCGGCCCTGCGGAAAGCCAGCGGTTGAACCGGCCGCAAGTCCCGGGGCGAAGGCGGGTTGGGGTGAAACAGGTAGGGTTTCACCCTATCGCCATCCGGTAAAGATGGGTGTTTAATCCCGCTCGCACGGACGATTCGTTCTCCTCGAGAACTTATTGTAGGTGTTTATGCCGTTGAAACCGGCTCTGGCTGAACCATCCCATCCCCAATGACCGGCGGAAAAGCTCGATCAGCGAATATCTCCCGAGCCTGCCCTGAGGTCGCGGCAGGAATTTCCCCTCAGCGGGTTTTCGCGGGAGCGCGTGAATGCGTGCCCAAAGTCCAAGGGAAAGACGTAAAGCGGCGGCCCAAGCTTGCCCGCCACCGGGCTTCCAAGGTCCCCGCCCTTCCCGCGACGGCGAACTTCCCCGTCATTGCGATGGCGGCGTCAGTCGGCGGCTTGGCCGCCTTGTCCGTCATTCTGGGCGGGCTGCCGGCGAAATTCCCGGCCGCGATCGCCATCGTGATGCATCTCTCGCCGGATCACAAAAGCATCCTCGCCGAGATTTTAAACCGGCGCACGCATTTGCCGGTCAGGCAGGCCCATACGGGCGACGTCCTTTGCCCTTCGTGGGTGTTTGTCGCTCCGCCCAACCGCCACCTGTTTGTCGCCCCCAGCGGCCGCCTGAAGCTCTCTTCTTCCTCGGCGGTGAAAGTCCATTATGCGCGTCCCTCGGCCGAGCCGCTGTTTGCCTCGGTGGCCGAGGTTTACGGGCGAAACGCCATTGCCGTGGTCCTCACCGGTGGTGACGGCGACGGCTCATTCGGGGTGCAGATCATCAAGGACAAGGGCGGCATGGTCATTGCGCAGGACCGGCCCACTTCGAAGGATTTCAGCATGCCGGAGACTTCGATCGAGACCGGGGATGTTGATTTTATCCTGCCCCTGGACGCGATCGCGCCCAAGTTGATCGAGCTGGTCGGGGCCGGCCGGGAACCCAGGCCGGCGCCCGGCCCGGCGAAAATTGTGTCGCGCCATCCTGCGGCCGGAGCTAAAATCCGCCTGATCAAGCTCTGCTAGCCAACCCGCATGAAAAGGAAATCCTCCCCGCCCCGCCGTCAGCAAAAGCCCCGCCAGGCGGCCCTGGAAAAAGCCCCGGCCCCGCCCGCGAACGCCCCCTTTCCCATCGTCGGCATCGGCGCCTCCGCCGGCGGACTCGAGGCCCTGGAGCAATTCCTCGGGCACGTGCCGAAGCAGAGTGGCATGGCGTTTGTCATCGTGCAGCACCTCGACCCGACGCACAAGGGCATCATGCCCGAACTGCTCCAGCGGGCGACGGGCATGCGCGTGATCCAGGTCAAGGACCGCACCCCGGTGCGGCCGGATTTCGTCTATGTGATCCCGCCGAACCGGGACATGTCCATCCTGCACGGCGTGCTGCATCTGCTCAAGCCGGCGGCGCCCCGCGGTCTGCGCCTGCCCATTGATTTTTTCTTCCGCTCCCTGGCGCAGGACCAGCAGGAGCACAGCGTCGGTGTCATTCTTTCGGGCATGGGTTCCGACGGCACCCTGGGGGCGCGGACCATCAAGGAGCGCGCCGGCGTGGTCCTGGTGCAGGAACCGGCCTCGGCCAAATTTGACTCCATGCCGCGCAGCGTGATCGACGCCGGGCTGGCGGACATCGTGGTGCCGGTGGACGAGTTGCCGGGAAAAATCCTGTCCTACCTGCAGCGCACCCCGCTCATCGCGCGGACGGAGTCGGTGCCGGAAGAAAAAACGCAGAGCGCCCTGGAGAAGGCGATCATCCTGCTGCGCGCGC
>CAYRDN010000124.1:0-3980 GCA_964423065.1 uncultured Oleiharenicola sp. | reverse complement strand
AAGCTCAAGAAGTTCATGCCGTCGCTCGCGGAGGTGCCGAGCAAGGAGCTTGAGGCGCTGAAAGAGCGGGCCGTGAAAAGTGGTTTCGACTTTATTGATTTCTGGGCGGTGGATTACGACTGGCACGAGCAGAAGCCGTTCGTTCACCACTGGCAGGACTACCGAACGCGAAAGGATCGCTCGCTGAAAACCGTGAGCGACGCCGCACACACCTACGCGAAGGCCGGCAAGCACACGATTTGTGTGAAGGTCGTGGATGTCTTCGGCTGCGATACGAGCATCACCGTGGAGGTGAACTTCACGCGATGAAAGCATCCTTCATCATAGCATGTATCTTAGTTGGCGGATTTTGTCTGTTGTTCGGAGTTCTCTCTAATGATTTGAAAACCACGACAACGATAATGATTGCGGGGTTCTTTTTCTTAATGGGCTGGAAGAGAGCGGACGACCATTGAGCACAACCAACGATGAGTGCGTTTGAAAATACACTAAATCTCTCTGCGCTTGAACCCCTCTTCGCGCCGCACGAGGAACCGAACCGGCACCGCGCACGCAGCAAGGACGGCCAGCCCGAGGTGCGGAAGAGCCGGCGGCCGTCACCCATTGTCATCGCGCAATTCCTCCGGCGGGCGGTCAAGGACTGGCGGGAGACAGATTATCCTGGCGCATCTGACACCACACGCGAGCTGCTGCACCATTGGTTCCAGCGCGATCACCTTGTCACCTTGCCGGATGGGACCAGCGCGCTATTCAACTATTATTACTGCCAGCGGGAGGCCATCGAGACGCTAATCTTCCTCTACGAGGTGCGCGGTGTCCGCTCGCTTTGCGGGCTGATGGGCAACTTTGCCGGGCCGGATGCGGAGACAGCAGCACTCGGCGTGAATCCCGATGACGACCGGTGGGCGCGCTACGCCTTCAAGCTCGCGACCGGCGCCGGCAAGACGAAGGTGATGAGCCTCGCCATCGTCTGGAGCTATTTCCATGCGCTGCGCGAGAGCGAATCGCCCTTGGCTCGGCATTTCGTGATGGTCGCGCCCAATCTCACGGTGTTCGAGCGGTTGCGCGAGGACTTCAAGCCTGCGGGCGGCGGACCGGATATTTTTGACCGGGACCCGCTCATTCCCGTGGCCTGGCGCGGGGATTGGAACGTCACCACCGTTCTTCAGGACGAGGCCGGCGGGGCAGCAACCGGCGGTACGCTTTACCTGACCAACATCCACCGGCTTTACGACACGAGCGCGCGGCGGAAGCGCGACCCCGAAACCTATGACTGGATGGGGCCAGCCGTAAGCAAGGCGAAGGCGCTCGATACCGGTGCCGCGTTGCGGGCACGGGTGACCGGCCATGAGCGCGTGATGGTACTCAATGACGAGGCGCACCACCTGTGGGACCCGGACTCGGCATGGAACGAGGCGATAGCCTTTCTCCACGACGAGATCGCCCGTCGATCCGGCTCTGGCGTAGTTGCTCAGCTGGATTTCTCGGCTACCCCAAAGGACAAAGCCGGGCGGATATTCCAGCATGTGGTCTGCGATACGCCTCTCGGCGAGGCGGTGGATGGCGGCATCGTGAAGACGCCGGTCATCGGGCGCGGCAACAAGTGGGTCGAGCGCACGAGTCAGGATGCATCTGAAAGATACGAGGAGCAGTTGCGGGTTGGCTATGCGCGTTGGCAGAAGTCGCGAGAGGAATGGGCACCGGGCGGTAAGAAACCTCTGCTTTTTGTAATGTGCGAAGACACCGAAGCGGCAAATCAGATTGCGCGCCGCCTAGATACCGACCCGGTATTCGCTGAACTGAACGGCCACACCGTCAACCTGCACACCCGGCTCAAGGGAAAAATCAAGTGGATCGGCGGGAAAAAAGCTGGTTACCCCGTATTTGAGGCGAACGAGAACGAGATCAACGATGATGACTTGAGGGCATTGCGCGAACTCTCGCGGCAGATCGACTCAGACCAAAACCCCTACACTTGTATTGTTTCAGTGCTGATGCTGCGTGAGGGTTGGGACGTGCGCAACGTAACAACCATTGTGCCGCTGCGTCCCTATTCGTCGAAAGCAAACATCCTGCCCGAGCAGACGCTTGGGCGCGGCTTGCGCCGGATGACGCCACCGGGGCAGGCGGCGGAGTTGGTCACTGTGGTCGAGCATCCGGCGTTTGTGAGCCTTTATCAGCAGGAGCTGGAGCAGCAGGGGCTGTTCATCGAGACGATCGACGTAGATCGTGTACCGAAGACGACGGTTGCGATTTTCCCTGACAAGGAGAACAAGGACTGCGATGCCCTCGACATAGTCATTCCCTCGGTCAGTGCCGGTTTCAGTCGCCGTCCGATATTGGAGGGACTGACCATCGAGGACGTGCGGAAGCAATTTGCCCGCTATCAGCCTTTGCCCGTCGGCGAGGTGCGGACCGAGCGCATTGAATACCAGGAGCGCCACCTGATCACAGATGAGGTGGTGATGAGGATGGAGATCCGTCTGCCGTTGTTGCAGAGCGGTGTGGGTGCGATCTCATTTTTCCGGGAAGAGCTGGAAATGATCTGTGGACTGCGCGGCACGCACGGAGTTCTTGCGCCACTGCTGGAGACATTTCTGACCGATATCCTGTTCAAGGAGAAGCTCACGCTCTATGATCCACGTTTGGTCGGCCGGTTGGGAGACGCCGATGTGCGCGAGCATGTCCGTGCCACATTTGCGCCACTGATCCGGCAGAGGACGACCACCAAGGAAGAGCGCCGCCCGGAGGGCCCGGGCCGGTCGGTGGCCGCGTGGAAGCCCTTCCAGGTGACACATTCGCAGGAGCATCCGGCGATTCCCGCGAAGCACACCGCGTTCAATCTTGTGGCATGCAACCGTGGGCTTGAGGTGGGCATGAGCCAGTTTCTAGATCGTGCGTCTGACGTTAAGGGGTTCGCCAAGAATGCCGGACCCCAGGCGCTGCGGATCGACTACTCGACGCGACAAAGCCAACTGGCTTTCTACACGCCAGACTTCTTGGTGCGGCTGACGGACGACAGCTACCTGCTGGTAGAAACCAAGGGACGGGTGGATCGCGACGTGCCACTGAAGGTGCGTGCTGCCGCAGCATGGTGCAAAGCGACAGCTAAAGCCAAACCCAAGTGGCGATTTCTCTATGTGTCTCAGGAGGTGTTTGAAGGTTTTTCCGAAAGCACCGTCGAAATGCTGGCGCGGGTATGCGAACCAGCCCTGCAGGACTTGCTGGAGGAGGCGGTTGAGCCGCAAATGGTGCTGTTGTTTGGTGACGCGCGTCCGGATGCCGAGCGGTTGGCCGAGTTCATTGGTGCGGCAGATTTCGCCGCGCTACCCAAGGCCCACCAAAAGATGGTGCAGCAGGCCATCGAACTGTATTTTTTCTCAGCGAACAAACCGGGCCAGTCGCTTGCCCCGGCGTTCACACCCTTGCTGGGTCCTCTCGACGACGCTTCACGCGCCGTGATGTTGAAAGTATTGGAGCCCGTGATTCCCGTTGACCGGGCGGCACAACAGGTGTTCTTCGAACCGGATTTGTTGCAGCTATCAAAGAAGGACGCCGAGATGTTTAAGCGGCGTGGCAGCGATCTCAGGCGCACGCTTGTGGATCACGCCGGCATAAGCCCCATCGGGTTACTTCGCTGGTGCCTGCAGCAGCCGCATGAGAAAAAGCCGTCGGCGGGCGGTGTTTTCCTGGCGACGCATGAGCGCTTTGATTCTGTGCCAGACTCTTCATACAAGTTGGTTTGTCGCATTAACAATTTCCGCAACGACTACATCGCTCATCAAGTAAAGGAGCTGAGCGATCCTACGATCGCGAAGACCGGCATGATCGAATGGATAGCGGGACTCGTCGCAATATGGGGATTGCATCGGCAATCTGCGGCTTTGCCTTAATCCTCACGACTGCGCCGCTGGAGCCGCAGAGGCCTAGAGCGTTCGTGGGGTCGAATGTGGTCTGGCTTTGTAGTTTGTAATGCAAGC
>CAYRDN010000123.1:0-4048 GCA_964423065.1 uncultured Oleiharenicola sp. | reverse complement strand
GTGATGCCGCCGGCCTCGCCCTCGGCGACGTGGGCCTTGCGGATGGCGTCGAGCAGGGAGGTCTTGCCGTGGTCGACGTGGCCGAGGATGACGACGACCGGAGGGCGCGGGGCGAGGTTCTTGGTGTCCTCCTCGCGGGCCTTCTCCTCCTTGGTGATCTTGGCCTTCTCCGGGGTGACGACGGGCGCGACGGTCTCGCCGCGGTGCTTGATCTCGAGCAGGAACCCGTGCTTTTCCGCCAGCTTGGTGGCCACGGCCTCGTCGATGGACTGGTTCATCGACGCGAAAATGCTCAGTTCCATGAGCTCGGAGATGAGCTTGAAGGGCTTGAGGCCGAGCGCGACGGCGAAATCGCGGACGATGATCGGCGGCTTGAGGTGGATGATCTTGACGCCGCCCTCCTCGGTCACGGTGACCGAAACGGTCGCGGAGGAAGGCGTGGCCGGGAGGGCCGGGGCAAATTTCGCCGTGGACGGGGGCACCGGGGGTGCGGACGGGCGGGCGTGGGGCGCCGCGGGCGGCGGCGGGGCCACGGGAGACTTGGACAGGATCGGGGCCGGCGCGGGCCGGGGCGCGCTCGGGGCGGATGGCGCGGGCGCGGGCCGGGGCGCGAAGGGCGAGGCCGTGACGACCCGCGGGGGGGGCGGCGGCGGGGTCTTCATCATCGGCGTGGGCGGAAGCTTGGGCGGCATGACCGGGGCGGCGACCGGGGGATGGGAGGCGGCGCGTGCAACGATGACGGCCTTGGCCGCCTCTTCCTTCTCGCGGATGATGTCCTGGGCGGACTTCACGAAGACGCCGGCGGGCAGCTTGACCCGGGGGGTCTCGTCCACGGCCGGGGCCGCGGGCTCCGCGGCGGGCGCCTCAGCGACGGCGGCGGGGGCCGGGTGCTGGGCGGCGATCTCCAGCTCGAGCGCCTCGGCGGTGATGTTGTCCACGGTGCTGGACACGCTCTTGGCCGGGTAGCCGCGGTCCTTCAACAGGGACATGAGGTCCTTGTTGTCCATGTTGAGCTTCTTCGCTAGTTCGTGAATGCGGATGCTCATTCAGTAAGTTGGATGGGACGCGGCGGGAGGGTGCGGGACGGATTAGGGAGCGGAAACCTTGGCGATGACCTTGGCGGCGTCTTCCTCGGTGAAGCCGAAGCCCACCAGGTCGGCGGCCTCGACGCCCTCGAAGGCGGCGGGGGAATTGATGCCGTTGGCCACCAGGCGCTCGGCCACGGCCGGCTCGAAGCCGAAGGAGCTGACGAACAGGCCGATGGCCTGGGCGCGCGGGTCGGCGACGACGACCTTGAATTCCTCGATGTCGAGGCGCCAGCCCACGAGGCGGGAGGTCAGGCGGGCGTTCTGGCCCTTGCGGCCGATGGCGACGGCGAGGTCGTCATTGACCACGCGGACGAGCAGGCGCTTGTTTTTCTCGTCGAGGATGATCTCGCGCGGCACGGCCGGCTTGAGGGCCTCGATCAGCATCTCCTTCGTGTCGCTGTGGTAAGGAATGATGTCGATCTTCTCGCCGTTGAGCTCGCGGACGATGCTCTTGACGCGGGCGCCGCGGGCGCCGACGCAGGCGCCGACCGGGTCGACCTTCGGGTCGGTGCTGACGACGGCGATCTTGGTGCGGTAGCCCGGCTCGCGGGCGAACGCCTCGATCTTGACGGTGCCGTCGGCGATCTCGGTGACCTCGAGCTCGAAGAGGCGGCGGACAAACTTGGGGCTGGCGCGGCTGAGGATGATCTCGGGGCCGCGGCTGCTGTTCTCGATCTCCAGCAGGATGCAGCGGATGCGCTCGCCGGGGGCGTATTCCTCGCCCGGGACCTGCTCCTTGCCCGGCATGACGGCCTCGGCCTTGCCCAGGTCGATGAACAGGTCGTTGCGCTCGCGGCGGCGGACGGTGCCGCTGACGATGTCGCCGACGGAGTCCTTGAAGTCGTCGTAGATGCGCTCCTTCTCAAACTGGCGGAGGCGCTGCATGATGGCCTGGCGGGCGGTCTGCGCGGCGATGCGGCCGAGGTAGGACGGGTCGATCTCCTTCTCGATGCTGTCGCCGACGACGGCCCCGGGCTTGAACACCTGGGCCTTCTCCACGTGGATCTGCAGCTTGGGATCGGAGACGGAGTCCACCACCTTGAGCATGGACCAGGCGTTGAGCTGGCCGTTCTTCGGGTTGATCTCAATCTTCAGTTCCTGACCGGAATTGACGCCTTTCAGCGCGGCGGTTTTGATCGCGTTTACAATGGCGGAGATCATATCGGCACGGGGGATGCCTTTCTCCTTCTCCATGTATTCGAGAACGGACAGGATTTCGCTGCTCATGGTGTGTGTGGATTAATGGAAAAAAAAAGCGGACCCGAAGGCCCACTTTTAGAAAGTGAACTAGTTATAGGAGGTGGAAGATATTAAACGACGCGAACGCTTGTCAAGCCCCCCGAAATTTTAAGCCACTCAGCGACTTGCGCCAGCTTCGCGCTCCAGCATCCAGCCCAGCAACCCCTGGGCCCGGCCATGGCAAAACGGCCGGTCGCGGGTGCCCGCCAAGCCGAGTCGGGGCAGGGCCTTCCGCACCACCGCCGGGACGTCGCCCAGGAACCAGTGGTACCACGCGACGAACAGGTCATTTCCGGCCTGCGCCGCCACCAAGGGCAGGAAGCCGTCGCACACCAGGTTGTCCAGCCGGCAGCCCCCAACAGCCCCGCCCAGGAGGTCGCGCGCCAGGGTTGCGCGCAAGGGTCCCAGGCCGAGCGACCGGCGGAATGACTTGGTCGGCATTGCTGAATCCTGGAGCCGCGGCGACCCCGCCGCACTCCATGGGCCCGCCGCGGCGGAGTCGCGGCGGATCCAAGTGAAGACCTGCTGCAGCCGGTCCGGCCAGTCGGGCACGCCGGTGACCCAGTGTTGATACTGCCGCAGGCGCGTCCGGGGATGGTTCGCCGGCCGCACGCCCTGCAGCTGCCAGCAGCCGCGGCCCAGCTCGAACACCAGGGCCGGCTCGGCGCCTTCACCCCAGAGCTCGAGCGGATACTGGGCCGCCACCAGCAGCATCGCCGCCCGGTTCTGCCGGTAGCCGAGGATTTCCAGCGCCGTATGGTGCGCCGCGGCGACCCAGCCGAGCTTGCCGATCCGCACCGACGCATAGCGCACCTTCTGCCGCCAGCGATGCTGCGCATGGGCGAGGAGCAGCGCGTCCAGTTCCTCCGGCGGCGTGGCCGCGAGCTCGGCGAACTGCTCCCAGGCGTCGCGGGCGGTGATGACCTCGAGGGCGTCATCGGAGGCGTATTCCTCCAGGTCGCGATGCAGCAGCGGCAGCAGGACCAGGGTCGGGAGCTCGCGTCCGCGCCCGTCAGTCGCGGGACCTTCCCCGGGGCGGGGCGGGAACAGGACCACGTGCAGCACGACGCGATCGTACGCGCGATCGCCCGCATGGCCGTGGGCCCGCCAGTCCGCCGCATGGAAATGGACCTCGATGTCGCCGGTCGTCTCGCGGCCGTCGATCACCAGGCGGGCGCCGCGAAAATCCGGCCCGCCGAGGAGATTCCAAGCCCCGGTCGAGCGGATCCCGAGGGTCCGCCCATCGGCCAGCAGGGCGCGGCCCGAGGCAAAGTCGCCGCGCAGCCAGATTTTTTGCACGACCCGCTCGGTGAGCGTGAAGGGACCGTACAGTCCCTGCATTTCCGCGACTTGGTTGATGATGGTTGGGGCCATGGCTTCAATTCCGCCGTCTGGCCCAACGACGATCCTGCCGCTCTGCAGCATGGCGGTTTTGCCGCGGGGTGCGAGGCGAAAGCGGCGGGACCACAACGGTAGCGGCGGTCATAGACCGCGCTACAGCTAATGCGGCCGTATGTTATCCGTCATACGCAGCGGCAGCGGCGGGTAATTATTGCAGTTTATGCTGCCGCCTGAACAATGGCCGGCTCCGATGAAATCCCCGCGATCCGCCTCCTTTCGCACCCCGCTTATCCGCTATGAAGGCCCCGGCTCCACCCGGCCCCTCGCCTTCCGCCACTACAACCCGGATGAGGTGATCGACGGCCGGACGCTGAAGGCGC
>CAYRDN010000122.1:0-4125 GCA_964423065.1 uncultured Oleiharenicola sp. | reverse complement strand
GGCCCACAAAGCCAATTTGAAGACACGCCTTAACCCTTGACGCATGACTCCTGATTCATCCCTGCCTACCGACTACAACCGCATCAAGCGGGTGAACCGCTTCCCTGAACTGGTCGCCACGCCGTTCGCGGACGGGGTCAACGCGCTTGGCTGGGAGCGCACGCTCGCGGGCGACTTCGGCGAAGTGGTGGGATTGCTGGGCGCGGGCGAGGGGATCGTGGCGCTCGACGAGGCCCGCCTGCGCGCGCTGCCGGCAAGCGCAGCCGGGCGGGTCGCGGTTGAGGTGATGATCGGGGACCTGCGCCTGCTGCGGGAGCAGGGACGCGATCCGGTGCTCAACTGCATCCATGGCTACCCGCGCGATGAACCCCTGGGGCCCGTGGCCACGGATGTCTTCTCCTTTCACGCCGACAGTGCGCCGGTTGAGGCGGATACCTGGCTTTGCACCTATCACGGTCCGGCGAGCGAAGGACTGCGCAATGACGAGGCGCGGCGGAAAGTGGATGTGCCCGGGATCCGCGCCGAACTCCTCCGGCTGCATGGCGGGAAGGATGACGCTGACTTTGGTGTTTTTCTGCACGAAAATTGCTATGACCTCCACTATGCCCCGCTGCCGATGGCGCGGCCGTTTTCATTTGGCGGGGGCCATCTCTGGCGCATCGCCGTCGACTGGCCCGGCAGTCCCGTGCCGCCCTGCATCCACCGGGCGCCGGCAACGCTGCCCGGGCAGGCGAGGCTGATGCTGATCAGCTGAAGTAGGAAGGCAGACCTGAGACCTGAAACCTGAGACCTGAGGATTGGCTGGCGGTCAAACTCCGTACACTCCGCGGCCTCCGGCGCAAAGTTGATTGGGACCCTCAGGTCTCAGGTTTCAGCTCCCAGGTTTTTCTTCCCGACTACGCCGAATGCGGTCGCGACCAGAGCGGCTTGCCGGTCTCGGCGGGCTTGGCCGACGGTCCGGTGTGGTGCGGGGTTTGCGGGGCCCGGGAGGACTGCTTCAGCATCGCGGCCTTGATGGCTTCCTGTTCCGTCCCGGCGGGCGAGAGGTGATACTCGACGTTGCTCTCGGCGGCGGTCTCCGCCCGGGCGCGTTCGGTGAAAATTTCGGCAGTCTTGCCGCCGGAAAGCAGCCGTTCGGCTTCAAGCCAGAATTCCAGGTCGCGGTCCGCGGGGCAACCCCGGTCCTGCCAGAGTTCATGGGCCAGTTGGGCGATATCGTCGTGGGTGGGGATGGGCATAATGGGGGTGGTTCGGGGCATTGCCGCGTGGGTTCCGGGCGCGGATCAGAGGAGCTGGCAGGCTTCGTCGAAGGCGAGGCGCGGGCCGCGGGGGTGAAGCTTGGCGGCGTCGCCATGGCCGAGGTTGCAGAGGAAATTGGACTTGATGGCGCCGGCGGCGACGAAGCGTCCGGTCGCGGCGGCCGGCACGGGAAAGAATTCCCGGTCGACCTTGTCATTGTCGAATCCCGACATGGGGCCGCAGTCGAGGCCAAGGGCCCGTGCGGCGAGGATGAAATAGGCGCCCTGCAGGCTGCTGTTGCGCAAGGCCGTGGCCGCCGCCAGGCCCGGTGCTTGGGCGTACATGTCCTTCATCGCGGGCGCCACGGGAAAGAGCCGGGGCAGCAGTTCAAAGAATCTCGCATCGCTGGCGATGATGGCGGTGACCGGGGCGAGCATCGTTTTCTCGACATTGCCCGCCATCAGGGCGGGCCGCAGGCGCTCCTTCGCCTGCCGGGTGCGCAGGAAAATGATCCGCACCGGACAGCAGTTGGCGCTCGTCGGCCCCCACTTCATCAGGTCGTACAACTGCCGCAGCAGATCGTCGCCGACCGGCTGGTCGAGCCACGCACTGTGGGTCCGGGCATTGCGGAAAAGAATGTTGCAGGCGTCATCGGTCAGGGCGTGACCGGGTTTTTCAGGTGCGGTGGTGATCATGGGTTGTTGCTGGGCTCACAGTATTCGCGGGGGCGGGGCGTGACTATGGGGCCTTTTGCTTATGCGCGGGCACTTGGCGGGTCTTGAAACCAGTGAGTTCCGCGTTGGGTCCGCGTCCCAAGACGGAAATTTGCCGAGACATCGCGTCGGAAATATTCCGGGACGTACCGTGAATTTAGTCTGAGCTCCAGCATTCCTAACAACCGTATCGCCAGATCATTATAATCAAGTGGACTGGCGCCCTGATCAGAACAAAGCTTCGGTGTCGGTAGGGCGAATACTGCAAATTGTCTGAGGCAAAGTCTTGCCTCCGGCGCGTGGGGCTGATGCGATGCGCAGGTAGATAAGCCTCAACTCCTTTCCCGCCGAATCGCGGGAAATTTCAGCCCTTCATGAAAATCACACGCTTCATCCCCGGGAGAATTGTTGTCGAATTTCGCGGTGTATTCACCGCTTTGCTGCTGGCCGGCTGCTTGCTCGGACCGAAAATCGCCACGGCCGCGCCCCGGGTGGAATTCAACGCGTGGGAAGCCACGCATTCCTTCCACATGATCATCGACGTGGAAATCGATCCGGCCACCAAGGCCGTGAAGATCGACGGCGGGCGCATCGAATTGCGCGGCGCCACCGGCATCGTGTTGCCCATCCAACAGGCCCAGGGCAGCCGGGTGCCACCGCCGCAGCCGAACAAGATGGCGGGCGTCGTCATGTACAGCCAGGTGGCCGGCACCGCGACCGCCAACCTTTTCACCGGCACCCTCGTGGGCGATCTGACCAACGGCACCCTGACCGCCACCGGCGTCAGCTTTGAGGTCTACAACCAGAACCACATCGGCCTCACCTTCGTCATGGTCAACGGCAACGGCGGCAAGTCCATGCCCTCGGCCCCGGCGCCCGCCGCCCCGGGCACGCTTGCCCCGGTCGGCCTGACCACCCAGCAGCAGCAGCTCATCACCAACTACAACGCCGGCAAGAACGCCCCGGTGGCCACCCCGGTCGCCCCGGCGGCGCCCGTCCCGAGCAACGCGGCCACCATCGTCTACATGGACAACTCCAACCCCGGCGGCGTCACCCAGATGGCCGGCACGAAGCGGCCGAACTTCCTCTCGCGGGTGCCGGTCACCATCACGGAAATCTGGACCTACCATTGGAACAACGGCCACGGCGCCAACCCCGGCACCATCTCGCTCATCGGCACCAACGGCGTCACCTACGGCCCGTGGCGCGCCTCCGGTTCGTCCGGGCAGGGTGGGGCCCCGAATGTGAACTGGACGGTCCATCCCAACGTCCAGCTGCCCGCCGGCGGCTACACCGTCGTTGATTCCGATCCGGTCTCGTGGTCGGAAAACGCGGCGTCGCACGAATGCGGCTTCACCAAGGTCTCGGGTCACAACTGAGCCGGCCACGCCTCACCCCTCACTCCTATGAAAAAAGTCCTCACCCTGATCCTCGCCGCCCTTTTTGTCTCCGTGCTCGCGCGCGGCGACAACGACGCCGCGCCCGCCGCCGGCGGGCTGCGCTATTCGATCACCGTCACCAAATTCGAGAACCACGCCCACTATGGCGGCAACTTCGCGCTGGCGGATTGCTGGGGCGCCGTGCTCACCGACTCCCTCCAGCAGACGGGTCATTTCATCGTGATCGCCGAGTCCGACATGCGCTCGGCGGCGATGGGCGAGCAGGATTTCGCCCACAGCGGCCGCGCCGCGACCGGCGACAAGGCGCCGGTCACGGGCGTGATGACCCCCGCCCAGATCCTCGTGAAGGGCGAGATCACCCACTTCCAGGACGGCACCTCGTCCGGCGGCGGCGGCATCGGCATCGCGGGCATCAGCCTCGGCGTGGCCAACAGCACCGCCGAGGTCAACGCCATCATCTACATGGTCGACGCCAGCACGGGGCAGGTCCTGGCCTCGAAACAGGTCACCGGCACGGTGAAGTCCAGCGGCATCAAGGTCGGCGTGAGCAACTCCAAGTGGAACGGTGACGTCAGCCAGGTAAAGACCACCAATGCCGGCAAGGCCATCTCGGCCGCGATCGACGAGGCCGTCGCCTTTTGCACCGCCCAGATCCCGCATCTGCACTGGACCGGCGATGTCATCCTCGTGAAGGACACCCAGGTCTACATCAACCGCGGCTCGCGCGAGGGCGTGGCCCAGGGCCAGGTCTTCAAGGTCGGTTCCGCCGAGAC
>CAYRDN010000121.1:0-4627 GCA_964423065.1 uncultured Oleiharenicola sp. | reverse complement strand
CGGCGACCTCGGCATAGCTCATGGACCCCATGGACGGCATGGGCACCGGGACCTGTCCATATCTGTTCCTCTGTCCATTCCGTCCCTCTCGTCCATATCGTCCATTTCTGGTCTCCCCCACCCACCCCGCCACCTCCTCCGCCGTCCGGCACCGCCGCGCCACGAGCGCCTTGCGGCGCGGATCCTCCTCCAGCCAGAGCGGCAGCCCGCGCTGTCGCAGGAAATCCTCATAATCGAGCATCAACTCCTCCAGGCTGGCCCGGGCCACATTGGTCAGCTTCAACTCCATCTTCTTTGAGGTGCCGCCCGCCTTGCTGCCTTCGGCGATATTTTGCACCCCGCTCCGCGCCGCCTGCACCATCTGGTCATGCGTCCGGCTGCACCGGCTGATGTAGCGGTCGCACGTAGCGCGCCAGCGCGAAGATGGTCGTGCAGAGACACGGCCCTGAAGTGCAACGAAAGGGAGCTTGGTGTGGGTGCCCCCTGGGCTGCACCGAGCTCAAAACCGCACCGTAACATCGAATGCCAGTTGCGCGATCTGAAAACTCTTCAGGTGCCGGTAGCCACCATGCAGAGGCAGCAGTGATTCCTCGGTTCTCTGAATCTTGGGCATGGCCGGATAAACAAGTGGCGGCCCGTGCCGCACACCCTACCTCTACACCAGCCCACGCCAAGTTCGTTTTCCATCCCGTCCATTCCGTCCATCTATCCCAAGCCCCCGGACCTGCTCACTCCGCGCGGCCCGGCCCCCCGAGCCTCTGCCGCACGGCCCGGGCATAATACCCGACGGGCAGCAGGGTCAGGAGAGAGATCACGATGAAGAAGATCATCTGGTTCCGGTTCCCGTTGGGGTCGGCCAGCAGCTGGCGCGCGACCGGATCATTGGCATGCCGCGCCAGGGCCACCGGACCCTCGGCCGCCAGCCGGGCGATGGCAAAACCGCCGCTCTGCGCCGAGGTCCAGCCGAGGGCGGACAACCACGCATACGCCCTGACGCCGAGCGACACACAGCCCAGCGCGAACGAGCCCACCGCCACCGTCCCGAGCGAGATCACCCCGACGCTGAGCGCGCCGACGGTCAGGAACCCCACCGAGACCGCGCCCACGCTGAGCGGAGCGACCGCGTAGCCACCCCACGCACAGAGGAGACCGTAGGCCCGGTCCCCGCCCGCGAGCCAGCCAAACACGGGGAGTTCGCCCTCGTCGGGCGTCGCAAACCTGATGTGGACCAGCGGCACCCCGAACAGCTTCAACCGGCTCTTGTATTCCCCGGCGGCGGAACCGACCTGGTCCCGGGCATCGCGAAACGACTCGGGATGCGCCTGCCGTTCCGCCGACCGCAGCAGGCGCATGTGGCGCATCACCCGCCGCAGCGCCACGGGCCAGATGACCAACGTGGCCAGCAGGAGCACCTGGGCCGCGACGGCATAGACCACGCGCTCCTCCCACCAGCGGAACGCGGCGGCGCGCAACAGATACCACGCGACCAGGAAGCCCAGCGAGCCGAAGAACACCCCCAGCGTGACCTTCACGACGGCGCGGCGTTCCCGCGGCGTCCGCGCCTGGTCGAGATTGGCGCGCAGGGTCAGCACCGTGCTGACCACGCCGCTGATCGAGGCGAGCAGCACCGCCAGGCCGGTGGTCTTGGCCAGCATGCCCCCGTGCGCCGCCGCCGCGCCGATCCCCGCCGCCTTGGCCGGGGTCGCGATCCCGGGCAGGGCCGCGAGCACGCCGAGCGTGAAGACGTTGCCGG
Source organism: uncultured Oleiharenicola sp. (assembly GCA_964423065.1). Taxonomy (GTDB): domain Bacteria; phylum Verrucomicrobiota; class Verrucomicrobiia; order Opitutales; family Opitutaceae; genus Lacunisphaera. Next base: position 2,874 of record CAYRDN010000121.1, on the reverse strand, counting down.
GCGTGCTCCGGACGAGCGCGCCTTCCACGAAGGTCAGCACCTGTTCCTGCAAAATTTTCCGGCCGCGCGCCAGCCGCTGTTTCACGGCGTCCTCCGTCAGGTCGAGCGCATCGGCCACGTGCTCCACCGAGCGGTGTTCGCGGTAATAAAGGACCAGCGCCTCGCGATAAAGCACGGGCACGCGTTCCAGCGCACTCCACAGGATCGCCTGCTCCTCCTTCTGCATCGCCTGGTCCGGCCCCGGCGTCTCGGCCGACACCAGTTCGCCCGCCTCCTCGAGCGCCTCCGCCATCCGCACGGGTTCCCTGCCGTCGGCCCGGCGCAACCGGCCGACCTTGTGCCGCAAAATCCCGCACAGCCACGAGCGCAGTTTTTCCGGCTCGCGCAACGTGCCGAGCTGGCGCCACGCCTCGACAAACGCCTCCTGCGCGAGGTCCTCGCTCTGGCTCAGCTGGCCGGTCGTGGAATACGCCAGCGAACACAGCAGCCGCTGGTACCGCTCCACGATCCGGCCGAACGCCGCGCGCTCGCCGGCCAGGCAGGCCGCCACCAACTCCGCGTCGCTGGTTACTTCGATCGAGGGCATGGATTCCGAGGTGTTCATGATGCGCTCTCTGTACGTGCCCGAAAAGCCTGAACCGGTGACAAACTATTTTTGTCGCCGAAGAAATAATCTTCCGCGACGGGATAAAGGCAGGGCGCGTTCTCCCTAACGCGCCGTCCCGCAGCTGTTTCCTTCCGCCCGTCGTACCGGCTTTCTGTAGCCGGGGTCACTGACCCCGGTTCTGGCTCATGCCCTCCCAAAAAATCTTTGTCACCCCGTGCACCGCTTTTGGCCCTTACCGGCGAAACCTCCATTCAACCAACCCAACCCACCATCAAAATGATCCTGCTCCTCCCTGCCTTCCTCACCCGCCAACTCCTGCTGGCGCCCGCCTTGATCCTTCTGTTCTTCATGCTCGGACCGGTCCCCGCCCGCGCCGCGTCCCAGCCCGCCTTGCTCGACGATTTCTCCGATCCCAGGCACAACAGCCAGGGGATAGACCGGCTCCTGTTCGACGACAAGGCCGCCGGCAGCCAGTCGCATGCGACGCAGAAATGCGCCGGCGGCGTGCTCCGCGTGGAGGGCGAACTGGTGCCCGGCCGCGGCGTCCCCGCCTTCATCAGCGTGGTGTCCCTCCTGTCCCCCGACGGCAAGCCGCATGACCTGACCGGCTACGAGGGCGTGCGGCTCCGCGTGAAGGCCATCAAGGGCATCCTCTCCGTCCAGGTGGGCAGCACCGAGGTCCAGAACTTCGACTACCACACCAGCGCCCCGATCGCGGGCCGGCGCGACGAGTTCCAGGAAATCCGGCTGCCCTTCAAGGCCATGAAGCGCTCCTGGTCCGAGCAGACCGTGCTCAACCTGAAATCGATCACGAGCATCAACCTCGTCTCCTTCGGCATGGCCAAGGACACCTTCGCCTACGAGGTGCAGGAAATCGGGTTCTACTGAATCCAGCGCAAACAGTGCACAGGAGGAAACGGAGGGAACTGTGGTCCATGCTGCATCCAGAGCCGGCCCGGTCTCCGTTCCCTTCGTTGCCACCTGTGAAATCCAACCGTCCCTCTCATTTGCCATGAATTCCACGCCCAACATTTCCCCCGCCCCTGTGCCACCGCCGGCCAGCTCCCGCCTTGACTACCTCGATGCGACCCGGGCGTTCGCGCTCCTCCTCGGGATCGTGTTCCATGCGAGCCTTTCCTTCATGCCGACGTTCATCGGCTGGGCGGTGCAGGATGTCTCGACCAGCCCCCTGGTCGGGATGTTTTTCACCGTGAGCCACACCTTCCGCATGGAGACCTTCTTCCTGCTTGCGGGCTTCCTCGGCCAGGTGACCTTTCACCGCAAGGGCGCCGGCGCCTTCGTGCGCTCGCGCTATTTCCGGATCGTGGTGCCGTTTGTCGTGGGCTGGCCGATCCTGCGCCCGCTGCTGGTCTCCGGCTGGATCATGGGCGCGGCCAGCCTGCGCGGCGACTACAGCTTTTGGGCGGGCCTCCGCGGCGGTTTCCAAAGCATGGGAAATCTTCAGGCCGGGATCTTCACCGGCACCCACCTGTGGTTCCTTTACTATCTGGCGTTGGTCACCGGCCTGACGCTTGTCCTCCGGGGGCTGGCCCGGTCGACGGGCGCGCGGTACGCCGGGATGCTGCGCTGCGCCGACACGCTCGTGTCGTGGCTGGCGCGCTCGCCGCTTGCCTTGCCGGTGCTGCTGGTGCCGACCGCGGTCGCGCTGTGGTTCATGCGCTATTGGGGCATGGATACCCCGGACCAGGGAATGATGCCCGAGATTCCGGTCCTCGCCGTGTATGGCGGATTCTACGTCCTCGGCTGGCTGCTCGGCCGGCAGCGCGGGTTGCTCACGCCGCTCGCGCGCCTGACGCCGCTGCGCTGGATCCTCGCGGCGGCCGGCATCGCCGCCATCCAGTATCTCGGCCGGTTCCAATTCGAGCTCAGCGAGCCCCACTACAATGCCCTCCGCGGCGCCTACGCGTTGGGTTACGCGCTGACGATGTGGACGCTGGTCCTCCTGACCATCGGGGTCTTCCAGCGGTTCTGCGCCCAACCCCGCCCCGCCGTCCGCTACCTCGCCGACTCATCCTATTGGCTTTACCTGGTGCATCTGCCGATCGTCATCTGGCTGCAGGTGGCCGTCGCCGCGGCGCCGGTGCACTGGTCCCTCAAGCTCGCCGGCATCACCGCCGTGACCCTCGCGGTGGCGCTGCTCAGCTACGACCTCCTCGTGCGCTCAACCTGGGTAGGCCAGCTCCTGAACGGCACACGCCGCGACCGAACACTGTCCCGTTTGGTCGGCCATCTCACCCGTCAATGGC
>CAYRDN010000120.1:0-4764 GCA_964423065.1 uncultured Oleiharenicola sp. | reverse complement strand
GCGATGTTGTCCATGTAGCTGCGGCTGAGGAAGCGCGTGTCGATGCCCTTGGTGTACTGGGCGAGCATCTTGGCGCTGACGACGTTGCTGATGTCCGACTCGATGGCGTCGAACTTCACGTTCTTGGGCGGGGTGAAGGCCACGCCGTGGGCCGAGGCGCCGACGACTTCGGAGAGGCCGCCGCCGTAGTTGCCGAGCGAGGCGATGCTGTAGTAGAGGCTGCTCGGGACGGTGCAGAGGACGAACAGGCCGAGCGCCCAGCGGGCGGAGCGGTGCCACCGCGACTGGAGCAGCGACCAGAAGCCGTGCGCGATGAGCAGCGTGATCACGGGCTGGGCGAACATGCCCAGCTTGAAGAGGCCGAAGTCCTGGCCCTTGAAAAACAGGAAGAAGCCGAGGCCGATCATGATCACGGCGATGTAGCCGGCCGGCTGCCGGCGGGCCGCCTGGCTGAAGGCCGCCCAGATGAAATAGCCCAGGAACAGCAGGCCCACGGCGATCTGCACCGTGATCAGCGGGTCGACGCCGACGACCCCGAAGGGGTGCAGGCCGAAGAGCATCGGCACGAAGGAGGGCACCAGCGTCCAGGGGAAAAGCACGAGGCCGCCGCTCTGGTCGTTGATCTCCGCCATGGCCCCGAGGCCGGCGGAGCCGACCGACTGCATCACCAGGGTGTTGATGAACTGGTAGGTGCTCGTGCCCAGCAGCAGGAAGGTCAGGACCGCGGTGCCGGCCACGACCACGAAGAAGCGTTTGCTCGCCGTCACGTCCGTGTAGCGCAGGTGCAGCCCGTAGAGGATGATCGAAAACACGACGAAGGGCGCGACCTCGGGATAGAAGATGCCCAGGCACGCGGTGATCAGGCCCCCCAGCGCGATCCGCCGCCAGCCGACGGCCCGGGTGGTCAGGAGGACGGAGCAGGCCGTGAGCAGGATGGCGATGCCGCCCACCTGCGCGATCAGCTGGTAGAGGGTGCCGAGGCCGAAGAGCGGACTCGTGGCGAAGAGGAAAAAGGCCAGCAACGCCACCTTGCGGTTGCGGCCGCGGTAGACGGCGATCGCGCCGAGGGCGAAGATCTGCATCATGCTGAACATGATGATCGTCGGCATGAACACCTCGTGGGGGTTCAGGCCGGAGACGGAGGAGGCGAAGGCCAGCGTCAGCTCGGAGCCGGGCCGGATCTGCTGCAGCCCGTGCATGAACCAGTATTGCTGCGTGTAGTCGCGCCCTTCGAGGTCGGTCTGCGTCGGCAGGTCGTAATAGCCGTGGTGCAGGAAACGGTCGGCGGCCAGGCAGTAGTTGGCCATGTCGTCATTGCCATAGCTGATCCAGTTGAAGCCGTAGCGCAGCATCGGCCAGCCGGCGTAGGCCACGAAGAGCAGCGTGGGGATGAGGAACCAGCGCAGCTGGCGCCAGGGGAAATAGGGCCGGCGCCACCAGAGGATCACGCCGGACAGGACGAGCAGGGCGAGCGCGAGCCACGGGCCGAAGGCCTTGACCGGCACGCCCCAGATGTTGATCCGGGTCATGACCACGATCAGCAGGGACAGGCCGACGGTGGGGGAGAGGAACCAGCTCCAGAGCACGCCCATCCGCGGGCGGATCAGGCTGATCACGGCCTGGCCGACGATCGTGAAGAATGCGAACAGGGCTAGGACGAAAAGAATGGCGAGCATGGACGGTCGGCCGGGGCGAAGCGGGGGTTAGAGCCGGATCCCGAGCGCCAGACAGCGGGAAGTGAGGGCACCTTCGAGGCGGGCCTTGCGGGCGTAGTGGTCGATTCTTGCGGGATCAATCACCGGTCCGTGGATCCGGGTGCGGATGCGGGTCATTTCTTCAAATCCTTGGGTGTGAATATGCTGGCTGGTTTTCTGTTCGGAATGGAGGCGGAAGCAGCCGAGGAAATACGGCAGCCGGACGACCCTCGCCTTGGCCTGTTGAAACCGGGCGAGCAAATCCCAGTCAAGGGCGAACTGAAACGTGCTGTCGAGCCCGCCGACCGCCTCGTAAATGCGGCGCCGGAAGAAGAGCGTCTCCTGCGGCACATAGTCGATCCATTCGAGCGATTGCGGGTCGTGGCGCGGCATGATCCAGCGCCCGATCTCGCGGTCGTGGTCGTCGATGATGATGCGGTGGCCGTAGACCACGTCCACCTGCGGGTGCCGCACGAAATACTCCGCGACAAACCGCAGCGAGCGCGGCGCAAGCAGGTCGTCCGAGTTCAGCCACGCCATGATGTCCGTCGGCTCCCCGCCGAGCTGCTGGAAGCCGCGGCAGACGGCGTCGGCCTGGCCCCGGTCCTTTTCCGAGACCCAGCCGGCCAGCCGGTCGGCGTAGCGCGAGATGATCGCGGCGCTGCCGTCAGTCGAGCCGCCGTCCTGCACCCGGTAGCGCAGCTTGGGATAACCCTGGTTGAGCACGCTGAGGATCGTGCTTTCCAGGAATTTTTCCTGGTTGTACGAGGGGGTGACGATGTCGATCGACGGCAGCTGGGCGTCCGGTGTCCGTGGTTTCCGGCGCAGGCCGGCGTCCCAGGCCAGCGGGCGCGGCTCATACTGGCGGAGCACGCCGATCTGCATCCAGTGGCGCTCGACGATCCGGTGGAACGTCCCGGCGCACAGCGGTTGCCAGAACTTCTGGCGGAAATATTCCCGGGTGCCGCGCCACACCCGGCCGGCGCGGCCCAGGCCGGCGGCCTCCGTCACCAGCTGCTGGATGAGCGCCTCGCGCTCGTCGCAGGCGCGCTTGAGCTGCTGGAGGACGATCTCCTTCTCGTGCAGCCAGCGGCTGTAGCGCTTGATCTGCTCCAGTTCGCCGTAGCCCCGGGCGTGATTATCGAGCGAGCGGCGGGCGTCCGCGAGCTGCGCCTCGATGTTGGTGATGTGCACGTCCTTGTCATGCAGCCATTGCCCGTATTGCGCGGCCTCGGGGGGCAGCGCGGCCAGGTGCGTCTTCAGGATCTTGTGCTCCGCCGCGACCTCGGTGAGCTGGGCGTTGGCGGCCGTGAGCTCCGCCAGCCGGCCGTCCTTCTGCCGCACGACCTCCTGCAGGTCGGCGACCTGCTTCTGGAAATCCTTCACGATGTCCGTCAGCTTGAAAATCAGCGCCTCGCGCTCGTTGCACGTCGCCTTGAGCTGCTCGATCTCCGCGTCCTTGACGTTGGCCTCGTTTTTCAGGGAGCCGATCTCCGTGTCCTTCGTGTTCGCCTCCTGCTTCAACGAGTCGATCTCGGTATCCTTGGTGTCCGTCTCCTGCTTGAGGCCGGTGATTTCCGCGTCCTTGGTGTCGGTCTCGCTCTTCAGGCCCGCGATCTCGGTGTCCTTCTGCGCGCATTCGGCCTCGAGCTCGGCCTTGATGGATTCCATCTCGACCTTGCGCTCCTCGGCGGCGCGCTTCAGGTCGGCGATCTCGACGTCCTTCTCGCGATCGAGGTGGGTCAGCTCCTCGATCTTGTGCTGGCGATCGAGCCGGTCGCCCTGCAGCTGCTTGTAAAGCGGCGTGACGGCGGCGATCAGGCGGTGGGTCTCGGCGGAAAGATTGTGCGTCTCCACCACCAGGTCGAGCGGCTTGGACCCGGCGTCGAGCAGGCGGGTGACGGCGCCCTGGACGTCGGCCACGGCCAGGGTCTGCACGCAGGGAGCGTCGCCGAAATGGCAGTCCCACTGGCAGCCGAAACAGGGCAGCGGCTGGACGACGGAAACCACCTGCCGGCCCACCGGCTTGAACCGGGGCCAGAAGCCACCCCCGAAAATCCCGACCAGCGGCACGCCGACGCTGGCCGCCAGGTGCATCGGGCCGGTGTCGTTGCCCAGGTAAAACTTGGCGGTGGTCAGCACGGCCGCGATGAGCGGGATCTCGCCGTCGGCGCTGAGCCAGACGGGCGGGCGCGGCCGGCCGCGTTGGGCCACGAGGTCGGCGACGTTTTCGACGATCGCGCTCTCGCTTTGGTGGCCGAGCAGCATGGCGGGCAGGCGGTGCTCCTTTTCCAGCCACAGAATCGTCTCGGCGAATTTCTCGGCGGGCCAGGCCTTCATCGTCACATTGGCCACCCCGGCGGGGTAGCATGCCACCCAGCCGCCGGCGGTCAGCTTCTTCTCCGCGACGATCGTCGCGGCGCGGGCGGTCGCGGCGGCCGGCACGGTCAGGCTGGGCGCCGCGCGCGCCACCTTCCGGCCGAGGAGGTGGTCGACGATGAGGAAGTTGTTCTCCCACTCCTGCGCCTGTTCATCGGCGGGCACGGTTTCCTTAAAAACGCCGCCGGCCTTGACGCCTAGTTCCAGGTCCAGCGCGGTGGTGAAATTCGGATCGACGGCCGCGCCATCGAGGGCGACCCGGCGGCTGGCGGGGAATCGGGCGGCGATGGCGACCTCCAGCCAGGTGCGATGGTAAGTGGGGGCGACAATCAGGTCGGGCGGCCGGGTGGCCAGTTCCTTGAGAATGGACTCCAATTCGACCCGGGACTCCGCCGGGCCGTGCTTGAAGGGGTTGATCGCCACGGCTTTCCAGCCCAGCTTCGGGGGGAAAAGAGGCGCCAGGCTCTCGTAACCGTTGCGGACCAGCAAGGTGTGCGTGGCGTCCGGCCAGGCCCGCATGAGTTCAGATACGGCCGGGGCGAACAGGATCAGGTCGCCGTAACTGTCGGCTCGGATGTAGAGAACGTTCTTGGGTGTGGCAGGCACGTAAGCGTTCAGCAAAATAACTGGTGCCGGCCGAGGCGAGCACGATTTGCCCGCGGGTATGGCCGGGGTATTTTTACAGGAGGAA
>CAYRDN010000119.1:0-4900 GCA_964423065.1 uncultured Oleiharenicola sp. | reverse complement strand
GCTCGAGCCGCTCGACCTCGACCTGCTGCTTGGCCTCGGTGAGGTTCTGCGCGATCAGCTGCTTCTCCTGCTCGGCCACGCGGACGGCGACGTTGAGGTTCTCGATCCGCTGGCGGGCCTCGGTGTTCTGCCGCTCCATGCGGGCCAGCTCGCCCTGCTGCCGCTCGGCGTCGGCCTTGCGCTCCTCCAGCTCGCGCTGCATCCGGGCGAGCTCCTCCTTGGAGGTCGTGGCTTCCTGGACCGTCACGGTGTAGCGCTGCTCGAGCTCGCGGGCGCTGGACTGCGTGGCCGCGAGGGTGTTTTCCAGCTGGCCCTTCTGCGCGGCGAGGGCGGCGAGCTGCTTTTCGCGGTCCGTCAGCGCGCCCTCGGAGGCGGACAGCCGGGCGGCCACCTGCTCGCGCGAGGCCTTCTCGTCCTCGAGGGAGATGCGCATGAGCTCGACCATGTCGGCGTTGACCGCGGTGGCGTTCGCGGCGGCGCGCGGGGCGGCGGTCTCCAGCTGGGTGTGCGACGGCTCCGCCTTCTCCCAGCGCGTGAGCGCGAGGAGGTTGAGCAGCATGAAGTCGCACATGATCAGGAGCAGCGTCTTGTTCATGATGCGGGGTCCTCAGGCCGCCGGGCCCTGCTGGATCTCGAGGATGAGCTGGCGCTTGTAGGGGCGGACGTGGCGGATCTTCACCAGGGCCACGCAGACGATGCCGAAAAGGTTCGAGGAATAGGCCGCGAGCAGGTTGGCGTTGATGAGCCCGAGGACCTGCAGCACCAGCGCGGTGGCGGTGCCGGCGATGCCGATGTAGAGGCCGCTGTCGAAGAGGTTCTCCTCGTTCTCCATGAGCCGGAGCTTGGTCGTCGCGGGCAGCGGCGACTTGGCGACCTCGGAGATCTTCAGGAGGCAGATGACATACATGGCCATCTGGATGGCGGCAAAGAGCGTGATGGAGAGGATGGTGGAGAGTTCCATGTTGTTGGCTGGGTTGGAAGCGGGGGCGGCCGGCGCCGTGAGGGCGCCGACGATGGGGATGGTGAGCTTGATCCGGTATTCGGAGAGCGGGACGGCCTTGAGCAGGAAGGGTTCGGAAAAGACGAAAAAGATGAAGGTGAGGATGACCGCGATGATCCCGCTGCCCATGCGGGGGAACGCCCCGCGCAGCGCCGACTCCACGGAGAGGAAGAGGCCCAGGTCCACCGCCCGCAGCAGCAGGAAGACCCCGGCGAGGAAGGCGGCATACTTGCCCAGGAGGGCCAGCTCGGGGTGCCGCAGGGCGAAGGCCGCGCCGAGTTCAAACTCCGGCCCCGCCCCGAGGGTGACCGGCACCTGGCGCAGGATCAGTTGCGCGACGGCACCCTGCCCGTACGACAGCGCCAGTTGCAGCTGCTCCGCCCCCGGCCGGCCGAAGGTGATCAGGTAATGCGCGACGCCGTCGGCCGACCTGGTCATCAGCGCGGCGGTGTAGATGACCGCCAGGTGCTCGGGCGCGATGCGGGCGAGGTGCGCGAACTGGCCGACCGTGCCCAGGCTGCCGGTGGTGCGCAGCAGTTCGGCCAGCTGCACCCAGTTGAGCCGCTGCCCCAGGGTCAGGACATCGAGATAAAAATCCTCCAGCGGGCCCATCTGCCCGGTCGCCACCGCCGTCTCGGCCAGCGCGCGGACCTCGCGTTGCAGCGGGGCGGACAGCCGCTCCGTCTGCCAGAGGTAGGCGGTCAGCAGCACCACCGCGTCCAGCGGCTGGCCGCCGGGGCGGTTCGCGGGCACAAAGCGCTGCGTCGTGGTCAGCTCGCCCGTCTTGAGGAGCGTCTGCACGGCCGGCAACCGCGAGACCGCCAGGTAGCGGCGGAGGTTGTCGCGCGACTGCTGCAGGACCATGAACTTGAGCACCGGCTGCGATGCGATGGACGAGGCGGCGTTGCGGTTGGCCAGCAGCGGCTCCAGGGCGACGTCCCAGCCGCCCCACGGCATCAGCTCGGGATGCTGCCGGGCGAAGCCGTCGAGAATCACGCCGAGGGCGTCCGCGCCGGGGTCGCCCGCCTTGCGCGCGGCCTCCAGCACCAGCGCGGCCGGGCCGGGCCTGTCGAGCTCGAGCAGCTCGCGGCCGAACGCCGCCACCGTGGGGGTCCCGCGGCCGGCCTCGCGCAGCAGCGCGGTGTTGAGCGACTTCACGTTGACGGGCAGCAGCCATGCCAGCCCCAGCAGGCCGAGGCCCAGTCCCAGCCAGATCGGCCAGGAGGCAGAGCGGACGCCGGCGGCGGACGGGGACACGGACATGGGACGAGGCATAGCGTTTTGGCACGGGGAAACAAATTTATTTGCCGCCCACCGGCGCGGACAAATACACTCCGCCGCCAAACCAGACCCATGCCCCTGACCATTGTTCACTACAACGACCCGATTCTGCGCAAAAGGGGCGTCAAGCTCACCGCCGTCAACGCCGCGGTGCGCAAGCTGGCGGAGGAGATGGTCGGGGCGATGCACGCGGCCGAGGGCATCGGGCTCGCCGCCCAGCAGGTCGGCCAGGCCCTGCAGGTGTGCGTCATCGACCTGCGGCCGGTGGAGGCGAAGTTCGCCTGGGATTACGACGGCACGCGGCCGCCGCTGGACCTGTTCATGCCGCTCGTGCTCATCAACCCGGAGGTCACCGTGCTGCCGGGCGACGAGACGGTCTACGAGGAGGGCTGCCTTTCCTTCCCCCACATCCGCGGCGACGTCGTGCGGCCGGACCGGATCAGCGTGAAGTTCAAGGATGCGGCCGGCCACCCGCACACCCTCGCGTGCGACGGCCTGCTCGCGCGCTGCGTGCAGCACGAGGTCGACCACCTCAACGGCGTGCTCTACATCGACCGCATGACCAAGGAGGTCCTGGCCCTGCTGGATCCGGCCTTGAAGGCGCTCAAGAAGCAGACGCGCGAGGCCGCCAAAAAATCCTGACATGACCGACGAAACCCCGGCCCGCCCCCGTTCGATCGCCACCCGCACGGGCGACCTCGGCACCACCGGCCTGCTCTATGGCCAGCGCGTGCCGAAGCACCACCCGCAGATCGAGGCCGTGGGCGCGCTTGACGAGCTGAACGCCGCGCTCGGTTTCGCCAAGGCCACCCGGCCCGCCGGTGCCGATCCCGGCGAACTCGAACGCATCCAGCGGGATCTGGTCGCCCTGATGGGCGAGATCACCTGCGCCGAGGCCGACACGGCGCGCCATGCCGGTTCCAAGTTTGCGCGGATCGGCGAGACCGAACTCGCGCGGATCGACGCCGCCGTGGCGGCCGTCGAGGCCCGGCAGCCGAGATTCGACGGCTGGGCCACGCCCGGGGCCAATCTCCACGCCGCCGCCCTCGACCTCGCCCGCACCGCGGCCCGCCGGGCCGAGCGGCACCTCGTCGGGCTGGGCGGCCACGGCAAGTCCGTGCGGCCCGTGCTGCTGCAGTTCATCAACCGCGTGTCCGACCTGCTCTGGCTGCTCGCCCGTGCGGCGGAAACCTAGGACGCGCCGGGGACGGATTCTTTGCGGGGCCAGAATGCCCGCTACTGAAGCGCCGGCCGCGGAAGCCGCACTTGTCAGGCCGGCCGGATGTGATAGCAGTCAGGCATGTTCGTCGCCCTCGTGCTCATCCTCCTCGCCACGCTGTACCGGCTGCTGCCCACGCTGGACATGGGGCTGGCCAATTTCTCGCCGGTCATGGCCATCGCGTTCTGCGGCGCGGTGTATTGCCGCAAGCGCTGGATGTGGCTGGTCCCGTTCCTCGCCCTCGGGCTCTCGGACATCTACATCAATCATTTCTACGCGAAGGAATACGGGTTCACCTGGCCGCTGAGCGGCATGATCGCCCGCACGGCCTGCTTCGCCGTGGCGCTCCTGATCGGCACCTGGGTGGCGAAGCGCAAATCCTGGCTCAACCTGCTGAGCGGCGGGCTGCTCGGCGCGATCATCTTCTACCTTGTCACCAACACCCAGTCCTGGGCCGCCGATGCGTTCTACGCCAAGACGCTCGCCGGATGGTGGCAGGCGCTGACCGTCGGCCATCCGGAATACCCGCCCACCATCTTTTTTTTCCGCAACACCCTGTTCGGCGACCTGATGTTCACCGGCCTCTTCGCCGGCATCATGGAGTGGATGGCCCACCGCCAGGGCGAGCCCAGCCTGCTCGACGGGGACGAGGAGCCGGCGGCCGAGGAGCAGCCGGTCGAGGTGGAAACGCCGGAGTGAGGCGGCGCGACCTACAGCAGGTCCGCGGCGAGCTCGGCGAGCTTTGAGCGCTCGCCCTTCGACAGTTTCACATGCGCGGCGAGGGCGTGGCCCTTCATCCGGTTGTGGCAGTAGACGAGGCCGTTGCTGCGCGAATCCACGTAGGGGTTGTCGATCTGCGCGGGGTCGCCGATGAGGACGAGCTTCGAGCTTTCGGAAATGCGGGTGATGACCGTCTTCACCTCGTGGGGCGTCAGTTGCTGCGCCTCGTCGAGGATGAAGAACCGGCGGGCGATCGAGCGGCCGCGGATGAAGCACAGCGCCTCGATCTCCACCACGCCGCTCTTGATGAGCCGCTCATAGGGCTTCATCGGCGGCAGGCCGTTGCCGTTGCCGGCATGCGTCGGCGCCGGAGAGGACAGCAGCGCCATGACATCATCGCGCTTCTTTTTCTTCTTGCCGGTCTTCTTGCTCGCGAATTGCGGCTCCTTCTGGGGCTTGGAGGGCATCAGCACCTCCAGGGCGTCGTGATAGGGCTGCAGCCAGGGCTTCATCTTCTCCTCCAGCGTGCCGGGGAGGAAGCCGATGTCCTTGCCCAGCGCGATGACCGGGCGGGAGATGGAGAGGCCGTCGTAGAGGGAGTTCTCGCTGGTGGTCTGGTAGAGCGCACAGGCGGTGGAGAGCAGGGTCTTGCCCGTGCCGGCCTTGCCGAAGCAGGTGAC
>CAYRDN010000118.1:0-5251 GCA_964423065.1 uncultured Oleiharenicola sp. | reverse complement strand
AAAAGTGTTACCCTCTACCCGGGACACCTGTTACCCTTGACCCGAGTCCATACACCGCGATCCCGCCCTACATGATTCATCTGATATTTTTCCGTGTGTTCCGTGGGATCCGCGGTCACGCTGGTCCCCATGAAAAGCGCCTACGAGCTCGCCCTGGAACGCCTGGCCAAGTCCGACCCCGCCGCCCGGCCGCTGAGCGCGGAGCAGAAGGCCCGCCTCGCGGAGATCGACCGCGTCTACCAGGGGAAGACCGCCGAGCGGGAGATCTTCCTGAAGCAGCAGCTCAACACCGCGCTGGGCGGACAGAAGTTCGACGAGGCCGACCAGATCCGGAAACAGATGGCCGGTGAAAAGGCCCGGCTCGAGGAGGAGCGCGAGGCGGAGAAGGAGCGCGTGCGACGGGGGAAGTGATCGCGGCCGGCCGCGGCCGCCCTACCGCGTGAACTCGAACTCCGCCGTCAGGGTATGGTGGTCGGACGCCGGGGTCGGCTTCACCACCCACGCCGTCGGCCGCAGCCAGTCATTGTAGAAGATGTGGTCGAGCACATACGGCCGGCGCCGCCAGGTGATCTCGGTCGCCTGCACCGTCTTGTAGCCGATGTCGCCGAACTGCCCGATGAGGGAGTCGTGCTTGCTGACGTTGAAGTCGCCGGTGAGCAGCGTGGGCATGCCCCTGTGCTCCTGCAGCTGGCGGGCGACGAGGTCGCGCTGCTCGCGGTGCTCCTCGCTGCTGGTCTTGAGCATGAAAAAGGCCAGCAGGTGGGTGTTGAGCACGCGCACGTCGCGCCCGCCGATGGTCGTGGTCGCCCCGATGAGCAGCCGGTCGGTGGGGGTGCGCTTCTCGCCGAAGAAATCAAATTCCACCGACGGCGAGGGCAGGTCGACCCGCAGCTTGTCGCGCAGCGGCGTCTTGGCAAAGATCGCCAGCCCGATCCCGAAGGGCAGCTCGCGCGGGTCCGCCTTGGGATAGGCGAAGAAGCCATGGTAGCCGGCGAGGGCCTGCTGCAGCTGCGAGTAATTCTGGGGCAGCGCCGACTGCAAGCCGCCGGGCTGTGCCCGCTCCACCTCCTGCAGCATGACGATGTCCGCATCATGGGACTGGATCTCCTTGAACGTCGCGTTCAGGCGGATGGGAGCGTGATCGGGATAGGCGTCGTCCCAGATCTGCCCGTACTGCATGTTAAACTGCAGGATTTTGAAACGGACGCCCATGTTCAACGGCCGCCTCCCGCAGTCTGCACGTCCGGTTTCCGCGGCACCGGATCCGGCGACAATCCCGCCGCCGTCAGGGTGCCGACAAGGGGGGGGATAACGCGGAATTTCGCTCGGCAAAGCATACGCGGCAGGCAGGCCGGATGTTCGTCCGCACCCCCGATGCGGCAAGCCTATTCTGGCTCCGCGGTGCCCTCGACGACCCAGGCCTTTGCCTCGGGCACTTGCCGGGTGAATTCCCTCAGGGCCGCGGCCAGGTGCTCGGCGTAGCGGAAGTGCGCCCCCATCCCGGTGCGCAATTCGGCCTCGTAGATGAACTTGTCCGCGTGGGTGCTGTGCTCGAACGGCGTCTGCGCCCCCAGCAGCAGTGAATAGACATAGGCCGGGGACCCGCGCGTCATAAGCTCGCGGGTCAGCGCCGCCTGCGCGGCGAGCAGCGGCTGGTGCGCCGCCGCGGCGATCTCGGGCGGCAGGTAGAATCCGGCCTGGATCAGCGGCGTGTAGCGGTGGCCCGTGCGGTGGCGGTTGAGGTCGCGGAGCTCGGCGATGGCCAGGTTGTTCCAGGCGAAGCTCACGCGCATCCGGCGCGTGGCCGTGCCCTGGTAGCCGTAGCGGTTGGCCCGGTGCCGCAGGGCCTCGGCGAGCGGCTGCGCCTCGCGCAGCCACGGCGGCGTGTCGCGATCCACCTTCACCCAGACCTCGTCGGCGAGGGGTTGGGTCGACAGCCGCTCGAGCCCGAGCTGCAGGCTCGCGGCCAGTTCCTGCTGCGCCTGGGCCTGGTAGGATGGCTCGGCGAAGCTGTGGCGCATCAGCCGCGGCGACAGCTTGAGCAGCTCGTCGCGGATCAGTTTCGCCGCCGCCCGCGCCTCGGGCAGCGGCAGCGAGTCGAGCTGCTTCACCGTCAGGGCCCACATGCGCGAGCTCTGCACGAGCCCGAGGTTGGTGCGCGTGGCGAGCGGGATGAAGTAGCGCGCGCGGTCGAGCGCGTAGTTCTTGCGCAGCCGGGTGACGACGCCGGGCTTGGCGTCCGGGGGCAGCCGCACGAGCCCGGGGTTCGCCTGCGCCGCGCGGTCCAGCCGCTCGTACTCGGCATGGTAGGCGGCGAAGGCCTGTGCCATCAGCTCCGACCAGTGCGGGGCAAGGTCCTCCGGGATGCCGAGCTCCCCGGCCGTCGGCAGGTTCGTCGCGGCCATCGTGATGTAGCGCGTGCTCGATTCCTGCCCGTCGGCCATCTGGGCGATCTCAAAGATTTTGTACGCCAGCCACATCGACACGTCGTCGAGCGCGAGGGCCAGCCCGCCGGTCAGGCCGCCGATGGACGCGTGGCCGTAGTCGACGAACTTGAGGATGCGGTCGATGGACTCGTCCGGGTTGGCGAGGTCGACCTTTTCCATGATCCGGCCGATGCCGTCGTTGCTCCGCGAATAGCGGGCGAGGACGGAGGCCAGCAACTCGGGAGTTACCTTGGGGAGATCAGCGGCCGCCGGCGGCGGCACAATGGCGAGTCCGGTTACCTTCATGCGCGGGCTCAGACGAATCAGATTCGCCGGCCGGTGCGAAGGAAATAAACGCGGCCGCCGCCGTTTAGCTGAACGGCAGCCAGTGGGTCAGCGGCTGCGGGTAGAAACCGAGCAGCACCGTCGCCAGCGCCAGCGCCCCGAGGACCAGGACGCTGACCCACGTCGGGACGGCGGGCGCCGGGAGTTCGGCCGGGGCCGTCCCGCCGGTCGCCGACTCGAAGAACGCGGCCTTGATCCAGCCGAAGTAGTAATAGATGGAGACGACCACGCCGCCGATGGCAACCGCGAGCAGCCAGTACAGGTGCGCCTGGAAGGCGGCGATGAAGAGCAGCAGCTTGCCGAGGAAGCCCGCGAGCGGCGGGATGCCCGCGAGCGACCCGACGCCCACCGCCAGCACGGCCGCGAGGAACGGCCGGCTCTTCGCCAGGTGCTCGTAGTGCGCGAGTTCCTGGTCGGCGTCGTCCGGGCCGGCCAGGTGGGCCATGACCCCGAACACCGCCATCGAGGCCAGCAGGTAGGCATAGAGGTAGAACCAGACCGCGGCCGGCGCCCAATCCACGCGGAACGAGGCGATCACGCCGAGCAGCAGGTAGCCGGCGTGCGAGACGCCGGAGAGGCCCATCAGCCGCTTGGTGTTGCGCTGGGTCAGCGCGGAGAGGTTGCCGAAGATGATCGTGGCCGCGGCCAGCAGCGAGAGCACCGGCACCAACACGGCCTGGAGCGGGGCGAAGACCGTGCCCACCAGCGTCAGCAGCACGGCGAAGCCGGCGGCCTTGGACGCCACCGCGAGGAACGCGGTGACGGGCGTCGGCGCGCCCTGGTAGACGTCGGGGATCCAGATCTGGAACGGAAACGCGCCGATCTTGAACGCGACGCCGCCGACCACGAGCAGCGCCCCGGCGAGGCCGAGGAAACTGTCGGGATGCTGCCGCAGGAAATCCGCCGCCACCGCAAACTCGAAGCCGGTGTGCACCACGCCGCCGATCATGACCCGGCCGACCGCGCCATAGAGCAGCACGATGCCGAACAGCATGATCGCCGAGCTGAGGGCGCCCAGCACCAGGTATTTCAGGCCGGCCTCGAGCGTCAGCGGCCGGTCGCGGTAATAGCTGACGAGGATGTAGAACCCGATGGTCACCGTCTCGAGCGCCACGAAGAACATCACGAAGTGGGCGCTCTGCACGAGCAGCATCATCGCGGCGGTGACGACCATCACGATGTGGTAGAACTCGACCCGCGGCATCTTCGACCGCGGCAGGCAGATCCCGGCGAGGAAGCACACCAGCAGCGAGGAGAGCAGGAAGAACACCCGGGCGACGTGGCCGAGGAAGCTGTGCTGCAGCAGCCCGCCGAAGGTGCCCGTCCCCTCGTAGTCCGAGTACAGGCCCGCGAGCAGGAGGCCGAACACCGTCGCCTGGGTGGCGAGTGCGAACAGGGGGATGGAGCGGTGGTCCTTTCGCGGCAGCACGATCTCCAGCCCGAGCAGCGCCAGCGCGCTGCAGCCCAGCAGCAGTTCCGGCGCAATGGCCCACCATTCGTTGGTCGCGGCGATTTTCTGGAGCAGGGCGGTCGTCATGGCGGCGGGCGGTCAGCGGTTGAAATGCACGAGCGCCGCGGGGGTCTCGGCCGGCTGGCTGAGCGCCTGGTCGACGGTCTGGGACACCAGGCGCGGGAAGATGCCGAAGAGCAGCAGCGCGGCGAGGAGGATCAGCGCCGGCAGCCGCTCGCCCCAGCCCATGTCCGCCGGCGGGTGCCCGGCCATGACCTGCGTCAGGGCCGCGCTCGGCGGCCCGAAGAAGACCCGCGCGGCAGCGCGCAGGCCGTAGACCGAGGAGATGACCAGGCCGGCCGTCGCCACGGCGGTGAGCCCCGGGGAGTATTTCCACAGGGCGACGAAGATGGTCAGCTCGCCCCAGAAGTTGGCGAAACCGGGCAGGCCGATGCTCGCCAAGGTGGCGGCGACGAAGAACGCCGCCAGCACCGGCGTCCGCTGCGCCAGCCCGCCCATGTCGGCCAGGTCGAAGGTGTGCGTGCGGTGGTGCACGCTGGTCGCCAGCAGGAACAGCAGCGACACGGACAGGCCGTGCGCGACCATCAGGAGCACGACGCCGCCGGGACCCGTGACGCCGAGGCAGGCGACGCCGAGGAAGCAGTAGCCCATGTGCATGACCGAGCTGTAGCCGATCATCTGCTTCAGGTCGCGCTGCGCCATGGTGATGAGGCCGACCACGATGACGTTGCCGAAGGCGGCGAGCAGCGCGAGCTTCCAGGCCCACCACGCCGCCCCCACCGGCAGCAGCGGCAGCGCGATCTGGATGAGGCCGTAGAGCCCGAACTTCTTGAGCACGCCGGCGTGCAGCATCGCCGCCGAGCTGGGCGCGGCGCCGTAGCCGAGCGGCGCCCAGGTGTGGAACGGCCAGAGCGAGACGAGGATGCCGAAGCCGAACATCAGCAGCCCGAAGAGGTTCTTCTGCATGCTCACCCGCAGCGGGTTGGCGGCAAGGGTCTCGCGCAGCGTG
>CAYRDN010000117.1:0-5447 GCA_964423065.1 uncultured Oleiharenicola sp. | reverse complement strand
CCCCGCGGTCTTCCCAGTCGTTATCGAACAACCCGTCGGAATCAGAATTGGTCATTTAAGGAAGACGCCTTGCAGCGTCAGTCGCGACTGTGCCCAGACCGGTGCCGCTGGCAAATATATTCACGGGGCCCGGCCTGGGCCGACGGACCTCCGGACGCAACGTTACCGTAAATGGTTTACAGGCAGGTTCCGCGGGTTTTCCAGAGGTTGGTGTTGAGTCCCGGGCGCCGCAGGTTTTTTCTGGGGCATGCCCGATGTGCACCATGCCATGGTTTATTATACCGGCCGGGTGCAGGGCGTCGGCTTTCGCTATCAGTCCATGCAGGTCGCGAAGGGCTACGAGGTGACCGGCTGGGTGCAAAACCTGCCCGACGGCCGCGTGCTGCTGGAGGTCGAGGGCGGGGCCGACGAAGTCCGGGCCTTCCTCGCCGCGGTGCAGGAAAGGTTGGACGGCTATATCCGGAAGACCGAGCTGACGGAAGCCCGGCGCGCGGCGCAATTCCTGGGTTTCGGCATCCGATGAATGCGGCCCCCACCCACGCCTGGGCGGTCGAGCTCGCCGGATTCACCAAGAGCTACCGCACCGGCTGGACCGGCGGTTGGATCCACGCCGTCCGCGGTCTCGCGCTGCGGCTCGCACCGGGGCAGGTGCTCGGCCTGCTCGGTCCCAACGGCTCCGGCAAGAGCACGACGCTCAAGGCGCTGGCCGGCCTGATCGCGCCGACCGCGGGGGAATGCCGGGTCTTCGGCCATCCTGCGGACGGGCACGCCGCCCGGGCGCTGGTGGGTTATCTGCCCGAGGCACCCCAGTTCCCGTCGCATCTGACCGGCCGGGGCTTTCTCGAATATTGCGCCGGGCTCAGCTCCCTTGCCTCCGCCGAAACGACCCGGCGGGTGGGCGCCGTCCTGGAATGGAGCGGACTGGCGCCGGCGGCCGGGCTGAGGGTCGGGACCTACTCCAAGGGCATGAGCCAGCGGCTCGGGCTGGCGCAGGCGGTCCTGCACGATCCGCCGCTGGTGCTGCTCGACGAGCCGGCGAGCGGACTCGATCCCGCGGGCCGGCTGGCGCTGGGCGGGCTGATCCGCGATCTCGCGGCCCGCGGGCGGACCGTCATTTTCAGTTCGCACCTGCTGACCCAGGCCGGGGAGCTGTGCGACCGGCTCGCCCTGCTCGGCGGGGGCCGGCTGCTGGCCGAGGGGACACCGGCGGGTTTGCTCGGCGCGGACCGGACGGTGGTTCCGGCCCCGTCGCCCTTGGAGCAGCTTTACCTGGAAAAACTGCGCTCCCATGGATGATCCCCGCCACGACGGTGCGGCGGCCTCCCTGCGCCGCCTCCGGCTCATCGCCCGGCATACGCTGGGCGAGGCGGTGCATCTGCGCCTGACCCTGCTGCTAGGCCTGGCGGGCGCCGGGCTGGTCGGCGCCGCGCTCGGGTTGCGCGACTTCAACTTCGGCGGCGCCGAGCTGAAATTCCTCGGCGACTTCGGCCTCGGCGTGCTCGGTTTTTTCGGCATGCTGCTGGCGGCGCTCACCATGGCGCAGCTGTTCTTCCGGGACCTCGAGGGCCGCGCAGCCTGCTTTGCGCTGGCGCGGCCGGTGCGCCGCTGGGAGTATGTCGCCGGAAAATTCGCGGGTGTGGCCGGTGTGCTCGCGATCTTCACGGCGACCCTCGGCCTGCTGCTCGCCGGCCTGCTGGCCGGCCGCGCGGCGCAGCTCGGGCTGCCGCCGCCGGACCTGCGTCTCCTGCTCGGCGCCTGCGGGGTGCTGTGGTTGAAGAGCACGCTGGTGGCGGCCATGACGCTGCTGGTCTGCAGCTACGCCGGCTCGGCGCTGTTCGCCAGTGGGGTGGGACTGATGCTGACGCTGGTGGCGCATCTGCGCCCGCTCGCCCACGACGGCGGCATGGGCTGGCTCCGGGTCTGGCCCAACCTGGCCCTCTTTGACGGCGAGTCGCTGCTGAACGCGGGGCAGCCGGTCTCCGCCGCGTGGCTGCTCGGGCTGACCGGGTATGGCGCGGCCTATGTGCTGCTCTTTGGGACGGTCGCGGCGCTGGCCTTCAGGCACCGTGAACTCTAGGCGGTTCATGACGGGTCTGTCGCTCGCGGCCTTGTTCGCCGGCGGCGTCTGCCTGCAGCCGCTCGGAAATCACCTGCAGGCGCTGGCTGCAACCCCCGCCGGCTGGCACGCCGGGCAGCTCGACGCTTTGGCCGGGAGCGGCGGCCTGCTGGCGGCGTTGGGCGGCATGCGTCCGGCGCTGGCGGGATGTTTCTGGCTGCAGGCCGACCTGGCTTGGGAAAAACAGGATCCCGCGGCGACCGCGGCCCTGCTCCAGCTGACCGTGGCGGCGGATGATCGTCCCCTTTATTTCTGGCTGAACGGGGCCCGGATGCTCGCCTACGATCTGCCGGCGTGGGAACCGTTGGCGGTGCGGCGGCAGCGGACCGACGCCCACTCCCGGCTGGCGCTGGCATTTCTGGAACAAGGCCTGCGCTGGCACGGCCCGGATGCCGCGCTCTGGGTCGAGATGGCCAACATCCATCTCCGGCGCACGGGAGACATTGAAAGCGCGGCGCGCTGTTACCGCCTCGCGGCGGAGGCGCCGCACGCGCCCTACTATGCGGCCCGCATCCATGCGGAACTGCTGCGCGCCCTGGGGCGAAACCGCGAGGCGTGTGATTGGCTGCAGCGGCAGCTGCCCAAATTGCCGGCAGATGATCCCGCCGCCTGCCGCGACGTGGTGCTGGCGCGGATCCGTTCGCTGGAGCGTGAGCTGGCGGCGCAGTAGGCGCGTGCTCTCCGCCAACCGGGGCCGTCCTCACACCGGCACGATGCAGTCGGGGCCCTCTTGGCGGACGCTGTTGACGCGGGGATCGACACGGCAACCGGTCATCACATCTGCGGGCAGGGGCCGGCACAACCGGGCCAGCAGGGCGGGGTCGAGCGGCTGGTCGCCGAGCCAGGCCGGACCGCTGTTCGGTCCCAGCATGACCGGCAGGCGGTCATGGATCGGCTGCAGCAGGGCGTTGGCCGTGGTGGTGACGATGCAGAAGGCGGCGGGGGTGTCGTCCCGGGCCGGCTCCCAGATGCCGGCGAAGAAGAAAGGCCGGCGGTCGCTCAGGGTGAAGTAATGGGGCAGCCGCTCCGCGCCTTTTTTTTCCCATTCATAAAAACCATCGGCAGGCACGAGGCAGCGCCGGTGTCGCGCGCCTTCGCGAAAGGCCGGCTTGGCCAGCAGGGTCTCCGCCCGGGCATTGGCGAGGATCATCGGCTTGCCGGCGGGCGGACGCGGCGGGAGGACAAACCCGAAGCGCATCGTCTCCAGCGTCAGCGCCGGCCGCCGCGTGATGACGGGCATGGGGTTCGTCAGCGCGACATTGTAGCGCGGCTGCCAGCCGGCCACGGCGGATTCGTCCAGCTGTTCCGCAAGCGCGGCGTAGAAACTTTCGACCACCGCCAGGCTCTTGAGCGTGTACCGGTAGCACATCGTCACACCGCCGGGGTCAGCCAGCGCGCCAGGCAGTTGCGCAGGGCGTCGGAGCGGATGGGCTTGGTGACAAACTCGTCCATCCCCGCGGCGAGGCAGGCGGCACGGTCCTCCGCGCGGGCATTGGCGGTCAGGGCGACGATCGGCACCGGCCGGCCGGCCAGCCAGGCGCGGGCGCGACGCGTGGTCTCGAACCCGTCGATGCCGGGCAGCTGGCAGTCCATGAACACGAGGTCCCAATCGCCCTGTTTCAGCACGTCCAGCGCGGTGAGGCCGTCCTCGACCACGTGGCAGTCGAGGCCCACGCGCTCGAGCATGAGCTTGATGACGCGCTGGTTCACCGGGTCGTCCTCGACCACCAGGATGCGGCCATGGAAATGGAGCGGGTGGGATGCGCCGAGGGCCCGGGACGCGGGTGCAGCCTGGTCGGCGGCCAGCGGCAGGTCCATCGTGAGGGAAAACACCGAACCCTGGCCGGGCTGGCTCTTGACGGTGATTTTTCCGCCCATGTAGTGCATGAGCCGCTGGGAGATGGCCAGGCCGAGGCCCGACCCGCCGTAGCGCCGGCTCATCGAGCTGTCCGCCTGCATGAAGGGCTGGAACAGGCCGGACTGCGTGGCCGCGCTCATGCCGATGCCGGTGTCGCTGACCGCGACGGCCAGATGGAGGACGGTCGGGGCCGGCAGGGAGGCGGTCAGCCGCAGCTTGATTTCGCCGCGCTCGGAAAACTTGATGGCGTTGCCCACGAGATTGAGCAGCACCTGGCGCAGGCGGGTGGGGTCGCCCAGCACCTTGGTGCCGGCGGCGGGGTCCGAGACGGCGGTCAGGGCGAGCGACTTGGCGGTGGCGCTGGGCCGCAGGAGGCCGGCGACCTCCTCCGCCAGGACGGCGGGCACGAAGGGGATGTGCTCGAATTCCAGGCGGCCGGTCTCGATCTTGGAGAAATCCAGGATGTCGTTCAGGATGCGCAGGAGCGAGTCGGCCGAGTTGGCGGCGGTGTCCACCTGCTCGCGCTGCGCGGCGTTGAGCGCGGTGCTCTTGAGCAGGTCCAGCATGCCGAGCACGCCGTTCATCGGCGTGCGGATCTCATGGCTCATCATGGCGAGGAAATCGCTCTTGGCCAGGCTGGCGGCCTCGGCGCTTTCCTTGGCGGTGCGGAGCTCGGCCTCGATCTGCCGGCGCCGCTTGATCTCGTCCGTCAGGCCGCGGTTGAAGGCCTCGGCCTGGAGCTTTTTTTCCTGCAGCTCGCCGACCAGCACCGCGTAGTCGAAGCCCAGGCGCAGCGAGTCGCTCAGGCTGCGGCGGAAACTGCGGGCCATCGTCATCAGGAACACGAGATAGAGCGTGGCCAGCACACCCATCACGGTCAGCACCACCTCCGCGCCGGTGAAGAACCGCAGCACCAGCGGCAGCAGCGCGAGCAGCTGGAAGGACCAGCAGGCGGCCAGCACCGGGCCGAGCGAGCGCGTGGCCCCGGCGGTGATGCCGGCGAGCACCAGGATGAGCAGGGAACGCTCCGTCTGGTCCATGATCGGGAAAAAGGCCCAGCCGGCGTAGCCCCACCCGGCGGCGGTCAGCAGGGCGCCGAGCACGAACCAGCGTTCCCACGCGGCGGTGGAATCCTTGGTGCTGGCGCGACGGTACCAGGCGACGTTGAGCAGCCGGATCGTCGTCAGGATGCCCAAGCCCAGCAGCCAGAGCCAGGGATGGACGGATGCGTGGGCGCGGGACATGACCCACGCGAGCCCGGCTCCCACCAGCAGGGTGGCCAGCAGCCCGGCGGGCAGGTCATTGTAGCCCAGACGCAGCAGCTCGGCCCGTACCCGGGGGGCGGTGTCCGAACCGGCGGTCGGAGGACTCGGTTGCATGCAGTGAGTTATGCGGCGCCGGCATTTAACGAAAAGCTTTATCCAGCCTAAGTTCAGGTGGGGCGGCCGCGGCGCGGGCCGGCTGGCATCCTTC
>CAYRDN010000116.1:0-5584 GCA_964423065.1 uncultured Oleiharenicola sp. | reverse complement strand
GAGAAGTTGGTGACGACCTCGTCGGCGAGCTTGAGGGCGACGGCCTCATCGCCGTCGAACCACTGGCCCTGCATGGTGGAGTCGGCGACATCGCCCCGGCCGGCGCGGACGGCGGCGAGGAAGCGGTCGTTGGTGCGGCCGACATCGGCGTCGAGGAAGGCGCGCTGCTGGTCGTCGAGTGGATTACCAGGGAGGCCGAGGGCCTTGTAGTCGCCGCGCTTGAAGAGCTCGAGCTTGATGCCTTGGTCGGTTAGCAGCTGGGTGTAGTCGTAGAAGCTGATGTAGGTGCCGATGCAGCCGACGTCGGCGGAGCCGGTGCACTTGATCTGGGCGCAGGCGGCGGCGAGCCAGTAGGCGGCGGAGCACGCCTGGGTGTCGGTGAAGGCGAGGGTGAACTTGCCGGAGGCGCCGAGGCGGGCGATGGCGGCGGCGCACTCGGGCGTGCCCTGAGCCATGCCGCCGGGGGAGTTGATGCGGAAGACGACGATGGCGATGTCGGGGCGGGCGGCGATCTCGTCGCAGGCGGCCTCGATGCGATCGAGCGAGGCGAGGCCCCAGTACCAGCAGGTGCAGGCGTCGTAGCCCTTGACGATGGGACCCTGCACCAGGAGAACGGCGATGCCGCCGGCGACGGTGTAGATGGGCTCATCCCACGGCATGACGTAGTCGTCGGCATCGTCATCGGCGGGCATATCCAGCCGCGGCTGGGCCCGCGGAGCCTGGCCGGATTGCAGGTCGACGAGCAGGGCGCCGATGCGGTCGGGGCGCATCAGGATCGGGGACGTGACAAAGGAGGCGAGGATCTCGCGCGGCGGGACGGGATGGAAAGTGCGGGGGTTCATTTGGAACGAGTTAAAACTTTGCCACGTGGCAAAGTGGTTTGAAAATGGGTGTTAATACCCGGTGGACTGCTGGGGGGCTGGGGCGGCGGGATCCTCGGGAACGGCGGCAGCCACGCGAGAAGATGCGGCGGCGTCGGCGCGGAGGGCGAGGTAGTCGGCGATGGCGACCTTGCGGGTCTTGAGGCCATCGACAATGAACCTGACCTCATCGAGGTGCTGGTTGAGCTCCTCCTCGGAGTCGAGGGATTGCCACCCGTAAAGCCGCTTGTAGGTGAGGGCACCGGCGCCGAGCTGCTTGAGGTAGAGGGCACCGTCCTTGCCGAAGTCGACGGTGATGCGCGGCGGGGTGATCCACTGGTGCTTCCACCACATGGGATCCTGACAGGCGCGGAGGCCGCCGTACTTCAGCTCCTTCGCGATGGTGTAGATCCACAGGCGGGCGCAGTAGGTGTCGATGAGGAACTGCTGCTGCTGCTCGATGAACTGCTGGGCGGAAGCGAGGATGAAGCGGGTGTTGGCGCCGCCGAGGGAGGCGATGTTCCAGATGACCTCGGGCGGAAGGCCAAAACCCCAGGCGCACTCGCGGACGAGCACCTCCTCGAGGAAGGTGCTCATTTCGTTGGAGGGACGGGTATCGGCGATGACCTTGACCTTCTGGCCGGGATTCAGGCGAAGGATCTGGCCGGCGCCGTAGAGCTGCTCGTGCGTGATGTTGGTGACGGCGCCGGTGTCGGGGTTGGTGAAGGTGGCGGCGGTCTGGCGTGGGCCAAGCAGCATCTCCATGCCCGGTGCCTTGGGATTGGCTCCGCCGATGTCGGTCTCGATGACCTCGCCCTTCTGGGCGGTCTGTTTCAGGGCGACCTTGAGGGCGGCGTGGATCTCGGCGCGGTCGAAGACATGGTTGAGCGCGGAGTGTAGGCGCGTGATGCAGCGCGTCTGACCGTTGGACTCATACTCGCCGAAGTAGATGAAATCCTGCACGGGGACATCGGTCTGCTCGGTGGCGTAGAAAGCGTTGACGGTGTCGCCACCGAGGAGGCGGTAGAGCTGCGGGGCGTTGGTGGCGGGGTCGACGCGGACGCCATCGCGCCAGTATTCCTCCTCGCCAGGGGCGAGCTTGCCGGAGCCGATCTGGTGGCCCTCGTAGAAGGCGACCCGGGCGAGGCCGGCGGCGGACTCGGTGAGGGCGACACCGCAGTCGCCGTCGCCATAGGACCACTCGAGGAGACGGAGCTGGGAGGCGGAGAAGTTGAACCGGCCGCCGAGGTCGAAGATGGCCGCCTGGCCCGTGCGGGCGTTAAAGCGATCGCGGGCGAGCTTGTTCCACTCGAGGTCGGTGGTGGTGGGATGAACCTCCAGGCCGGTCCCGGCGACCATCAGTGCGGCGCCCTTCAGGAGGCGGCGGTAGAAGCCGATGTTCGCCTTGCAATACCGGTTGCGGCGCAGGGCCTCAACGCGCGTGTAGGGCGTGATCTCCTTCCGCGTGTCGAGCTGCGGGAACCAGGGGAATTGCCGATGGCGTGAACTGCCCACGCCAGCATAGCCCTGCGTACCATAGCCGATCAGGCCGGAGTAGCCGTAATCGAAACCAGCTTGAGCCTGGAGCGGAGACGTCTCGGCCTGGGGCTGATCGGGAGCGGGCGTGGCGGGGGCAGGGGCGGGAAGGAATCGACCGTGCTCATCACGGGCGCGCGGGGCGGATTTGGGCGAGGCCATGGCTTAGAGCTCG
Source organism: uncultured Oleiharenicola sp. (assembly GCA_964423065.1). Taxonomy (GTDB): domain Bacteria; phylum Verrucomicrobiota; class Verrucomicrobiia; order Opitutales; family Opitutaceae; genus Lacunisphaera. The sequence goes on along the minus strand of CAYRDN010000116.1, from coordinate 3,013 downwards.
AGGAACCGGCTGTTGAAGCTGGCGAAGGTGACGGACAGGGCGCCCGTCTCGATGGTCGGGTCGAGCTCCGATAGACGGGAGAGCACGCACTGGAGGTACATGATCTTGGGGAAGTTGACCTGGCCGGTGTGCTGCCCGCCCTCGAAGGTGCCGCCCGTGAGCGTGACGGAGTCGGTGGCCTCGCCGGCCAGCTGATCCATGAGCTGGCGCAGGATGGCGATGGCGGTGGCGCCGGTGCCGTGCTTGACGCGGAGGTATTGCTTGATGGTCTCGATTTTGGAGGCGTCGTCCACGAGACGGGGCGGGTGTCAATCCAGCCATCAGGCCGGTGGCGGGGTGGTGGGCTTGGCGGCGGCCGCGGCAGCTGCGGCCTTCTGCTTCGCCTCGAGGATCTGGGGACCGAGGATCTGCCAGGCGATCTTGGCGACCTTCACGTCGTCGGCGTAGTCGTTTGTGCCGGTCTTGTGCCAGCTGAGCTTGGTTTTGTCGGCCTTGGTTTTGTCGGGCACGAGCTGCTCATGGGTGAACTCGGTGGCGAACTCGACGTCGGCATCGGCTGGGAACCAGAGGCGCGAGGTCTTGGCCTTGCCGGCGATGATCTTCTCGAGGTCCTGAATCTGGCCGATGTAGAGCTCCTGCTTGAGCGAGTCGTCGTTGTAGTGGTACGAAAGGCGAGGGGGGGAGTTGTCGTGCGGGTGGTTGTACTGCGACTCCTGGATGAGCGCGTGGATCTGGCCCCGGCCGCGGCCCTTGGTGGTGAACCAGGTGGCGTGGCTGCTCCAGGCGTTCTCGATGAAGTCGCGGACGAGCTTGGTGGACTTGCCGTCGCCCTCGTCGATGAGGCCGAGCTGGATGGCCGCGGTGGCGCCGGTGAGGCCGATGGGGACGGGGCCGCTGGGGTCGGCCGACTCGGCGCGGTCGAGCAGGTCGTCGAAGCGGCCGGTGATGCCCCAGTCGACAACGTATTCGTGCAGGCGGTCGGGCGCGGAGACGATGGCGAGCTTGAGCCATTTCTGGTACTCGCCGTCGCCCTGGACGTCGACGATGAGGAGGAAGAGGTCGGGCGCGGTGGGCAGCGTGCCGCGCCGGTAGGCGCCACGGAGGCGGAGGACCTGTTCCACCTCGAGCTCCACGGCCTTCCGGTACTCGCGATGCGGGAGGCCCATGTGGTTGTTGTTCCAGAAGCGGAGGCCGTCGGGCGTGGTCTTGTTCTTGAGGAAGATGCGGGCGAGGTCGCCCCAGGTCATGTCGGCGTGCAGCGAGAGCAGGTCGGAGGTGTGCTGGCTGACCTTGAAGGGCTCGGGGCGGGGGTTGGTCGCGAGCCATTGGCCGGAGTTGACCATGGCCCACTTCATCGTGGTGCGGATTCCGGCATCGAGGCGGCGCAGGACCTCGGCGGCGCCGTGGAAACCGTCGAGGCGGTGCCGGGGGCGCGCGGGCATGGTGCCTTGGCCCGTGTAATCGGGCGAGCCGGCCAGGGCGGCGGCAGCCTCAAAGGCGGGGCGGTGGGCGGCGGTGAGGGGAGCGTCCTGGTCGATGAGGCAGCGCGAGACGCACTCGTAGCGCGTCTCGCGCTGCACGCGGTCGAGGTCCCACGAGCCGTCGAGGAACTTGCATTGATCGAAGACCACCCGACCCAGCTTGATCGGGATCTCGCGCACCGGGGTCTTGATGCGCATGGTCTCAGTTGGCGAGGTGCCATCAAAGGACATTTCCTGAAACGTGCCGCAGCACGGGCAGGGGACGAGGAAGGCCTCGAGCGTGCCGCTGTCGCACTCGGCATGGTGCGGCGAGGCCCACTCGCGAGCCTTGGAGAGCGTGAAGACCTTGGCCCCGTCGACGCCGGTGACGCGCGACCGGGCGAGGTTGTGCAGCGTGCCGGCGCCCGTGATGATGCCGTTCTCCTCCACCTCGTCGACCATCTCGAGGCGCGAGCCCTCGCCGCGGAACGCGGACTCGGACGTGGACCCGGTGAACCGGATCTCCATGTTGCGCAGCCGCACGATGCGGCCAGTGACGTCGTCGGAGTCGATGCGTTCCCACTCGCCCGGCGCCAGCGAGGCGGCGAGGGTGGGGGTGACGCGGGACTTGTTGGCGTCGGTGGCCTTTTGCGCGGAGGTGATGGCGAAGTGCGCCGGGCCCGGGGCGTTCTCCGGCATGTAGCGGATGACGTTGAATCCCGCCTCGGTGAAGCCCGTGCGGGAGGACTTCATCTCGTGCGCCTCACGGATGTAGGGGTCGATGAAGACATCCTGAAAACGGCGGGTCCAGGGCGTGAGCGAGGAGTTGTACCGGCCGCCGACTCCGGTGGCCGTGCCCGAGAGAACGACGGTGCGGTCGGCAAACCTCCAGACCGAGTGCCGCGCGATCCGCGGGCGGAAGGCCGGGATGAGCAGCTCGTCGATCAGCCAGTCGAGGAGACGGAGCGGCAGGGGTGGCGGCGTGACCGGCGCGGGGGTCGGGGCCTCCGTGGATGGGACTGGGTCAGGCGGGACGTCCAGGAGCAACGGCTGGTCGGGTAGGTTCATCAGGCGGCCAGCGCCGGCGGCATGGTCGCGGTCAGGAACCGGTTGCCACGGATCTGCGAGAACCACTCGTCGACAAATTGCAGCGCGGCCGGCCGCGGATGGCCGAGACGTGTGACAACCTCCTGCACCAGCGAATCAGCCAGCGCAGCGAAAACTGGCGTGAGCACCACGCGGAGATCATCACGCGCGACGAGGTTGCCGTTGGCGCGCTCCTCCTTGCTCAGCGTGTCCTGCAATTTGCGCAGGCGCTCGAGGCATCGGTCGACGCGGCCCGACACCAGGTTGAGCGTGCTCTCGTCTGTCTTTGGATCCTGCAGCGCGCGGTCGAGCTGCTCCTGCAGGACCGCCAGTGTTTTGTGCTGGCGCTTCACGGCTTCCGCCAGCGACATCGGAGTGACCTCCGCCATGTCTACCGCATAGTTGCGATAGCTCGCGGGCGCCTCGCCCTCGCTGTCTTTTCCCGGGGCCTGTTTTTTGCTTTCTGA
>CAYRDN010000115.1:0-6032 GCA_964423065.1 uncultured Oleiharenicola sp. | reverse complement strand
AACGCCATCCGCCAGAATTATCACGCGGGCAAGAGTCAAGACGTGACGTGTTTTGACTTCGCATGACATATTGCAATCACGCCCTAGGCATCTTTTTGGAGGTCGCTATGGGTCGACCGGCGAAGCGCCAGGCCAACTGCATCGCCAACCGCAACCACCACAAGGCTGAAGATCGCGAGCTTCGCAATGGAAGCATAGGTGTTCGGATGCAGCGTGTCGTGTAGTCCAAGCATCTTTTTCACCACGTGGGTAAGCGGCAGCCATAGCCAGACGACCCCCGTCAAAAGCGCTCCCTGGGCTCTCCACAACGCCGCCATCACCGCCGAAGCGACCAGCAGCAGGCCTACGATCACGATCGGGCTCACCTCTCCCTCGAACACCAGATTATCCACCCCCGCGATGACCAGACCGACGACAGTGGCGAGCACGCCTCGCACCAGCAACATTGATTTGGCCCCGGGCGACCTCATGTGGCTGGCCGAGGCAATTGCCCCAACAATCAGGCAAACGCTTATAAGGCTTTTCTTCATGGGTGAGGCCTAACGATTGAGGTCAGACACGAGGGCCGAAGGCCCGAGTTGTCTGTGCCACCTGGTTAGCCCCTTTTTTCATTGGGTAGGCGAAAGACAATCGGCTCCAGCATGGTCTCACCGATTTTCCAAGCTGCATCCCAGTCCTTCACCAGCGCGCCGATGCTGTAGACATAAACTAAACCCGCGGGCGGTATCGCTCGCACAATCGTGCGAACCCGATACTTCTCTTTGGGATGTGGTGCGTTCGGGAGAATCACGTCGCCCTCTATGCGCGGGTTGCTCCCGGAGAAGGAGCCTATCCGCATGGGTGCGGCGGTAAGTCCAACAACCAAAAACGGAGACAAGCACATGAAGACGTTAAATAAATACGTGGGCCTGGATGTCCACAAAGATACGATCATGGTGGCGGTGGCCGAGAGCGGCCGCGACGGCGAGGTTCGGCTCTACGGGCAGATCGACAGCGATCTGACGGCGCTGGAGCGGGTCCTGCGCAAACTCGGAGGCGAGGGATCGTTCTGCACGTGGTCTACGAGGCCGGCCCGACCGGCTTTGTGGGCTGCCGGCGACTCAAGCAACTGGAGATCGACTGCATCGTAGTGGCGCCCTCGAAGACACCGCAGGCGAAGGGCCCGCGGCAGAAGACCGATCGGCGCGACGCGGTGCAGCTCGCTCGGCTCCATCGGGCCGGCGAGCTGACGGCCATCCACGTGCCGGACGCCGTCGATGAGTCTGTCCGCGATCTGACCCGGGCGCGTGCGGACGCGGTGCATGACTTGACGCGGGCCAAGCAGCGTCTGAAGGCGTTCCTCTTGCGCCTCGGCTAAGCGTCAGCCCCAGTTTCAAGGTTAGGACGATGAGCGGCAAAAGCAAAAACTAGCCAAGCTAGAGACAGAACAAAAGCAGCGATAAAAACCAAGGCCTTGGACTTCGGTTGTTGCTCGATTGAATCCGGGCAGCACGAGGGAAACTGACGGGATGGTGAACGGATCATGCAAGGATGGTGCAAGGATGAACGAAGCAGCATTATGCCAGAACTAGGGCACAATGACACCAACCCGGGCCGAACTTGAGACGATTGACTGGCGGATCTCGCTCATCGAGTCCTGCCCGGGGCGGGTGAGCATTAATCTGCTTGGGGGGGTGTATCCCTGATAACCATTAGTCTCTCGAAGTCTTAAACCCGATGGGTATCGACCTGATGGCAAAATGGAGGGGGATTCGTGTATGGTCTGGGCGGACGTGGATGACCCGCGTCCTGGAGGAGTCCTCTGATCCAGCAACATACGAACTAACGCCACGAAATGACAAATTCCAAAGTCAGGGTCGAACTTCCCCGCAAGGTTGATGATATCATCAGCCTCGCAAAAGCCATCGCGGACAAGCATGCCGAGCTTGAATCGGCCTCGCCGCTCACCCGGATGGATTGGACGGAATTCAAGCCTGCGATCGATGTCGCGGATGATGCGCACCGTGCGGCCAGACGGCTCGCGGCCCAGGCCGAGTCAGCCCTCAAGGAGCGCGATGACGAGATGGAGACACTCAACCTTTTTCTGCGCCGGGCGCTCGTGGTCCTGAGCGAGAAGCACGCCGGGGATATGCGCCGGCTCGAGGAATATGGATTCACCGTGAATGTCCCCGCCGCCGTCACGAAAAAATCCTCGGGTATACCCTGGTCGGAACGGGAACATTGGCTCGACCGGCACGGCGCTGTCACCGTGCGCTGACGGCCGTCGGGCCCGTTCGACTTTCTCAGGGCAGGCGGTGGTACGGAGGATTCCAATCCGGGATCGGGGCGGATTTGTTTCCTGTGGGGTCAATGCCACCAGGCTGGTTTCAGCATGGCTGGAGGCGGGACTATCAGTCCCGCGGTCTATCGGCCACGCTGTGCATGTCTCGCAGGACTGATAGTCCCGCCTCCCCTTGGCTGCTTTATTCGCTATGGGTCCAATACCCTGAAGCCCTCTTCGGGCTGGATGTAGCTGGCCTCGCTGAGGCCGGTTCCGAAAAGGTCCGGGGTCAGCGACCCCGGCTACATTATTTCCCGGGCACGACCTCGATGACCTTCAGGTCGCCGAGGGTGACATTGCCTTCGGAGATCGGCTTGTGCTTGAGGCCCTTGCTGTCCTGGCCGAAATATTTCGAGGCGGTGTCCGCCATCTTCGGCAGCGCCTCGCCAAAATGGTTGCCGTGTTCGCGGATGCTGAAGCGGGTCAGCCAAAGCAGCTTTGGTTTCTTCTGTTTCCACATCAGTTGGAAGTCATACGCCATCAGCACGACAAAATAGCGGCTCTCCTCGAGTTCCCCGATCATGTTTTGCTTGTACCCCGCCAGCGGGGTGAACTCAAGGCCCTCGCTGTGGGCCAGTTCATCGTCGTATCCCAGGATGGTGGCATTTTTCCAATCCATCCGGTCGCGCTCGCGATTGGCCATGGCAATCATTGTGAGCATGTTATCCTTGGCCGTAGCCTGACCGGCCTGTCCTGCGCGTAGCGGGGTGGATCCGGCGGGCGGGACCCCGGGGCCGACCGTGGTGTTGGTTTGGGGCAGCGGCCGGCTGGCTTCCACCATATTCTGGAAGGCTACTTGGCTCATGGTGTCATCGGTGCCCGCGGTGGTGCCCCAGTACACCATGATAAGGAGCTTGGTCTGGGCCGGATCACGGTTCGGGAGGTATTTCTGCCCGGCCAGCGCGCGGGACATGGTCCGCGCGATGTCGAGGAAGTGCAGCTGGTCGATCGTGAAGTCTTTCATCCGGCCGCCCCATTGCCCACCCTCGCCGAAGGCGTAGGTCTCGGGCTGGAACGAGCCGTCGGGCCGTTTGGCCCGGACATAGCCGGCACTCACGTGTGAATTCACCACGACCACCTCGTCGTCCGCCGCCGGCAGCGCGACCGGGAGGGCGAGCAGGGCGAGGAGCAGCAGCGGCCATGGCCCGGTGCGTGCGGGCGCTGCAGCTTTCTGGGCACGGTTCATCATGATGGGTTCGGGCACGGCCGGGGTGCAGCCGCGCAATCGTCGCACGATGCGCACGGTGCCGGGCATTGGCAAATGATATCCGGCTCTCCCGGCGGCATCACACGCCGCCGGGAGAGCACGCATTATTTCCGCGACGGCGGGCGGAGTTTCATTTACGTTGCGGCCTGCTGATGACCCCCACCGAGGCCAAGAAACGGATTGCCGGCCTGCGCGAGCAGGTGGCCGGGCATGACGAGCGCTATTACCGCCAGGCCCGGCCGGAGATCTCTGATTTTGCGTACGACGAGCTGAAGCGCGAGCTGGCCGACCTCGAGGCGCAGTTCCCCCAATTTGCCAGCACCGCTTCCCCGACGCAGCGCGTCGGCGACGACCGCGCGCAGGGTTTTCAGCAGATGGCCCACCGGCAGAAGATGCTGAGTCTCGACAACACCTACAACGAGGCGGAGCTCCGCGCCTTTCACACCCGGCTGACCAAGCTCCTCCACACGGACGACCTGTACTACACCGTCGAGCCCAAGATCGACGGGCTGGCCGTCAGCCTGACCTACGAGCAGGGCCGGCTGGTCCGCGCCGTCACCCGGGGCGACGGCGAGAAGGGCGATGACATCACGGCGAACGTCCTCACCATTGCCTCGCTCCCCCGGGAACTGACGGGCGACCGCGTGCCCGGGGTCGTCGAGATCCGCGGGGAAATCTACCTGACCGCCGCCGAGTTCGAGCGGATCAACGCCGAGCGCGCCGCCGCCGGCGAGGAGCTTTACGCCAATCCCCGCAACACCGCCGCGGGCACCGTCAAGCAACTCGACTCCGCCGAGGTGGCGCGCCGCAAGCTGTCGATCGTCCTCTACGGCCTCGGCTACTGTGACCCCGTCGTCGTGCATTCGCAGACCGGCCTCCACGCGCAGTTGCGCGCCTGGCAGCTCCCGGTGGTGGAGCGCATCTGGACCGTGCGCGGGATCGACGAGGCGTGGGCCGCCATCGGCGCGCTCGACCGGCTCCGGCGCGGCTTCGCCTACGGCACGGACGGCGCCGTGGTGAAGCTCGACGACTTCAGCCAGCAGCGCGAGGCGGAGACGACCGCCAAGGCGCCGCGCTGGGCCATCGCCTTCAAGTACAAGCCCGACACCGCGCGCACGCGGCTCAACGCGATCACCATCCAGGTCGGCAAGACCGGCATCCTCAGCCCCGTGGCCGAGCTGGAGCCCGTGCTGCTCGCCGGCAGCACCATCGCCCGCGCGACGCTGCACAACGAGGATGAGATCCGCCGCAAGGACATCCGCGTCGGCGACCTGGTCGAAATCGAGAAGGCCGGCGAGGTCATCCCCGCCGTGCTGCGCTCATTTCCCGACGAGCGGCCGAAGGGCGCGAAGGAATTCGATTTGAGCGCGGCGGTCGGCGGCAAGTGTCCCGTCTGCGGCGGCCGGATCGCGAAGGTAGAGATTGCGGGGGATGAGGCGCAGGGCGTGGCCTGGAAATGCCAGAACTACGACTGCCGCGCCCAGCGCACCGGCCGGCTGGGCTTTTTCTGCAGCCGGCGTGCCCTCGCGATCGACGGGGTCGGCGGCGTCGTGGCGGCGAAGCTGGTCGAGCTCGACCTCGTGCGGGATCCGCCGGACCTGTACGACGTGCCGCTGGAGACCCTGGCCACTCTCAACCTGGGAACGGCGGAGGAGCCGCGCGTCTTTGGCGAAAAAAACGCCACCAAGGTCGTCGCCGCCCGCGAGGCCGCGCGGGCGCTGCCGCTGGAGAAATGGCTCTACGCGCTGAGCGTGCCCGACGTTGGCGAGTCCACGGCCCGCGCGCTCGGCCGGCGGCACCGCAGTTTTGCGGAGCTGACGGACTCGGCTCTGTTGCGCGCCGTGCTGAAGAAGGCGGAGCTGCTCGCCGCGCGGGAATTGCAGGCGCCCAATTCCCGGAAAAATCCGCCGAAGTCGGAGGAGGACAAGGCGAGGCGAAAGGAGCTTTGCGCGCAATGGGATGGGGAGATCGCCGCGCTGGAGGCGGGGCCGCTGGCGGGCGTGCCGGCCGATCTCGGTCCGGTCGTGGCCGCGAGCGTGCTGGATTATTTCGCCGGTGTCCCGGGCCGGCGGCTGCTGGCCAAGCTGAAGCAGCTCGGGATCGATCCCGCGGGCACGGTCGCCACGGCGGGCGGGTTCACGGGCAAGACCTTCGTGCTCACGGGCACACTGCCGACGCTGAAGCGCGAGGAGGCCGAACAGAGGATCCTGGCGGCCGGCGGCAAGGTGAGCGGCAGTGTCAGCCGGAAGACCAGCTACGTGCTGGCCGGCGCCGAGGCGGGCTCGAAGCTCGACAAGGCGCGGGAACTCGGCGTCCCGGTGATCGACGAGGCGGATTTCATCCGGCTGCTGGGGGCGGGCTAGAATATTAAATAATCGCGTAACCGATTGCCGCAGGGCTGCCCTTGGTGCAGCCGGATCAGCGCACTGCTTTGCCCGTTCGCGGCTGGACCACAAGGTCCAGCCCTACCCAGGAAGAGCGAATGACTATGATATTATTTAATCC
>CAYRDN010000114.1:0-6059 GCA_964423065.1 uncultured Oleiharenicola sp. | reverse complement strand
GAGCCCTACATGTTCCGCGAGCGCAACGTCGAGACCAACCCCCTCGACCGCATCTTCCAGGCCCTGATCGCCCGCTACAACGCCCTGCTGGCCGACGGGACCATCCACCCGGAGTTCCCCGAGACGGTGAAAAAGAACTTCGACTTCTGCGGCGAACTCTACCTCGGCCACCTGCGCTACGGCACCTCGGGCGGCTACAACCTCAGCGCCTGCCACCCCTTCTTCCGCCGCAGCTCCTGGCCGACCCGCAACCTGATGCTCGCGGGCAATTTCAACCTGACCAACACGGCCGAGCTCAACGACAGCCTCATCGCCATCGGTCAGCACCCCATCTTCGCCACCGACACCCAGGCCATCCTCGAGCGCATCGGCTTCTGCCTCGACGACGAGCACGAGCAGATCTACCGCGGCCTGCGCCGCGAAGGCCTGCCCGGCGCCGAGATCTCCCGCCGCATCAACGAGGAGATCGACCCCGGCCGCGTGCTCCGCAACGCCTCGGCCAACTGGGACGGCGGCTACGCGCTCGTCGGCGTCCTCGGCAACGGCGACGCCTTCGTCGCGCGCGACCCGTCCGGCATCCGCCCCTGCCACTGGTTCGAGAACGACGAGGTCGTGGCCTTCGCCTCCGAGCGCGCGCCGCTCTGCACCGTTTTCGATCTCGAGGCCAGGGACGTCCGCGAGGTCGAGCCCGGCTGCGCCGTCGTGATGAAGCGCGCCGGCTCCGTCGCGGTGGAACGCATCAAGCCCGCCCTGCCGAAGACGCAGTGCACCTTCGAGCGCATCTATTTCTCCCGCGGCAACGACGCCGACATCTACCGCGAGCGCAAGGCCCTCGGCGCCGGCCTCGCCGGCCAGATCTGGTCCGCCATCGGCGGCGACCTGGCCGATTCCGTCTTCAGCTTCATCCCCAACACCGCCGAGGTCGCGTACTTCGGCCTGATGAGCGAGCTCCGCTTCCGCCGCCGCGCGGAGGTCAAGCAGACCCTCCTTGACGCCGCCCGCGCCGGCGCGGTCACCGAGGCGCTGGTGGACGACCTCATCCTCAACAACTGGCCGCGCGGCGAGAAGCTCGTGACCAAGGACGTGAAGCTCCGCACCTTCATCAGCCAGGAAAAATCCCGCAACAACCTCGCCTCGCTCGTCTACGACATCACCTACGGCGTCGTGCAGCCGCAGGACAACCTCGTGTGCGTGGACGACTCCATCGTGCGCGGCACGACGCTCCGCCGCTCCATCCTGCGCATCCTGAAGCGGCTCAATCCGAAGAAGATCATCATCGCCTCCACCGCGCCGCAGATCCGCTACCCGGACTGCTACGGCATCGACATGTCGGAGCTCGGCAAGTTCGTCGCCTTCGAGGCCGCCATCACGCTGCTCAAGGAGCGCGGGCAGGGCGGCCTCATCACCGAGGTCTACGCGCTGTGCCGCGAGGAACTGCGGCAGCCCTCGCCCGAGCCGGTCAACCACGTGCGCAAGATCTACGACCCGTTCACCGCCGAGGCGATCTCCCGCAAGATCACGCAGCTGGTCTCGCCCAAGCCCAACGGGTGGCGCGGCGAGATCGAGATCATCTTCCAGTCGATCGAGCACCTGCACCGCGCGCTGCCCCACCACAGCGGCGACTGGTACTTCACCGGCAAGTACCCGACCCCCGGCGGCTACCGGGTGGTGAACCAGGCCTTCGTGAACTATTTCGAGAAACACGAGGGCCGGTCATACTGACCGGAATACAGAGGTCAGATGACAGCGATCAGACTTTTAAGACTCTCATGGCAAATGTACCACCCTTTGGATTCAGATCTCTGACCTCTGACTTCTGACCTCTGCGCATGTCCCTCTCCTACGAATCCTCCGGTGTCCGCTACGACCAGCTCGACGCGTTCAAGCGCGCCTGCCAGCAGGCGGCGCGCACGACGGCGGGCGAGCTCGCCGCCCACGGCTACGCCGAGCCGGCGGCCACCCGCGGCGAGAGCGCCTACCTGATCGAGGCGGCCGACCACTACCTCGCGCACGTCGAGGAGGGGCTCGGGACCAAGAACCTCGTGGCCGACGCGGTCTACGCGCAGACCGGCCGGTGCTTTTACCGCGAGATCGCCATCGACGCCGTGGCGACGATCGTCAACGACCTCGTGACCTGCGGCGCGCGCCCGATCTCCGTCGCGATGCACGCGGCGGTGGGCGACTCCGGCTGGTTTGCGGACCCGGTGCGGATGCAGGCGCTGGTCGACGGCTGGGCCGAGGGCTGCCACCGGGCCGGCGCGGTCTGGGGCGGCGGCGAGACGCCCACGCTCAAGGGCATCGTCGACCCGGCCACGATCGTGCTCGCCGGCTCGGCCCTCGGCCGGATCGCGCCCAAGGCGCGGCGCATCACCGGCGACGTGGCGGCGGGCGACGCCATCATCTTCCTGGCCTCGACCGGCGTGCAGACCAACGGCCTCAGCCTCTGCCGGCTCATCGCGGACCGCCTGCCGCGGGGCTACCAGACGCCCGTCGGCCACGGGGACGACCGCCTCTACGGCGAGGCCCTGCTCGCGGCGTCGGCCATCTACGTGGATTTCGTCGTCCGCTGCCAGCTGGCCCGGGTCCCGCTGCACTACCTGGCGCACGTGACCGGCCATGGCTGGCGCAAGCTCATGCGGCTGGACGAGCCGTTGGTCTACGAGATCACCGAGCCGCGCGGAATCCCGGCGTTGTTCCAGTTCATGATGGACAGCGGTCCGATCAGCCTGCGCGAGGCCTACGCGACGTTCAACATGGGCGTCGGCTTCGCCGCCTACGTGCCGCCATCCGCCGTCGAGGCGACGCTCGCCGCGGCCGAGGCGGCGGGGCACGACGCCTGGGTCGCCGGCCGGGTGCTCAAGGAGGGCGGCCGCAAGGCCGTCACCATCCCGTCTCTCGGCCTGGCCTACGAGGCCGACACGCTGCAGGTGCGGTGAGCGGTTGGTTGCCTCTCACGCGGCCGGGATCTGGTGCTGCTTCAGCCACGCGCAGGCCTGGGCCTCGTGGGTGAAGACCTCGACCCGCGCGCCGCGGTTGTTGGCAACGACCTTGCCGAAGTGGTCCGGATCGGTCAGCGCCTCGGTGAGCAGGATGGCGACCGGGACGGCCGTCAGATAACGCCCGGCCAGTTCGCCCAGTTGGTAGCGATCCAGGAAGCCGTAGGGTGGCTTCAGCCCGCGCATGTCGATCAGGGCGGCCCGGACCGGCTGGGCCTTGATCGCCGCGGCGACGGACCTGACGGCGGCCTCCTTGTGCTCGATCACGTAGCGGCCGGTGGCCGTCGCGATCAGGCACCCGGAATCATAGCGGAACGTCAGCTCGGTGGCAGCACTCATGGGGCAGCCCTCCAACATGCCGTGCGCCGCGGATTTGACAAATTGAAATCCCGCGGCGGCCGGCGGGCGTTCACTGCGGTTGGGCGGCCTCCAGGTGGGGATCGTAGAGGGCGAAGGCGAGCTGCCGGCTCCCGGCGCCGGGGGCTTCGGGCGACGCGGGGGCATCGGTGGTCAGTTCGAGCCGCACATGGCCCGCCCCGAGACGGAGGGGAATGGCGACTTCCGCGAGGTGCTCGCCGACGGGTCCGCGCCAGAGCTCGCGGCCGTCCTGGCGGACCACGACGATGCGGGGGGCGAGACTGCGGAGGGCGAAGGCGAATCGCACGGTGACCGGGGCGCCGGTCCAGGTCTCGAAATCCAGGCGGGCGCGGCCCGGGCTCCAGGCCCAGACGTGCCGGCCCGTGCGCTCGGTGTTGTACCACCCGGTGTCGAGCCGGACGACCGAGGCCAGACCGCCGCTGTGGCCGGCGAAGATTTCCCGCGGGTGGGAATGGGCGTCGCCAATGAGCAGGAACCCGGCGAACACGCCGAGATTGCCCAGCACGAGCCAGGCGAGGATGGCGCGGGTGCGGTGGGCGAGGACGTTGAAGGCGAGGGTGAGGGGCAGCAGCGCGCGGGTCGCCGCCCCGGGGTGGCCTTCCCAGACCGCGGGGCCCAGCAGGAGCATGAGCCCGGCATAGGCCGCGCCGACGCGCCACCAGGCCTCGTTGAACCGGCGCCAGCGGGTGAGGATGAACCCAGCCTGGACCGTGAGGCCGAGGGTGGCGAGGAGTGTGGTCCAGGCGAAGGGTGAAGCCGGGTCAAAGCCGAGATCGAGGATGACGGTCTCCCCTTTCTCGACCCAGCCGGCGAGGGGCAGGGTGAAGTTGCCCCAGCCGGCGGCGTCGGGCGCGACGCGCCAGCGGAGGTAGGCGAGCCACAAGGCGAGGGGTGCGGCCACGCCGGCGCAGACGAGGAAATTCCGCCGCGAACCCCAGGGGCGGGTGAGCAGCCCGGCGGCGCCGAGGAGGGCGGTTTCACGGGCGAGGGCGGCGGCGGCGAGCCACGCGACCGCGGGCCGGGTCCGGGCGCGCTCGGCGGCGCCCAGCGCGGCAGTGAGCAGCGCGAGCATCGGCAGGTCGGTGAGCGCCAGGCGCACGCTGCCGAGCGCACCCGCCGAGAAAAGCACCCCGGCCCAGGCCAGCCAGCCGCGAAGATCAGCCACCGCCAGCAGCCGCCAGAGCAGCGCGGCAAGGAGGAGCCACGCGGCGGGATTGAGCAGCGCATAGACATGCACGATGGCGCCGGCGCGGCCGGCGGCGAGCAGCCAGGCCAGGGCGGGAACGAGGATGCGGCGCGCGCGATAGGGCAGGTTGTCGACGGCGCGCGGCAGCTCGGGCGAGGTGAGCAGCGGGTCATAAGCGATCTGCGCGTAATAGAGCCCGTCATATCCGCCCGTGTCCCGGTGGACATAGACCGGGTGCGCGCGGAACGCGGCGATTTTCAGGTCATCGTTGCTCGCGTCGAGCTGGATGAGCTCGGTCAGGCCGTAGACCGGGTGCCAGAAGCGCGCGACGAGCGCGAGGAACAGCGTGACCGCCGCGAACGCGCAGAGACGGGGCGACCAGCGGCGGGAGGGAAGAATCATGGCCGGGGATGCACGGTCAGGTTGACCGCGTCACCATACCGGCGGCGGCGGCCGGCGCACAAGGCAAAGGATCGGCGGACCGGGTCTGGTGCCGGTCCGGGCATCTTACCCGCGCCGGCTCCAGCCGCCGCGGGACAGGCCCCCGAACTTGCGCGGGGCGGGCGGGGTGGCGCCGCCACCCGGTCGCTCCGGCTGGCCGGGGGCCTGATAAGCATGCGACGGACCCGGGCGGTTCTGCGGGGCGGGCGCGGCGCCCGGCGGACGCGGCGATTGGGGCGCATGGGCCGGACGCAGTGTGTGTGCCGGGCGCTGGCCGGGGCCGGAGTGCTGGCCGTAGGCGGGTCGCGCGCCGTGATTCGGCGCGGCGCCCTGGTAGCCCAGCGCCGGCCGCGGCGGCGGGGCATTGTAGTTGAAACCCTCCAGCTTCAGCTGCGGGACCTTCTGGCCGATGAAGCGCTCGATGTCGCGGATTTCGCCGAGTTGATCGGGGGTGGTGAGCGTGAAGGCGTCGCCGACCGCCATGGCGCGCCCGGTGCGGCCGATGCGGTGGACGTAGTCCTCCGGGTTGGCGGGAATGTCGTAGTTGATCACGTGCGAGACGCCGGCGACGTCGATGCCGCGGGCGGCGATGTCGGTGGCGACCATCACCTCGTACTTGCCGGACTTGAAGCCCTCGAGGGCCTCGACGCGCTGGCTCTGGGAGCGGTTGGCGTGGAGGACGGCGACAGAATGGTTCGCGGCCTTGAGCTTGCGGGCGATCTTGTCGGCGCCGTGCTTCGTGCGGGAGAAGACGAGGCAGCTCTGGAAATCGGTCTTTGCGAGCAGGGCGACGAGCAGCTCGAACTTGAGCGCCGTGCCGACCGGGTAAAAGGCGTGGGTGACCGACTTGGTGACGGTGCGGGCGACGCCGATCTCGATGCGGGCGGGGTTGCGCAGTGCGAAGCGGGCGACTTCCTCGATCTCGGGCGGGATCGTGGCGGAGAAGAACAGGGTCTGCCGCTCGCGGGGGCACAGCGCGATGATCTTCTTCACGTCCTTGACAAAGCCCATGTCGAGCATCCGGTCGACCTCGTCGAGGATGAGGATCTTGACGTGGT
>CAYRDN010000113.1:0-6302 GCA_964423065.1 uncultured Oleiharenicola sp. | reverse complement strand
TGTGCTCGGGATCGGGGATTACACGAGATTGAGGCAGAATGCGGTGGAGGTCCCGCTCTTCGGCCGCAAGTGCTGCCTGATTTCCTTGCAGGATCTGATCACCGCCAAGGAGGCGATGGGCCGGGACAAGGATATGCTGACGGCCAAGGAGCTGCGGGCCATCGCGGCCAAGCGCCAGTCAAACTGACCGACTGCGCGTCCGCGCCGGGAAGAGCGGGCGTTCACTCCCGGAAAAAGGCGAGCAGCGTGATGACGATGCCGGCGAGGACCGTGCCGTTGGCGATGCGCGTTAGATTTTTCTCGAACCAGCCGCCTTGCCGCCCGGCCGGCTCGGCCTCGCCGGGGTGGCGGGTGTGCAGCCAATCCTGATGCCGGAGGGCGGCCGCCCGGCGGCTGCTCCGTGCGAAGCCGCGGAGGATGATCCCGACGAAACACAGCGAAACGCCGAGTGGCATCAGGACGTCGCGGCTGATGAGTTGCTTCCAGGTATTTTGATCCAATGGGGGTATGGTTTGCTTTTCCGTCCTAACCTTGGCGAAGGCGGAACCCCAAGACGTTCAGAAAAGCGCGTTGCGGTCAACGCGCTCCACCTTACCGGGGCGCCACCGACTCGCCCACGCGCAAGGTGCCGCGCTTCGTCTCGTGGATGAGGTTTACGCCGAAATGCACCTCGGTGGGGTCGGCCGGGTTCCGCCGGAATACGGCGAGGGTCTTCAGGGGCTCCTTGCCCCGCTCGCCGGTGCATTGGTCGGTGGTCGTGATGACGCACCGGGCGGACTTACCGGCGCTCCGAATTGTCACATCGCCAATCCACCACCGGGTCCAGGTGTCCTCGGCGAACGCATCACAGCCGTCGATGACGATGTTCGGGCGGAAGCGATTCATGGGCACGGGCTCGCCGCCGTTCCCGATGATGCGGTCGTTGAGTTCGGCGAGTGAAGCCTCGCTGACGGCAAGAATCGGCGCTCCGTCCGCGAAGGTGAACCGGTCCCCGGGCCGGGCAGCTTCCTTCAAGACCGGGCGGTGGAACTTGCCGCCGATGCGGACGAGATGGCAGGGCAGGCCGAGAAACCCGCTGAGCCAGGCGGAGGCGGCCGGGCCGCAGTCTTCCGCGAGCAAGCCCTCGCTTTTCCAGATGGTGACGGAGCGCAGCGGAGCCCGAGGATCGGGTGCGGCCGGCACCGAAATTTGTCCAACGCCGTCGACAGCGAGGGAGAGCGTGCCGGTGTCGAGCCGGGCGTCGATGCACGCCATGCGCGGCGCGGTGCGCTGGGTCAGGAACTTGCCTGCGGCGTCGACGACGAGGAAACGCCGGTCGCCGACAAAGCCCAGGGCGTCCAATTCCGCGACCGGCACCGCATGGCCGCGCAGGGATTTGACGGGGTAGAGGAAAAGGCCGGTGACGCGGGGCATGGTGAAAACAAGGTTGGCTACAGAAGTTGCGAAAAGGAAATGACCGGAAGGTGAAACCGCTGATGAACGCGCATAATCGCCAATCGATCGAGTGAGCCGAGGTGAAGGATGATGGAGGGCGATTGAAAGAGCGGCCTTGGGTCAGCGGGAATTAGCGAAGATCAGCGGTTAACCTGCATTTCCTTGCGCTGGTAGTTGGCGAGATAGAGCGGCTGGCCCTTGGCGGTGGCGTGCTCCTGCGGGCGGGTGCCACCAAGGCCGTAGCAGATGGAGAGGACGCCGCCGGCGAACTTGAAGAGGCAGGGGATGGTGCGGCCGGCGTTGGGGCCGGTCAGGCCAAGCATGGTCAGACCCTCAGGGTCGACGAGGTAGGAGCCCTGGTCGGCCGCAACGCCGCCGAAGCGGACGGTGTATTTGCCGCCGGTCAGCTCGAGTTCCATCTTGTCGAGCATCATCCGCGGCGCCTCCTCGCCCTCGTGCTCGGCGTAGACGGGCTGCCAGACGCCTTCGAGTTCGTCCGCCATGGCTCAGCTCTCCTCGGTTTCCGGTGCCGGCAATGATTTCTGGGCCTTGGCTCCGAGGTTCTTCAGTTCCTCGACCTGGGAAAGAAGGTTGCCCCGGCCGGTCTTCAGCTTGCCCAACACATCATCATAACTCTCGCGGGCTTTCGTCAGGTGACTGCCGACGGTTTCCAGATCAGAATACAGTCCGGCGAATTTATCGTAGAGCAATCCGCCGCGTTTGGCGATTTCCTGGACGTTCTTGGTTTGCCGATCCTGTTTCCAGAGGGTGGCCACGGTCTTGAGGGTGACGAGCAAGGTGGGGGACGTCACAATGATCACGCGCCGGTCGAAAGCCCATTCATAGAGCGCCCCATCCGTCTCGAGTGCGGCGACGAAGGCCGGCTCGAGCGGAATGAACATCAGGACATAATCGGGAGAGAAAAGCTGCCCGGCGTCCTCGTATTTCTTGCTGGCCAAGCCTTCGACATGGCGCCGGACGGCCGCGGCATGGGCCTTGCGTGCGGCGTCCCGGACCGCCGTTTCCGTGGCATTGACCGATTGCTCGTAGTCCACCAGCGACACTTTCGAGTCGATCACCAAGTGCCGTTGATCAGGCAGGCGCAGGATGATGTCGGGGCGCACCCGGCTGCGCCCGTCGGCCGCGACGAGGGATTCCTGGGCGATGTAATCCTCGCCGCGGCGGAGGCCGGAGCTTTCGAGCAGGCGTTCCAGGACCAGTTCGCCCCAGGCCCCGCGCGCCTGGGCCTGCCCCTTGAGGGCCTGGGTCAGGGCATGGGCT
Organism: uncultured Oleiharenicola sp.; assembly: GCA_964423065.1. Lineage (GTDB taxonomy): Bacteria > Verrucomicrobiota > Verrucomicrobiia > Opitutales > Opitutaceae > Lacunisphaera. Next base: position 3,587 of record CAYRDN010000113.1, on the reverse strand, counting down.
TCATCCGTGATGCGCAGGTTGAGCTGGCGGAGCTGCTCGATCTGGGTCTTGAGGGAGACCCGGTCGTCGCTCTCGGTCTTGTAGATGGTGTCGATCCGGGTGCGGAAATCGGTGAGTTGCTGTTTCAGCGGAGAGAGGAGGGTGTCCATCTGTGACTTGTTGTGCTCAGTGAACCTGGTGGTTTTCTCGTCGAGCAACTTGGCGGCCACCGCCTGAAATTCGGTCTGCAAGGTGGAGCGCATCTTCTCGATATCCGCGAGATATTGTTCGGCGCGCTTCTCCTGCTCGGTGAACCGCTGGCGCTCGGCTTCAATCTGAGCCTCAAGGCGGGCCTTGTCCGCGGACAGACCGGCAATGCGGTTCTGCAGTGAGGAGTTTTCCACCTGGGCCTGTTGGAGCAGCGCGAAAGCCGGATCAGCGGCATTGGCCGGCGTCATGACCGGTGGGGCGGCGCGGCGCATCCACCACCAGACCAGGGCGCCCGTGGCGGCAGCGGAAAGGAGGGCGATCACGATATCCATCAAGCGGAGAGTGAAACGGGGCGGGGCGTCGCGGGCAAGCTCGCTCCCGCCGTGGCTCGTCCGGAGGATCCGCCCTACCGGAGCGAGCCGAAGGAGATCTGGATGTCGGTGCCCTTGATGCCGGGGCCGGCCTGGAGTGTGCCGCCGTGGAGGCGGAGGATTTCGCGGGCGAGGAAGACGGAGAGGCGGCCCTGGTTGGGCGTGGTGCCCGGCTCGGGCAGCGGCAGGGTGCCGTCGAGCTCGAGGCGCTTGCCCTCGATCGTGACGATGGCGGTGCGCAGCGCGGGGTTGTCGTCGCCCACGGTGCGCAGCGTGAGCAGGAGGTTGTTCGACCCCTCGTCGGGCCGGTTGGCGGCGATGGCGTCGAAGATGGCGCCGAAGGCGAAACGCAGGAGGGTGGGATCGACCGTGAACACCAGCACCTCCTCGGAAAAGCGGGTGGCGAGGCCGCGGGCGGCGGCCAGCTCGGCCAGCAGCGGGTTGAGGTCGGTGGCCTGGGCGACGGGCTGGGCGATCTCCCCGAGGAGCATGGCGTGCTCGGAGAGGCGCTGGAGCTTCTGGACCTCGGTGGCGAGGGCGACTTCCTGGGCGAGGGCGGCGGCGCCGGCGGGGTGGGATGGGTGGGGGCCGCGCGAGAGCAGCTGGGCGAAGGTGACGAGCGAGACCAGCGGGTTGGAGAGCTCGTGGCTGAGGGTGAGGCTGAGGTTCTTGAACAGGTCGCGGCGGTGCTTTTCCAGCTCGGCCCGGATGCGCTCGATCTCGGGCGCGGCCTCCTCCCAGAGGACCCAGACGCCGTCGATCTCGGGCGCGGGGCCGGCCCTGACCCGAAAGCGGTGGGGGGCGCCGGCGGGCTGGACGACGATTTTTCCGGCGTGCAGCGCCTCGCTGGCCACGGCGCGGACCTCGACCGGCAGCTCCGTGCTGGTGAGTTCGGGGCGGGAGAGCACGCGGGCGCCGGACAGGTACTTGGCGTGGAGGGTGGAGGCGGATTCGGCGCGGCGGAGTTCCTCGATCTCCGCGGAGCGCTCGAGGCAGCGCTCGAGGAGCCGGCCGTGGAGGACGGCACGGAACACATCGGCCGGGCGGTAGGGGGCGCCGTCGGCGCGCGGGCCGAGGGCCATCCAGCCGATGAGCTGGCCGCCCGTATGCAACGGGATGAGCAGGCGGGCGCCCCAGCTTTGCAGCTGCTGGAGGATGGGGGCCTCGATGGTGGGATCGTCCGGCCCGGCCCAATGGGTGAAGTCGAGGGCCGCGGGATGGTCCTCGAGCCAGAGGGCCAGCGGGTGGGCGGCCTCGCAGCGGTGCACGCCGTCGTCGGACACAAACGCGTCGAACTCGCGGAAGAAGAAGAGCACCTTGCCGGCCTTGAGGATGTAGCGGCCGGCGCGGCGGAACTCGTCGAGCAGGCGGCCGCGGTCGCCGAGATGGAGGAGGGCGCTCTCGAGGAAGTCCCAGGACTCGGCGGGCTCGGCCGGGTTGACGGCGACGTCGCGGGGGAACGGGGGCTCGCTGCGGCGCGTGCGCTCCAGGGCGTTTTGCAGCTGGGCGTTCTTGTCGGTGATCTCCTCGAGCAGACCGACGGCCTCGGCCAGGCGCGTGCGGCTGTCATCGTAGTTGAGGAAAAGGCGGGCGGCGCGGTTCTGGCGGGCCTGCTCGAAGGGCACGCTGTGGGGCTGGCCCACGAGGATGATGAGGGTGCCGGCGCCGCTGGCGAGGCGGGTGCGGGGGTCGTTGACGTCGGTGACCCAGACGCGCGAGCCCGGGCGGAGCAGGTCCCGCTGGAGGTCGGCGGGACGGGCGAAGGTGGCGGGTTCGCGGGGGAGGAGCTGCTTTTTCCATGCGGCCTCGAGGCCGGGATCCGGGGTGGTCAGGATGAGGGTGGCGGGCATGGAAAGGTGATGCGGAAGGTGGCGCCGGGGCGCCCGACGTCAGGCACAATGATGGTTGCGCGGTGTTCGTGCAAGATATCCGCACAGACCGCAAGCCCAAGCCCCATGCCCTTGGTCTTGGTCGAGACAAAGGGGTGGAAGAGGCGGGTGCGCTGCTCGGGGGGGATGCCGGGGCCGTTGTCGCTGACCTCGAGGATGACGCTGCCGTTGGGGGAATTGCGGGAGCGGAGCTCGACGAGGCGTTCGCCGTCCTGGTTTTCGAGGGCCTGGAAGGCGTTGATGAAAAGGTTCAGCAGGACCTGGCGGATGGCGCTGGCGTCGGCCCAGATCGTGTCAACGCCGGCGCCGAGCGCGCTGGAGATGACGACGTGGGCCTCGGCGGCGCGGGTGAGCATGAGCTCGGTCGATTCCCGCACGACGGCGTGGAGGGAAATCCGGTCCATCTGGTGGCGGCGGGGATTGGACAGGTCGAGGAGCTGCTGGGTGAGGCTGTCGATCCGGTCCACCTCGGCGGGGATGAGGAGATTGAAGCGGCGGCGGAACTCCGGGTCGTCGAAGCGGGTGGTCAGCAGGTGGGCGAAGGTCTTGATCGAGACGAGGGGGTTGCGGATCTCGTGCGCCAGGCTGGCGCCGAGCAGGCCGATGGTGGCGAGCTGTTCCGACTGGCGGGCCTGCATGGTCAGGCGGGAGCGGGCGAGGATGTTGTCCATGAACTCGGCGATTTCCTGCAGCTGCTGCACCTCGGGATAGGTGAAGGGGCGGTTGTTGTTCTTGGTGCCGAGGGCGAGCAGCAGGGAGGGGGTGGGACTGCCGCGGGGGGCGGTCACGACCAGGCCCAGGGAAAATTCCGCCAGAAACTGGCGCAGATCGACCAGGCCCGGTTCGGCCCGCTGGCGCAGGAGGCTTTCCGGCGTGCTCCAGCCGGTCTTGCACAGGGCGGCGTGGCCGGAACGGTCCTTGGCGAACTCGAGGTCGCCCGAGACGTAGACCTCGCCGCTGTCGAAGAGCAGCCGGGCGTAGCCGGTCTGGCCCCAGGCGCGGAGCAGGTTCTCGAAAGCAACCACGAGTTTGTCCGGGCTGGGCTCGCTGCGGGCGAGTTCGATCACCGCGCGGCGGGTTGAGGCGATATTCTGCTCCGGGCTAAGGCGGAACCACTCGCGCGACTTCCGTTCGAGGA
>CAYRDN010000112.1:0-6315 GCA_964423065.1 uncultured Oleiharenicola sp. | reverse complement strand
GCCCGATGGTGTAATGGTAGCACAAACGACTCTGACTCGTTTTGTCTAGGTTCGACTCCTAGTCGGGCAGCCAACAATTTCTGCGCAGTTCCGCTTCAATATGTGCGCTGTTTTTTTTCGCGCCGGTGAAGAAAGCGCATTGACAGCCCAAAGTGATTCTCAGCACCATTTGCCTTCTGAAAATGTTTCTAGGTCATAGATGTAATCCCCTACGGCACACTTCTAGCTGATGCCGGCACGGTTTCCCCCACACCTCTTGCGTCCGGTCCCTCACACTTCCCTCCCCCTTCCGGCCATCCGGTGGTGCCGGTGACGTTCCTTGACCCCCGGCCCATCCCCTTCCGGTTCCTTTCATCCCGTCAACTTAATCCTCCTACTGCATTATGATCACCGCACCCATGCCCCTCGCGCTCGAGCTCCTCATGCACAAGACCGCCCTGGAACTGTTCCATGACGGCAAGTTCATGATGTGGCCGATCCTCCTCCTTTCGTTCCTCCTCATCACCGTGGTCATGGAACGCCTGATCTTCATCTTCCGGGAAAACAGCCGTCGCCAGCCCGAGGTGGTCGAGAAGATGCTGGAGCGCGTCGAGGCCAACGACATCGACGGCGCCGTCGAGCTCGGCAAGAAGAGTCCCGACTATGTTGCCCGCATCCTGGTCTATGCCATCACGCACAAGGAGCACTCGCTCGGCAACGCCTTCACCCGCGCGGCCAACCAGGAGATGCAGCGCTTCAGCCAGGGCCTCCCCACCCTCGACACCTGCATCACGGCCGCCCCGCTGCTCGGCCTCCTCGGCACGGTCACGGGCATGATGAACACCTTCGGCGCCCTCACCGGCGGCGACATCGCCGCGGCGGCCGGCCAGATCACCGGCGGCGTGGCCGAGGCGCTCATCGCCACCGCCTGCGGCCTGGCCATCGCCATCACGGGCCTGCTGCCCTTCAACTATCTCAACGCCCGCCTGGATGAAGCCCGCCACGAAGTCGAGGACGCCTCCAACTCGCTCGAGATCATCCTCAACAAGTCCGACCAGGTCTCCGGCCACTGAGCCGGCGCCCTCGCCCGACTTTAACCTTCAAACACTAACTGTATGCACGGTGGTGGTGGTGGAACAGGCCCCGGTGGCACCAAGAGAGCCCGCATTGAGATCATCCCGCTCATTGACGTGATCTTCTTCCTGCTCGCGACCTTCGTCCTGTTCACCCTTTCTCTCAACAAATCGAACGGCATCACGAGCGTCCAGCTGCCGGTCTCCGCGACCAGCGAGCCGCGCGATCCCGCCGGCACCGCCACGATCAGCATCACAGACGAGGGCGCCATCGGCTGGAACAAGGACCTGATCACGCTCGAGGAGTTCATCCAGCGCCTGCAGCAGTTCCACCTGCAGGAGCCCGAGGGGCGCATCCTGATCAACGGCGACGAGCGCGCCTTCTTCGCCCAGGCGGTGTACGTCTTCGACGAGGCCCGCAAGGCCGGTTTCACCAAGATCTACATCGAAACGCACGTCCGCTGAGGCCTCCCGCCCGCCCTTTCCCCTAATCTTCCGCCGTTTCGCGCGTATCTACTCCTACCAGCAGTCCCACCATGGAAGGCATCAAAGTCAAAGTCCCGGTCCGCAAGAAGGCGCGCATTGAGATCATCCCGCTCATCGACGTCATCTTCTTCCTGCTCGCGACTTTCGTCCTCTTCACCCTCTCGCTCAACCGCATCCAGTCGGTGCCGGTCGACCTGCCCGTCGGCACCCCTCAGAACCCCCAGGACAAGCCGGCCGAGCCGGTGACCATCCAGGTTTCGGAGGCCGGCACCATCTTCTGGAACAAGGAGCTGATCGACCCGAGCGAGGTGCCCTCGCGCATCGCCTACTACAAGAGCCAGACGGAAGACCCCCGCATCCTCATCGCCGGCGACGAGAAGGCCCGCTTCGGCACCACCGTCAGCATCCTCGATGAGGTCCGCAAGGCCGGCATCACCAAGTTCTCGGTCGAAACCCGCACCCGCCCGACCGGCAAATAAGCCACTCCACGATGAACAAGGACCTGATCATTGGCATTCTGGTTTCGGTGTTGCTGCATGTCACCTTCCTCTTCGGCTTCAACCGCAAGCCCGCGCCCGTGCACCGGGCCGCGGAGAAGAAAGAGGCCGTCATGCAGTTCGAGATGCCGCCCTTGGACGAGGACAAGCCGGAAAAGGTGGAAGAGATTCAGGACGAGCAGCAGCAGAACGTGCTGGCCCCGCCCAGCCTGGTGGACATGCCGTCGATCGTGCCCGTCGACGCCTTCACCCAGCCCCTGACCCCTCCGCCCCCGCCCGGCCTCGTGGTCTCCAACAGCGCCATCAACATCCCCGTCATCAAGCCCGGCGCGAACTTCGGCAAGGGCATCAAGGATCTCTTCGACATCAACAACCTGGACCAGAAGCCCGTCGCCCGCGTCCAGCCCCAGCCGACCTATCCCTACGAGATGAGCCGGGCCGGCATCAGCGGCGAGGTGGTGGTTGAATTCATCATCAGCAGCAACGGCGACGTCATCCAGACCCAGGTCATCCGTTCCTCCCACCGCGAATTCGAGCAGCCCGCCATGCAGGCGGTGCAAAAATGGAAGTTCAAGCCGGGCCGCAAGGGCGGCCGCGCGGTGAACGTCCACGTCTCCCAGCTCATCGAGTTCAACCTCGAGGACAGCAAATAACATCGCAGGCCAGCCATGTTGAAATTCATTTCCCCTCCGCTCCGCCTCACCCTCGCCCTGCTCGGCGCCAGCCTGCTGGCGGCCCCGGCCCGGGCGCAAACCACCCCGGCCCGCGATTACTCGCCCTCGGATGATACCGCCGAGATCCTCCCGAAATACCGCGAGGTCGTCGAGGCCAAGAATTACCCCGCGGCCCTCGCCATCCTCGACGCCCAGCTGGCCAAGGTGCCGGCCGACAGCTACGACGCCGCCATGCTCAACCAGATCAAGGCCCAGACCTTGCTCCAGAAGGGCGATTTCCCCGGCGCCGTCGCGCCGCTGGAGAAAGGCCTGGCCCTGTCCGACGCCAAGACCCCCACCTTCTACGACGAGCGCACCACCCGCGAACTGGTCTATTTCCTCGCCTCGCTCTATTTTCAGGAGGCGGTGCAGTCCAAGGATTTCAAGTACGCCTCCAGCCAGTATGAAAAGGCGGACAAGTCCATGGCCCGCTGGCTCAAGCTGACGCCGAAGACGACGCCCGAGGCCCAGCTGATCTACGCCCAGCTCCTCTACAACTGGGGCGTGCAGAACCCCGAACACCCCAACCTTGAGATCATCAAGCGCGCCCTGGAGCAGACCGAGATCGGCCTGCACCTCTCCGCCCGCCCCAAGGACATCCTCTACGTCTTCAAGATGGCCTGCCTCCAGCAGCTCAACCGCAACGAGGACGTGATCGATGTCCTTGAGCTCCTCATCCAGCTCAAGCCCGACACCAACAGCTACTGGCAGCAGCTGGCCGCGCTTTATCTCCAGGACGAGCGCCCGCTCCGCGCCATCGTCACCATCGAGCGCGCCCAGGCCCATGGTTACCTCCAGACCCCCAAGGACAATTACAACCTCATCGGCATCTACTTCAACCTCGGCTACTATGGGAAGTCGGCGGAATTGCTCGATGCCGGCCTGAAGAGCGGCCATGTCGAGAACGACATCAAGAACTGGGAGCTGCTCGCCCTCGCCTACCAGCAGCTGGAACGCCCCTTCAAGGGCATCGAGGCCCTGAAGGACGCCACGAAGTCCTTCCCCAAGTCCGGCCAGCTGGAGTTCATGATCGCCCAGGCCTACAACGCGCTCGACAAGCCCGAGGACGCCCTGCCCCACCTGCAGGCCGCGGTGACCAAGGGCGGCCTGACCAAACCCTACCAGGTTTACCTGTTCCTCGCCTACATCAGCTACCAGCTCAAGAAATACGACATCGCGCTCGACGCCGCCAAGCACGCCATCGAGTCCCCGGAAGGGTCCAAGGAAGGGCACAACATGCTCAAGGCCATCGAGGACGTCATCAAGGACCGCGAGGACAAGAAAAACCGGACATGATCCCCACCTTTAACTACGCCAGACCACCAGACCATGAATAAAGTCTATATAATCGCCCCCTTGATTGGCCTCCTGATTTTCGGCGGCTTCTACTATCAATTCACGAGCAACTACGACAACAGGATCAAGGCCGAGGTGGCCAAGGTTGAGCAGGAAAAGAAGGACCGCGCCGCGCGCGACATCGCCAACCGCGAGCTGGCCATCAAGGCGGCCATCGAGACCCAGGCCAAGCGCAAGCAGGAACGTGAAAAACGCGAGGCGGCGGAGGAGGCCAAGCGCGTCGCCCGGCAGGATGCCGAGGACGCCCGCCTGCGGGCCTACGACGACCGCAACAAGCTGCGCGACCAGGTCGGCCGCCTGAAAAAGGATGAGGAGGAACTCAAGGCGGCCATCGCCAAGGTGGCCGACGAAAAGAAGCGTGACATCGAGGAGGAGGCCTTCCTCAAGACCTTTGTGACCCAGGCCCAGGACAACCAGAAATATTACTACAACCTGCTCGAGAAAATCGCCCAGGCTGAGGCCGCCCGCGCCGCCGCCGAAGCCGCCGCCGCGGCCGCCGCCAAGAAAGGCTAACCCGCACCATTCCCGACCCACATGAACAAGTCATATCTTATCGTCCCCGCCGTGCTGCTGGTCATCTTCGGCTTCGTCTATAGCGGCGCCCTCAAGGAGATGCAGGCCAAGGAAGTGGCCAAGCAGGAAGTCATCGCCAAGGCCAAGGCCGAGGACGCCGCCCGCAAGAAGGCGATCGAGGACAAATCCACCGCCGAGGCCAAGAAGCGCCAGGAGGAACGCGAGGCCGCCGACCTGGCCAAGGAGCAGAAAAAAACGCGCGAATATGAGGATGCGCTCAAGAAGCTGCGCGACGAGACCCAGGACTACAACACGCAGGCGGACAAGCTGGCCAAGGAGGCCGCCGAGCTGGAAATCCGGATTTCCCAGGGCCGGTCGGACCGGGAGAAACTCAACGCCGAAACCCTCGAGCTGGCCAAGAAGGTTGAACTCGCCAAGATCAACCGCCGCACGGCCGAGCTGGAAATCCAGCGCCTGATGGAGATGGTGGCCAAAAAGCTCAACGACAGCTCGATCGCGGTCGGGCCCCCGCCGCCCCCGGCTTTGGTGAAGTGATCCCTTCCCCCCTTTTCGCCGCACCTTAACCGGTGCGGCTTTTTTTGCGCCTCCGCTGCCGCCGGCCGCACCCGGACCGTGACCCCGGCTGGCATGAGCCGTGCTGAACCCAACGGTCGAGCCACCGGTCATCCGGGCGGACGCGCCCGCTTCCTCCCGTCCCATGAAACTGATCATCGCCATCATCAAGCCTTTCAAGCTCGAGCAGGTGAAGGATGCCCTGGCGGCGATCGGCCTCAACGGCCTGACCGTGACCGAGGTCAAGGGCCTCGGTCGCCAGCAGGGACACATCGAGGTTTACCGCGGCAGCGAATACTCCGCGGGCTTGCTGCCGAAGATCAAGATCGAGGTCGCCGTCGCGCCGGAACAGCAGGAACTCGCCCTTGACACCATCGCCCGGGCGGCCCGGACCGGGAAGATCGGCGATGGCAAGATCTTCGTGCTCCCCCTCGGGGATGTCATGCGCATCCGCACCGCGGAACATGGCGGCGCCGCGGTTTGAAGCGGCCGCCGGGGCCGCAAGGCGGGGATTGCCGATTGGCGCGCAAACTGCTCCTGTCCCCTCATGAAACCGACCCGCTTTCTCGCCCTGGCGGCCTTCGCCCTGCCCGTCCTGGCCCACGCGCATCCCGGCCATGACGGACACGAACTCACCTGGGATTTCACCAGTGGCGCGACCCACCCGTTCACCGGTTGGGATCACCTGCTGGCCATGCTCGCCATCGGATTCTGGGCCGCCCAACTCGGCGGGCGCAGCCGCTGGCTCGTGCCGGCGGCATTCCTCGGCGTCATGGTGGTTGGCGCCGTGGCGGCGCAGGCGGGCGTGGCCCTGCCCGGCCTCGAGGCGGGCATCGCCGCTTCCCTGCTGGTGCTCGGTCTTTTCATCGCCGCCGCCGTGCGGCTGCCGGCCGCCGCCGGCATGGCGGTGGTCGGGGTGTTCGCCCTTTTTCACGGCCTGGCGCATGGCGCGGAGATGCCCGCCACCGCCGGGGGTCTCGGCTATGGCGCCGGCTTCATCGCCGCCACGGCGCTGCTGCATGCGGCCGGGCTGGGACTGGGCCGTGCGTTCCAGTCGCGGCCGCACGTCGCCCGTTTCGCCGGCGGGGCCGTCGCGCTGGCCGGAGCCGCCGCCCTCGTGCTCTA
>CAYRDN010000111.1:3459-6340 GCA_964423065.1 uncultured Oleiharenicola sp. | reverse complement strand
GGATGTACGACGGATGATCGAACCTAATACGAACCTGCTCCGAGAGAAGTCCGGGATGCAAAGGGACAAGGTTGAAACGCGAACAGCGCATCTTGTCCCAGGCTGTCCCGGCGATTTTGCGCCTGCGGCCTGCGCGGCGGGCCCCGCGACCGGCGGACGAGTTCAGGATTGAACTTCAAAAAACGCTCGCCGGGCACGGCCGGATGGGCAAATGATCCACCCTCCCACCCATGAAATACGGCCTCAACCTCCGCCCCGCCGGGGCCCTTGATTTTGTCTCCCTCGGCGCCCTCGTCCACCGCCTCGACACCGGCATCATCCCCTTCCGCAAGGCGACGCATTGCGACATCCATGTGAGCGGGGGCGAGTTCAATGTCGCCGCCAATCTCTCCGACTGCTTCCGCCTGAAGACCGGCGTCGCCTCGGCGATGTCGGATTATCCGGTCGGCGACCTCATCGCCGAGCGGGTGCGCGCCATGGGCGTCACGCCGTTCTACAGGCATTTCAAGCACGATGGCGTGCACGGGCCGAACATGGCGACCGTCTACAGCGACCGCGGCCAGGGCGTGCGCGCCCCGGTGGTGTTCTACAACCGCTGCAACGAGGCGGCCGCGCAGCTGAAGCCGGGCGATTTCAACTGGCAGGAGATCTTCCGCGGCGGCGTGCGCTGGTTCCACAGCGGCGGCATCTTCGCCGCGCTGTCGACCACCACGGCCGAGGTCATCATCGAGGCGATGCAGGCGGCCAAGGCCGCGGGCGCCGTCACGTCCTTCGACCTCAACTACCGCGCCAAGCTCTGGAACATCGTCGGCGGGCACGACCGGGCCGTCGCCGTGCTCGACCGGATCATCAAGCACGTGGACGTGATCGTCGGCAACGAGGAGGACCTGCAGCTCGGCCTCGGCATCCCGGGACCGGAGGTCGCCGCCAAGTCCAAGTTGGACCCGACCGCCTTCTTCAGCATGATGGGCAACGTCACCAAGAAGCACCCGCACATCAAGATCGTCGCCACGACGCTCCGCGAGGTGCACTCGACCAACCGCCACTCCTGGGGCGCGGTCGCCTGGATCGACGGCCAGACCTACGTGTCGCCCACGGCCGAGCTCGATGTCATCGACCGCGTCGGCGGCGGCGACGGCTACGCGGCGGGCTTTTTCTACGGCCTGCTGAACGGTGAGACGGAGCAGGACGCGGTCAATCTCGGCTGGGCGCACGGCGCGCTGCTGACCACCTTCCCCGGCGACACGACGATGGCGACGGTGGAGCAGGTGCGGGCCTTCGCCCAGGGCGGCTCGGCGCGGATCCAGCGGTAGGGCGGGTCAGATAATATTGCAGCCATTCGATAGTCCGCCGTAGGGCTGGACCTTGGTCCAGCCGCGAACGGACAGAACGCCGCGGACCGGCGGCTGCACCAAGGTGCAGCCTTACAACAAACGGCTGCACTACTATTTACGATAAACTAGGCGCCGGCGGGCTCAATCCTTCGTCTGCTCGATGACGGCGGCCTTGCCTTCCTTGAACACCACCCGGATGCGCTCCTCCTTCTCCTCCGCGAAGGCGTCGGCGTAGGTTGGGTTGTAGTAAAGCCGGTAGGTCCGGAGGTAGGGATCGAAATAGACCCGGCGATGGTAGCCGACGAACGCCGTGCCATCGTAGCGTTGGTAGTAGGTGTTGTAGATCCAGACGACGGAGGTGCCGGCGGCCGTGACGGTCTCACGCTTCTGGTCGGGGACTCCGAGGGCGAGGTAGACCATGTCCTGGGTGTAGCCGAGGTCGACGATGCCCTGCTTGATCTTGTCCTGGGTGGCCTTGTCGATGTTCGCGAAGACCTCGGGCTTTTCCTGGATGCGCGATTCAACCGTCTGGCAGCCGCCGAGGAAGCCGAGGCTGGCGGCGAGCATGCAAGTGGTGAGGAGGCGGCGGTTCATGGCAGAAGGCATGACCGGGGAAACCCAGCCCGGGTTCCCCGAAAACCAGGGGCGGCCCGGGCCGGCTTCAATCATGCCCGCCGGCCGCGTGCGCCGCCTGAAGCTCGGCCGGCGGCGGGTCGCCGTGGCGGAATTCGCGGTGCCGGACCTTGCCGGCGGGATAGGCGATGTAGGCGGCTCCGGCGGAGGCGGCCCCGGCCAGAATCAGCGCGAGCCAGGCCAGGGGCAGGAGGCTCTTCGCGCGCTTCAGCGGGATGAGCAGCGCCGCCAAGGCGGCCGCCGCAGCCACATAAAACCCCCAGGCGATCTTCTCCGCGCGGTAGCGGTGGACCGCGAGCCAGTCCCCGCCGGTCTCGTCAGCCATCGCACTGACCCGGTCAAAGCCCGCGTGACCATAATGCACCACGGGCCAGACCGCAGCCGCGCAGAGCAAAACCAGGACCAGGGCGAGCCGGATCCCGCCGGGGCTGCGGCCGAGCAGGGCCAGCAACAGGCCCAGGGCCGCGAGTGGCAGCGCATGGGTCAGCAGCGGATTGAGCAGGACGTGAAGATATTCCGGCTGGCCCAGCAGTTCGCTCACGGGCGGCCTTACGACTTAACGATCTCGATGTTCTCGAGCATGCTGATGCCGTCGCGCTCGACCAGTTTGCCGTGGACCGTGATCGTCTCGGCGGCGTGCTTCGCCAGTTCCGTGTTGGCGGGCATGTGCTCGCCGATGAGCAGGTAGGTCTTGCCGTCGGTGCCCTTCAGCCCGACGGGCAGGCCGCTGCTGATGCATTTCTGCGCGCAGGCGGCATGGCCGGCGCCGTGGGCGCCATGATCCATGTAGCAGGCCATGTCCAGCACCTCGCCGGTGACCGTGACCTCGGTGGAGGCCTTGGGGGCGGGGGCCTTTTCAGCGGTGGTGTCGGCGGAAAGCGGCAGGGCGGCGAGCGCGGCGCCGGCGGCGAGGG
>CAYRDN010000111.1:0-3359 GCA_964423065.1 uncultured Oleiharenicola sp. | reverse complement strand
GCGGCGAGCGGCAGCCCGGCGGCGTTGTAGGCGAAGGCCCAGAAGAGGTTCTGCCGGATGTTGCGCAGGACGGCCCGGCTCAGGTGCACCGCGCGCACGAGCGCGGTCAGGTCGCCTTTCACGAGGACGAGGCCGGCGCTGTGCATGGCGACATCGGTGCCGGTGCCCATGGCAATGCCGACATCGGCCGCCGCCAAAGCGGGGGCGTCGTTCAGGCCGTCGCCGGCAAAGACCACCCGTTCGCCGCGGGCCTGGTGTTCGCGCACCAGCTCCTGCTTGCGGGCGGGGGTGACGCCGGCGTGGAAACCGTCGAGTTCCAGCGTCTCCGCCACGGTGCGCGCACTGGCCTCACGGTCGCCGGTGACCATGTAGACTTTGAAACCTTCGCGCTGCAACTCCGCCACGGCGCCCGGTGTGGTTCCCTTGATGGGGTCGGCCAGGGCGATGAGGCCGGCGGCCTGCCCGTCGACCATGACCGAGACGAGCGTGGTGGTGGGGTGCCCGGGGAGTGTGGTGTCCGCCCGGGCGCGGCCGACAACGACCAGCCGGCTGGCGATCCTGGCACTTACGCCGGCGCCGGGTTCGGCGGTGAATTCTGCGGGAGCGGTGAGTGCCAGGCCGCGCGCCTGGGCGGCGGCGACGATGGCGCGGGCCAGCGGATGCTCGCTCGACGACTCGGCGGAGGCCGCCAGGCGCAGCAGTTCACCGGCAGTGGAACCTTCCGCCGGCTCGACGGCCACGACCTGCGGCCGGCCCTCGGTGAGGGTGCCGGTCTTGTCGATCAACAGCATGTTCGCTCCGGCGAGCCGCTCGAGGGCGGCCGCATCCTTGACGAGCACGCCCGCCTGCGCGCCGCGGCCGATGCCGGTGACCAGCGAGACGGGCGTCGCCAGCCCGAGTGCGCAGGGGCACGCGATGATCAGGACGGAGACGGCGTTGATGAGCCCGTGCAGCCAGCCGCGGTCGGGGGCGAACACCGTCCAGGCCGCGAAGCTGACCGCGGCGATTGCGAGCACGACCGGCACAAACCACCGCGAGACGCGGTCGGCGAGGCGGGCGATGGGGGCTTCGCTTTCAGTGGCGGCCTCGACTAGTTTCACGATCTGCGCCAGCAGCGTGTCCGCCCCGACGCGCTCGGCGCGGAACACGAAGGAACCGGTGGGGTTGAGCGTGCCCGCGCTGACCTTGTCGCCCGCCTGCTTCACCACCGGCAGCGGCTCGCCGGTGAGCATCGACTCGTCGATTTCGGCGGGACCGTCGGTCAGCACGCCGTCGACGGGCAGGTGCTCGCCCGGGCGCACGCGCAGCAGGTCGCCCGGCTGCACCGCGGACACCGGGACATCCTCCTCCCGACCGGCCCGGATGCGGTGGGCGGTCTGCGGGGCGAGGTGCATGAGCGCGCGGATGGCGGCATCGGTGCGGGCGTGGGCGCGCTGCTCGATGATCTGGCCGAGGAGCACGATGGTCGTGATGAAGGCGGCGCCCTCGAAGTAGAGCGGCAGGCCGTGTGCCCCCCGGTACGCGGCGGGAAACCACGGCGCGAACAGCACGGCGGCCGCACTGTAGAAATAGGCGGCGCCGGTGCCGGTGACCGTGAGCGTGAACATGTTCGTGTCGCGCTCGCGGATGGATTTCCACCAGCGGCCGATGAACGGGGCCCCGCACCAGAAGAACACCGGGGTGGTCAGCGCCAGCTGCGCCCAGCCCGAGGCGCCGGCTGGCAGCCAGTGGAACGCATGCGGCCAGAGCATGCCCCCCATCGAGAGCACCAGCACGGGCAGCGTCAGGGCGAGGGCGGCGTAGAATTTCGGGCGCAGGTAGCGCTCGTCCGGCAGGCCCATGTAGACCGGCTCGTCCGGTGGAGGAGTGGGGGCGGCGACAGCCGGTCCGGGGTGCATGGCCCAGTTTACCGGTCAGGCCGCGGAGCGCAACTGCCGCTCGCGCAGCCACGCGAAGATGACCGGGGTGACGACGAGGATGTGCACGAGGCTGGACAGCATGCCGCCGATGACGGGGGTGGCGAGCGGCTGCATGATCTCCACGCCGGTGCGGTGGCTCCAGAAGATCGGCAGGAGCGAGGCCACGGTGGTGGCGACGGTCATCACTTTCGGGCGCAGGCGGAGCCGGGCGCCGGCCTTGATCGCGGCGATGAGGGCGGGCTGGGTCAGTTGGCCGTCCAGTTCCGCGGTCTTCTTGGCCACCGCCTCCTCCAGATAAACGACCATGATGACCCCGGTCTGGATGGCGGTGCCGAAGAGGGCGATGTAGCCGACCCAGACCGCCACGCTGAAGTTGAAGCCGAGGATGGCCTGGAGCAGGACGCCGCCGGTGAGGGCGAACGGCACGGCGAGGAGCACGTGCGCCGCCTCGGGGATGGACCGGAAGGTCATGACGAGCAGCATAAAGATGATGAGGATGACGGCGGGGAAGACATAGAGCAGCGTCTGCCGGGCGCGGAGCTGGTGCTCGTACTGGCCGGAGTATTCCACCGTCATGCCGGGATCGAGCTTCACCTCGCGGGTCACGCGCTCCTTGATCTCGTCCACGAAGCCGCCGAGGTCGCGGTCGCCGACGTTGGCCTGCACGAAGACCCGCAGGCGGCCGTTCTCGCTCTGGATCTCGTTGGGCCCGATCACGCGCCGGATGTCGGCGACCTCGCGCAACTGGACGGTGGCGCCGGACGGCGTGAGCAGCGGCAGTTCGCCGAGCTTGTCGATGTCGTCGCGGTCGGCCTGTTCCAGCCGCACCTGCAGCGGCCAGCGTTCGCGGCCCTTGAGCGTGGTGCCCACGATGGTGCCGCCGAGGCCGGTCTCGACGTAGCGGAACACGTCATCCACGCGCAGGCCGAAGCGGCCGAGGTCGGGGCGGCGCACGGCGATCTCCAGGTAGGGCTTGCCCAGCACGCGCGAGGGGGCGACGCCGGTGGCGCCCTGGACCTGCTCGATGACGCGCTGGACCTCGAAGGCCTTGGCCTGGAGCGCGGCGAGGTTGTCGCCGAAGATCTTCACGCCGACCTGGGCGCGGATGCCGGTGCTCGTCATCAGCACGCGGTTCTCGATCGGTTGGAGAAACCCGGGCACGTAGCCCGGCACGTTCATCAGCTTCGCGGAAAGCTCCGCGATGATCTTCTCCTTGGTCATGCCGGGCCGCCACTGGCCGGCCGGCTTGAGCATGATGGTGGTCTCGATCATCTCAATGGGCGCGGGGTCGGTGGGGGAATCCGAGCGGCCGAGCTTGCCGGCGGCGGAGACGACCTCGGGCAGGCCGCTGATGACCTTGTCCTGCCAGCTCATGATGCGCTGCACCTCGGTGAGCGAGGTGGCGGGCAGCAGCACCGGCATGAAGAGGAGCGAGCCCTC
>CAYRDN010000110.1:0-6362 GCA_964423065.1 uncultured Oleiharenicola sp. | reverse complement strand
TGCGGCTGCTGGTGGACCGGCTGCGGCCGGAGGACCGGGTGGCCATCGCGATCTACGCGGGCGCCTCGGGCCTCGCGCTGCCCTCGACGGGCGCGGCGCACAAGGCCGAGATCATGGACGCGATCGACCGCCTGCAGGCCGAGGGCTCGACCAACGGGGCGCTGGGCATCCAGCTGGCCTACGACATCGCCAAGGCGAATTTCATCCCCGGCGGCGTGAACCGCGTCATCCTGGCCACGGACGGCGACTTCAACGTCGGCGTGACCAGCGAGGGCGAACTCGTGCGGCTGGTGGCGGAGAAGGCGAAGAGCGGCGTGTTCCTGACGGTGCTCGGCTTCGGCATGGGGAACCTCAAGGACAGCACGCTCGAGCAGCTGGCCGACAAGGGCAACGGCAACTACGCCTACATCGACACCCTCGCCGAGGCGAAGAAGGCGCTGGTCGAGCAGGCTGGCGGCACGCTCATGACCATCGCCCAGGACGTGAAGATCCAGGTCGAGTTCAATCCCGCGGTGGTGCAGGCCTACCGGCTCATCGGCTACGAGGACCGGCTGCTGGCGAAGGAGGATTTCAACAACGACCGGGTGGACGCGGGCGAGGTCGGCGCCGGACACACGGTGACGGCGCTCTACGAGATTGTCCCCGTCGGCGCGGAACCGCCGGTAACCGGGACGGTGGACGCGTTGAAATACCAGCGGGCCGAGCGGGGAGCGGGGAGCGGAGAGCATGGAGCCGGTGGAGGCGAGATGCTCACGGTGAAGCTCCGCTACAAGGAGCCGGGTGGCGACACCAGCCGGAAGGTGGAGTTTGTGCTCCGCGACGCGGGGGCGGGGTTTGCCCAGGCGAGCCAGGATTTCAAGTTCGCGGCGGCGGTGGCGGCGTTCGGGATGGCGCTGCGGGAGGCGCCGCCGCCGGTCGCGCTGGCCGACGTGATCGCATGGGCGCGCGCCGGGCTCGGGAGCGACGCCGGCGGCTACCGTGCGGAATTCATCAGCCTGGTCGGGCGGGCGCAGCAGCTGGAGCCCTGAAGACAAGATCCTCGGGGCCAGCCCCGAGGCATTTGACCCAAGCCAATTGGTGTAGCCGGGGTCGCTGACCCCGGATCTGTTCGGAACCGGCCTCAGCGAGGCCGGCTACATCCAAGCCGAAGCAAGCTCGGTGCATTGGAATCAGCGCAAAGAAAAGGGCCGCCCCGGCGGGCGGCCCCTTGGCTGAGGTGACCAGAAAAGATCAGGCCCGCCGGCGCCGGAAGGTCAGGCCGAGGAAACCGAGGCCGAGGGCGAGCAGGGCGTAGGTCGACGGCTCGGGCACGGAGGTGAAGTTCAGCACCAGGTTGTTGCCCGAGACGGACACCCCGAAGGTGCCGCCAAAGCCGTTTGTCGCGATGAACGACGAGGTGCCGTCGATGATGAAATTATTGGCGTTGAAGCCGGTGATGCCGCCCGCGGCGCTGGCGATGACCCAGGAATAATTGGTGCTGAAGCTGACGCCCGAGAGGGCGCCGGGATTGCCCGCGAGGTTGAGGGAGATGACCTTGAGGGTGAAGTTGCCAGCGTTGGTCAGGTCGAGTACGCCCGGGGTGCCGGACACGGTGATCAGGTCCCAGTTGGTGCCCGCGGTGCCGGTGGTGCTCTGGACCTGCCAGTCGTACTCAAAGCCGGGATTGATGGTGAGGGTGTTGGTGAAGGTCATGTTGCCCGGCGAATTGCCCGGGGAGACGATGACGCCGGCGCCCAGGGTCAGCGGGCCGGCGAAGGTGCCGTTGCCGGACAAGGTGCCGCCGCCGGACAGGTTGAGCGGGTTGCTGAAGGTGACGCCGTTCGCAACGCCCAGCTGGCCGCCCGAGAGCGAGACCGTGCCCGAGCCGAAGGCGCCGTTGCTGCCCGCGACGAGGGTGCCGCCGTTGATCGTGGTGCCGCCGGTGTAGGTGTTGGTGCCGGTCAGGACATTGTAGCCATTGGTGTTGACGACCTTGGTCGGGCCGGTGATCGCGACGGCCGTGCCACCGGCGGTGCCGTCCGGGGTCAGGTAATAAGGGCTGGCGGTGGTGGCCGTGGTGTTGAACTGCAATGTGCCGGTGCCGCTGCCAGTCGTAATGCTCGCGGCGTTGACCATGCCGCCGGCGGCCGCGGAACCAGCCGAGGACGCTCCGATGTTGAGCGTGCCCTGGGCGCCGGAATTATTGCCGAGGGTGACAAGGCCGGTCCCGCTGTTGACTTTGACCGTGCCCCCGTTGGCCAGCGTGAGGGTGCCGAGGCCGTAAACACCCACAAACAAGTCGCTGGAATTGGACCAGGTGCTGCCGGCGCCATCGACCATGGCGGTGCCGGTGACGCCGGCATTGCTGCCGAGCTGGCCGTGGGTGGCGGAGACAAGGCCGCCACCGGTGATGGCCAGCGAACCGGGGGCAAAATTACCCACAAACAGGTTGAGCGAATTTGTCCAAGTACTGCCGGCACCAGCAACCGTGGCCGTGCCGGAGCTGCCGGCAACGAAGCCGATCGAAGTACCATAATCGGAAACGGAGGCGCCGCTGGCGATGGCGAGTGAGCCGGTGCCCTCGTTGCCAAGGAGGAGAACATCCGAAAGGCTCAAGGAGCTGCCGGATCCGGTGGCCGTGACCGCGCCGGTGCCGCCGAAGTTGCGGCCGATGGAGAGGACCGAGCCGTTGAAGGAGCCCCCGCTGGCAATCGTGAGTGATCCAGTTCCGGACAAGCCCACGTCCGTGAACCCATTGTTCCATGAACTGCCGGTGCCGGTGACCGTGACCGAGCCGGTGCTGCCGGAGATGTTGCCGATGGAGCTGTAGTTGCTCGTGACGGAGCCGGCACTGGAAACAGTGAGGAAGGCATTGTCCCCGCTGAGATTGCCAACCGTGACATTGGCGGCGGCTTGGCTGACCGAGCCACCAGCCACGTTCAGGGTGCCGAAATCGACAACCGTGCCGCCGGTATAGGTGCTGGCGCCCGAGAGGGTGAAGGTGCCGGTTCCCGTCTTGGCCAGGGTGCCGGCGCCGGAGATCGCGCCGCCGAGCGATGCGCTCGAGGCATTGTTGAGGGTCAGGGTCTTGCCGGTCGCGAGCAGGATGTTGCCGTTGCCGCCCAGGCCGGCGATCGTCTGGTCGAAGGCCACGTTCAGGGTCATCAGGGGATTGATCAGCACCGTGGTCGCCAAGGGCAGGGCGTTGGTGGCGCCGACGGTGAGCGTACCGTTCGAGACGGTGGTGTTGCCGGTATAGGTGTTGGCACCGGTCAGGGTGAGGGTGTTGGTCCCCTGCTTGTCGAGGACACCGCTGCCGGAGATGACGCCGGCGTAGGTCTGGTTGTCGGGGCGGTTGAAGCCCACCTTGCCCGCATCGGCGATGTTGCCGCTCAGGGAGCCGATCGCGGTGCCGTCGCCCACCCAGAGTTCGGCCCCGGCGGCCACGGACACGGTTCCCGTGCCGGTGGCCGAGCCGCTGGTGTTGCCGAGGTACAGCTTGCCGGCGGCGACCGTCGCCCCGCCGGTGAACGTGCTCGCGCCCGTGAGCGTCAGCCGGCCGGCGCCAGCCTTGGTGAGGCTACCGCTGCCCGCGATGATGCCGCCGTAGGTGAGGATCGTGCCGGGATCGGTGTAAAGCGTGCCATTGGCGGCGCCGAGGGCGATGCCGCGGTTGGCGGCGAGGGTGAAATTCGTGACGGTTTCCAGCAGGCCGCCGTTGAAGGTGAGCTGGCCCGGCGTGGCCGAGCCGGGCACGGCGCCGAGATTGTTGTCCGCGCCGACCACCAGGGTGCTGCCGCTGCCGAAGGTGATGCCGCCGGTGAAGGTGTTCGCGGCGGTGAGGACATAGGTGCCGGGGCCGGTGAACGCGAGCGCGCCGCTGCCGCTGAGCACCGGGTCGATCTGGCTGCCGCTGAGGCCCGCCAGTGTGAGGGTCGTGCCGCTGCCGAGGATGACCGAGCTGGTGGCGAAGCCGTTGAGGCCGCCGAGCGTCTGGTTGTAGGCGACATTGAGGGCGGCGCCGGCCTGCAGGCTGACATTGCCGGCGACCGGCAGGGTGTTGGCCGCGCCGACCGTCAGGGTGCCGGAGGAGATGTTGGTGGTGCCGGCGTAGGTATTGGCGCCGGTCAGGGTGAGGTTGCCGGCGCCGCTCTGGAAGATCACGCCGGAGCCGGAGATGTTGCCGCCGAAGGTATAGGCGTTGGAATGCGCGAACGTCAGCACGGCGTTGTCCACGATGTTGCCGCCGAGGACGCCGGTGGTGGAGCCATTGCCGATCACGAGGTAGCCGGAGGAGATGGTCGTCGTGCCGGTGAAGCCCCCGCTGTCACCGGTGAGGTAGAGCGAGCCGCTGCCGATCTGTTTCAGCGCTCCGGTGCCGGAGATGTTGCCGCCATAGACAAACGAGCTGTCCGAGCGGTTGAAGGCCAGGGTGGCGTTGTCGACGATGTTGCTGGCGACCGAGCCGGTGGTGCCGCCGTTGCCGATCTGCAGGGTGCCGGCGGTGATGGCGATGTAAGTGACGGTGTTGTCCCCGGTCAGGGTCAGGGTGCCCGCACCGGCCTTGGTCAGGTTGAGGCCCGTGATGATGCCGGCGAAGGTGCCGTTGGCGGCCTGGTTGATGGTTAGGTTGGTCTCGTTGTCGATCTGGATGGTGCTGTTGTAGGAACCGCTGAAGCCGCCGCTGAGCCCGCCGAGAGTTGGGGCGAAGGAGCTGAATTCGACCGTCGAATTGCTGCTCGGATCAATCCAGAGCGGCCCGGTGCCCAGGGCGGTGTCGGAGTTCACATAGACCGTATTGTTCCCGTAGATGTTCAGCCCGCCGCTCCAGCCGCTGTTGGCGCCGGAGAGCAGCAGGTAACCGCCGGCGTGGTAGCCGTCGTGCAGGTTGCCGGCAGTGCCATAAAGGCTGATCGCGCCGCTGCCAGTGATCGTCCCACCCAGGACCACACTGTCGTAGTAATACGATTCGGAATAGTAATGCTCATTGGAGAAAGCAAAGGTGACGGTGCCGCCGGGCAGGGCGAGGTTGTTGGCGAGGGTGACATTGTCGATGCCGGCGGTGGTCAGGGTGGCGCCGCTCTGCAGGGTCAGAGTGCCGGTGCCGACCGGGCCGGTGTTGAACGGGATGGTAGACGTGGTGTTGCCGCTTTGCTTGGTGTTACTGCCCAGCGCGAGGATGCCGCTGCCGGTCACGGTCACGCCGCCTGTGAAGGTGTTGTTGCCGGTCAGCGTAAGGGCATGCGCCCCGGTTACAGTCAGACCTGCGCTGCCGGTGATAATGCCGGTGAGGGACAGGGGGCCGCCAGTGGCATCAATGGTGACATGGGTCGCGCTGGTGGGATCGAGCGCGATGGGGTTTTGCAGGGTGATGCTGCTGAGGAGTGGCCGGATGGAAAGGTCGACCCCGAGCGTGCTGCCGTCGAACAGATAGAGGCCGCCGTGGCCGGCCGGACCGGAAATGCCCTCGTCAGTATAGGAGGAGTTGGCCAGCACCAGCGTTCCCGAGTAGATCGAGAGGCTGCTGAAGGTACTATTGCCGGACAGGGTCAGCCGGCCGGTGCCATAATACGAGATGTCACCATAGCCGTCGATGTCACCCGTGATGGTGAAATTGTTGGCATTGCCCGTTTCGCCGAAGCTGTAACTGCCGCCGTCGCCATTCAGGGTGATATAATTCGCCAGCGTCACCGAGGGGGCCGAGGCCGAGACCGTGGTGCCATCATAGAGGGTCAGGGTGCCTGTGCCCATCGGGCCGGCGGTGAATGATCCGGGTGTCCCGTTGGTCGATGCGCCCAGGTGCAGGGTGCCATTCCGCATGTCCACGCCCTGGGCAAAAGTATTGGCCCCATTGGTGAGGGTCAGCGTGCCGTAAGAGCACCAGTCGAAGCCGCCGTTGATGCCGTCAATGATGCCGGTCAAGGTCAGGTTGCCGGCGAGGTTGGCGTCCTCGGCATCCTCGTTGGCGATGAAGCCGTTCAAGTGGACCGTGTTGGCCAGGGTCACATTGGCGGCGGAGACGCTCAATTCCGCCCCGTCCTCCAGGGTGAGCGGGCCCGTGCCGACCGGACCGGTGTTGAAGTTGAGCGGATCCCCGCTGACGGTGCCGTTCAGCTTGGTGGAACTGCCGAGCAGGAGCACGCCTTCGTGCACGTCCAGGCCGCCGTCGAAGGTGCTGTCGCCCGAGAGGTCCAAGGCGGCACCGCCGAACTTGCTCACCCTTGAAGCGGAGCCGGCGATGACGCCGCCGAAAGTGGCGTCGGAATCCTGGTTAATTGACAGTGTGGAGCCGGAGGCAAGGGTCAGCAGGGTCGAGGCACCGCCGCCGGATAGGCCGCCGATCGAGGGGGCCATGCTGGTGAAGGTCGCGGAGTTGCTGCCGG
>CAYRDN010000109.1:0-6422 GCA_964423065.1 uncultured Oleiharenicola sp. | reverse complement strand
ACCACCCTTTCACGGTGAGAACCGGGGTTCGAATCCCCGTGGGGACGCCATCTAACTTCTTCTAATCAAAGAAGTTCATTTTTCGGTGAAGCTAGGTTGCCCACTTGACTGGACAACCTAGATCATGAAACACACTAAGTTTGTTGTCAGCTCATTCGAAAATCGGAACGGAAACACCTCGTGGCGCGTGGACGGCTATTTCAACGGCGTCCGCATCCGCAAGAACTTCAAGACGCGGGAACCGCGCCTGCGCTTACCTGTGGCGGAGAGTGAGTCCTGTAGGAGCTAAGAAGCGGGATCAAAGCCCGACACTACGAGATTGCAGCTTAGCAGAACGCCGGCATGATGACCTCATAGCCATGGAAGCATCCAGATCACCGTCAAACACGGTTTGGCAATGGACGGTCGGCAATAAGGTTTGGCTCCGTTTGCCGATGGGCATGGGGAAAGGGGCCACGGTTTTTCTCCTGATCGTTGGCGTCATGGTTGGGTCCCAAGCGCTTTTGGATCTCCTCGCCCGCGACGCCCGCGATTGGGGATGGGATGCCGTGGGCTTGACCGGTGGTGGCCTGCAAATCGTGCTCTGCATTTCGTCTCTTTGGGCACTGCGCATCCAGAAGAAGCGAGATCATTCTCTGACTGGGTCTTCAGCATAGCTCTGCAACCAAACAGCAACCACGCCTGCGCTTACCTATGGCAGGGTGTGAGTCCTGTAGTCCCGTCCGATGAAAGACTATTTAGCTGGATTGGCCATGCTAGCTAAAAGTTCCGCGGCCTTAGAAGCGCACTAATTACCCCGTTCGCCGCCGGCGGACACAGTAGCAGAGCGAACCCATCGGACCCAAAGCCTTAACGACGTCTAGTCCCGGTCCCGCATCAGCGCCGACAAGGCGCTCGCGTAGTTGTCGCCGGACACTCCGGTATGCGCATGCGTTTCGATGAAGGCCCGGATCTTTGCGCGAATGGCCTCCGATTGCGGAAATTCGCGATCTGTCCAGAAACGCCGCGCCGGACTGAAGAAGCCGGTCCGGGACAGAAACTCCACCCCGAAATTCTCGGCGTATTCCTGCGACAGGTCCCCTTCCAGGACCTTGAAGCTGCCGTCGGGCTGCAGCGACTCGCCCAGGCACCAGGCCAGCATGCGGTCGATCTCCGCGGCCATCGCCTTGCGTTGGGCCGGGCTGGCGGCCGGCCATGCGTACCGGAACACCGTGACGACATCCATGTTGTTGTGATTCCAGTAGTGACCGTTGGAGAGCCAGCCGGCGGGGTCGCTGAAGGTCCTCAGCGAGAGCATCGTATCCGCCAAGCGTGGCATATCGGGTATCCGTCCCTCCAGGTAGGAGACAATATGGAACGTGGTGCTGATATCGGGCCGGAACTGCAGCTCGCCCTCCCGGCGATACCGTTCGCCCCAAAACCCGGTGACGGGATCGCGGTACTTGTCTTTCAGCAGGCGAAGAAACGCATCGCGCAGCCCAGGATCGATTCGATAGTTCTCCGGTTCGCCAAGCACGATCATCCGGAGCAGGTCCGAGATGGCCAGATTGAATTCGAGCCCGTGATCGATGCCTGTGTGCGGAATGTCCGACTCGGCGACGGCGTCGAACCAAGCCTCCAGCTTGGCTGGGGTGGACACCCGGTCGAGAAACGCAGGTAGCGGACGAGGCGGACCATCGGGCCGATGCCGGGCTTCGTCCGTCAGCCGGTCGAAGGTGTTGTCCAGCTTGAGAAACCACTGCTCGCTGCCGCAGCCCCACATGCCGGTCGCGTCCTGGTGGTCGAGCGCCGGGTGAGCGATGGCGGCGGCGAGGTCGTCCGCGCGGCGATCGATCCGTTTGAAATCGGCGGTGGTGAAAAGCAGCGTGCCCGTTTCGAAGAGGACCTGGTTGGCCACCGGATTCTCCACGCCTCCGCCGGTCTGAGCCAGCAAGGCGGCCTTCAGTCCGCCGACCCGGACCGCCCGTGCGCGAAAATCGGCGGCGTAGTTGGGATCGAAGGCCACAAAGTCGCGCCGAATGGCCGCGTTGGCTTCGGCCGCCGTCTCCGCCAACAGGGGTGCCGCGAAGATGAGGAGTGCTGGGATTGCGAGAGGCCAAGTCTGCATGGGCTAATCTCTAATGGCCGAAAATCCTCAAAGCACCCATCTTGGGCAGATAAAATCCGCTGGATCAGTTGCGCTCGATCTGATGGTGGCGAATCGATTCATGGGGTCTTTCGCAACTTAACAGCGGATTCGCTCGCGGTTTGCAAGATAAGCCATGCCCCTCACTCCCGTAGCAGTATTCCCTTAGACTAGGAGAGGCGTACCCCCTAATTGCTGTTGCCGCATCGTCACAACCAAACAGCAACCAAGCCTCCGTCTCCCTCGGGAATATGTGAGTCCTGTAGTCCATCACGCCTCCGTAGCGTCCGGATGGCGCCTCGGTTCTTGCCCTCAACGAGCATTTGTATCCTCATGATTGTGGTCAGGTCACGGATTATTCATTTACCCCAATTGTGCGCTTTTTTCGCCTTTTGCAATTAATGGCCTTCGCAACTTTGAAGACCCCATTGTCTACCCATGATCGAATCGTGAAGCGTTTCTGTTGGATCGCGGTCTGCTTCGGGCTTCTGGACTTGGTCGCGACACTCGCCAGTCAGCCGAAATCTTATTGGGCACACCCAGCTACGGCTGACATCGGCTACAATGCGTTTCATTTTCTACTCAGTCGCGGCTGGGCGACTTACACCGCGGTCCAATTGGTCTATCTGACGTTAGCACTCATGGTGATTTCAGTCATACCGCGCCGGCCCGCCTTGCTCTTTGGATTCACAATCATTCTTGGGCACTGTTTCGGGTTTGCTGCTTGGTTGAACTACTTCTGGCACCTCGGGATGACCGCAACTTTTAGCTGTGGTATCGTGCTAGGCATTATTTTGTCTACGATGCCCTTTGAGGTCGCCGCCGATCAAATTAAGGGCCGGCTTCGTTGGGTGATGGCCGGCGCGATGCTGTTCGACCTGACCAATACCGTTCTAGGGCAGCCGGGTAGCTACTGGCATCAACCGCAAACCGCAAACGAGGGGTTCTGGTTGTCGCGGTATTTTCTCAACCGGGGGTTTTCGCCGTTCCTAATTTATGACATCATCGGTCTTACCAGTTTGTTTTTCATCGTATCTGCCCTACCGAAAAAGGCCGGCCTGATCACCACATGGACCCTTGTTTTTAGTTATTACTTTGGAGCTTCAACGTGGTTAGTCAGTCGATGGGAATTGGGTTCGAAGGGTCCACTCGGTTATGCCATCGTACTGAGTTCAATCTTGGTTTGGTTGGTCTCATGCAAACAAAGCGCGCGAACGGTCGCGACCTTGGCGGGCATGAAACAATGCCTCTCTGGGCGGTAAAGTCCGTGTTAACCCGACTTCACCCACTGGCGAGCGTGAGTAGATTTTAGAGGGGTTCGCCAGCGCGTCACCCACATAGGTGCGAAGGCTGCTCTGATGAGCCCCTGCTGTAGGACGACGTGACCTGTCGGAAGTGGCCCTTTTTCCATCGCGGGTCGGGCACCCATACCGTCAAAAAACACCTTGGGTGTAAGAAAAGACTCGGTCGGCGCTACTAACTGAATCAAACTCACATGAACTTATTGTTAAAGACCACCCATACCCTGGTCGTTGCACTGACGATCTTTGGCGGAAATCCATGCCGGGCCACCGAATCCTCTCCCGCCGAAACTCCCGGCGTTAGCGGGAACGTGCTCCTGGCCGACGGGGCAGCTAAAAAACTCGTGGCCGCAGCCCGGGCAGGCGACGTGGATGCGATCAAGGCCCTCCTGGCACAAGGGGCCGACATCAATGCACGGGTTTCCATCGGCCTGAACGCCCTACTCGCCGCCCGGCTCTCCGGCCGGCAGGACACCTATGATTTCCTGATCCAAATGGGGGCGGATGCGAGCGTACCCATGCCCGCGCCTGAGCGGCTCACCGATGGGCTCCTAGCCAGGAGCTTTGATCCGAAAAGTCCGGGCGCCGCGGTCCTGGTTGCCCGCGACGGCAAAATCCTCTATGCCAAGGGCTATGGCTTGGCCGACGTCGAACATCAGGTGCCGATCACCCCGGCGACAAAGTTTCGCATCGGCTCGATCACGAAACAATTCACCGCTGCGGCCGTCCTGCGGCTGCAGGAAGCCGGACGGCTTCGCGTGACCGACCAGCTGGCCCAGTACTATCCGGAATTCCCCCGCGGGAAGGAAGTCACGTTGCGGCATCTTCTCACCCACACTTCCGGGATCCACGACTATACCCGGCAACCGGACTTGGCCACCCTCGTCCGAAACCCAACCACGACGGCCGCGCTGATCGCGTCGATCGAAAAATTTCCCTTCGACTTCAGCCCGGGAGCAAAGTGGAGCTACAGCAATTCCGGCTATGTGCTTCTGGGCGATATCGTCACCCGGGCGTCAGGGGAGAACTACGGTGACTATCTCCAGCACACTTTCTTCGGTCCACTGGGGATGACGGCGACGGGCGTGTATCACAACGACATGCCGCCTGCCGGCGGGGCGGTCGGATACTCCTATGCCCAAGGTGCGTTCTCACCGGCGCCCGACTGGAACAAGACCTGGTCCGGCGGCGCGGGCTCCCTCTATACCACGGTCGGGGACCTATTTCGCTGGAACGAGGGCGTTTTCGGGCACCGGGTGCTGAACGCCGACAGCCTGACCGCCGCGTTCACTCCCATCGCCACCGCAAACAATCCGGATGCGAAACTGGACGGCGGCTACGGTTTCGGCTGGGAGATCGAACGGTTTAGGGGCGTCCGCGAGATCTCCCACGGCGGCGGCTTCCCGGGCTTCTGCGCCGGACTCCTCCGGCTGCCCGAGCAGAATTTCACGGTCGTCGTCCTCACCAACGCCATGCCGCCCAAGGCGGGAGATCCCGTCGGGCTCGCCCGGGCAATCGCCGAAATTTATTTGGGCACGATCTTGCCGCCGCGGCCAGCCCTGGTCGCGAGCTACCCCGCGTCTCCGGCCGCGTTGGCGGCAATCGCCGGGCGGTATGGTATCGGCAGCAATGTCTTAGCGGTCACGACCACCGGGAGCCGGGCGTTTGCCCAGGCGACCGGCAGCTTGACGCACGAAATCCTCCCCAAGTCCGAGACCGAATTCTTTTTCAAGGACGTCGACGTCCAGCTGATCTTCGTGAAGGACGCCAACGGCAAGGTGACCGCAGTCGTCAAACACCAGAACGGGATGACTACCCCCATGTCCCGCCTGCCCGACGTCGCCGAAGTGACGCTCGACGACAGCCAGACCGACCCCCTGCTGGGAGAGTACGCTTACGGACCCGACCGGAGCCTGACCGTCACGCGCGAGGCCGGCCGGCTTTTTTTCCAGCTGACCGGTCGGCCGAAATTCGAGCTGGGCGCGACTTCCGACACCGAGTTTTTCGTCCGGCTGGTGGAAGTCCGGTTCACCTTCGTGAAAAACGCGGACGGCAGGGTGACCAGCGTGATCCTGCACCAGGGCGGCAAGGACCGCGAGTTCCCCAAGGTCAAGTAAGGCGACCGGTTGGTGAAGGATAGACCGATATCGCCTTAGCCGAAAGCCCATGCACAACAGCGAACGCGATCGTATCTTCGGCGAGTGGCTGGCAGGTCACAAAGGGATCCTTTTCAAGGTGGTCCATGCCTACGCGTTCGAGCACGCCGACCGGCAGGATCTCTTTCAAGAAGTTGCCGTGCAGGTCTGGCGTTCCGTGGACGCGTTTCGTGGCGAGTCGTCGGTGCCCACGTGGATGTATCGCGTCGCCCTGAACACGGCGCTCGCGTGGACGCGCAAGGAAGACCGGCATCAGCGGGGCAAGGAGCCATTCGAGGGGATGGAAGATTTGCTGACGCCGCCGCCAGAGAAGCGCGACCCGCGCGTGGAGTGGCTCTATCATCAGATCGCGCAGCTCAAGGACGTCGACCGTTCCGTGGCGCTACTGCTGCTCGACGGCTTCAGCTACAAGGAAATCGCCGGCATTACCGGCCTCACCGAGAGCAACGTCGGCGTGAAGATCAACCGGATCAAGTCGGTGCTGGCCGGCAAACGTATGGAGGAAACAAAATCATGAATCTCGACGAATTGATGGCGGTCTGGAAGTCGCAGGACGCGTCGCCGCTGCATGGCGTCAACGAAACGCTGCTTCGGCTGGCGCTGCGGCAGGAAGAGACGCAGGCGCAGAAACAGCGACGCCGGGAAAGATGGATCGTCTACGGAATGGTCATCGGAATGGTCACGCTTAACGTCGCCTTCCTGGCGCGGTTCCTCTTCTTCATGATCTACCGCCAGCGTGGTATTGTGCTATCCGGTTGGGATTATGCCGGGCCGGTCGCCGGGGTCGTCGCCGGCATGGCCGCCGCCTTGCTCACCGCCGGCAGATTATATCTGAGACAG
>CAYRDN010000108.1:0-6460 GCA_964423065.1 uncultured Oleiharenicola sp. | reverse complement strand
CTCACGACCTCTTGCACCCCATGCAAGCGCGCTACCAGGCTACGCTACAGCCCGATGATTCATCGGAAGGGCGAAGAAGACCCATGCCCCGCCCCTAGGCAAGCCCTTTCCTCCGGAGAAATTCACCGGTGGTTCTGACCACGAATTCCATGGATGAATCCGGAGGGTGATTTCACAGGAGGAAACAGAGTGAACCGAGACTGAACTCGTGCCTTTCTTCAGCGGGCTCCGGTTAAAAAACCGCCTGTGACCTTTATCCGTTTCATCCGCATAATCCGTGGTCAAACCACCGTCGCCCTGGACTGCCTGCCAGTCTGACCACGCCCTCCTCCCTGCTCCCCGCTTTCCGTCCACCGTCCTCCGCCCTCCGTCCTCCGTCCTCCTTCCTGATCTCGCTCCCCTCTCCCCTCTCCCCGGGATTGACCTCCCCTTCCTCCCCGCCGACAACTGGCCCCATGCTGCGCGCGCACAAGCACTGGCTGCCGGTCATTCTCTGGATGGGCGTCATCTTCGCGATGTCCACCGGTCTGGGCGCCTCCGACAACACCTCGCGGATCATCGAGCCGCTGCTTCGGTGGCTGCTGCCGCACAGTCCGCCGGAAAACATCACCCTGATGCATTTTCTCATCCGCAAGCTGGCCCACCTGAGCGAGTATGCCGTCCTCGGCCTCCTGACCCGCCGCGCAACGGGGATTACCCTGAATCCGCAACACCCGGCCCGGGCCGGCTGGAAGGCGGCCGGCCTCGCCCTGCTGATCGCCGCGGCTTACGCGGCGACCGATGAATTCCATCAGGTCTTCGTCCCCGGCCGGACCCCGGCGCTGGGTGATGTCATGATCGATGCGTCCGGGGCCTTCCTCGCGCTGTTGGTGGCGGAGCTTTGGCGGAAATACCGGCCGGTCAGTTGAGCCACGAAGGACCCAAAGCGTGCGACGCCCGGAGGATATCACACGATCGGGTTCTGGCCACGGTAGGCAGCCCGCTTGCGGGCGCGGATGAAGCGCGAGCGAGCTCGCTGGCCCACAAAGCCAATTTGAAGACACGCCTTAGTTCACGGGCAGCAGCCGCAAGATATCCACGTGCAGTAGTCCGAGAAAATCCAACAATGCATGGGCGACGACCAGCGGCCACAACTGCCGCCCCCTCCAGTAAACCAGGCCAAAGATCACACCGGTTGCGAACACCGTCACGACTACGCTGATGCCCAGATACGCATGCAAAGCCGCCCGGAGAAGCGCTCCCGCAAGAATTGCCGGCCACATGCCGAAACCTTGGAGCGACCGGATCACATAGCCGGCTTCAAACGTTTCCTCAAAAAGCGGATTTGTCGCCGAATTCAGGAGGATAAAGGGAAGGGTTAGTCCGGTGGTAACAATGGCCAGCGGACGTGTCCCCGGACGGAAAGTGTGGGCCGCCATATAGCGATGAACCAAAACCGCCACCACGGTCGCAGCGACATACAGCAGGACACCCATTCCGGTCGACTTCCAGGAGACCCTCATACCCAATGTGGCCAGAGACCAGCCACGGATGTGGCCCAGCCAAAGCACCACGACGAAAGTGACCAATTGCCAGATTAACATACGCAGTACCGTCCCATTGTTAAAATGGGCCTGGGGTTGAGCCACGTGCATCAGGTGACGGACAACGACCAGCACGCTGCCGAAAAGAAGGGGCACCCCGAAACAGAGGAGAATGACGATGCAAAATTCCGCGGGCGCTGAAAGATTGCGAATAAAGGGCTTCATCTTTACCGAGGTTCAAGATTAGCCAAGGCCGCCTGGGGCCGTGGGCTCGGGCGTTTGAGCTGGGCGTTTTGCGGCGGTTGAATCTGGCTGGCTAGGGTTGACCTTCCGGCCTGCGCGCAAGGCGCGGTATAAGAAAGGGAACGCGCTGTTTGTATTCACGGTATGTCTGACCATAGCGGTGATCTAATTCGACCTCTTCAAAGAACTTTAAATTGAAGACGTGAAGGGGAATCACAACCAGAAGAGCGCCCAGGGTGAGGGCGGTTGATCCGGCCAGCAAGCCCACTCCGATGCACGCCAGGTAGAACCCCAACGACATTGGATTTCTGGTTCTTTGGTAAACGCTTTCACTCACGATCCGCCGGGTCAGCAGGAAGGCGGCGGCTCCTTTTCCCATCTGGATGAGGCACCGATTTGAAACGACCAGCAGGACGGTCCCAATCACCGCCAAAAATGCCCCAACGAGCAGTGCACCGGCTCGAAATGGCAAAGGGGGTAAACCCAGGAGCTCATCATAGCGGGTTAGGCCCGGATAAATGAAACCGATCAGGCCCGGGCATACGAGACAGCTCCAGTACAGGAGATGGCTAAAGCGGCTGAGCGACTCCGCGCCTTCCCGGGACGAGTCACGTCTGATACGTGTGCCGATAACGAGCGTTCCGAC
This sequence comes from uncultured Oleiharenicola sp., assembly GCA_964423065.1. Classification (GTDB taxonomy): domain Bacteria; phylum Verrucomicrobiota; class Verrucomicrobiia; order Opitutales; family Opitutaceae; genus Lacunisphaera. The sequence goes on along the minus strand of CAYRDN010000108.1, from coordinate 4,048 downwards.
CAAAAACGCGCATGCGCCTGCAACTTGAAGAAAGACGGTTTCCATCGCTGCTTTATCAGACGTTACCGGTGAGCCACGCCGCCGGCCGGCGCGGAGTGTGCGTCCGCCCGATCCGTGACCGACCGTGGCGTTGACTCTGACGGTTTATCGGCTCGTGGCTCATCGGGACCCATGGCTGGCGCATCCGTTTGGCCCGCCTGATTGCAGAATTGAGATCATCCCGGTCGACAGCGCGATCGCGTAAAGAATCGGGCCCGTCATCCCGAGATTGAAATGGAATGAAAGCCAGGTGGACGCTGCATAATAGTGCGCCAGCAAGAAAACCAGGCCCGTGCTGATCGCGATCTGGCGTGGCAACATCCTGACCAGCGCCGAAACGCCAACGAGGTAGGCCAGAATAAAGGCCGCATAACAGACGATCCCATGCACCATGAACCATTTGAATGCCGGGGTCCCTTCGTTCGCCGTCTGCGGATCCTGCCAATAACTCGCAGGCTGGCCAAGCAGGGTGATGCCGAAATCGAAGGCGATCACGGCGAGGAGCAACCAGATGAGTCGGTTTTTCATCTCTGGGGATAATTCGGCAAAGGGTTTATCGTGTTAAGGTTGATCCGCCACGCGCGGAGCGTGTTGGTTGGAGCGCCTGGAGGGACCCTCTTTTTTCAAGGGTGCAGATACTTGTTTGGGACGTTCAGGTCTTTGGGAACGGCCCGACCTGATGCCTGAGCGAGCAGCCTGATGTTCTCATACACATCGCGTTCGTCACGTCCGAACTGCGGCAGCAGTCCGGCTTGCGCATAGGATAATGGCGTGGCATCGAAAATCGTCGTCTCCCACTCGAAGCTTTTCCCCCAGGTGATGCCCGCCAAGCGAACGTCCGCTTTCGCGCCATGTTTCAGCAGCAGTCGCAGCATGGGCTGGCAATGATTGCCGCGTTGGCTGACGGTATGGAATAGGGGCGTGTGTCCATTAAATCCATCATCATCCACCGCTGCTTTCGCCTCCACCTCCGCCCCTCCCGCCAGCAACGCTTCCGCGGCCCGCATGAGGCCGAACTCGGCGGCCACGTGCAATAACGACGCCCCAAGCAACGGGGTAAAGGCACAGCGGATGTCCACTTGATGGTGAACCAAGGACGAATTCCGGCGCAGTTCCCCGGCAAGCAGCCCGGCATCATCCAGCAGAACGGCGAGCAACGCTGTGTCGGCGCACCGCGCCCCGGCTTGCTTCAGGCACCGAACGCAATCCGAGAACTTCGGCGACCGAAGATACATTTCCACCAGCCGCGTCAACGGCGTCTTGCCGTCCAGGAGACCGTTGACATCGATGCCTGCGGCCAGGGCTTCCTGAATCTTTTCGGTCGAATGAGTCTCGAAACCAAACAGGAGAACATCTTGAGGTGTATTCATCTTTCTTTGCTTCAATGTTGTTGGACCACGGCGCCCGAATGGCGATGTTGGCTTGGCCTCGGTCAGGCATTTGTCTTTTCGCGCAATTCCACGGCATCCTTCGCTTCCTTGAGCCCGGTTTGGTAGAACTTCCGATAGCTTTTGATGGCCTTGATCTTCTCGCCCGCCAGCAAAAGTCGCAGCACTTCGTCGTCTTTTTCATTTCTTTCTTCGGGCGGAATGTCGCGGGCGTGTGCCGCCTGACGAGCACGCGCCGCCTCGAGTCTCCTGGGTCGGACCTTCGCGGCGACGACAAGCATGATGCCGGCGAGCGCGAAGAATGCGATCAGCTGGTAATTACTGGTTAGGTGCATGACTTTTTGCTGAACGTTCAAGGTGAACCACGGCCGCACGGGGCCGCTGGCGCTGACGGCGGTGCGGAGGCTTTTCGATCGTCATTTTTTGAAAATCCCAAAAAATGCGACGCCAACAAAGACCAAGATGCCGAGCAGCGTTCCGGCGCCGAACTTCAGGCCCTTCTTAAGCTGCGGAGCGCGGTGAAAGGCAGCCACATAAATGAGAATTGCGAGCGCAGCGCAGATTATCTGGAAGGCTATCATTCGTGAAGGGGCGGTTTCTTTTGCAGCTAGCTCAACGTTTCAGTGAACGGCGCTCAGCGGCGGTTGCGTTGCGTGGCTAGCCTTTCTTGCCTCCTAATTGCTTGCGAAGTTTCCTGGTCAGAAAGAACTGGGAAATGCCGAAAATGATAAAGGCCGCTCCGAACGCGGTAAAAAACAATTTTGGCCCATGGTCTCCGATGTAATACAAGCCGAACCAGACCAAGCCCATGCCTATTACCATTATGAAGATCACCCGGTCATAGCCAACCAGGTTGGCTGCGTTTGCTGGCCCGGGCCGGCCACGGGTGAGCATTTCATTGAAACGTGCAACATCAGCTTCACAGCGGTTTTTGCAGGCACAAGCTAGTCCGACTTCGGAAATGCAATCGGGGCACAATGCCCGCCCGCAGGATCGACATATTGCCACGGCGTCTGAAATTCGGTGGGTGAAGCATTTCATGATTTTACCGGGCTAACGATGGATATCCCAACCGGCGTTTCACGGGTGAAATGTGTCAGGCACTGCGGGTTGTCGTGTGGAAGACATTCACGGGCGAATTCCTGACCCGCGATCATGGCCCTGATGCGCGCTTCGGATTCCGATGCAGCCTTAACCTGGCTGAACAAGCACTCAAGTATGAACTACCCGGGCTAACCTGGCTTCTCTCGGCTGCTCAGTTCGCAGGCAGCGGGTTGATTTGGTGACACAGGGGCCCATTCAGCTGGTTCTGCCGTGTGGTGGGCGACGTCACCCTCATTTTTTATCTCCGTTTGGGCTTTAGACTCGACCATAATCTTCCAAGAGATGCCAAAGCGATCGATTACGATTCCGTATCGCTCTGCGAAAAATGTTTGCAGCAAAGGGATTTGAATCTGTCCACCATCGCTGAGGGCCGCAAAGAACCGTTCGGCTTTTTCCGGGGTTTCAACTCGGATAGCAAGCGCGAAGCCTGCAAATGTTATTCCGGTTGGCGGCTTCTGGCAACCGCAGTCTGACGCCATGATCTCTGTGGAACCGATGCGAAATGTGGCGTGAAATATCTTCTCCTCCATGCCTGGCCTCGAATGGGAAGGGTCGGGACAGTCGCGAAACCGCATCATGAAGAGTGTCTCAGCTTCAATCGTCCTGCAATAAAACCTGACCGCTTCTTCAGTGCGCCCGTAGTAATTTAGCGTGGTTTGAACGTCCATGAATTGTCTTATGCGTTAAATTGGTTCGGCGTTCTTCGTGCGAGCAATACCCAACCCAAGATCATAAAGACCGGGACCGCCATGTGAGACAGTGCGAATATCTTTTCAATCGCATCTCGGTGATCCCAATCCGGTTGCTTGAAGAGAAATGCGATAGCCACTTCCACGAGCAGTTGGAAGCCGACTGCCAACGCGAGCATCAAGACACCTTTTTCACGACGCATCAGATAGGTCTTGATCGCAAAGAAGAGAGCAATTGCAAGGGCCCCAGCGACGACGACGGGGTGTGCAAGGAATCCCAGTAGTTGATCGATGCGCATAAGATGTGTCGCCGAATGTTAACGTGATTCGAGCTGACCAGTGGCCAGCATCGGATGCGCGGTTTGGTTAGGCGGGTTTTTCACCAGTAGTTAATAAATGCCGATATTTCTCTTCGGACTTGCGCCAAATAATTGCGCCATAGACCCAACCCGCGATCGGCCAAATAATCGCAGCGCTGACCACATAGATGATCGAGAAACCGCGCTGCCACCCGTTGAATAAGACCATGAACAAACCGACAGGAATGCCCCAATAGCAAATTCCATAGCGAACGATAAACCGCTTTCTGCCGAGTGCGTGGATCGTCTCCATTTTTGCGAGCCGCTTCTGCATTTGATCATTCATGATGTGGATGATTGCGCCTGACTCTGTATATGCCAAAGGGGGTCGGCTCAATCAAATTGGCATGCTGCTAAAAATGAGCGCGTTCCCGAAAACGACCTCAGCAAATTCTCGGATATGGGACCTCTTGTCGCCATTGAATCAGCCAGTTGGTTCAATCAAAGTCGGAATGGGTTGTGTTGGATA
>CAYRDN010000107.1:0-6590 GCA_964423065.1 uncultured Oleiharenicola sp. | reverse complement strand
TTCAAGCAGGGCTACAACGTCCTCAAGGGCATCGACCGCTTCATCCCCGTCGACATCTACATCCCCGGCTGCCCGCCGCGCCCCGAGGCGCTCCTCCACGGCCTCGTCCAACTCCAGGCGCAGATCAAGGGCGAGAAACTCAAGGGCCCCGACGCCGCCCGCCACACCCGCCCGGAGGAACCGAGCGAATTCCCCGTGCCCGAATACGGCGCCCACGACCTCGAGCCGCCGAAGAACCCGGCCGTCTGGACGCCGCCCGAGCCCCAAGGCAAAGCCTGACCGCCCCAGCCCATCTTCACCCTCCCTTTCCCGCTCAATCCCTTGGACACCGTCGAACAGCTCCACGACCGCCTCGCCGCCCGCTTCCCCGCGGCGCACGTCGCCGTCGTGATGAATCCCGGCCCGGCCGCGGAACACTCGCTGCTGCTCGACCCCGCCCACGCGCACGACATCGCGTTGTTCCTGCGCGACGACCCCGCCCTGCGCCTCGACTATTGCTCCAATGTCACCGGCATCGACTGGCCGGACAAGGAGATCACCGACACCGTCAAGACGAGCGTGCCCGATCCCGCCGGCGGTCCGCCGAAGACCGTCGAGCAAAAGACCGTCCACGTGCAGCCGGGCTGCCTTGAGGCCGTCTACCACCTGTACTCGATGGCCCTGAAACACGGGCCGGTCATCATCCGGCTCCGCACGGCCAACCGCACCGACCGGGTCGCCCTGCCCTCCCTGACCCCGGTCTGGCGCGCCTGCGATTTCCAGGAGCGCGAGGTCTACGATCTCTACGGCATCGTCTTCGAGCGCCACCCCGACCTGCGCCGCCTGCTCATGTGGGACGAGTTCAAGGACCACCCGATGCGCAAGGACTACGTCGAGCCCGACGACTACGAGTGGGAGCCCACCGCCCACGGCGCCATCCTCGAGAAGGCCAAGGCCCATCAATCAGCTGCGAGCCCTGTAGCCGGGGTCGCCGACCCCGGACCGACAATCAAAGCCCCGGGCTCACCGAGCCCGGCTACAGCCCGACCGGAGGCCAGGCCATGAGCGACCCTCAGGTCTCAGGTCTCAGCCCCCAGGTCTCGGTTCCCGGTCCCACTGCCTTCGGCCAGCCCGGCGGCCCGTCCGTCCGGCAGGTCCGCGACCCTTTCCACGGCGACCTGCTCGAGGTCTCGATGGGGCCGCAGCACCCGTCGACCCACGGCGTCTTCCGCATGGTCGTGACGCTCGACGGCGAGCTGATCGTCAAGCTCAAGCCCGTCTTCGGCTACCTGCACCGCAACCACGAGAAGATCGCCGAGAACACGACCTACCTCGGCTCGATGCCCTACACCGACCGGCTCGACTATCTCTGCTCGATGTCCACCAACTGGGCCTACGCCCTCGCGGTGGAGAAGCTCGCCGGCCAGGCCGTGCCCGACCGCGCCCAGTACCTGCGCATCATCATGGCCGAGATGACGCGGCTCGTGAACCATTCCTGCCTGGTCGGCTTCCTCTTCAACGACCTCGGCACCTCGTTCACCCCGCTGCTCTACGCCTTCCGCGAGCGCGAAAAATTCCTCGACCTCTTCGAGGCGCTCAGCGGCTCGCGCATGATGTGCAACTACCAGCGCTTCGGCGGCTGCCGCGTCGACCCCTCGCCCGCGTGGCTCGCCACCGCCCGCGCGCTGGTGGAGGGTTACCCGCGCTTCCTCGACGAGTACGAGCGCATGCTCACAGGCAACGAGATCATGCTCGCCCGCACCCAGGGCATCGGCCGGCTCGACGGCGTGCACGCCGTCAACGCCGGCCTCACCGGCCCCGTGCTCCGCGCCAGCGGCGTCGGCTACGACGTCCGCAAGGTCGACGGCTACGGCTTCTACCCGCGCTTCGACTTCCGCGTGCCACTCGGCGCGCACGGCGACACCTACGACCGCTACATGATGCGCATCCTCGAAATGCGCGAGTCGGTGAAGATCCTGCAGCAGGCCTTCCGCGACCTGCCCGCCGGCCCCATCATGGACCCGAAGGCGAAGATCCGCGGCTTCCGCCCCAAGCCCGGCGAGGCCTACGGCCGGATCGAGAGCCCGAAGGGCGAGCTGGGCTTCTACCTCATCAGCGACGGCAGCCCGAACCCCTACCGCTACCGCGTCCGCCCCCCCTCCCTCATCAACCTCACCCTGCTCGAGGAAATGTGCCTCGGGCACACGATCGCCGACGCCGTCGTCATCCTCGGCAGCATCGACATCGTCCTCGGCGAAGTGGACCGCTGAACATGCAGACGTCAGACATCAGAGATCAGAAGTCAGACCAGCCCAAGTCGCGCCGGGGAGGCTTTCATCTGTCCTCTGATCTCTGTCTTCTGACCTCTGTCCTCCGCCCTCCTTCCTCCGGCCTCTGAAATTTATGCTCGGCTCCGGCATCATCAACGGCCTGATCGTCACCGCGAAAAACTTCGCCGGGAGCTACCACGATCCCAAGCGGATGGTGACGGAGCAGTATCCCGAGCAAAAGCCGGTCCTGCCGGAGAACTACCGCAACTTCCCCTTCCTCATCGCCGAGAACGCCACCGACCCGATGGGCACGCTGCGCTGCGTGGCCTGCCAGATCTGCGAGAAGGAATGCCCGCCGCAGTGCATCATCATCGAGAAGAGCAAGGACAAGAAGCCCGACGCCAGCGGCAAGATGCAGCTCTACCCCGCGGTCTTCGGCATCGACACCTCCGTCTGCATGAGCTGCCAGATCTGCGTGGAAGTCTGCCCCTTCGACGCGATCAAGATGGACAAGGTCTTCGCCATCGCCGCGACCGACCGCTTCGCGGGCCTGTTCCTCGACCGCGAGCAGCTCGCGAAGCCCAACAGCTACTATCACCAGATCCACCCGGAGGAGGCCGCCGAGGTTGACGGCCGGCTGACCGCCGAACGCCAGGCCGCCGAGGAAAAGGCGAAGGCGGCGGCGGCAGCCAAGGCCGCCGCCGCCGCGAAAGCCGCGGCGCCTGTAGCCGGGGTCGCCGACCCCGGACCGGCCGCACCGAGGCCGGCTACATCACCCCTTTCCAATCCAGCCAGCGCGCCCGTGACGCCGGCCCCATCGCCCGCGGTGAAACCGCCGCCGAGCGCATGAAGACCACACCCCGCCCTGCCGGGCACCCCTCTCCAGAGGGGATCTCCCAACGGCTTGTCACCCGCCCTGGCTCCCCTCTGGCGAGGGGTGGCGCGCAGCGCCGGGGTGTGTTTCCGCGAGACCCCGCCACATGAATCCCGCGGCTCAAAATCACTTCCTCGAACGCGCCCCCCTCGAGCTGCGCGACTGGTTCGTGAACTTTTTCCCGGACCCGCTGCAGTGGCTGGTGCACCACCTGATCACCATCGTGGCCGTCCTCGCCATCTTCGGCCTCTTCTTCGCCTTCACCACCGTCGCCGAGCGGAAACTCCTCGCCCGCGTGCAAAACCGCCTCGGCCCCAACCGCGCGGGCCTGCCGAAGTTCTCCTTCCTGCCCTGGCACCTCGCCCACAAGCTCTGGGGCCTCACCCAGCCGTTCGCCGACGCCGTCAAGGCGATCACCAAGGAGGACATCGTCCCCGCCGCGGCGGACAAGGCCCTGCACTTCCTCGCCCCGGTCATCGTCGTCGCCTTCTCGCTCATGGGCTTCGCCGTGCTGCCCTTCGGCCGCCAGTACCTCCCGGTCGACCTCGACGCCGCGCTGCTCTACTTCTTCGCCGCCGGCTCCGCGACCGAACTCGCCATCTTCATGGCCGGCTGGTCGAGCCGGAACAAATACTCGCTGCTCTCCGCCATGCGCGCCCTCGCCCAGCTCATCAGCTACGAGCTGCCGCTCATCCTCTCCGTCGTGCCCATCGTCCTGGTCACGGGCACGCTCTCGACCCGGGCCATCGTGCTGCAACAGGGTTTTTGGCACCCCGGCTTCGTGACGCTGCCGCACTGGTTCGTCTTCACGCCGTGGGGCTTCGCCGGTTTCATCATCTTCCTCATCGCGGCGCTGGCCGAGTCCAACCGCTCGCCGTTCGACCTGCCGGAGGCCGAGAGCGAGCTGATCGCCGGCCACCTGACCGAATACTCCGGCTTCAAGTACGCGCTGTTCTTCATGGCCGAGTATTTCGGGCTGACCGCGCTCAGCGGCCTCGGCGTCACGCTCTTCCTCGGCGGCTGGCAGGCGCCGTTTCCCCTGCTTGAGGTCGTCCCCTCCTACCTGTGGTTCATGGGCAAGCTCATCCTGATGATCGTCTTCTTCATCTGGGTCCGCGGCACGCTGCTCCGGCTGCGCATCGACCAGCTCACGCGGCTGTCGTGGCAGTTCCTCGTGCCGCTGGCGCTGCTCAACGTCGGCAACGCCGCGTTCTGGGTGCTTTCCGCCCATTGGGCCGGCCCGCTCCAGCTCGTCCGCTGGGCCCTGTCGCTCGCCATTGTCATCGTCCCCTTCGTCGTCATGGGCCGCTCCCTGACCGCCGGCTACGCGCCGCGCACCTACCGTTACGCGCCATGACCGCCGCCCTCCTCCTCATCGCTGTCGTGATCCTTGGCGCCGCCGCCGCGGCCATGCTGCGGCGCAACCTGATCCACAGCGCCCTGCTGCTCATCCTGAGCTGGGCCGGCGTCGCGGCGTTCTACCTCTGGGCCGGCGCGGAGTTCGTGGCCTTCGCCCAGGTGCTGGTCTACGTCGGCGCCATCTCGATGGTCGTCCTTTTCGCCGTGCTGCTCACCCGGCAGAACCACGTCGGCGACCTGCTGGTCGAGCCCGGCACCCGCGCGCGCGCAACCACCGCGGTCACCGTGGGCGCCTGCATGGCCGCGGTCCTGTCCGCCGCGGTCATGGCCTCGCGCTTCCCGCCGCCGGCGGACCACGCCCCGGTCACCAGCGTCCGACTCATCGGCCTGCAGCTCATGCGCCAGCACGGCGCGGCGCTGCTCATCGTGGGCGTGATCCTCACCGTCGCCCTGCTCGGCGCCACCGTGCTCGCCGCCACCGAGGGCAAGCCCGACCCGGAGGACACCCCGTGACCCCGCTGCAGCTCTGCCTCCTGCTCTCCTCGGGCCTGTTCTGCATCGGCCTCATGGGCGCGCTTGCCCGCAGCAGCACCATCCTCGTGCTGCTCGGCATCGAGCTCATGCTCAACGCGGCCAACCTGAACTTCATCGCCTTCTGGCGCTTCGGCCCGTCGCCCGCGCCGGCCAACGGGATGATCTTCGTCCTCTTCTCCATCGCCGTGGCCGCCGCCGAGGCCGCCGTCGGCCTCGCCCTGATCATCGCGGTCTACCGCCACCAGAAGACCATCCGGCTGCAGGAATCCAGCACCCTCAAGGGGTGAGAAAGCTCCAAATTCGAAGCTCCAAGCTCCAATGAAACTTCAATCCTCCAAACTTTCAAAGCCGGTCCCCTCCTTCCCTTGGATGCTTGGTGCTTCAATGGATGTTGGCGCCTGGAGGTTGGCGCTTCTGCCCTTGGAAACCCGTTCATGATTCTCGCCGCCGACAAACTCTGGCTCATCCCTGCGCTGCCGCTCCTGGCCGCGGGCCTTGGTGCGGTCCTGCCGCGGTCCGGCCGCGCCCTTGCCGCCGGCGGCGCCATCCTCGCGCTGACCCTCTCGTTCGTCCTGTCCTGCCTCGCCCTCCACGGCGCGCTGCAGGCCCCGGCGGTCCACGCGGTGGCCAACTTTGCCTGGTTCGACCTCGGCACCGGCGCCCTGCGGCTCGGCTTCCTGCTCGACCCGCTGACGGCGTTCATGTGCGTGATGGTCACCTTCGTCGGGACCCTGATCTTCATCTTCAGCCTCGGCTACATGCGCGAGGACGCGAACGCCAAGCAGTTCTTCTGCTTCCTCAGCCTCTTCGCCGCCGCCATGCTCGGGCTGCTCGTCGCCAACAGCCTCCTGCTGCTCTTCATCTGCTGGGAGCTGGTCGGCCTCGCCTCATACCTGCTCATCGGCTTCTGGTTCCACAAACCGTCCGCCGCCGCCGCCGCGAAAAAGGCCTTCATCACGACGCGCATCGGCGACCTCGGCCTGCTTCTCGGCCTGCTCTGGCTCTACGACTCCACCGGCTCGATGCTCTTCTACGACGGCGGCCACGGCGTCCTCGAGGCCGCCACCCTCGCCTCGCTCGCCGGCCAGACCCTGGCCTGCGGCCTCGCGGTCTCGACCGCCATCGGCCTGCTCATCTTCTGCGGCGCCGTCGGCAAGTCCGGCCAGTTCCCGCTGCACGTCTGGCTGCCCGACGCCATGGAGGGCCCGACGCCCGTCAGCGCGCTGATCCATGCGGCCACCATGGTCGCCGCCGGCGTGTTCCTTGTCGCCCGGGTCTACCCGCTGATGTCGGCCGACGCCCTGCTGGCCGCCGTGCCCGTGCATGCGCTGACCGTCGTGGCGTTCATCGGCGCGATCACGGCCCTGATGGGCGCGCTGATTGCCTGCGCGCAGTACGACATCAAGCGCATCCTCGCCTTCTCGACCGTCTCCCAGCTCGGCTACATGATGCTCGCGCTCGGCGTCGGCTCGTGGACCGCCGCGATCTTCCACCTGCTGACGCACGCCTTCTTCAAGGCCCTGCTCTTCCTCGGCGCCGGCTCGGTCATCCACGCCGCGCACCACGAGCAGGAC
>CAYRDN010000106.1:0-6735 GCA_964423065.1 uncultured Oleiharenicola sp. | reverse complement strand
GCGATGATCATCGCCCCGCTCATCATGTTGCCGAACAGGCGGACGGCCAGGGCCAGCGTGCGCGAGAGCTCGCTGATGAGGTTGAACGGCAGCATGATCACGGTCGGCTGCACGTAGGTCCTGAGGTAACCGCCGAGACCCTGCTCCGCGATGCCGAACAGCGGCACGGCCACAAACACACAGAGGGCGAGCGCCGCCGTGGTGGACAGCGAGCCCGTCGGCGGCTCGTAGCCGGGAATCACGGTGCACAGGGCGGCCAGCGCGACGAACAGGAAGAGCGTGCCGAGGAAGCCGAGGTATTTCTCCGGATGAGGCAGGCCCACTTCCTCGATCTGTTTTTCCATCGCGGTGACGATCATCTCCAGCAGATTCTGCCAGCGCGTGCGCTTCAGCTCCGTGGAAAGCCGGCGGGTGATCAGGATCGAACCGACGACCAGGACCAGCATGAGGCCCCACGTAAACACGATCGTGCCGTTGAGCTTGATCCAGCCGTGCTGCCAGAAGATCAACTGGTCGGTACTAAGGCGCATGGCGGGCCTCCTCCTGCGGCGGCGGTTGCGTGTCCCGCGCCGGCCGCGTCAGCCCCAGCACGACGAACCGTACGACCATGAATCCGACGAGCGCGCCGGCGAGCCTTTGCCACTGTCCGCCGCCGACAACATAAAATCCCGCCACGACCACGCTCATGCGCACCAATCCACTGCCAAGAAACCAGAGCGCCGGATGGCGGGACGAAACGCCGCGGCGCACGGTCCACCACAGCCCGCCGAAGAAAATCGCGCCGAGGGCCGCACCCGCCAGCCCGGCCAGCATCACTGTCAGCGCTTCATTCATCGGCATCCTCCGGTTCTTCCTGCATGGCCTTGTCCTGTTGGGCCACCCAATACCACGCGTTCACGCAGCCAATCGCCAGGCCGACCACCATGAGCGCGAGCGTCCAGGGGTGTTTGCCGGGATGATTCTTGTCCAACCAGGCGCCCAGGGCCGCGCCGAGCAGCGTCGGCACGACCACCGACCAGCCGACCAGTCCCATCATGCCGAGACCGAACCAGACACCCTGCGTGGAACGGCGCGCCTTGAGCTTGCGTGCCGCCTTCGCGCCAATCTGCGCGGCGAGGGTCGACGGGCCGTCCGGAGATTTATCAGGCTCGTCACTCATGTTCAAAGGTTGCGAACCGGCGCAGGAATCCCGTCTCCAGTTTTGCCATGACCAGGCGCACGCTCTGCTCGTGCTCGTCCAATGTCAGAAATTCCTTCGTTACGGCTTCGCGCAGCTGGCCGAGGTCTTTCCCGCCGAGCGCGCGGCGCACGGATACCAGCACGTCCGGGCCGGCCTTGACCAGCACCCCTTCGTCCACGGCCACGAAGACCTCGCCGTCCGCCTCGGTTTCATAGGTCAGGATGCCCGGCGCGAGCGCCGCCACACAGTCGAGCCGGTGGGGCAGAAGTCCAAACGAGCCCTCGTGCGTCTCCGCGACGATGCGCGAGACCCCGGTCTTGTTGGCGAAGATCTGAAAGGGGAGCAGGACTTTAAGCGTCATGCTTGGCGGCGGCGGTTTCAGCCTCCGGTTGAGGTTTTGCCGCGGGTGGCGGCGACGGCGCGGGCGTGGTTGCGGCCACCGGCTTCGCGGCGGGCTTGGCGGCGGGCATGGCGACCGCGTCGGCCTTCGGTTTCGGCTCCGCCGGGGCCTCGGCCTTGCCGTCTGGCTTGGCCGGGTTCGCCGGCGGCGGGCCGGCTTTCGCGGCGGGCCTGGCTTCGGGTTTGGCCGGCGCCGCGGGAGGGACCGGCTTTTTCGCCTCGCTGATCGCTCCGATCATGTAGAGGGCGCTTTCGGGAAAATCCTTGAACTCGTCGCGCAGGATCCGCTCACAGCCGTCGAGTGAGTCTTTGAGGCTGACGAGCTTCCCCTTCAGGCCGGTATACTGTTCGGTCGTGAAGAAGGGCTGGGTGAGAAAACGTTCGAGCCGGCGCGCCCGGCCGACCACCTTCCGGTCCTCCGGCGAAAGCTGCTCGAGGCCGAGCATGGCGATGATGTCCTTGAGGTCGGCGTATTGCGCGAGCGTGCTGCGGATTTCCTGCGCGAGGGCGTAATGGCGTTCGCCGACAATGCCCGGCGTGGCCATCTTGGAACTCGATTGGAGCGGATCGATCGCCGGGAACAGCCCTTCGCTCGCGCGCTTGCGCGAGAGCACGATCGACGCGGAGAGATGCGAGAACGCGTGCACCGCCGCCGGATCGGTGAAATCGTCCGCCGGCACATACACCGCCTGGATCGAGGTGATCGCGCCCGTGTCCGTGTTCGCGATCCGTTCCTCCAGGCTCGACAGCTCGGTGCCCATCGTGGGCTGATAGCCCAGCCGCGACGGCATCTGGCCCATCAAACCGGACACCTCCATGCCGGCCTGGATGAAGCGGAAGATATTGTCGATCAGGAGCAGCACATCGCGGTGCTCGTCGTCCCGGAAATACTCGGCCATCGTCAGCGCGGTAAAGCCGACGCGGAAGCGGCTGCCCGGTGGCTCGTTCATCTGGCCGAAAACCATCACCATGTCCGGCAGCACGCCGGCATCCTGCATGCCATGATAAAGCTCCTCGCCCTCGCGGCAGCGTTCGCCGATCCCGCAGAAGATGCTCACGCCCTTCTGGTGCCCGATCATGTTGTGGATCATTTCCGTGAGCAGCACGGTCTTCCCCACCCCGGCGCCGCCGAAGAGGCCCGCCTTGCCGCCGCGCTCCAGCGGCACGAGCACATCGATGACCTTGATGCCCGTTTCAAATATGTCGGACTGGGTGGAACGCTGGTCCAGCGGCGGGGGCGCGCGATGGACGGAGCGCCTTGGCATGTCGGGCAAAGCCGCTCCGCGGTCGATGGTGTGGCCAAACACGTCAAACATCCGCGAGAGGACCGCGTGCCCCACCGGCACCCGCAACGGGCCGCCCGTGTCCTGCACCACCATGCCGCGCGCGAGACCCTGGGTCGGCGTCAGGGCAATCCCGCGCACATGGCGTGCATCGCGCTGGGCCAGCACCTCGATGACGATGCGCCCTTGTTCACCCGCGCGCAACAGCGAGTAGATCGGCGGCAAGGGCCCGTCGAACCTCACATCCACGACACTGCCGCGGACCGCGATGATGGCGCCCGGATTTGCCGGAGCCCCGCCGCTGCCCGGGGCCGGGGGTGGGCGCCCCTGACCCGGTGCGTTCGCGCGGGTCGGGGATGGAGCCGGAGTCGTCATGCTTCCTCCAGCCAGTTCCGCGCCGTCGCCGCCTCCGTGTGGTCGAAATAGCGGACGGCCGCCAAGGTGAAGGGCCGGCAGATTTCGGCCATCACGTGCTGCCATTTCGTTTCGCCGACAATCGCGAGGCGCTCGATGTCGGCGAAATGTTTGGCGCCGAGCTTGAAGTCCGTCCAGGCGGCTCCGGCCTCCCAGCCGTGAAACCCGGCCAGGTCCACCAACAGGCGCAGCTTTCCGTGCTGCGCGACCAGCCTTGCGAACGCCGCCACCAAGGGCACGTAGTCCGCCCGGGTCAGTTTCCCCGTGACCGTCACGGCGAGGATCTGGCCGCCGTTTTGCTCAATGAGTTGCAGGGGCATGCCGGACTCCTTTGCTGCGATTCGGCCCGGGCTGGCGCGTCTTGGCCGCCGGCGGCTCTTCATCCCCGGCGACAAACCGGCCCCATTTCCAGTTCCGGATTTCCGGCATGTCCTCGCCGTGCTCGTCGATGTAATGCTTATGCTCGATGAGCTTGTCCTGCACCATTTGCTTCAGGTAGGCCCCCTTGGAGCCCAGGTGCGGCAGGCGGTCGACCACGTCCTGCACCAGGTGGAAGCGGTCGAGGTCGTTCTGCACCCGCATGTCAAAGGCCGTCGTGATCGTGCCTTCCTCCTTGTAGCCCCGGACGTGGAGATTCCGGTTGGTCCGGTGGTAGGTCAGCCGGTGCACCAGCCACGGGTAGCCGTGGAAGCCAAAGATGATGTGCTTGTCCCGGGTAAAAAGCGAATCGTAGTCGGTTTCGCTCAGCCCGTGCGGATGTTCGGTGGCGGGCTGCAGTTTCATCAGGTCGACGACGTTGACCACCCGGATTTTCAACGCAGGCAGGTGCTCCCGCAGGATGGAAACGGCCGCCAGAATCTCCAGCGTGGGCGTGTCGCCGCAGCAGGCCATCACGACATCCGGCTCCGAGCCCTGGTCGTTGCTGGCCCACTGCCAGATGCCGATGCCCTCGGTGCAATGGACGACGGCTGCATCCATCGTCAGCCACTGGGGCAGTGCGTGCTTTCCCGCCACCACCACGTTGACGTAGTTCCGGCTGCGCAGGCAATGATCGAAGACCGAGAGCAGGCAGTTGGCGTCGGGCGGCAGGTAAACGCGCACGATGTCGGCCTTCTTGTTGATGACATGATCGAGGAAGCCGGGATCCTGATGGGTGAAGCCGTTGTGGTCCTGCTGCCAGACGTGGGAGGCCAGAAGGTAGTTCAGCGACGAGATCTTCCGGCGCCAGGGCAGCTCCAGGCACACTTTCAGCCACTTGGCATGCTGGCTGAACATCGAGTCGACGATGCGGATGAAGGCTTCGTAGCTGTTGAACAGACCGTGCCGGCCGGTCAGCAGGTAGCCCTCCAGCCAGCCCTCGCACTGGTGCTCGCTCAGCATCGAGTCCAGGACGCGTCCGGAGGGCGCGAGGAACTCGTCATTTTTCACTTCGCGGGCGTCCCACTGGCGGTTGGTGACCTCAAACACCGCGCCCAAAAGATTCGAGAGCGTTTCGTCGGGACCGAAGACGCGGAAATTGCGGTGATCCTGGTTCAACTTCGCCACGTCGCGCAGGAACCTGCCGAGCACGAGCGTATCCTGGCCATCCACGGCGCCCGGGGCCGGGACCTGGACGGCATGATCATGGAAGTCGGGCATGCGCAGGTCGCGCAGGAGACCACCGCCGTTGGCGTGCGGATTGGAGCCCATGCGCCGGTCGCCCTTGGGCGCGAGTTCGGCCAGTTCGGGCCGGAGCCGCCCGGTCTCATCGAACAGCTCCTCGGCCCGGTAGCTTCTCATCCAGCTTTCGAGCAGCGGGAGATGTTCGGGATGGCCGGCATCCACCAGCAGCGGCACCTGGTGCGCCCGGAAGGTTCCCTCAATCTGCAATCCGTCGACGACCTTGGGACCCGTCCAACCCTTGGGTGACTTGAGGACGATCATCGGCCAGCGCGGCCGCGTGAAGTTGCCAAATTCGCGGGCATCCTTTTGCACCCGCCTGATCTCCTCGACCGCGGCATCGAGCGCCGCGGCCATCGCCTCGTGCATCAGCGCGGGTTCGTCGCCCTCGACGAAAATCGGGGTCCAGCCGCAGCCCCGGAAGAAGTGCTCCAGTTCCTCCGGTTCAATGCGGGCCAGCACGGTCGGGTTGCTGATCTTGTAGCCGTTGAGATGGAGGATCGGCAGGACGGCCCCGTCGGTGATCGGATCGAGCAGTTTGTTGGACTGCCAGGCGGTCGCCAGCGGGCCGGTCTCAGCCTCGCCGTCGCCGACGACGCAGGCGACGATCAGGCCGGGATTGTCAAAGGCGGCGCCGAAGGCATGGCTCAGCGAATACCCGAGCTCGCCGCCCTCATGGATCGAACCCGGCGTGGTCGGCGCCACGTGGCTGGAAATCCCGCCGGGAAACGAAAACTGCTTGAAGAGCTTTTTCAGCCCGGCCTCGTCCTGCGTGACGTTCGGATAAACCTCGCTCCAGGTGCCCTCGAGGTAAACATTGCCCACGATCGCCGGGCCGCCGTGGCCGGGACCGGCGATGTAGAACATGTCCAGGTCATACTTCTTGATGACCCGGTTCAGGTGCACGTAGATGAAATTCTGGCCCGGGGTGGTGCCCCAGTGTCCGACCACCAGCGGCTTCACGTCCGAGAGTTTCAGCGGACGTTTGAGCAGCGGATTGTCGTAGAGATAAATCTGGCCGACCGAGAGGTAGTTCGCGGCGCGCCAGTAGGCATTCATCCCGTGCAGCAGTTCCGGCGTGAGGGTGTTGGTTTTCATGCGTGGTCTTCGTCCGGTCTCAGTTTTCCAGGTTGCAACCGACCTTGATGGTCACCTGCCAGTGACGGATTTTCCCCTTGGTGATGTTGCCGCGGGTTTCGACCACCTCGAACCAGTTCCCGTGCTTGACGGTCCGGTGCGCGCGGTGGACCGCGTTGGTCACGGCGTCCTCAATGGACATGGTCGAGGTGCCGGTGAGTTCGATGAGTTTGTAGACGGGATCTTTCATGGTGGCCGGGCCCGGGATGCGCGCCGGCAGGCCCCCGGGCGGATGATCCGCCGCCGGTGCGCGGAAGCGTCCTTTGATGACAGAATGTTTTCACGGCCAGGACGGCGGCTCCTGCTGCGCCCGGGCCGTCCCCTTGAAATGGGGCCCGACCCTCCGGACGCGGCCGGTGCCGCCAGCCCGGGGCAGGCTACTTGGCGACCAGTTCATCGACCCAGTAACCCGGGCGATTGTAGTGATGGTGCAGCACCGTCTCGTAGTCCCGGTCCAAAACCGAGTCGTCCAGAAAGCCCGGTGACTGCTTGATTGCCTCCCGGGAGAGATTGACGAAGACCTTCGACTCGCTCCAGCTCACGCGCTCGATCCATTGCGGTGAAACCAGAACCTTCTTCCCCGGCCACCAGTTCCGCGTGTCCACGACCAGATAGCGGATGGCCCAGGTCTCGGGATCGATGATAAAATCCTCCACGTGGCCG
>CAYRDN010000105.1:0-6809 GCA_964423065.1 uncultured Oleiharenicola sp. | reverse complement strand
AAAAGTGCGCCGGGCGGTGCATCGCCCATGACCACGACCGGCGGGTCAAAATGCAGGGGGGCAAACAAAAGCTCCTTGCACGGGTTGGGTCGGTTGGTACTTTGGGTCGATTTTCATCTTTAACCCACGCCCATGGTCACCGCCAACACCGAGCTCACCTATAACAGCAAAATCGAGGGGGAAGTCATCGTCACCCGGGCGGACGCCGCCATCAACTGGCTCCGGACGAACTCCATGTGGCCGATGCCAATGGGCCTGGCCTGCTGCGCCATCGAGCTGATGGCCACCGCCGCCAGCCGGTTTGACATCTCGCGCTTCGGCGCGGAGGTCATGCGCTTTTCGCCCCGCCAGTCCGACTGCATGATCGTGGCGGGCACCGTCACCTACAAGATGGCGCCGGTCGTCCGCCGGATTTACGACCAGATGGCCGCGCCCAAGTGGGTCATCGCCATGGGGGCCTGTGCCTCCTCGGGCGGCATGTACCGCAGCTATGCGACCCTGCAGGGCGTGGATCGCATCATTCCCGTCGATGTCTATGTCAGCGGCTGCCCCCCGCGGCCCGAAGCCCTGCTGGACGGACTGATGAAGCTCCAGGCCAAGGTCAAACGCGAGCACTCGGCCTCAAAGCTGCTGAGCGCCTGACACCGCCGCCTGCCGCGCATGACCACCGACGTCGACCTCACGACCGCCGTTAGCCAGCAATTTCCCTCGGTCACCCCCCGGGCCAGCCTCGACTGCCCGGCCTTCAACGTCCCTCCCGCCGACGTCCCGGCGCTCCTGCGGCACCTGCGCGATGCCCTCGGCTGCGACATCCTGACGGATGCGACGGCCGTCGACGCCGGCGCCGGCGCGGCCCCGCGCTTCACCGTGGTCTGGCACCTTTATTCCAGCACGTCGCACCGCTACGTGCGCGTGGCGGCGGCCTGCGCCAGCGACACCGACCCGGTCATGCCGACCGCCACCGGGCTCTGGGCCGGCGCCGACTGGCTTGAGCGCGAGGTCTATGACATGTTCGGCATCCGGTTTGACGGCCACCCCGACCTGCGGCGCATCCTGATGTGGGAAGGCTACCCGTATTTCCCGCTGCGCAAGGAATTCCCGCTCGCCGGCCTGCCCACCGACCTGCCCGATGCGGAGGTCGCCGCCGAGACGGGGACCGGCCTCATTTCGGCGCCGATGGCCGGCGGACCGTTCGTGGCCCGGTCGGGCCGGCCAATGGGCGAGGCCGAGCCGCGCGCCAAGGACGAGGCCTGGAGCGAACAGCACGCCAAACCCGAATAACCGCGATGGCCCCCGATTTTTCCTATCCCGATGCCGCCGCCAAGGCCGCCGCCGTCTTCCCCAAGGAATTCGAGCCGGAGAGGATGTCCCTGTCGATGGGCCCGTCGCATCCGTCCACCCACGGCGTGCTGCGCATCCAGTTCGAGCTCGACGGCGAGGTCGTGACCAAGGCCGACCCGGTCATCGGCTACCTGCACCGCGGCGACGAGAAGATCGCCGAGAACATGACCTACAACCAGTTCGTTCCCTACACGGACCGGCTGGACTACCTCGCCCCGCTCGCGAACAACATGGCCTACGCCATCGCGGTCGAGCGCCTGGCGCAGCTCGAGGTGCCGCCGCGCTGCCAGGCCATCCGCGTCCTCACCGCCGAGCTCGCCCGCGTCTCCTCCCACCTGATGGGCGTCGGCGCCTACGGCATCGACGTCGGCGCGTGGTCGGTGTTCATGTACTGCTTCGAGGAGCGCGAGAAGCTCTACCGGCTCTTCGAGGAGCTGACCGGCGCCCGCTTCACCACCAGCTACACCCGCATCGGCGGCCTGCAGCGCGACGTCCCCGCGGGCTGGACGGAGAAGGTGGCCGCTTTCTGCGACCAGTTCCTCCCGATCCTCGACGAGATCCTCGGCCTGCTCTCGCGCAACAAGATCTTCCTCGACCGCACCGTCGGCATCGGCGTCATCTCGCGGGCGGACGCCCTCAGCTACGGCCTCAGCGGCCCGAACCTGCGCGGCTCGGGCGTCGCGCTCGACCTGCGCAAGGACCGCCCCTATTCCGGCTACGAGCGTTACGAGTTCGACGTGCCGGTCGGCGCGCACGGCGACTGCTACGACCGCTACCTCTGCCGCGGCGAGGAGATGAAGCAGTCGGTCCGCATCATCCGGCAGGTGGTGCAGGATTTTCCCGGCGGCGACTGGTATGCCCGGGATGCGCGCAAGATCTTCGCGCCGCCGAAGGACAAGATCCTCTCGTCGATGGAGGAGCTGATCAACAATTTCATGATCGTGACCGAGGGCCCGCAGCTGCCGGCCGGCGAGGTCTACTTCGAGGCCGAGAACCCGAAGGGCGCGCTCGGCTTCTACATCGTGAGCCACGGCGGCGGCGTGCCCTACCGCCTCAAGATCCGCAGCCCCTCCTTCTGCAACCTGTCCATCCTGCCCAGGCTCTGCGTCGGCAACATGGTGTCCGACGTCGTCTCCATCCTCGGCTCGCTCGACTTCGTCATGGGCGAGTGCGACCGGTGACAACAGCAGCGAGCATCGAGTAGCGACTAGTGAGCATGCCATACCAACATCCATCTTCCAACTCTTCCGCGCTGGCCGGCGAACTACTCGCTACCCGCTACTCGCTACCCGCTACTTCCGCGCGATGAACCTGAAACCTGAAACCCTGAGCCAGATCGACGAGGTCATCACCCATTACCCGGTGAAGCGCAGCGCCGCGCTGCCGCTCCTGCACCTGGTGCAGGAGGACGCCGGCTGGATCTCGCCCGCGGCCATCGAGTGGATCGCGGCGAAGCTGGAGCTCGCGCCCATCAACGTCTACGAGCTCGTCACCTTCTACCCGATGTTCCGGCAGCAGCCGATCGGCCGCCGCCACATCAAGGTCTGCCGCACGCTTTCCTGCGCACTGACCGGCGGCTACCAGGTGTGCGCCGAGTTCCAGAAGCAGTTCGGCTGCCACCCGGGCGAGGTCTCCGCCGACGGCGAGGTCACCATCGACTTCGTCGAGTGCCTGGCCAGCTGCGGCACCGGCCCGGTGGTGATGATCGACGACGACCTGCACGAGAAGGTGGACGGCGCGAAGGCGCAGCAGTTGAGCCGGCAGATCAAAGCCGCGGCGCAGGCCCGGCCCGCCTCATGAAGAAATACCGCCTCATGCAGATCCCGCCGATCCGCTTCGGCGTCGTGCTCGGCCTGATCAACGGCGTGGCCGGCATGATCATCGCCCCGCTGTTCCTGATCACGCTCGGCATCGCCTTCACGGCCGAGGCGACCGGACACACCCCGAATTTCTTCCCCGCCGTACCCTGGTTCCTCGCGGGCGGGCTGGCCGTGTTCACGCCCGTCATCAACGCCCTCGGCGGCTTCCTCGCCGGCGTGCTCATCGCCATGGTCTACAACTTCGCCGCCCGCTGGACCGGCGGCATCGAGATCGTCCTCGAGGAGAAACCCTGATGCCGGCCGCGGCCCCTGCACCCACCCTTTCACTCCCGTCATGCCCGCCCCCGCCCAACGCCGCCTGATCTTCGCCCACATCGACGAACCCAACTACACCACCGACCTGGCCTGCTACCTGAAGCATGGCGGCTACACGGTGATGCGGAAGGCGTTCGCCCGCCCGCCGGCCGAGCTGATGGACGAGGTCAAGAAGTCCGGCCTGCGCGGCCGCGGCGGCGCGGGGTTTTCCTGCGGCCTCAAGTGGACGCTCGTCGACCGCAAGAGCGGCAAGCCGATCTACCTCATCGTCAACGCCGACGAGTCCGAGCCCGGCACCTTCAAGGACCGCTACATCATCCACCAGGACCCGCACCAGCTGATCGAGGGCACCATGATCTCGTGCTTCGCGAACAACGTGAAGCAGGCCTACATCTACATCCGCGGCGAGATGCCCCACGGCGCCCGCATTCTGGAAAAGGCGATCGCCGAGGCGCGGGCGGCCAACCTGGTCGGGAAAAACATCCTCGGGACGGCCTATTCCTGCGACATCTTCGTCCACCGCGGCGCGGGCGCCTACATCTGCGGCGAGGAGACCGGCCTGATCGAGTCGCTCGAGGGCAAGCGCGCCAACCCGCGCATCAAGCCCCCGTATTTCCCCGCCGTCCTCGGGCTCTACCAGTGCCCGACGATCGTGAACAACGTCGAGACCCTCTGCCACGTGAAGCACATCGCGGACATGGGCGGCGAGGCCTACGCGCGCATCGGCACGCCCAACAACACCGGCACGCGCATCTTCTGCGTCTCCGGCCACGTGCAGCGGCCCGGCTATTACGAGTTCGAGGCCGGCCGGATCACGCTGGGCCAGCTGCTGTACGAGGTCTGCGGCGGGCCCCGGCCGGGGCGCACCTTCAAGGCCGTCATCCCGGGAGGCTCGTCCGCCAAGATCCTCCGCTTCGGCGAGCGTTTCAAGGGCAAGCGCAAGGTCGGCGCGGACCTGGTCGAGTATGACTGGGGGGTCGAGGACGTCCCGATGGACTTCGACTCGCTGGGCATGATCGGCACCATGGGCGGCTCCGGCGGCGTCATCGTGATGGACGACTCCGTCAACATGGTCGAGGCGCTCGCCAACATCAACGCCTTCTACTCGCACGAGAGCTGCGGCCAGTGCACGCCCTGCCGCGAGGGCTCGCTGTGGATGAAGAAGATCACCACCCGCATGGTGCACGGCACCGCCCGCCCCGAGGACGCCGCCCTGCTCAAGAGCGTGGCCGACCAGATCCCGGGCCGCACCATCTGCGCCTTCGGCGAGGCCTGCTCCTGGCCGACCCAGAGCTTCCTCGCGAAGTTCGGCGACGAGTTCAAAACCTACCACGAGACCAAGCAGGTTGCGAAGGCCACCGGCGCGCCCGAGCTGGTCTGACCTCCCGCGAATTACACGAATGCACCCGAACCCCAGACACTCTTTCCAGTCTTCGCGTTTATTCGCGTGATTCGCGGGCCCAAAGAATTTTTCAGATGATTTCCGTTCCCAAACCCGACCTCGTGACCGTCAATGTTGACGGCCAGGACATCGCCGTGCCCAAGGGCACGAACATGATCGAGGCCGCCCGGCTGGCCAGCGTTGAGGTGCCGCACTACTGCTACCACCCGAAGCTCACCATCGCGGGCAACTGCCGCATGTGCCTCGTCGAAATGGGCCTGCCGGCCGTCGATCCCGCCACCAAGGCGCCGATCATGGACCCGGCCACCGGCAAGCAGAAGGTCAACTGGATGCCGCGCCCCACCATCGCCTGCGCGACCAACGCCTCGCCCGGCCTCCACATCCGCACCAACACGCCGGCCGTCGTCGACTGCCGCAACAGCGTCACCGAGTTCCTCCTCATCAACCACCCGCTCGACTGCCCGATCTGCGACCAGGCCGGCGAGTGCAAGCTGCAGGAATTTTCCACCGCCTACGGCCGCGGCTACTCGCGCTTCGTCGAGCAGAAGAACGTCAAGCCCAAGCGCACCCAGCTCGGGCCGCGCGTCACCCTCGACGACGAGCGCTGCATCCTCTGCTCGCGCTGCGTGCGTTTTTCCAAGGAAATCGCCAAGGACGACGTCCTCGGCTTCATCGATCGCGGCAGCCACAGCACGCTGACCTGCTACCCGGGCCGGAAGCTGGAAAACAACTATTCGCTCAACACCGTCGACATCTGCCCGGTCGGGGCGCTGACGAGCACGGATTTCCGTTTCAAGATGCGCGTCTGGTTCCTCAAGCCGACGCCGGGCATCGATCCCGAATCCTCCACCGGCGTGAACACCGAGGTCTGGAGCCGCGAGGGCGTCATCTACCGCATCACCCCGCGGCAGAACGACGCGGTCAACGACACCTGGATGGCCGACTCCGGCCGCGTGCTTTACAAGCAGGTCAAGGCCGCCGACCGGCTCCTGGCCCCGGCGATCAACGGCGCAGCGACCGCGCCGGAAATGGCGCTGAAGGCGGCGGGCGACCTGCTCAAGGCCGGCGCGGTCGCCGTCGTCGCTTCCGGCCGCAGCACGGTCGAGGAACAGTTTCTGGCCAAAAAAATCGCCAACGCGCTCCAGGCCTCCGTCTCGCTTGTCAGCCGCGTGGGGCCGGGCGACGGCATCCTCGTCTCCGCCGACCGCAACCCGAATGTCCGCGGCGCGCTCGTCACCGGCCTGATCTCCGCCCTGCCTGAGCAAAAACTCACCGCGCTGGCCGCCGCCATCGACGCCGGCAGCGTCACGACGGTCCTCTCGCTCGGCGAAGATCTCACCAGCTCCGGTCTCACTGCCGCGCAGTTCGCCAAGATCTCAGTCATTTGTCTCGGTACGCATAAAAACGCCACCAGCGACGCGGCCAGGGTCGTCATCCCGACGCTCACCGTCTTTGAAAAAGCCGGCTCATTCGTGAACCAGCAGTTCCGGCTGCAGAAGTTCGTCCCGGCGGTGCCCGGTCCGGCGGGGGTCGCCGACGATCTCGCGACCCTCGGCCGGCTCCTCGCCGCCGTGGGCGGCGTCGAACTGCCCGCCGACCTGTCCGGCCTTTGGGCGGCGATGGCCGCCGCGGTGCCCGCGCTGGCCGGCACGACCCACGCCACGATCCCCGCCGCCGGCCAGCTGCTCGATGCCGCCGCCTGGGCCGGCCTGCCCTTCGTCGAGGGTGAGACGCTCCACTTCAAGCCCGCCGCGGCGCCGGCCGCGGCCCTCGCATGAGCGCTGTGGTCACATTTTGGGCCGGTCTCCCGCTGCTCGTGCAGATGCTGGTCAAGGGCCTCGCGGTCATCGCCGTCATCTTCCCGATCGGCGGCGCGTGCTCGCTGGTCGAGCGCAAGATTTCCGCCTGGATGCAGGGCCGCCCCGGCCCGA
>CAYRDN010000104.1:0-6879 GCA_964423065.1 uncultured Oleiharenicola sp. | reverse complement strand
CGGCGGTTCATTTGATGCGCGTCGCCACCCGGTCGAGCACTTCGCGGATGAGGGCCTGGTAGGGCATCCGGTGCTTCTTCGCCACACGGCGGAACTTCGACAAACTGCCGGCGCTAAGGTTGATGGTCACCTTTTCCCGCTCAAGGGCCCGGGCAAACTCGGCCGGTGAAGGCAGGATGTCCTCGGACACGACGAAGAGCTTGTCGGGCATTTCGCCGTGATCATCGGTGTAGTTAATTTTTTTCTTCATAGATTTTATCTCCCTTTCTCCAGTAGCCGGCGCCGACCACGCGAATCACGCCGCCCCTGAGCACAAAGCGGACCTTCAGGATGCCATGACCGTCGTGCCCGATGCACCAGTACCGTCCCTCAGCCTGACTGTGCTTGCGGTCAGCCAGCAGAACGGGACCAGGATCAGCGAACACCTGGGGCACCGTCTCAAAGCCGACCCCGTGCTTGCGCCGGTTGATCTGTTCCTTGGCCTTGTCCCACGTGAACTGCACATGGTGGAGCCATACGCTTGCAGTCAAGCCACCCTACACCACCCGCGCCCAGAGCACCTTGAGGTAGCGGCTCTCGGGGCAGTTGGAATACACGGGGTGGTCGATGCCGGCGCCCGTGCGGTCGAAGAACTGCAGCCGGCGGCCGAGCCGGTGCGCACCCTTGATCACGCATTCCTCGAAGGTCTCGAGCGACACGAGGCCCGAGCAGGAGCAGGTGACGAACAGCCCGCCGGGCTTCACGAGGCTGGCGGCGATCTGGTTCAGGTCGGAATATTTCCGCATGCCCTCCGAGGCGCCGGCGGGCTCGCGGGTCATGACGAACTTCGGCGGGTCGCAGAGCACGGCGTCGAACTGCTCGCCGTTCTTCTGCATCTGCCGCGCATAGGCGAAGGCGTCGGCGTGCACCCACTTCAGCTTGCTGGGCGGGACCTGGTTCAGGTTGGCGTTGCGCCGGCCCTGCCGGATGACGTCCTCGTCGAGGTCCACCGCCGTCACCTCGCTGGCGCCGCCGAGCACCGCGTTGATCGAGAAACCGCCGGTGTAGCTGCACAGGTCGAGCACGCGCGCGCCCTTGACGAGGGTGCCGAAGCGTTTGCGGTTGTCGCGCTGGTCGCAGAAGAATCCGGTCTTGTGTCCCTCGGCGAAATCCACCTCGTACTTCACCCCGCCTTCCCTGATGCGCACCTTGTCGGGCGCCGAGGCGGTGAGGTCCTTCAGCTGCGACGGCTTGATGCCCTCGAGGCTGCCGAGGTCGTGGTCGACATGCGCGCGGACATGCCTCGTGCCGAGCAGGGCGTGGAGCAGGGGCAGGAAAACCGGCAGGCGCTGGAACATGCCGAGGCTGTAGACATCGCAATAGAGCACGTCGGCGTAACGATCGATCGTCAGCCCGCTGAGGCCGTCGCCGTCGGAGTTGATGACGCGCCAGGCGTCGGTCGTCGCGTCGAGCTGGAACATGTCCTTGCGCAACGTCACGGCGCGGCGGATGGCCGTTGCGAAATACTCCTCGCCGATGGGCTCGCCTGAGTGGACGATGACACGCAGCGGCATCTTGGCCCGCGGGTTGAAGAGGCCGGTGCCGACACGGTGGCCGAACTTGTCGTAGACCGCCACGAGGTCGCCCGGGCGGGCGTCGCGCGAGACATCGCCGAGCATGCGCGGGAAGATGGCCGGTTGAAACGAGACGAACTTCAGCTGCGCCCACGGCTTCGACCACTGCTCCGGCGGCAGGGGTTCGCCCAGCTCGGCGCGGCCGGGATTGATCGGGGCTTTCTCTTCGGGGTCTTCCATTCGCGCCCAAACCAAGCGGCTATGCCGCGGAGCGCAAAGGAAAAGGCCGGCCGGTCCGGCGGCGGTTTTTGCTCTTTTCCGGCCGCCGGTTTGCCGCAATGTAACGGCCCGTGTCCGGCCCGGCCCCCCAACTGCTCCTTCGCCCCGCGCTCCGGGTGTTCCTGCTGGTGTGCGCCGCGGGCCTGGCCTGGGCCGTCTGCACCGGGGAGGTCTGGGAGGATTTCTACATCACCTTCCGGATCTCGAAGAACCTCACGGCCGGACACGGGCTGACCTACACCCCCGGCGAGCGCGTGCACGCCTTCACCTCGCCGCTCGGCGTGCTGCTGCCGGCGGCCGCCAATCTCATCGGCGGCGGCCGCTCGGATGCCGCCGCGCTGTGGATCTTCCGGCTGATGGGGCTGGCGGCGCTCGGCGGTGCGGGCGTCCTGCTCTGGCGGATGATGCGGGCCCTGTTCCCGGAGGCCGGGCTGGCCGGCCTGCTGGTGGCGGCGGTCGCGCTCGAGAGCAAGACGCTCGGTTTCACGGTCAACGGCATGGAGACCGGGTTGCTCCTGCTGTTCCTGGCCTGGGCGTTCTGGGCGTTGTTCACCCGGCCCCGCCGGTCCGGCTGGCATCTCGGTCTGGCGTGGGGCGGCATGATGTGGTCGCGGCCGGATGCGTGCGTCCCCATCGCCGCGATGGCCGCGGGGGTGATGCTCCTCGCACCCGCGGCCGGCGGCTATCTCGCCTCGCGGCGGGCGTGGCTGCGGGAAATCGCGCTCGCCGCCGCGGTTGGGGCCGTGGTCTACCTGCCGTGGTTCGTCTGGGCGTGGTCCTATTATGGCTCGCCGGTGCCGCACACGATCACGGCGAAGGGACTGTTCACGGACGCCTCGGCCGGACATCTGGCGGGCGAATTGCTGCGTTTTCCATTTGCGGTTCTCGGGGGAAATTCATCCGTGGGGCTGACCTTCCTGCCCTATTACGCGGGGCGGACGGCGTGGGCGGGGTGGCTGCCGCAGCTGTCCTTTGCCGTCGCCGTGATTCCCCTCGGGTTGTTCCTGCTGCCGTTCGTCCGCTGGGAGGCCCGGGTGGCTTCCTTCGTGTATGCGGCCGGTCATTTTTACCTGACCGCGCTGGCTCATCCGATGCCCTGGTATCTGCCGCCGGTCATGCTGCCAGGAGTGGTGGCGCTCTTCCTTGTCCTGGGGCAGCTCAAGGCGGAATTGGCCCGCTCCGCCGGTCGGGAATCGTCCCCGCAGGCGGTGCGGCGGTTGCAACGCGCCCTGACCGCCTTGGCCGCGGCGTTCGTGCTGGTCCTGGCCGGCCTGACCGTGGTGATGGCGCGGCAGGCCTGCCTGCAGATGCGGCTGATCGAGCGGCCCGTGCGCCAGGCCGCCGGGCTGTGGCTGCGCGACCACGCGCGCGATGCGCACGCTACCGTGTTTCTCGAGCCCCTCGGTTATATTGGCTATTACTCGGGATTGAAGATGTTCGATTATCCGGGCCTGGCGTCGCCGGAGGTCGTGGCCGTGCGCCGGCGCAACCCGGCCCGAACGTTTCCCGGCAACTGGCTGGAGATCATCCATGCGCTCCGGCCGGACTGGCTGGTGCTGCGGCCGGCCGAGGCGGACGGGCTGGCACGGCAGGACCGGCGGCTGTTGCGCGACGACTATGAGCTGGTGAAAACCTTTGACGCCACGGCCGAGGTCGCGGGCGCGCGGTGGCTGCCCGCCCCGGCCCTGCTGGAGTTCGACATGGTTTTCCGGATTTACCGGCGCCGGGAGGTGGCGCGGCCCGTTGAGGCGGCCGGGACCGCCAGCAGGAAATTTTGCGTGATTCTTGAATCCAATTGAGCCGCGGCCGACACTCACTGTTGAACCCATCCCATCCATGACAACTCATCTCCTGCCCGCCACGATCGCCCAGACCGGCCTGTTCGGTTTCCATGGCCCGACCTTCCTCGCCATGGGCCATTCCTTCTTCGCGGATTTCAGCAACCTCCCGTGGGTTGCCATCATCGCCATCTGCGGCGGCTTTCTCGTCTCCATCCTTGTCCCGATCTGCGCCATGTTTTTCCAGCATCAGAAGAAGCGGCTCTGGCACGAGACGGCCCGGATCGCCCTGGAAAAGGGCCAGCCGCTGCCGCCGATGTCCGGGCTGGACGAGCAGGATGTCCGCGAGGTGGTGCGGGAGGGGCGCGGGAAGAACAATGACCTGCGCGCCGGCCTGATCCTGATCGGCGTCGGGGCCGGGCTGTACCTGTTCTTTGTCTCGCTCGGCGCCGAGGCCGTGCGCTTTGTCGGGGCCATCCCCGGTTTCATCGGCGTGGCCCTGCTCCTGCATGCCATGCTGGAACCCCTGCTCAACCGCAAAGACCGCCCGCCGACCGACCGACCGCCGCAGTCGTGAGCCCGTCCGACACCGAATTGATCGACCGCGCGCGCCGGGCCGACGACCGCGCCGCCTTTGGCGAGCTGGTGCTCCGCCATCAATCGGCGGTCCGCCGTTTCCTCCGCCATCTCGCCGGGGGTGACGCGGCCCTCGCGGACGACCTGGCCCAGGAGACTTTCATCCAGGCTCATCGCGGGCTCGCGAGGTATGAGGGCCGGTCGGCCTTCTCCACGTGGATCCTTGGGATCGCGCACAACCAGTGGCGCAACGCCCGGCGCCGGCCGCGGCCCGTGCCGCTCGAGCCCGGGCATCTCGCGGCGCTGGATCCCATCCCCTCCGCCGCGCGCGCCAGCGACCTGAAGCAGGACCTGGCCCAGGCCCTGCGCCAACTCGCCCCGGAGGAGCAGACCGCGCTGCACCTCACCTACCAGCAGGGCCTGTCCCACAGCGAGGTCGCCGCCGTGCTCGACTGGCCGCTCGGCACCGTCAAAACCCACCTGAACCGCAGCAAGGAAAAACTCCGCCATCTCCTCGCGTTATGGAACCCACAGACCTGAAGAACGATCCGCCCGCCGATGCGCAACTCGAAGCCTGGCTCCGTTCCGGCGCCGCCTCCGCCCCGCTCCCCGACGATGGCTTCACCCGCCGCGTGCTCGCCGCCCTGCCGCCACCTCGCGCCACCTCGCGCCGGCTCATGTTCTGCCTCGCCGGTGCGTCGGTCGGGGCCGCCGTCGCCTTGCTCAACGGCCGGGACTGGCCCGGATTCGCGACCGGCTTCGCCAAGGGCGTCCAGTCCCTCGCGACCGCGTTCGGTCCGCTCGACGACCTGCGCGTGGGCTGCGCCCTCGTGCTGGCGCTGGCCTCCGTCCTCTTCGCCTTCTGGCGGGAAACGCGGCAGCGGCTGGGCGTCTGACCGGCCGGTCGCCAGCCGGCGGTTCAGACCACCCGGCTGCGACCGAGCAGGAAGTACAGGATCGAGCCGAGGAACGGCAGCAGGATGATGACGATGATCCACACGACCTTGTTCGGATTGCTGCTCTTGATGCAGTCGACGAGGGCAACGATCCAGAGAATGAGGCAGAGGAGGGAGAGGAGATAGTTGAGGTTCATTTGTCGGGAGAATACCGCAGCGACCGCGGCCGGACGATGGGGCCAACACCTACTCCGGCGCAGGGTGTGTCGGGGCAGACGGGTGGCGGGACTGGCAGTCCCGCCACCATAAAGAAAAAGCCGGGACCGCGGGGCGGGACCGGCCGGAGGGAAGGCGGAGTGAGGGCACCCCGCCCATACCCAGCTTACGCCACGCGCTCGACGATGAGCGGGGGCGGGATGGGCCGCTTGGGGGCGAGACGGTAGGCGTCCTTGAAGTAGTTGAGCGCCTGCTCGAGCTTCGCCTCGTCGTTGTAATGGATCATCATGAGCGGCTCGCCCTGCTTGACCTGCGTGCCGACCTTCTTGATTTCCGAGACGCCGACGGCGTAGTCGATCTTGTTGTGGTGCAGGGGATCCTTGCCGGCGCCGAGGAGCGAGACGCCCTTGGCGATCATGGCGGCGTTGATGGTGTGCACGTAGCCGCGCTTCGGGGCCGGCAGCTTGCGGATGTGGCGGGCCGTCGGGAATTTTTCCGGATGGTCGATGAAGGAGATGTCGCCGCCCTGGGCCTTGATCATGTCCTTGAACTTCTCAAGCGCGGAGCCGTCGGTCAGGTGGCGCTGCACCGTCTGCTTGGCGGAGAGCGTGGAGCCGGCGACGCCGGCGAGCCGGACGATCTCCATGCCAAGCTTGAGCACAAGCTCCTTCATGTCCTCGGGGCCCTCGCCCTTGAGGAGCGCGATGGCCTCCTTGATCTCGAGCGCGGTGCCGACGGTGTCGCCGAGCGGCTGGTTCATGTCGGTCACGAGCGCCACGCAGCGGCGCTTCATGGAGCGGCCGACGCGGGTCATGGACCGCGCGAGCTGCTTGGCCTGCTCGAGGTCGCGGATGAAGGAGCCGTTGCCCCACTTGACGTCGATCACGAGACCCTCGGCGCCCTCGGCCAGTTTTTTCGAGAGCACGCTGCCGGTGATGAGCGGGAGGCTCGGGATGGTGCCGGTCTCGAGGCGGAGGTCGTAGAAGATCTGGTCGGCGGGGGCGAGCTCGGGGCTCTGCTCGGCGATGGCGCCGCCGACCCGCGCGAGCTGGTCGACGAAATGCGGGATCGTCATGTGGCTCTTGAAGCCCGGGACGGCGGAAAGCTTCTCCAGGGTGGTGATGACATACTCCTGCTCCACGCCGCACATCATGGGGACGACGACGCCGCTGGCCATGGCGAGCGGGGCGAGGACGAGGGCGGTCTTGTCGCCGACTCCCCCGGTGGAGTACTTGTCGATCTTCGGCTTGGAGATATGGGACAGATCGATGACTTCGCCGGAAAGCATCATTTCCTCGGTGAGAATGGCCGTTTCCTGGGCGGACATGTTGGCAAAGAAGATCGCCATCAGGAGCGCCGCCTGCTGGTGCTTGGGCATCTCGCCATCCAGCGTGGAGTCGATGATATAGCGTATTTCCTCCTGGGTGAACTCCTGGCCGTCGCGTTTCTTCTCAATCAATGAAGTAAACGACGGTTTGATGAACCGACGCGTGGGAATGGGACGTTTTCTCATGGATGTCACTGGATATGTCAGGGGATGGCGCCGTGCGGCGCAAAGCTCGCAGAGGCAATGGGTTTTGC
>CAYRDN010000103.1:0-6991 GCA_964423065.1 uncultured Oleiharenicola sp. | reverse complement strand
GCGGTGCGGCAGGCAAGACCGGCGCCACCGGCGCCACGGGTGCGCAGGGTGCCACGGGTGAGACCGGCATGCAGGGCGCGAGCACCGCTGGCTACGCCGGCGCGCAGGGCGCGACGGGAGCCACGGGTGCCACTGGTGAAACCGGCGCCACGGGCGCCCAGGGTGCCACGCTTTACGGCCCCACGGGTGCCACCGGCCGCACAGGCGGCACCGGTGCCCAGGGTGTCAATGGCGAAGAGGGCTCGACCGGACGCACGACGGCGGGCGTCGCCGGCGCCACCGGCTACACCGGCGCGACGGGTGCGCAAGGCAACACCGGCTCGCAGGGCGACAAGGGTGTCGTCGGCATTGTCGGCCAGTGGACGTCCTACCGCGACTATATCTTCGCCTACAATGACGACCGGGTCCGGAACTCGGACGCGGCCAAGAGCGCGCAGATCGCGGCTTACCTGAAGGCCAATCCTTCCCTGCAGCTCGGGCTCGATGGCTCGATGGATCCCCGTGGTGCTGACGCGAAGGACCAGGCGCTCAGCGACCGCCGCGTCTCCGCGGTGCGCGACTCCCTGATGGATGCCGGCGTGCCGGCCTATAAGATCAAGGTCGGCCCGTTCGGTGATGCGCAGACCCGCCGCGACCGCCGCGTCGAGGTCCTGTTCGCCACCGCCGGCTGACCTGACGATCAGGCGGATTCCAAGCCGGCGTGCCCGCGACGCCATTAATCACAGTCTCCCCCGGCCTTCGGGCCGGGGGGGATTTTTTGGGCCCGGTGCTCCGCCCACGCATCCGGTGATGGCTCTCGCAGGCCGGTGAACTTGGCCTCGCAGCTCAGCCGCGGCGGCTCTGCGCCACGGCGAGCTGGGAGCGGAGGGAGCTCTCATCGCTCCGCGCGTTGCGCTTGAGCTTCTTGTTCCGCGACTCGGCGTCGGCCAGCTGCCTGGTCAGCTCGGCGTTCAGGAGAGTGATACTCGCCACGGCCTCGTTGGCGGTAACAAGTTGCTGTTCCAATTCGAGGATGCGTTCTGCGGACATGGTCACAGGATATCCGGCAGGCGCCGAATAGCCACAACCATCCTGAAACCCGTTCCCGGCACTGGTGGCCGCGAAAGGTGGTTGCAAACCAGCCGGGCGTCCAGGGCCTATCAATTAACAGTGTTGTCAATTGCCGCAGGGCTTCACCTAGGTGCAGCCGCTCTTCGCCCAGCCAGCCCTACCCAGGAAGAGCGAATGGCCATGAAATTAAGATGCTCTAGTGGCGGTCCTTCCGGTCATCCGGCTTGTCATCCTTATGGTCATCACGTCCTTTGCCGGGGGGCGCCCAATTTCTCGGATAGGCGCGGACGATGGCCTCGTGATGCCGGGAGGGGGCATCATGGAAATCCATGTGCACCGAAGGGGAGGCCAGCAGGATGTTCACCGCAACATGCGGGGGCGCCGGGCGCCAGACCCATGCGCTGCCATCCCGGTAGGCGTACTGGTGACGGGTGTTGCTGTAGTAAACCTCGTATTGGGGATAATACTGGTAGTCATCCTCACTCGGCTCCGCCGCGGCGGGTGGCGGCATCGCCTGGGCCGGGGCGGCCTGCACCAAGACCGTGGATGGCGGGGCCTCGTTGCGGTTGCAGGCGGCGAAGGTGCCCAGAAGCAGGCAGCTGCCGGCCATGAGGCCGCCGAGGCGGACGGCTGGGGGAGGTGGGAAGTTTATCATCCCTCCAGCTTACGCTACGCCGCCGCCCGGTGGCTATGGGGTGTAGGCCTGCTGCGAGGTGTTTATATCCCCCTCAATGGTCCGCCACGTGAAGGGCGGGAGAGTATGACGGGACCGGGGTTGAAATCTGCTTGCCGGAGGCGCGGCGGAGCGGCACTTCCATGGTTCCCGCCCCATGAAACTCCGGATGCTGCTGCTGTTTCCCTGCTGCCTTTCAATTTTCCTGAACGGGGCGGCCGGGCGCACGATCACGGTGGGCTTCGCGCAGACAGGCGCGGAAAGCGCGTGGCGGACGGCCAATACCGTCTCGATCCGGGCGGAGGCGGAGAAGCGGGGCGTGGTGCTCAAGTTCAGCGACGGCGAAAGCAAGCAGGAGAACCAGATCCGCGCGCTGCGTTCCTTCATCACGCAGAAGGTGGATGCGATCATCCTTGCGCCGATCGTGGAGACGGGCTGGGAGCCCGTGCTGCGCGAGGCCAGGCGCGCCGGCATCCCGGTGATCCTCGAATCCCGGACGATCAAGGTCAGCGACGATTCCCTCTACGCCACGTTCATCGGCTCAAACTTCCTCGAGGAGGGCCGGATGGCGGCCGAGTGGCTGGTCCGGCGAACCGGCGGCAAGGGCAACATTCTCGAGATCCAGGGCGAACCCGGCTCGGCCCCGGCCAATGAGCGCCGCATCGCCTTCGCCCAGGCGATCGCGCCCCATCCGGGGTTGCGCATCATCGACGCGCAAAGCGGCGATTTCCGCCGGTCCGGCGGCAAGGAGGTGATGGAAGCCATGCTCAAGAAGCACGGCCGGGACATCGACATCGTCTATGCGCACAACGACGACATGGGCCTCGGCGCCATCCAGGCCATCGAGGCGGCGGGCCTGCAGCCGGGCAAGGATGTGATCATCGTCACCGTCGACGCCATCCGCGAGGGCATCAAGGCCGTCATCGACGGCCGGATGAACTGCGTCGTCGAGTGCAACCCGATGTTCGGGCCCAAAGTTTTCGACAGCGTGGAAAAGCTCCTCGCCGGCCAGGCCGTGCCCAAGGTCATCTACAACCACGACGAGCTCTTCGACGCCACCAATGCGGCTGCGGTGATCAACTCGCGGGAGTATTGAACGGCCGCGTGCGGCCCAATCAGCGCACCCCGACCACGCTGATCCGGTCGCCGTCCTTGCGGAGGACAAGTTCGGTCGCGCCGCCGGCCTTCCTGATGTAGAGCCGCCGCGGCACGAAAACGAAACGGTTGTGGTAGCTGGTGCCGCCGGAGGTCTTGCCGGAGACGACGAGATAGCTGCCCCAGCGATCCGACGCCCGGGCGGAGCCGTCCCGCGAAGGTGAGATCTCCACATAGTAGCTCTGGCCCGGGCCATCGAGCGTCTCATAATGCACGACAAGCTCGGTGGCGGCCGACGAGCGCAGTTCCTTCGCCCCATTCTCCAGCGCATAGGCCAGATGGGTGCCGTTGTCCTCGAGCAGGGTGCAGCCGGAAAACAGGACCGGGGCGAACAAACAAAGAAACCACCAGAGGAGCATGGTCATGTTCCGGTACATGGGATGCGATATTATGGAAAGAACGGACCGGCGTCAATGGATTGGCCGGAAGAACCGGTCTGCTGCCGTTTCGTCAGGAACGATTGAATTGCCCAACTTGCCCGGCGGTTTGACATCAGAGGATGATTTTCCCCCGGAGTCCCGGCAGCACGAACTTCACGAGGATGACCAGGGCAAAGATACCGCCCTCGACCACGGCGCTGGCGAGAAGGAGCCAACGCGGGCGGGATTGCGGGGCGAACAGCCCGGCCACGAGCAGGGCCGGGGCGATCAGCGGCATGAACCCGATGCGCGCTGTCGCGAGGATGGTCCAGTTGCCCAAAAGCTGACGCAGCCAGCCGCCGGCCAGCACCGCCAGCGGTCCTGTCAGCACCAGCACCAGCGCCGCGCGGGCCAGCAGGGTCCAGAAGCGAACCACCGGCCGCAACCAGTAGAGAGTCAGGCCGAGCGGTCCGAGCGCAAACAGGCTGAAGACGGCTATCCCCATCAGCAGGTCGCCGAAGGCATACATGCCGGACGCAGCCTGGGCCTCGGGACCCGTGATGAGCCGCTGCCGTAAGTAGACCGCCACGCACGCCACGGCGAAGGACGCAACCAGCCCGCCCAGGACAATTCCCGCCTTGGCCGCCGGACGCAGGGGTCGCATCTCGGTGAAATAGCATCCAGCCCCGGGACGGCCAAGCGATAATTTAGCGAGGATTGCCAAATCAAGTTGCACTGAAGGGCACGACCGGCAGGGCGAGTCGCCCCCTGACGAGCCGGGCGCGGAGCGGCTCATCGACCTGTCCGCCACAGTCCTGGTGCAGGCGGGAGGATTCGCCCTCCCGGTCTCTTATCGTTTCATAGCCGGCGCACGTTCGTTCGGCCCGAAGTTTGGCGCAACGCGCGGGAATTTCCCTTCGACACGGGATAGGAGGAATTCATGATGACCGCATGAAGGCCGCCGTGGTGCACAGCTTCGATCATCCGCCCCG
The DNA here is from genome assembly GCA_964423065.1 of uncultured Oleiharenicola sp. Lineage (GTDB taxonomy): Bacteria > Verrucomicrobiota > Verrucomicrobiia > Opitutales > Opitutaceae > Lacunisphaera. Next base: position 2,762 of record CAYRDN010000103.1, on the reverse strand, counting down.
CTATGACGATTATGCCGAACCGGTGGCCGGACCGGATGAAGTGCTCGTCCGCGTGAGTGCGTGCGCGCTGAGCCAGCTCGCCAAGGCGCGGGCGGCGGGGAAGCACTATAGCAGCGGGCGGACGCTGGATTTCATCCCCGGCGTCGACGGCGTGGGCCGGCTGGTGGACGGGCAGCGCGTCTATTTCGCCTTTCCCCCGGCCCCGTTCGGTGCGATGGCCGGGATGACCAAGGTCTCGTGGAAATTTTGCGTTCCGCTCCCGGGCGACGTGGACGACGTGCAGATCGCGGCGGCGGCCAACCCGATGATGTCGTCATGGGCGGCCCTGACCGTGCGGGCCGGGATCCAGCCGGGTGAGACCGTGCTGATCAACGGCGCGACCGGAACCTCGGGCCGGCTGGCGGTGCAGATCGCCAAACATCTGGGCGCGGGCAAGGTCATCGCGACCGGACGAAACCGCGCGAGCCTCGAGGCGTTGCGCGCGATCGGCGCGGACGTGATCGTCCCGCTGGAGGAATCGGCGGAGGAGCTGGCGAAAAGCCTCCAGCGCGCGATCGTCGGCGTGAATATCATCCTCGATTACCTGTGGGGGCAGCCGGCGGCACTGCTGCTCGCGGCGGTGGCCGGCCACGCGGAACACGATCCGTCCCCGCGCGTGCGCTTCGTGCAGATCGGCGGCATGGCGGGTCCTGCGATCACGCTGCCGGCGGCGGTGCTGCGAAGTTCGGGGCTGGAGATGATGGGCAGCGGCCTCGGCAGCGTTTCCTCGGAGGAACTGGTCAGGATCATCGGTGACGCGGCCCGGGCGTTCATCCCGGGCAAATTCCAGATCGAGGCCGAGGCGGTGCCGTTGCGGGATGTCGAGTCCACATGGAACACGAAGCCGGACCGCCGGATCGTCTACATCCCGTAGGCAATTTGCGTGGGGACGCGGAACCTGCGGCGCGGCGACGTCTTAAACACGGCCCCTTGATCACTTCCTGATTAACTCGAAAGCGGCGCTGAGAAGCACCGGGCCGCGGGTCCGGACCCGGGAGCGATGGGACGCCTCAATTGACCGAGCGCCCGGCATCGACCACGGCGGTCTTGTTGTTTTCCAGGTACTCCACGACCTTGAGGTCGCCGAGCCTGACTTCCGGCTTGAACTGGTCCGTGGCCCGGATCCAGACCGGCTTGGCCGTCTCGCGTCCGATATAGGGGGTCGCTATCGCGAGCATCCCCGGAAACGCGTCCGGCAGCCAAAATCCGTGCGACGGGCAGCTGATGCGGGTGTTCCACAGCATTTGAGAATGCTCGGGGTCGCGCAGCTTGATGTCATAGGCCGCGATCACCGCGATGAAATAATCGTCGCTCGCCGCCTCGCGAAATCTGCTGGCTTCAGCCCCTTCATGGATCAGGCCCGGCGCCAGTGCCAGTTCGGGGAACGGGTCGGCGAACCTGGACTTCAGCCCGAGCTTGTCCCCGCCGAGAAAACGCAGGATCTGGCGCTCGTTGACCTGGGGGTGGGTGCCGTTGGGGTAAAAGTTCAGCCGCTCGGTGTTCAAGGTTCCCCAGGTCCACAACAGCATCAGATCCGGAGGATGATTCGGGGCGGCCGGCAGGTAGCCCTGCTTCGCGAGCACCTTGAGCATCGTTTCGTTCACGATCTGGCGGGGAATCATATGTTCTCCTGCCACGCTGCCGCCGAAATCCCGGTAGCCGGTGCTGACCGCCATGTAATAGACCGGTGAGGCGGGCGACGGCAGGCGCTGTAGCCGTCCGGCGGGCGTATAGTCGGTCACCGTAATCGCCTGGAGCTCGGCGCTGGGGAACAGGGAATCGATGTGATCGCCGAATGATGCCGCGGGAGCGAATGGGCAGCAGCAGCTGGAAACAATCAACCAAAACCGAAGGGAAGAGACAGCGAGAGTTTTCATGGGGTCGAGGGTTAGGATCCCGTTCCGCTGTGGCCCAATGCCCGCAGGATCTGCCATGAGGATAGCTCACTGCAGCGGCGGTTCAAGTCGTAAGTCCGGCCCGGCCGCTGCTGCCTGGGCACCGTTCTCCTGCTTTTCGTGATCACGATGCCTGATTTATGCATACAGGTCGGTCGGTGCGGACAAAGATTTGTCGAAGCGCGGGAAAGGCTTCAGGGATTGTTCTGCTGGATCGCCGGGTCGCACCGGGAGTCTTGGGGGTTGCGACGGATATTTGTCCGCTGACGGAGGAAAGAGTCAGAAGACCACATACTTGCGCGAGCGGATGACGAAAGCCCGGCTCGAAAGCCGGGCTCGGAGGTAGAGATAGGACCTGTTGAATCAGATCGCGGCCAGGATGCCGTTGAACGTGGTGCTGGGGCGCAAAGCGGCGGAGGCCTTGGCATCGTCGGGCTGATAATAACCACCGATGTCAGTGGGCTTTCCTTGAACGGCGATCAGCTCGGCGACGATCTGTTTCTCGGCGGCGGCGAGCTTCTCGGCGACAGGCTTGAAGATAGCCTGGAGCTGCGGGTCTTGAGCTTGGGCAGCTAGCGCCTGGGCCCAGTAGAGCGCGAGATAGAAGTGACTGCCGCGGTTGTCGATGCCGGCGCCGACCTTGCGGGCGGGGGACTTGTCGTTTTCCAGGAACTTGCCGGTGGCCTGGTCGAGGGTGTCGGCGAGTACCTTGGCCTTTTTGTTCCCGGTGGTCTCGGCGAGGTGCTCGAAGGAAGCGGCGAGGGCGAAGAACTCGCCGAGGCTGTCCCAGCGGAGGAAGTTCTCGTGGATGAACTGCTCGACATGCTT
>CAYRDN010000102.1:0-7195 GCA_964423065.1 uncultured Oleiharenicola sp. | reverse complement strand
GTCATCGCCGACGACCAGCTGGCGAAGATCATGGGCTACATCCAGTGGCGCCGGACCCCGCGCGCGCCGGCCGAGCAACACGATCCCGCGCCGCCGGTGTTCCCCGCGGAAACCGGCCGGCCGGCCGCGCCGGTCTACCGCTCCCCCCTGTATGTCTGCCTCTCGCCCGACAAGGCGCAGGCGTATGTCGTGAACTATACCGCGGACCTGGTTTCGGTCATCGACATTCGCGCGCGCCAGGTCGTCCGCGAGATTCCTGTCGGCCACCGGCCGACACAGGCGAAGTTCTCCCCGGATGGCCGGTTCCTCTACGTCAGCTGCACGTGGGCGGAGAAAATCGATGTGATCGACGTGGCGCAGGCCAGGGTCGTCCGCTCGCTCACCGCCGGCTTCGAGCCGTGCGGCCTGAGCGTCTCGGCGGATGGCACCCGGCTGTTCGTGACCAACGTGGTCTCGGGCACCGTGTCCATCCTCGACGCCGCGTCCGGCCGCACGCTTGCGGAGACGCCGGTGGGCAGCCAGCCGCGGTTCGCGGTCCTCACCCCCGACAGCACGCGGCTGCTGGTTGCCAACGGCCTTTCACCCTGGGTCTCCGTCCTCGACCCGCAGGACGGCCGCGAGACCGGGCGCTACGACCTGGGCCGCGCCTCGATGCTGCGCGAGATCACCTGCAGCCCGGACGGCCGCTGGGCCTTCGTGGCCAATCTCGTTTCGCACAACGAGGTGCCGACGGTGCAGATGGAGCGCGGCTGGATCAACTCCAACGGCTTCTCGGTGCTCGATCTCACGCAGCCGGGCCGGCGCGTCACCCTGCTGCTCGACCAGCTGCTCTCCGGCGCGACGAATCCCTGCGGCCTCGCCCTGTCGTCCGACGCCCGGCGGCTCTACGTCAGCCTCGCCGGCATCCACGAGGTGGCGATCGTCGACCTGCCCGCCGCGCTCGCGCTCGCCGCCACGGCGCAGACCCCGCTGCAGATCCAGCGCCTCGAGGAGGACGTCGAGATCCTCGCGTCGCGGCACATCGCCCGCCGCCTGCCCGCCGGCGGGCTCGGCCCGCGCTCGCTCGCGCTGAGCGAGGCGACCGGCGAGCTGCTGGTCGCAAACTATTTCAGCGACACGGTGACGGTGCTCGACGCCGGGACCGGCGCGCTCCGCGCGACCATCCCGCTCGGGCCGGTGCAGGCGATGACCGAGTGGCGCCAGGGCGAGCTGATGGCCAACGACGGCCGCATCACCTACCAGAACTGGCTCAGCTGCACGAGCTGCCACCAGGAGGACACCACGAGCGACGGCCTCAACTGGGACCTGGCCAACGACGGCCTCGGCAACCCGAAGAACAACAAGTCGCTGCAGGATGCCCACGACACGCCGCCCGCGATGTGGAGCGGCGTCCGCGCCGACCTGCCCGATGGCGTCGGCGCCGGCGAGCGGTTCCAGGGCTTCGTGCCGATGGCGCACGTCCAGGGCCCGATCACGGCCTACCTGTCGCATCCCGACCGCGCGCCGAGCCCCTACCGCAATGTCAATCCCGCCGCGATCGCACGGGGCCGGACTCTCTTCACCGTCGCCGGCTGCGACGTCTGCCACCCGGCACCGACCTTCTCGGACTGCAAGTTCCACGACCTCGGCTTCGGGACGCCCAATGATTTCCGCAACCGTTTCGACACGCCGTCGCTGCGGAGCACCTACCGGACCGCGCCCTACCTCCACGACGGCCGCGCGCCGGATTTGCGGACGCTGTTCACCGAGTACAACCCGGACGACCTGCACGGCCGTACGCGCGGTTTTACCGCGCAGGAACTCGACGACCTGATCGCCTATGTAAGGAGCCTGTGATGAAAACCAGCCATCAACTCTTGCCGTGGTCCCTCGCCGCAGGCGTCATCGCCCTCACGCAGCCACTGTCTGCGCACGCTGCCGCGGAGGCACCGGGCCCCGACACCACCTATCAGGCCGGCGGGATGCATTACCCGTACGGCACGCTGTCCCCTGAGCTCGCACGGGAACTCCAGCACGCCGCGCCGGGCGGCAGTCCCTCGTCCCGCTTCGGCAAGCTTACCAGCCAGCAGTGGGAATACGGCCACACCTGGACCCGGCGGAACCTGACGCCGGTGCCGAATCCAAATCCGTCGCCCGAGCCCCGACCGACCCGCGCGCGGCCGTTCGACGTCGCGGTTTCCGGTGACGGGAAAAAAGTCTATGCGGGCCTGCTCGGGTCCGAGCTGAATCCCGGCAGCGAGGTCGTTGTCTGCGACGTGGCGACCGGCGCGGCCAGCAAGCGGATCCTGCTCAAGCCCCGCGGCGAGGCCGGCCCGCCCGGCTCCGGACCCTTCCGGCTGACCATGCATCCGGGCGGGCGGTTTCTCGTCGTCACCAACCGCTTCTCCAATTTCGCCAGCGTCATCGACACCGCGATCGACGAGGTCGTGGCGGAGATTCCGCTCGATTTCTACTGCATGGGCGTGACGTTCGCGCCCGACGGCAAGACGGCGTGGATCGCGAACCGCTACCTCGATGAGGTGTTCATCGTCGACATCGACACGTCCGCCGGCCGGTTCGAGGCGAGGCAGCGCGTGATCGGCGGGCTCGACGACCAGGCTTATCTCGCGCCCGACGGCATCGGCCACCTTCTGCAGCAAAGCTGCGGCACGGTCGCGTGCCACGATGTCAACCGCGGCGGCTTCGTCGCCGGCGACGACCTCACGGCCAGTTTCATTTCCGCGCTGGACCACATCCTGCCGGGAGATGCGAAACACAGCCGGTTGCTGCGGGCGGTCACCCGGACGCGCGATGGCGGCTACGCCGACACGATGCCGCTGTTCCGCAGCCACCCGGGCAGGACCGCGGTGTTCGCGGACCCGGCGAACGATCCCGCCTACCAGGCGATCGCCCGGTGGATCGACTCGACGCAGGCCGGCCCCGGCATCCCGGTCGGCAACCCGCACAGCAAGCCCAAGACCGTCGCGCTCAGCTCCGACGGCCGGTTCCTCTTCGTCGGCAACACCGCGACCCAGAACATCTCGATCGTGAACGCGAAGACCAACCGCGAGGTGGGGGCGATCTGGGTCCAGAATGTCGTCAACGAGGTCAAGGTCTACCGTTCCCCCGCCAGCGGCCATGACTGGCTCCTCGCGACGACCATGGGCGTCGGCTTCGGCGTGGCGCGCGAGCGCGATCCCTGGGGCGGCGAGAGCTGGGATCCGAAGAACCCGGCGGCGAACTACACCATCCACCGCGACCTCGCGACCGGCAACGTGCTGCCGAAGGACCAGCAGGAAATCCTCGGGCCCTACGATGCGGTGGACGGCACGGCCTCGATCAAGTTTCGCGACATCCAGAACGACCTGGTGTTGATCGATGTCACCGCGCTGGGCATCCCCGAGGCGCCCCCGGCCGACGGGTTGCGGCACCTGCTCCTCGCGAACAAGTACGAGTCGCACCGCGGCTGGGTGCGGTACACCTCCGACACGGCCGAGTCGATGTTCGCCGACATCAAGGGCGACATCCCGCCGGACCTGATGCGCGTCGTCGGCTCGCTGCCGGAGCGCATGGCGTTCGTCGGCGACCGGGTTTTCGTGACGATGCAGGGGACGAACGAGGTCCAGGAGCTGCAGCTCAACCCCGAGGCCGCGGATCCGAGCGACATCCTGACGCCGGTCCGGAATTATCCCACCGGCTTCCAGCCCTTCGGCATCGTCGCCGGCCGGGCCGGCACGCCGTCGGCCGGAAAACTCTTCGTGGCCAATTTCCTCGGCGGCACGGTCTCCGTCATCGACCCGGGCGCGGGCACGTCGCGCGAGATCGTGGTCGACCCCTCGATCCTGCGCCTGCCCATGCCCGCGACGGACGCCGAGCGCGGCGAGTTTCTCGTGCACAGCGCGCTCTTCTCCTCCGACCGCGACAGCGCCTGCATCAGCTGCCACTACCTGGAACTGAACGACGGCCGGGCGTGGGGCGTCAGCCAGGTCATGGGCCAGGAATACCTGTCGAAGACGGACAAGGTCGGCCAGATCGTCGAGGGGGCGACCTTCCTCGCGCTGTCGCAGAAAAGCCTGTTCGCCATCCAGCCCTTCTTCCTCGAGGGCACGCTCACGGCCTACACCCCGCACTCCATGCTGATGGAGCACTGCCCGACGGACGATTTCAAGGGCCGGGGCCTTGTCGCGGGCGGCGACTTCTCCTGGCTCGAAGGCCATCAGCACGTCAAGCTCATGGCCGACGTCCAGTCGAAGATGGTCCTGCTGGACAAGAGCGACGCCACCATCGAGGAGCGGCGCGACGAGTTTTTCCGCCAGACCAGCCTGAAGTATTTCGGCAAGAGTTTTGTCCTCCGCGATTTTCAGCGCTTCGTCGGCGAGTGGCAGGCCAACGAGCCGCGCCTGATGCCGAATCCGTTCGACCGCGACAACGCGTCGATCCGCCGCGGCCGGGTGCTGTTCAACCACCCCCAGCTCGGCTGCGCCTCCTGCCACCCGGCGCCGAATTTCGCCAAGAAGGATTTTCCCGACAATCCGCGCCAGGTGGTCCCGCCGCAGACGATGGTCACGCAGCGCGAGGGCGGTTTCACGCTCATCAGTATGGAGCGTCTCGACTACATCGCCGGCATCCGCCGCGACCTCGAGCCCTGGGACATCGGCCGCGCCGAGGACCAGGAGGCGCACTTCACGCCGACCCAGCTCCGCGGCCTGTGGGACCAGCCCCCGGACTTCCTGCACAACGGCATGGCGCGCTCGCTGCGCGAGGTGGTGTCCGTGCCCGGCCAGACCAGCCTGGGCTGGTTCAAGTACGAGCCGCTCACCGGCGGCTATCCCGAGCGGCCGGGCCGGAGGGAGATCGGCTTCAACGAGACCTACATGATCCTCAAGGGCACGCCCGCCGCGAAGATCCACCTCAGCTCCGGCGGGCGCATCGGCAGCGACTCGCACGGCGGCACCTCCCAGCTCACCGGCCCGCAGGTCGACGACCTCGTGAACTATCTCCTCTCCATCGAATGAACGCGCGCCCTTTCCTTTCCTTCGCCCTGGGGTCCGCGGTGCTGGCCGCCGGGATGCTGCGGGCCGATCCGCCGGCGGTCGACGCCAGTCCCGCCAAGATCCAACCGCAGGAAATCCGGCATGCGGCCGACGGCTCGATCATGATGCTCGTGCCGGCGACGGATTTCATGCTCGGCACGTCCGAGGCCCACCCGGATTTACCGGCGAAGCCACTCGTCGGCGGCGACCTGCGCCCGCCCAGCGTGCCGCTGGCCCGCGCCTACGCGGCCTGGGCACTCGCTGACGAACGGCCGGCGCACCCGGTGCGCCTCAAGGCCTTCGCCATCGACCGCTACGAGGTCACCAACGCCCAGTATCGAAAGTTTCTCGCGGCCGTGCAGAAAAGCGGCGACACCGCCTGGGCGCATCCCAACCAGCCCCGGGGCAAGGACCACACGCCGCGTTACTGGAAGGATTTCAACCCGCTGCTGAAGGATCCCGCCTACGCACGCCTGGCGCAGTACAGCGCCGCCACCTTCACGGCCGATGACAAGCCCGTCGTCGGTGTCGACTGGTTCGACGCCTACGCCTACGCGCGGTGGGCGGGCAAGCGCCTGCCGACGGAGGCGGAATGGGAACTTGCGGCGCGCGGCCCCGACGGCCGCCGCTGGCCGTGGGGCAACGACTGGGACTGGGGCCTCTGCAACATCGGCGGCGAAAAACTGGCGTCGGACGTGAAATCGCCCGGCAAGGAAAAGGACGGCTTCATCTACCCCGCGCCCGTCGGCAGCTTCCCGGGCGGCCGCAGCCCGTTCGGCTGCGACGACATGGCGGGCAACGCCGCCGAGTGGGTCGCCGACTGGTATGCCCCGGACACCTACGCGACGGACACCGCCGAAAATCCCCACGGCCCGGCGACCGGCACCGAGCGCGCCGTCCGCGGAGGCAGCTCGCAAAACATGCCGAGCGGCGTGCGCTGCGCCGTCCGCTACCACCGCGAACCGGAATTCCGCTTCTTCACCCTCGGTTTCCGCTGCGCCAAGGACCTCTGACATGACCAGCCAACTGCATAACTTATTCCGCCTGGTCCGGTGTGGGCGGGGTGCCCTCACCCCGCGAGGCATGTCCCGCGAAAGCTGGAACCAGCAGGGTGAGGGCACCCCGCCCACAAGGAGAAATGCCGTGGTGCTGCTGGGATTGCTGCTCGCGACCGTCGTGGCGCACGCGGCCGATCCCATCCCGCCCGCGGGCATGGTGCTGGTCCCCGCCGGCGAGTTCACCATGGGCGCGGATGACGGCGGCTACGACGAGAAGCCCGCGCACCGCGTGCGGCTCTCGCCCTACTTCATCGACCGGTGCGAGGTCACCGTGGCCGAGTTCGCCGCCTTCGTGCGCGCAACCGACGCCGTCGACCGGATCGAAGGCTCCTGGTTCCGGTTCTCCGCCGAGGGCTGTGTCGACCTGCTCGCCCATTATGAGCAGCGCTACGGCGCCGCCCGGGCGGCGTTCAAGGCCCCGGCGCCGGCGGATGCGGCCCAGGCCGGCCGGCTCGACGACGACCTGCTCCGCTGGCAGGCGGGCGTCGCGGCGATGCGTGTCCTGCTCGGCCCGGACGCGCGGCTCGCGGACCGTCCCGCCGCCGAGCTCGCGGCGCTGCCGCGGGTGCAGGCGCTGGTCCGCGACCAGGCGCGGCTGCCCGTCCGTTGCGTCGCCTGGCGCGATGCGAACCACTACGCCCGCTGGGCCGGCAAGCGCCTCCCGACCGAGGCCGAATGGGAGAAAGCCGCCCGCGGCCCCGACGGCCGCGTCTATCCCTGGGGCAATGAGTGGGACCAAACCAAGGCCCGGGCCGGACTCGACCTCGACGCCGGACCGGCTCCGGTCGGCAGCTACCCGGACGGCGCCAGCCCCTACGGCTGCCTCGACATGGCCGGCAACGTCTGGGAATGGTGCGCCGACTGGTACGGCCCGGCCACCTACACCGGGACCGGCCGCACCGCCGACCCCCAGGGCTATGCGGGCCTGCCCGATGGCGAGCTGCCGCGGCAGGATCCCACGGCGAAACTTTTCCAGCACAACCAGCAGGGCCGCGAAACCAACACCCGCAAGGTGCTCCGCGGCGGCTGCTGGGTCGGCGGGGCGGCCGGCCAGACCGAATTCAACCACCGCTGCGCCCGGCGCCTGTGGTCGAACCCCGATTACTGGTCGCCCGACACCGGGTT
>CAYRDN010000101.1:4421-7321 GCA_964423065.1 uncultured Oleiharenicola sp. | reverse complement strand
CGCAGCGGCTCCCGGAAACCGGCACGACAGCAGCATAATTATCGGTGCAGCCGCCTCTTCGCCCAGCCAGCCCAGGCACGGCTGGACCACAAGGTCCAGCCCTACTCATGGCCATCGAACGGCGGCAGTTTTAGCAAACCGGCGCTAAAAGGCCCGGCAAGGTGCCGGGCCGAAGGGGTGGCGGCGGTTTTTCCGCCGGCCTACGGGTGCTTGGCGTTGTAGGCGCCGACAAAATCGGCGGTCAGGTCGAGCCCGTCCTTGGTGGCGACGACGGCATCGCCGAGCTTGGAAATATCCAGCAGCAGGTCGATGTTGCGCTCCTTGGCGAAGGCGCGAAGCGCCGTGCCGATCTCCGCGGTGATCGGGGCCTGCACCTCCTGGGCGCGCTTGGCGTAGGCTTCCTGCGCGGCGTGCTGCTTGTCGGCCAGCTCCTGCTGCAGCTTCTGCCCCGCGGCCTGCTTGTCCGCGATCGCCTGGGCGTTGGCCGCGGCGTCGAGGTTGAGCTTGCTCAGTTCGCCGACGAGCGTGCGGAGCTTCTCGTTCAGGAGGGAAAGCTCGCCCTGGGTGCCGGAAAATTCCAGGTCCAGGCCCTGGGTGGCGCGCACCAGCTGCTTGATGCCGGCGGTTTCATCCAGGAAGGCGCTGCTGTTGATGAAGGCCAGGCGGACCGGCTCGACGGCCTTGGCCGCCGGCTTGGGCTGGGCGGTCAACGGGGCCGCGCAGGCGGCGGCCAGGAGGGCAAGGAGAAGGGGGCGGAGGGATTTCATGGAGGGACCAACGTAGGCCGGGAAGCCCCGCCGGCCAAGGCAAATTATCACGTCGCCGCCGCCAGCTGGCCGCAGCCGGCGGCGATGTCGATGCCCCGCCGCTGCCGGACGGTGCTGGGCAGGCCGTAGCCGGCCAGGATCTGCTGGAACCGCCGCGCCGTCTCCCGGCCCGTCGGCGCGCCGCCGTAGCCGGCCGTCGGGTTCAGCGGGATCAGGTTCACCTGCGCCGGGTGGCCGCGCAGCAGCCGGCCGACGGCATGGGCGGTCTCCGGCGAGTCGTTCCGGCCCGCGATCAGCGTCCACTCGTAGAAGATCCGGCGCTGCAGCTTGTCGCTGTAGTAGCGGCACGCCGCCATCAGCTCCCCCAGCGGCCATTTCCGCGCCACCGGGACGAGCGCGGCGCGCTCCTCCTGCGTGGCGCCGTGCAGCGAGACGGCGAGAAAGATGGGCCGCGCCTCGTCCGCCAGCCGGATGATGCCCGGCACCACCCCGACCGTGCTGAGGGTGATTTTCCTCGCGCCGAGCGCGAGCCCGGCGTCGTCGCGGAGGATGTCGACGGCGGTCATGACGGCGTCGTAGTTGTGCAGCGGCTCGCCCATGCCCATCAGCACGAGGTTGCGCAGCCGCCCCCCCGCGGGGCCGTCGAGCGTCCGCAGTTCGCGCTGCACGTGCAGGGCCTGGAGCACGATTTCGCCCGGCGTGAGGTGGCGGACGAACCCCATCTGCCCCGTGGCGCAGAACACGCAGCCCATCGCGCAGCCGGCCTGGCTGCTGAGGCAGGCGGTCACCCGGCCGGTGAAGCGCATCAGCACCGTCTCGATCCGGCGCCCGTCGCCGAGGGCCAGCAGGTATTTGCGGGTGAAGCCGTCGGTGCTGTGCGACTCGACCGCCACCGGCAGCTGCGGGAAGACCAGCTCCTGCTCCAGCCGCGCCCGGTAGCGCGCCGGCAGGGCGGGCATGACGGCGGGCGCCGTCGCGCCCTCGAGGTAGGCATACCGCCACAGCCGCGCCGCATGGACCGGGCTGAAGCCCCAGCGGGCGGCGAGCCGCCGCAGCTCCCCGCGGGGGAGGTCGTAGAAATTGATCGGCGGGGCGGTCATTGGCTTCAGGACGGGCTTTATGCCCCGATTGCTCGCGGCGTAAAGCCGCGCGTGCGGATTGCCATCAAAACTTTTCCTGTCAGTCTCCCGCCATGACGCCCAAAGCCGTTCTCGCCGGGGGCAGTGGTTTCCTGGGCCGGGCCCTGGCGCGGGAGCTGGCGGCGGCCGGCTGGGAGGTGGTGATCCTCACCCGGGACCCGGAGACTTGTCATATAATAGATGACAAGTCGGCCGCGATCCGGGCGGTCGGGTGGAACGGTGAATCGGTCGGAAACTGGCGCAAGGAACTGGAGGGCGCGGCGGCGCTGGTGAATTTCACCGGCCGGAGCATCAACTGCGGGCACACGCTGGAAAACTCCCGGGCCATTTTGGAGTCGCGGCTCGACGCCGTGGCGGCGCTCGGCGCGGCCGCGGCCCGGGCGAAACAGCCGCCGGCCGTGTGGGTGCAGTGCAGCGCGGCCGGCTATTACGGCAACACCGGGGACGAGGTGCGCACCGAGGATTCGCCGGCGGGCCGGGGCTTCCTGGCGGAGGTCTGCCGCCGGTGGGAGACGGCCTTCAACACCCTGGCGCTGCCGGGGACGCGCCGCGTGGTGCTGCGGCTGGGCGTCGTGCTGGGCCGCGAGGCCGGGGCGCTGCCTCCGCTCGTCCGGCTGGTGCGCCGCTACCTCGGCGGCGCGGCCGGGAACGGCCGGCAGTATTTCAGCTGGATCCACCGCGACGATGCCGTGCGGATTTTCATGGCGGCGCTGACGCAGCTGGAATATTCCGGCGCCTACAACGCCTGCGCGCCCGAGCCGGTGACAAACGCCGTGCTGATGCGGGCGCTGCGCGCGGCTGCGGGCCGGCCCTGGTGTCCGCCGGCGCCGGCCCTGGTCGTCGGGCTGGCCGCGCGTTATTGGCTGGAAACGGAAAGCAGCCTGATCCTGCAGGGGCAGCGTGTGGTGCCGGCGCGGCTGCTGGCGGCCGGTTTTGAGTTCAAATACGGCCGGCTGGAGGCCGCGCTGGCGGACCTGGTGGACCGCGCCTGAGC
>CAYRDN010000101.1:0-4321 GCA_964423065.1 uncultured Oleiharenicola sp. | reverse complement strand
GGTTGGCCCGCCCTCCGTCAGACGGAATACTTGCTCTTCTCCGCCCCGCAGGGCGGCATGCCTTCGTAGGCGTGCACAGAGCCGGCGGTATCCGCCCAGAGGGGCAGGCTGGTCTTGGCCTGCCGGATCTGGAGGATGGACTTTTGCACTGCGGGATCCCGGGCGCCGATCATCAGGCGGTCGAGGGCGGCGTAGAGCACGTCCTCCGGCGCGACCCGCAGGGCTTCGGCCAGACGGACGACGGGGGCTGATTCCGCCTCGTCGAGATGGAGTTTGATATTCATGGGGGCCGCTCCTTTTTGGTTTAAGGACAGGATAGTCCGAATGGCCGGCCCCGCTGCGCAGATGTTGTCCAACACTGGGCATGGCTGGCCGGGCACCGCCGCACGCACGTTGCCTTTTGCCGGCCGCGCGTCACGCTGGCGACATGAGTGAATGGGCCGGAAAATTCCTGCAGGCGTTCATCCCGCTTTTTGTCGCCATCGACCCGATCGGGCTGGCGGCCGTCTTCCTCGGGCTCGGCCAGAACATGGCGGCGGCGCAGCGGCAGAGACTCGCCAACCAGGCCGTCTGGACGGGCGGACTCGTGGCCCTGGGCTTCCTTTTTCTCGGGCAAAGCGTGTTCAAGGCGCTGGGCATCTCGGTCAGCGACTTCCAGATCGCGGGCGGGCTCATCCTCTTCATCCTCGCGGCCAAGGACCTGGTCCAGTCGGCGGCGGAGCCGGAAAAACTGCCGGAGGATTTCGGTGTCGTGCCGCTCGGCATGCCGCTCATCGCCGGGCCCGCGTCCATCACCACCCTGCTGGTCCTGGCCCAGTCCCAGGCGATCGGGCTGGGGGTCACCCTGGTGGCGCTGGCCGCGAACCTCACGCTCGTGGTGCTGGCCCTCTACTACAGCAACTGGCTCGGGCAGAAAATCGGGCAGATGGGCCTGCGCGCGATCTCGAAGATCATCGCCATGCTGCTGGCCGCGATCGCGGTGAGCATGATCCGGCAGGGATTGAGAACCTGAAGAACAGAAAGGCTGAAAAACTGAAGGGCTGAAAAGCCCCCGGCCTGGCCGTCATTCAGCCTTGCCGGGGGCAAAGGTCGTCAGCAGGTCGGCGTAGATCTGCGCGGCCTGGACGAGGTCCTTGATCCGGGCCCGTTCGTCGACCGCGTGGTAGTCGCGGCCGCCGGGGCCGTAGCCGAGTGTCGGGATCTTCCGCACCTGCGCGAAGAAATGCATGTCGTTGAATCCGGTCGACACGCTGAATTTGGCCGGACGCCGGCGGACGCGCGCGACGCTCCGCCGCATCGCGGCGAACAGCGGGTGCGTGGGCGCGTGGTAGCAGGAATAGTTGTCGGAAATCTTCTCGATCGTGATCCGGCACCGCGGGATCCCGGCCGCGGCCCGCTGCAGCGCGGCCCGGAGCTCGCGCTCGGCCGCGTGGATGTCCTCGTCGGGCAGCACGCGGCGGTCGATCGAGAAGCTCGCGCCGGCGGGCACGGTGTTGATCTTGCCGCCCGCGCCGGGCGCGAAGACGCCGCCGAGGTTGAGGGTCGGGCGCAGCACCTGGCCGTCCGGCGCGCGGAAGGTGCGGCGGGCGAGCTCGCGCTTGTGGCCGGCGAGGGCGAGCACGAGCGCGGACATCTTCTCGAGGGCGTTCACGCCTTTCTCCGGGGTGGAGCCATGGGCCGCCCGGCCGTGGACGCGGACATTGAGCCAGACCACGCCGTTGTGGCCGCAGCACACGGCGTCGCCCTCGCCGCCCTCCCCCACCACGGCATAATCGGCGCGCAGCCGCCCGTGGTCCACCACCCAGCCCGTGCCGAGCGTGCTGTCGGTCTCCTCATCCGCGGTGAACGAGACCTCGACGTTGAAATGGGGCCGGACGCCGGTGGCGCGGAGCGCCTTGAGCGCAAAGACGATGCTGGCGATGGCGCCCTTCATGTCGGAGGTGCCGCGGCCGTAGATCCAGCCGTCGGCCACCACCGGGTTGAAGGCGTCGCCGTGCCGCCACCGGCCGGACACGGGGACGACGTCGTAATGGGCGTTGAAGTGGATGGTCTTTTTCGCGCCGGTGTCCCAGAAGCCGATGACATTGTAGCGCGGCCAGGCGAGCAGCTCCGGCTGGGTTTTTTTCTGCAGGGACCGCGGGATGGGGATCCGGCGCACCTGGAGGCCGACGCCGCGGAGGGTCGCGGCCAGCAGCGCGGTGATCGGGCCGTAATTCTCCCCCGGGGGGTTGACCGTGCGCAGCCGGACGAGTCTTTGCAGGAAGGCGGTGAGGTCGGCTTGGTGCCGCTGGAGATAGAGGGCGGGCGTCATGCGCGGAGGAAGTGTTGGTAAAGCAGCTTCAGCACGGTGAGGCCAGCCATCACTAGAAAAATCGGCCGGATGAAGCGCGCCCCGCGCGTCACCGCCAGGTGGGCCCCGAGCCGGCCGCCCAAGAGCTGGCCCGCCCCCATCACCAGGCCCGGGACCAGCAGGACCGCCCCCGACCAGGCGAAAAAGGCCAGGGCCGCGGCGTTGCTGGTGAAATTCATCAGCTTCGTGTGGGCCGCGGCCTGCAGAAAGTCATGGCCGAGCAACAGGATGAAGGCGATCGTCCAGAACGAGCCGACGCCGGGGCCGAAGAAACCGTCGTAGAAACCCAGCCCGAGCCCGGCCAGCAGGTAGAACGCCGGCCGACCCAGCCGCTGCCGGCGGCTGGCTTCGCCGAGCCGAGGCCGGAACCCCATGTAAACCACCATGACGGCCAGCAGCCACGGGATGAAACTGGCCAGGAAATCGGGGTCGAGCCGGCGGACGGCGGCCGCCCCGGCCAGCGCCCCCACCGCCGTCAGCGCGACGCCCGGGGCGCATTCCCGGAGGCTGACCAGGCCGCGTTGCATGAAGCTCAGGGTGGCGGCCCCCGAGCCAAAGACGGCGCCCAGCTTGTTGGTGCCGAGCGCCAGCGGCACCGGCAGGCCCACGCCCAGCAGCACCGGCAGCGTGATCAGCCCGCCGCCGCCGGCGATGGCATCCACGGTGCCGGCCGTCAGCCCGGCGGCAAAAAACAGCGGGTAGGCCCAAGGGGGAAGGTCGGCGGGCAGGGTCATGGCGGCGGATCCAGCCTGCAGGGCGCGGTTAATTTTGACAGTGCGGATTGCAGGCCCACGATGACGCGCCTATGGCACTGGCCGAGATGCGCAAGGACTACGGGTTGGCGGGGTTGCTCGAAAAGGACCTCGCCCGGAATCCGTTCCGCCAGTTCGAGGGCTGGTTGCAGGAAGCCGAAGCCGCGAAGATCGCGGAGCCCAACGCCATGACCCTGGCCACGGCCGGACGCGACGGCCGGCCCTCGGCGCGCACCGTGCTGCTCAAGGGCTGCGACGGCCGGGGCTTTGTGTTTTACACGAATTACGAGAGCCGCAAGGGCCGCGAGCTCGACGCTGTCCCGCACGCGACCCTGCTCTTCCCCTGGGTGGCGATGGAGCGGCAGGTCACGGCCGAGGGCCCCGTGGCCCGCGTCACCCGCGAGGAGTCCGAGGCGTATTTCCACAGCCGGCCGCGGGCCAGCCAGCTGGCCGCCTGGGCGTCGCCCCAGAGCATCGTCCTCGCCGGCCGCGCCGTCCTTGAGGAAAGCTACCGGGTGGTGGAGAAAAAATTCGAGGGCTGCACCGTGCCGCTTCCGCCCAACTGGGGCGGCTTCCGGCTGGCGCCCGAGACCGTCGAGTTCTGGCAGGGCCGCCGCAGCCGCCTGCACGACCGGCTGCGCTACCGCCGCGACCCCGGCGGCGACTGGCTCGTCGAACGGCTCGCCCCTTAAGCCCATGCCCCGTTCCCCCCAACCGCCGGCCCACCATCCATCCCACCTGGCTGTCGTCGCGGCCCTGCCGGACCCGGCGATCATCACCCGGAACCGCTGGGAGCGCGGCGGCGCGGAAATCCTTTTCGCCAACCCCGCCTTCTGCCGGCTAACCGGCTACACCGCGGAGGAACTGGCCGGCCAGAACACCCGCCTGCTGCATGGGCCGAAGACCGACCTGACCCTGCTCCGCCTCGGCCGGCGCACGGGCCAACAGGGCAAGGGCGAGGGCTGGCTCAGCCGCAAGGACGGCACCCCGTTCTTCGCCCAGTGGAACTTCGGCCCGCTGACGGAGCCGGGCCGCACCCGGCTCGTGGCGATCTACCGCGACCAGACGGAATTCAAGCGCCTGCGCGAGGCCCTCATGCAGTCGCAGAAGCTGGACACCGTCGGCCTGCTCGCCGGCGGCGTGGCGCACGATTTCAACAACCTCCTCTCCGTCATCAACGGCTACTGCGAGATCATGAGCGCGAAGATCGCCGCCGTGC
>CAYRDN010000100.1:0-7367 GCA_964423065.1 uncultured Oleiharenicola sp. | reverse complement strand
AACGTTGAGGTCAGCCACCCTTAGGAGGGGTTGGCTGCGTTGATTGGTTCGGAGGGTTTATCATTTCGAGGTTTTCGCGATCCGAATTCGGTAATCCTTTGTGCTTGAGCTGAGGCTACAGATATTTTCCGTGCTTTCTTGCGAAGAGCCCCATTGCAGTAGCTTCCCCACTGGCCCGGGGAGCGTAACATCGCGTGAGCCCCAGCCGTTTACATGGTCGTCTGCAAAACCCCATCGCATCCGAAGGAGAAAGCCGTCGCCCGGAAGCCTGGCCTCAGGCCGAAGATCGAACAGAACGGTAAGACCAGCCTTGGTGGTTGCAGCTTCATCGGTAGAACTAAGCACTATCCAATCCTTGTCCCCCTTGAGACGGCTCTCGACTAACACCCTGCAGGTGGTCGGCACATCGAACTTCCACTCGAACTTGTAGGCGGGCTGCATTGCCATCGGAATCTTATACAGTTCGATGATTTCATCCTTGGTAAGCTCTACACGACGGAATTGCGCCATTGCGCTCGAATAAGAAACAAAGCCAACGAATAGGATTACAAATAGGATACGCATGAAAGATTACTCCGAACGTTGATGTCATCCACGAGGGCCCGAGGCCCGAGTTGGATGCGGGGATTGGTTGGGCCCCGTTTTCATCGGAAACTTACTCCACCAACTTCGCAAAGAAAGATAGTGCTCGGAGTATCCGGATGCTCAACGTTCGGGATCTGCGGGGCGAGCTTCACCCAGGCCATCGGCATCGACGTGCCCTTTTTCATGCGCGAAAACAATCCCCGGAAAAACTTCGGAAAGGACGCTCCATTTCGGCCCAGTGTAATGACAAGGTTCGCGTGACCGTAAACGGGCTTCCCGCTTGGCTTGGGATTTGGATTTTCGGACGCGACGACGACAACCTTTGCACCTGAGTCACGAATGGTCGCTCGCAAATATCTGTCGGTCCTTTCGAGTACGCCGCCGTCCCCGATAGACGAGTAAAGAAAGAGCACATCACATTGCGGCACCGCATCCTTCGATTCCTCGACGGATGCAAACAGGTCGCAAAGGGCGGCCTTGTCTTCTTCGACCAGAGCCGCGGCTGCACCACCTGTCAGGTCAAGAAGGCCAAGACGCGGATTTTTGATTTGCCGCTTGCGCCCCGAAAGCCGGAGGAGCGCAAAGACTACTGCTCCGATAACAATCCAAGTGATTAGGATATTCATCTCTCGTTGCCCAACGTTTAATATGCCAACCTAGGGTTGGTTGATTGAAATTGGTAATCCAATGAAGACGCGGACATTGGCGAAAATCAGGTTGGACGAAATGGGCGGTAAGGGTGGTCAGGAAATTATTGCCGCGCCACCCAATCAACCAACTCGGTGGTAAAATATGTTCAGAACGAGACCACGGCCCGAGGCCTCGCGTTTGAATGAAGTTGAAGCGATTTTTCCCGGCCTTCAAGCGGATTGCGGTGTGAAGCCCCTCAATGATGTCGTTGAGATGGTTCGGACCCGGGTGCGCACGATCCATTTCGCCTACAGCACCGAGCAGACCCACTGTCACTGGACCGCTCGATCCTACAGCTATTGCTTGCGACTGCCGTGAGCCATGGCGCCGGAGAAGAAGGCCGGGGCGTTTCTCTCCTGGGTATATCCGGTTAGAGCGGTTTTCATGTAAAACCAGATGAACATTGCATAACCTGAGAGCGGCTCCAAACCACTCCAAATGGTCTGCGCGCCACCGTCGACAACCTAGTCCTGTGGCCGACCACGAGATCGAAAAATCCGAATTTACTTCAAATCTCTCTGCCATCGGCGATCGGGGCCCGGGACCCGCTGCTTCAAGAATGAGACCTGCCATGCTTCACCGTCTAGCCCCGGGGGGCACTTCAGTTCATTCCTGCAATTGTCCAGCAGTCCATCCCCGGTGCCGGGAAATTGAATCGCGGGGCGGGATCCGCCGGCCGCGCCGCCGCCTTATTTCGCCCGCGGCTTCTGCAGCTCGGTGATCTTGAGCTCGTCCGCGTCGACCTTGGCCTCGAGCACCGTGTTGCGGGCCCGGGCCTTTTCCAGCTGGGCCTGGAGCCGCGCGATGTCGGTCTTGGCGTCGTTCAGCTGGGTCTGCATCACGGCCGTCTGGGCCTGCGCCTGCTCCACCTCGCCCTGGTGCTTGATCGAGGCCACCTTGGCGTCCTCCATCTGCGACTGGAAGCCGTTCGAAATGATCCGGGCCTTGTCGAGCTGGACCTGGAGCCCGGCCGCCACGGCCTTGGTCTCGTCCACCTGCGTCTTGAGCCGGTCGACGGCCGTGCGCGTGTCCGCGAGATCGGTCTGCAGCTTGACGGCGTCGGCCTTGGCCCCGTCGAGATCCTTCTGCATCGCCGCCCGCGCCCCCTCGATCTGGTCGGCGCGATTCTGGACCTGGACGAGGGTCGTATTCCGCGCGGTCAGCTTGATTCCCAGCAGGATGACCCCGAGGAAAAGGACGGCGGACAACACCGCGAAAATGATGATCAACAATGACGACGACCGGGCCGGGCCGGCGGCCGACGCCGCGGTGGTGTCAGCCTCGTCGTCATCGTGATCGGGCGCGGCTGTCTTGGCCGGACGGTTCGCCGGCGCGGCCGGCGCGGCGGCAGCGGGTGCGGCGGCAGGTACGGGCGCGGCGGCGGCCGCGGGCTTCACGGGGCCGGTTGCCGGCACCGCGGGCTTGGCCGGAACCGGGAACGGCGCATTGGTTTTTTCGACACGGGGGGCAGTTACGTCAGGCATGATAGCCCCAATCTAGCCCAAGCCGCGGTCGGGCCATATAGGGTATTACCCGTAAAGGTCCCTCGCCCGCGCTAGCGGCCCGCCCGCGCCAGGATCTCGGGCAGGGCCTTCGCCATGTCCTCGGGCTTCAGCTGCCGGTCGGCGAACTCGCGGAGTTCCTCGCGGTATTTCTCCAGGTAGAGCCGGGCCTGTTCCTCCCGCAGCGCCGCCGCCTGCACCACGGGCTCGACGAGCCCGCTGAGCTGCGCCTGATCATAGGCCTCCAGCTCCTTGATCAGCCGGTCGAATTCCTTCTGCATCACCGCCAGCTCGAGACCGGGCAGGCTCTTGATCGCCGCCTGGCAGGTGATCCCGGCCACCGCCGGCAGGCCGCCGAGTTCCGCCGCCTTCTCGTTCACCAGCTGGGCCCGGGCCTCGGTCGCGCGCACCAGCTCCGCCGCCTTGTTGAACTGCTCCTGGGCCATGGCCGAGATCGTCCGCTTGCTTTTGTTGTAGCCGGAAGTGGCCGAGTTCCGGGCCGAACCGAGCGCCTTGAGCAGGCTGTGGATGTCGGCCTGCAGCGCCCGCACCGCCTTTTCCCACTCCCCCAGGCGCTTCCGGGCCACGCTGTACTCGAGGAACACGGGCATCGTGTCCTGGAGCAGCAGCGTGACGAACGTGTTCAAATCCTCCGTGTAGCGGTGCAGCGCCTGCTCGACCGCCTGGAATTGCCGCCGGGCCTCCTTCTCCCGGGCGAGGATGCGCGCCGTCTCCGCCGGGGTGCGCTTGCTGGCGGCGCTGCGCGTGACGGCGCCCAACAGGCGGGGCCACAGCCCGGCCTCCCGCCGGGCCTGGTCGGCCGCCGCCTGGGCCGCCTCCAGCCCGGGCCGGAGCTGCCGCGCATGGGCCCGCAGGTACGCATCCTCCATCAGCCGCACCCGGAGCAGGTGCGAATAACTGGTCTTGGCGTTGGGCTTCGGTGCATCCATGAACCCGGCACTATCAGCCGTCAGGCCCCGACAGTCAAACCCCGCCGCTTACCCCGCACCGGCGCGGTAAAACCGCCCGTGAAAATCTCCCGGCGTCCGCCGCGCCCCCGTCACTGCGGGTCCAGGCCCTGCGTCTCCACCCAGCGGACCGCGTGCCGGACCAGCGCCGTGCTGTCCTTCAGCGCCAGCTTCGCCTTGATGTGGCTGCGGTGCACATCGACGGTCTTGACGCTGAGGTGCAGCTGCTCCGCGACGTCGCGCGTGCTCTTGCCCTGCCCGATGAGCTGGAAGACCTCGAATTCGCGGTCCGTGAGCTTCTCGATCGGCGAGCTCGAGCCGCGCGGCCGGCGGCCGGAGAGGTTCTCCAGGATGCGCGCCGCCATCGCCGGGCTCAGATACACCTCCCCGCGCATGATCTGGCGGATGGCCGCGAGCAGTTTGTCCCCGCCGGCCTCCTTCATGATGTAGCCGCGCGCCCCGGCCCGCAGCACCCGCTCGGCGTAGATCGACTCGTCGTGCATCGAGACCACCAGCACCGGCAGCTTGCTGCCGGTCGCAAGGAGATCCTTGATGAATTCCAATCCGCTGCGCCCGGGCATCGTGATGTCCGTGAGCACCAGGTCCGGCGCGCATCGCGCCAGCTCGCGGACAGCCTCGGCCGCACTGCCCGCCTCGCCGCACACCTGCATGTCCGCCTGCCGGTCGATCAGCTGCGCCAGTCCCGCCCGCATGAACGGATGATCGTCAATCACCAGGATCCGCCGGCGCGGCGGCGCGGCCGGGCCGGCGGCGGGGGCGTAAGTTTTGGGCCGGTCCTTCATGGCCGGCGGGGCAGCAGGCAGGTGACGGTGACCCCGTTGCCGGCCTTGGATTCGATGGCCAGGCTGGCGCCGATCGCACTGGCCCGGTGGCGCATCAGGCCGAGGCCCAGGCCCGCCGGGTGGCCGGCGGGCAGCCCGCCGCCATCATCCGTCACCTCAAGCAGCAGCTGCTTTTCGGTTTCGCCCAGCCGGAGCGTGATCCGGCCCGCGTGCGCGTGCTTGAGGGCGTTGTTCACCGCCTCCTGGGCGATCCGGTAAAGATGCCCGGTCACGGCGGGGTCCTTCAGCCGCACGGGGCGGCGGCAATCAAAGCGGCAGCGCACGCGGCCCAGCCCGTTGGTGCGCGCCGCCAGCTCGGCCAGCCCGGACTGCAGCGCGTCCGCCTCGCCGCCGACGGGCACGAGGCCGCGGGCCAGGTACCGGGTCTGCGCCACCGCCTCGCGGAGCAGCCCGCTCATCTGCCCGAGGCTCTGGGACACCGCCGGCTGGGTCTCGGCCGTGTCCTCCTTCAACGCGGTGCACATCAGGCCCACCGCGGTCAGCAGCTGGCCGAGCCCGTCGTGCAGGTCCGCCCCGATGCTCTGGCGTTCGCGTTCGCCCGCGGCGAGCACCTCGCGCTCCAGCCGCTGGTGCTCGGCCTGCGCCGCCGCCAGCGCCCGCGCCTGCGCCTGCGCCGCGAGGGTGCGCCGGACCACCGACGGCAGGAGGTCGAGCAACGCGGTGTCCTTCATCACATAGTCCAGCGCCCCGCGCTTCATCACCTCGACCGCCACCTTCTCGTCGCCCTGGCCGGTGACGACGATGAACGGCACGCGGTTCTCCCCCTGCTGGAGCCGGCCCAGCAGGGTCGGGCCGTCCACGTCGCGCAGCTTGAGGTCGAGCAGCATCAGGTCCGGCGGGTGCGCGGCGACCGCCGCCAGCGCCGCGCGGCCCGAGGCCGCGGTCGCGACCTCGTGCCCCTCGGTCCGCAGGGTCTCCGCCATCAGCAGGAGCAGCCCCTCGTCATCGTCGACGATCAGGAGGTGCGGGGCGTGGTCCGGCGGAGGCACAAGCGCGGGCTCACGGGCTGCCGACCGGGGGCACCAGCAGCAGCATGACAAACAGCCCGAGCCGCCGGATCGCCTCGGCGAACTTGTCGTAATCCACCGGCTTCTGGATGTAGACGTTGCAGCCGAGCTCGTGGCACCGCTTGACCTCCCGGGTGTCGTCGGTCGTCGTCAGCATGATGACCGGCAGCTTCCGCAGGTCGGCGTCGGCCTTGAGCCGCCGGAGCACCTCGATGCCGTCGACCTTGGGCATGCGGATGTCGAGCAGGAGCAGGTAGGTGCCGTCGTGGCCGCGCACCGTCTTGCCGGTGGGGTCGAAAAAGTAGTCAAGGATCGCCTGGCCGTCGCGGAAATGCTGCACGCGGTTCTTCAACCCGGCCATTTCGAGGTTCTCGCGGATGAGGATGGCGTGGCCCTCGTCGTCATCGACGATCAGGATCGTGGGAGCTTGATTCATGCGTGGAGCCGGCCGCCTAGGCGGCCGGCAATGAAACGTGGAAAGTGGAACCCCTTTCCACCGCGCTCTCAACCCAAATCCTTCCCTTCTGGCGCTCGAGCACGCGCTGGGCGATGGTCAGGCCCAGGCCCTCGCCCCCGGCGATGTCCGGGTTGAGCCGGTGGAAGATCTCGAAGACCTTCGCCTGGTGCTCCGGCGCGATGCCGATGCCGTTGTCCGCGACGGTGTAGACGGCCTGGCCGCCCTCGAGGCGGCCGCTGATGGCCACCCGCAGCGGCCGGTCCGGGGCGCGGTACTTGAGCGCGTTGTCGAGCAGGTTGGCGAAGACCTGGCTGGTGTGGGCGCTGTCGCCGAGGCCGGCGGGCAGCGCCTCGACGTACACCTCGGCCCGGGCCTCGTTCAGCTGGAATCTCATGGCGGCGACGATTTCCGCGAGCAGCGCGTTCATGTCGAGCGGCCGGATGGTCAGCGTGACCCGGCCGAGCCGCGAATACTGCAGCAGGCCGTTGAGGAGCGAATCCATCTTGTTCACGCCCGCGTTGATGAAGCGCAGCGCCTGGGGCAGCGCCACCTCGACCGGCGCCTGCAGCGCCGTCGCGGGCACCTGGCCGTCCCGGGCGCCGGCCACCGCCTGGCGGATGGTCTCGCAGGCGCGGGTGAGCTGCCGGCCGAAGCCCTGCACGTTGACCAGCGGCGAGCGCAGGTCGTGCGAGACGGTGTAGACGATCGTCTCCATCTCCTTGTTCTTCTCCGCGAGGTCGCTGGCGAACTGCTGCAGCTCCGCCTCGTCCGCCTTGCGCCGGGTGATGTCCGTCCGGATGGCCACGTACTGGACCGGCTTGCCCGCGGCGTTGAGGAAGGGCACGATCGTGGTGTCCACCCAGTAGTGGGTGCCGTCCTTCGCCCGGTTCATGATCTCGCCGTGCCAGACCCGGCCGCGGCCGATGGTCGACCAGAGGTCGCGGAAGAATTCCTTCGGGTGGTGGCGCGAGTTGATCAGGCGGTGGTCCTGGCCGAGCAGCTCCCCGCGGTCATACCGGGAGATGGCGCAAAACTTGTCGTTGACGTACGTGATCCGGCCGGCCGCGTCGGTGATGGCGACGATCGAGTGCTCGTCGAGCGCGGCCTTCACGTCGCGCAGCTCCTTCACCGCGGCCAGCAGCTCCTCCCGGGACTTCCCCCGCTCCTGCTCGAAGGAGCGCAGGCGCGCGAGCAGCTCTTCCCGGGACAGCGTGGAGAATTCGTCGGCAGGCACGGCGGCAGAATCCCGCCGGCGGCCGGGGGTGGCAAGGTCGGAAAGCCGCCGCCGCCTAGGG
>CAYRDN010000099.1:0-7383 GCA_964423065.1 uncultured Oleiharenicola sp. | reverse complement strand
CCTCGAAGCTGAACGGGAGCGTGACGAACGCGATGACCACCGCGCCCGCCTCCGCCGCGATCTCCGCCACCACCGGCGCGGCGCCGGAGCCCGTGCCGCCGCCGAGCCCGGCGACGAGGAACACCAGGTCGGTGTCCTTCACGATCTCGGCGATCTTGTCGGCGTCCGCCTCCGCCGCCTTGCGGCCGAGCTCGGGGTCGCCGCCCGCGCTGAGCCCGCGCGTGAGCGTGGTGCCAATGAGGATCTTGTCCTGGACCGGCGAGGTGCCCAGGGCCTTGAAGTCGGTGTTGATGACCGCGAGCTGCAGGCGGTCGAGGTTCTCCATCTTGAGCCGGTCGACGGCGTTGGAGCCGCCGCCGCCGATGCCGACGAGCTTGATGCCGACGTTGCGGTCCGCGAGGGCCTCCAGCGGGAGTTCAGGGGGGGGCTGCATGGGTCAGGAAGTGGCGAAGATCTTGGTGAGGTTGCTGAGCAGGCCGGTGCGGCGGCGGGCCGGCAGGGCGTGCTCGTGGGCGCCGCGCAGGCCGAACTGGAAGACGCCGAGCACGGTGCTGAACATCGGGTCCTTGAGCTCCTCCTTCACCCAGCCCGGCGCCTCGCCGCGGCGGGCCGGCAGCCCGAAGACCCGGGTCGCCGCCTCCTCGATGCCCGGCAGCCGCGAGGTGCCGCCGGTGAGGATGACGCCCGCGCCGCAATGCTCCGGGGCGAAGGCCGGGCCGAGCTTGCGGCGCACGACCTCGAGCAGCTCGATCACACGGGCCGCGGCGATGGTCTCAATGGTGAGTTTTGGAAACTGCCGGTCGCCGAAGGAGGCGTCGCCGTTCAGCCAGACCTTGTCGGCCTTGTCGCGCGTCTGGACCGTGCCGCGCGCCTGGCGGAGCTTGAGCATCTCCGCCTGCGCCGGGGTGACGCGCAGGCCGATGCTGAGGTCGTTGGTCACATGGTCGCCGGCGACGGGCAGCGTGCCGGTCACCAGCACGTGGCCGTCGCGGTAGAGCACGAAGTCGGTCACGCCCTTGCCGATGTCGATCACGAGCACGCCCTGGGTGCGTTCCTCGGCGGTGGTCAGCAGCGAGCCGCTGGCCAGGCTGGCGAGCACGAGCTCCCGCACCTCCAGGTGATAGCCGCCGACGACGTGGATGTTGTCGCTGACCTTGCTCTCCGGCCCGTGCACGATCCAGTAGCCGACCTCGAGCCGGCGGCCGGACAGGTGCTCGGGATCCGGCACGGCCTGGCCGTCGAGTCGGAACGGGCGGCGGATCTCATGGATGCGCGAGCGGCCGGCCGGCAGCTCCTTTTCCTTGGCCAGCGCGCAGACCGAGGCGATGTCGAGCGCGTTCACGGTGTTGTCGGCGGACTTCACGTTGACCGAGGCCTCGTTGTAGAAGGCGTCGAGGTGCCCGCCGGTCTGCGCCAGCCAGACTTCCTCGATGCGGGCGCCCGCGCGCTTTTCCGCGGTCTCGAGGGCCTGGTGGGTCGCCTCGCAGGCGGCCTTGTAGTCGACGACTTCGCCCTTCATCACGCCGTGCGCGGGGGCCACGCCCACGCCGATGATGTTGAGGCTGCGCCCGCGGGCGATTTCGCCCACGAGCACGGCGACCTTGCCGGTGCCGATTTCGACGGCGGCGATGATTTTGCTGCTGCTAGAGATCACGGTTGCCCTTGCGTTGGGTGGAGGGTTGGAGGGTGAAAACGGGTTGCGGCGTGCGCGCCAGCTCGTCCGGCGTGCGGAGCATCTGCACCGGCACCTGGCCGTCGAGCGAGAGGTTGACGGACTTCAGGGTCGGCTCGGGCAGGACGCGTGCGGCGTCGATGATGTAGTCCAGCTGCGCGACCTGCTTGAAGAAGTCGCGCTTGCGGCTGAAGATGATCTCGGGGATGTCCTGCGCCTTCACCACGATCTCATCGCGCTCGGCCAGCCGGGCCAGGGAGACGATCAGCCACTCACGGTAGAGGTGCGGCGCCTGCAGCTGGACGGTGGAAAGCAGCGCGGACACGTCGGCCATGCCGGCGACGGCCTCGAAGCCGGGGCCGGACTTCACCAGCCGGATGCCGTCGAGCCAGGGCAGCCCGGCGACCATCGGCTTGTCGTAGTTCAGCCCGTCGTAGACGACGCCGTCCTTCGCCACCAGCAGCTGCCGCGGCGCGCCGTCGCCGTCGCTGGCCTGGACGCGCGCGACCGGTGTGCGCTCCTGCAGTGTGACGACGAGGGTGTCGGGAAAGTTGCGCGTCAGCACGGCCACGCGCACCTGGCCGTGGGCCAGCAGTTTGTCCCGCAGCACGGGCAGCTCGAGCGACATGAGGCTGGCGGCCTTCGGCAGTGCGAGCACGCCGTTCACCCACTGCTGGGTCAGCACGCCGTCGGTGATGAGGACGACCTCGCGCACCGGTTCGCTGTGTACCGCCGTGGCCAGGGCCATGCGGTCGGTCTTCCAGGCATGGACGAGTTCATAGCCGCCCCACCCGACGGCGGCCGCGAGCAGCCCGAGGGTGCCGGCCTTCAGCCACGCGAACACCTGCCGGCGCAGGCCCTGGCGCGACATGGCCGGCGCGCTCACCTCCTGGCGGATGTCGCGCCAGGAACGGCCGGGCGGTGGGGCGGGGATTTCTTCGGCGGGACTCATGGCTTCAGCGATGCGGCCAGCTGGAATCGTTCCACGGCGGGGGCCACCAGCTCGCGGCACAACGCGACAAAATCCAGCCCCACGCAACGTGCACTCATCGGCAGCAGGCTGGTCTCCTTCATGCCCGGCAGCGTGTTGATTTCGAGCAAATACAGCTCGCCCTCGCCCGAAAGCATGAAGTCGATGCGGGCGTAGTCGCGGCAGCCGCAGGCGGCGAAGGCCGTCTCGGCGGTTGTGCGCACCGCCGCGGCCGTTTCCTCCGCGATCTGGGCCGGGGCGAAATACTCCGTGAGTCCCTTGGTGTACTTGCTGGTGTAATCGAACACCCCCGACTTCGGGACGATCTCCACCACTCCCATGGCCCGCCCGCGCAACAGGCCGACGGTCAGCTCGCGGCCGAGGATGCGTTTTTCCGCCACCCACTCGCCCGTGCGGAGGCCGCCCAGCGCAATCTCGAGCCCGACCCTGGAGGTGATGATCTGGAGGCCGACGCTGCTGCCCTGCCGGTTGGGCTTGAGCACGACCTGCTCGCCCAGCTCGGCCGCCAGCGCCGCCGCCGTGGGTTTGCCGTTCGCCAGAATATAGCGCCCCGGCGCCACCCGCACGCCCAGGGCGGAGACCGCCTGGCGGGTGCGCCACTTGTCGAAGGTCAGGTCGCTGCCCCGGGCGTCACAGCCGGCGTAGCTGAGGTCCGCCGCCTCCAGCAGCCGCTGCATGCCGCCGTCCTCGCCGAACACGCCGTGCAGTGTCGAGCAGACGATGTGCCGCGCCGGGTCGAGCCCCGGCGGCAGCGCGTCGCTCTCCACCGTAAAAAACTGCGTCGGGTGCGTGCAGGCCATGGCCTGGGCCACGGCCTGGCCGGAACCCAGCGAGACCTCGCGCTCGGGTGAGGTGCCGCCGGCGAGAACGGCGATGACGGGGGTGGTCATAAGACATCCCTCCATTCCTGCCCGTAGAGCATCACCTCGGGCTCGAGGTCGATGCCGCGGGCGCCTTTGACGCGGGCGCGGATCCGGCGGACCAGGCCGATGATGTCGGCGCTGGTCGCCTGGCCGCGGTTGACGATGAAATTGGCGTGCACCCGTGAGACCTCGGCGTCGCCCACCCGTTCGCCCTTCAGTCCGAGCTCGTCGAGCAGCCGGCCGGCCGATTGGCCCGGCGGGTTCTTGAAGATGCAGCCCGCGCTCGGCTCGCGCGGCTGCGACTCCACCCGCTTCTTCTGGTAAACGTCGATCTGCCGGCGGATGTCGGCCGCGGCGGCGCTGGCCGCCGGCTGCAGCCAGGCCCCGAGCGCGATCGTGTCCTGCAGCTCGGCGCAGTGCCGGTAGTCGAAGTGCATCGCGGCCTTCGGCATCACCCGCACCTCGCCCTGCCAGGTCATGAGATGAACCTCCGCCACCACGTCGAACATCCAGCCGCCCATGGCCCCGGCGTTCATGCGCAGCGCGCCGCCGACCGAGCCGGGGATGCCCTCGAGGAATTCAAAGCCCTGCAGCCCCGCCTTGGTGGCGAGACCGCACAGGTTCTTCAGCCGCAGGCCCGCGCCGGCCCAGACGCGCCCGTCGGGCCGCGGCTCGAATTTCCGCCAGTTTTCGTGCCCCAGGCTGAGGACGAGGCCGTCCACGCCGGCATCGGGGATGATCAGGTTGGAGCCGCGGCCGAGCAGCAGCACCGGCAGGCCGCGGCGGTCCGCCTCGACGAGCAGCCGGCGCAAATCCTCCGTGGTCGCCGGCTCGGCGTAGACCCGCGCCGGGCCGCCGACGCGCATCGTCGTCTTCGGACCGAGCGGCTCGTGCTCCGCCAGCTTGGTCTCCGCCGTGAGGCGCATGCGCACGGCCGGGAGGAACTCGCTCCATGCCGCCTCGCGTTTCTCCGCCGCCGCCAGGCCGGCGACAAACGCGCGGGCGGTCTGCTCGATGTCGCCCGCGCCGACGAACGCCAGCGTGTCGCCCGGACGGAGCGCCGCGCGCAGCGCGGCCGGCAGGCCGGCGTCGCCGCCCGGCAGGTAGGTCACGTGCGGCTCCGCGCCCGACTTTTTCAGCTCGGCGTAGATGTCGGCCGAGGTGCCGCCGGCGACAGGCGCCTCGCCCGCCGCGTAGACATCCATCAGGAACAGGCTGTCGGCCCCGGCCAGCGCGGCGGCGAATTCCGCCTTGAACTGCGCCGTGCGCGTGTAGCGGTGCGGCTGGAAGACGACGACAAGCCGGCCCGGCCCGCGGCGGCGCAGGCTGCCGAGCAGCGCGCGGATCTCCGTCGGGTGGTGGGCGTAATCCTCGTAGACCCTGACCGCCGACGCGTGGAGCAGCGTCTGGCGGCGGCGCACCCCGGCGAAATCCGCCAGCGACTGCGCGTCGATCCTCGCCCCCAGGTGCGACGCCACGGCGAGCGCCGCGCCCGCGTTGGCCGCGTTGAACTCGCCCTGCGCCCGTACCATCGCCTCCGGCAGGGTGAACCGCCCGCCCAGCGCAAGCGTCTGCGCGGGAGGTTTGTCATATAATAGCTGACAAACATATTCCCCCGTCCGGCCGAAAGTGTGGACCGGCGCCGTCAGGCCGCCCCGGGAAGCGATGCGGGCGGACAGCGGGCAGGCGTCGCTGATGAACACGGCGCCCCGCGTGCGCGCGAACAGCGCCGCGAAGGCCGCCTCGAGCTCGGCGGGTTTCGCGTAGTGGTCGGCGTGGTCCCAGTCGAGGTTCACCGCGACGGTCACCTCCGGGACGAAGCGGTCGATGGTGCCGTCGCTCTCGTCCACCTCGGCGATGACCCAGTCGGAGTCGCTGACCCGGGCCGGCGGGAGTTCTTCCCCGCGGGGTGAGGGCACTCCCCCCAGCCCGGACTCCTGGAAAAGACCGCCCAGGATCCAGCCGCACGGAAAATTCGCGCGGTGGAGGGCGGTGATGAGCATCGCGGTGGTGGTCGTCTTGCCGTGGGAGCCGGCGATGGCCACGAGTTTTTTGCCCTTCAGCACCTCGGCCAGCATCTCGCCGCGACGCACCTGCGGGAGGCCGAGGGTGGCGGCACGGCGGCGCGAGGGATGCGTCGGAACGACAGCCGAGGAGAATACCACCAGTTCGGCGTCACCCGGCAGGCCGCCGGCCGCCGTGAGCTCGACGCCGGCCTGCCCGAGCAACTCGCGCACGGCCGGATTCCAGTGGTCGTCCTCGCCGCTGACGCGGAAGCCGAGCTGCGCCAGGTAAAGCCCGAGCGGGGCCACGCCCATGCCGCCCGCGCCGAGCAGATGCACGCGGGTGAAATCCCGGCCGAAGACCTGCGGTCGCGTGCTCATACCGGCGAGGCGGCGGGCGCGGCCGGCAGGTGGCCCGCCGGCAGGGTGCCGGCGGCCAGGTTTTCCAGGTCGTGGACGATGGTCTCGATGCTGTTCTCCTGCGCCATCCGCCGCAGGTTGCCGCGGAATTTGTTCAGCAGCCAGTCGTTGAAGATCACGTCGAGCACCTCCTGGCGGAGCCCGCCCAGCGCCGGCTCGCCGACGACCACGCCGCCGCCCTGCTGCTCGAAGTAGGTGGCGTTGGCCCACTGGTGGTTGTCGGCGGCATGCGGGTAAGGGATGAGGAGGGCGGGCGTCTCGCAGCACACCAGCTCGGCGAGCGTGCCGGCGCCGGCGCGGCTGACGACGAGGTCGGCGGCCGACATCAGCACGCCCACCCGGTCGGAAAAGGGCTCGAACCACGCGCGGACGACCCGGCCGTTCTGCGCCCGCAGCTCGCGCCTGCCGGCCAGGCCCTTGCCCAACCCGGTGATGCAGTAAACCTGGATGCCCTGCCGGGCGAACGCCGCCAGGTTGGTCTCCGTCCAGCGGTTGAGCACGCCCGCCCCCTGGCTGCCCCCGAGGACCACGAGGAGCTTCTGCGCGGGATCGGCGCCGAGCTGTGCGCGGGCCGCGTCGCGCGGCAGGCGGGTGATCTCGCGCCGCACGGGCAGGCCGGTGTGGCGGACGAGGACGCCGCGGATGCCGGGGAGGCGCACGCCCGGGGGCAGGTAGAGCCGGCTGGCCAGGCCCGCGAGCCGGCGCACGGCGCGTCCCGGGATGCGGTTGGCCTCGTGCAGCGCCACGGGGATGCCGAGCAGGCGGCCGGCGACGACGACGCCGGCGTTGGTGAAGCCGCCGAAGCCGATGATGGCGTCGGGCCGGTGGCGCCGCAGGTGGCGCCAGCTGAACAGGACGCCCTGCCCCTGCCTGATGAGGAAACGCCCCAGTACATCGGGCCGGGCGCCGAAGGGCGCGCCCGCCACCCGCGCGAGGTCGAGGTGCGGATATTTTTCCACGAGGCGGGTGTCCACCAGCTTGTGGCTGATGAACAGGGTCGCGGTGTGGCCGCGGGCCACGAGCGCCTCGGCCAGCGCGATCCCCGGCGAGAGGTGGCCCCCGGTGCCGCCGCAGGCGATGACGTATCGGCTCATCGGAGCGCCTCCGGCGCAAATCCCAAACGCCAATGGCCAAAGGCCAAAGCAGTCAGCCTGTCGCCGCAAATTGCCTTGGCGTTCGGCCTTTGGAATTTTGTGATTTTTGCCGTCATGCCACCACCTCCGTCAGCGCGCGCTTCCTGACCAGCGGCTTCGGGCGCTCCCAGGCGCGCTGGGTGTTGATGATGATGCCGACGAGCAGGCCCATCAGCAGGAGGTTGGAGCCGCCCGCGCTGATGAACGGGAGCGCCATGCCCTTCGACGGCAGCAGGCTGGTGACGACGCCGAGGTTGATGATCGCCTGCAGGCAGATGAGCAGCAGGCAGCCGGTCACGAG
>CAYRDN010000098.1:0-7539 GCA_964423065.1 uncultured Oleiharenicola sp. | reverse complement strand
CGATCGCGGCTGGTGCGAGTGCCGGGAGTCGAACCCGGATCAATGGCTTCGGAGGCCACTACACTATCCATTGTGCTACACTCGCAATCGACCGAGCGGGTAGCTTTCGCGGGCCCGGCGCCTTTTCAAGCTGTTTTGCTGGGGAAATGACCGCAGCGGCGGCCCGCGGGGACGCGGGTCTGCGCTCAGTGCGCGACCTTCACCGCGCCGGTGAAGGGCTGGCCGATTTCGCGGAGCAGGTCCTTGAACCAGGGCTGGGTGATGTCGAAGGCCTTGCCGCCCTTGATGCGGGGAAACTCGATGGCGCGGAGCTCGTCGCCGCGCTCCTCGTCCTGGCCGATGAGGCCGGTCACGCCCGCCCGGGCGCACTCGACCGCCTTGAGCACGCAGGTGTCAATGAGCGTGAAATCCTCGGCGTTGGCCGGGGCGGAGCGGGCGAAATAGCCGCTCTTCTGCACGAGGACCTTCTCGGCGCCGATCATGGCGGCGAAGCGCTCGCCGAACCACTTGCCGGGGTTGATCGTGTCGAGGCGGACGTGGCCGAAGGCGTCGCGGTCGATCTTGGCGCCGCGCTCGGTCATCTCCCGGATGATGCTGTCGAGGCCGGCGCCCTCGCTGACGAAGAGGTTCACGTTGCCCTGCGTGTCCATGATGGCGCGCAGGCGCTTGGCCTCGGCGTCGACGTCGAGGGCCAGTTCGGGCACGTAGACGGCGTGGACGGCGTATTTCTCGCGGGCGAGGCCGATGGCCGGCACCCATTCGTTCCGCGCCAGGCGCTGCGAGTAGACGCGGGCGGTGGCGGCGGTCAGCCAGCCGCAGCTGCGGCCCATGACCTCGTGGACGATGAGCATGCGGCCGCTGGCGCCGAGCTCGGTCACGACGTTCGCGAAGAAATTCGCGCCCTGCTCGGCGGCGGTGACGGCGCCGAGGCTCTGCCGGATCGGGATGATGTCGTTGTCGATCGTCTTGGGCAGGCCGATGACATTGAGCCGGTAGTTGTGCTGCTCCAGGTAGGCGGCGAGGTCGGCGGCCGTGGTGTTGGTGTCGTCGCCGCCGACGGTGTGGAGGATGTCGATGCCGTCGCGCTGGAGCTGCTCGGCGGCGACGGTGAGGGGATTCTGGCCTTCCTTCACCAGGCCGCGCTTCACGCAGTCCTTGGCGTTGGTGAGCTTGACGCGGCTGTTGCCGATGACGCTGCCGCCGTAGCGGCGGAGGATGCCGGCGGCGGCGCGGATCTGGGGCGTGACAGGTATGCTCTCGCCCTTCAGCAGGCCCTTGTAGCCGGAGCGGTAGCAGATGATGTCCCAGTCCGGGCACTGCGACGTATAATGGAGGATCAGCTGGCCGACGGCGGCGCTGAGGCACGGGGCGAGCCCGCCGGCGGTGAGGATGGCGACTTTCTTCTTGTTGCTCATGGTCTGGAACCGCGATTCCAGCGACGGGCGGGGGTCGAATCAACCCCGGAGCGGGTTTATGCCGCGGGTATTACTTTTTCTCCGCCTGCATATGACGGTGAACGAAGAAATAGTAGACCACGCCGAGCAGGCCCAGCAGGCCGACGGCCCAGAAGGTGATGGCATGGAGCTCGCCGCGCATCAGCGCCTCGTCCTGGCCGGCCTTGACGCCGAGCCAGCAAAGGACGGCACACCAGAGGGTCGAGCCCACGAGCGTGTAGAGGGAGAATTTCCAGTAATTCATCCGCACGATGCCGGCCGGGATGCCGATCAGGTGGCGCACGACGGGCAGCATGCGCGAGGCGAAGATGCCGAAGTTGCCGTAGGCGGCGGCCCAGCGCTCGGCTTTCCCGATCCGCTCGGGCGACACGATCAGGTGGTCCGCGATCCGCCGCAGGAAGGGCGAGCGGACGTGGTGCGCGACCCAGGCGGACATGCCCGCGCTGATTTTCAGCACGAGCGGCCGGCCGGCCCAGCGCGACGCCCAATACATGGCGGTCGCCCCGAGCCAGGAACCCAGCGTGCCGGCGAGGATGACCCCGAGGAGGCCGCTCATGCCGGACTTGGCATAGGCGAGGTGCGCGGCGGGCGGGATGATGAGTTCGCTCGGCAGCGGCAGGAACGTGCTCTCGATGAACATGAGCAGCACGATGAGCAGGTAACCGCCTGCCTCGAGAGAGTGAAGATACCAGTCGATGAGGGGCTTCAGGAGGTCGTGCATAAAAGAAAAAGGCGGGCGCGATCGCGCCCGCCATTCGGGGAAAATTCCGCTTAAACCTCGCCCACGGTCTTGCGGAGACCCTGGACGCGATCGCCCTCCTTCCACTGGCCGCGCTTCTTGAGCAGGGCGACACGCTCGAAGCGCTTGAGGACATTGCGTTTCTGGACGAGGCCGCCGGACACGGGTTTGAGGCTGGGATGTTGGGACATAAAGGGTCGGATTAAGGTTGTTTCGGGCTCTGGAAGGGTGCGGATGTAGAGTTCGCCATAGCCCATGACAAGTATTTTTCGCCCACCTGTTCGGCGCTCAGCTCAATCCACTGCGGGATGGCGTAGGGATGGTGGCCATGGACCCAGGTGCCGAGGGCCGAGGCATTGCCCGGCAGGTACTTGAACCACACCCGGAATTCCTCCGCCTGTTCCATCTTCCCCTCCCAGTGGTAATAGGATGTGATCGGCCCGTCCACCTGCGCACAGGCGGCGAGGCGCGCCTCGACCGCGCCCCGGGCCAGCCGGTCGGCGTCGGCGCGGAGCGCGGTGGTTGTCCAAGCCACGAACATGCAGCCAGTTTCGCTCGGCCGGGCCGGACGGCAAAGCCAAAAGGAGGGGGCGGCGCGAATCAAATTAACCCTTGACGCACCCACCTGCCGCCGTAGGCCTATCCGTTCACAATCTCCCCGCCCGCCACCATGAGAGACGAATACATCCGCGAAGCCCAGAAGGTCATTTCCGACCCGAACATCCTGATCAACGTGATTTCCCGCCGCGTGAAGCAGCTCCGCCGGGGCAGCCGTCCGCTCGTCGAGTCGCTGGAGAAGCTCAGCCCCGAGGACATCGCCCTGCGCGAGGTCATCGAGGGCAAGATCAGCTACGAGCTGCACACGGCCTGACCGGGCCGCGCCGGACCCCTCCGGGTACACCGCGAAGCGAGGCCGGCCGCCTCGCTTCTTTTGTTTGTCACGCTGCGGCTCCCGCCGCATCACTCTTACCGCCATGGCCGCCCAGAAGCATGATCCCGCCCGCTACACCGAGCTGCGCAACGCGAAGGCGCTGCGGGACTATTTCATCCACGACAAGTTCGAGGCGGGCATCAAGCTGGTCGGCACCGAGGTGAAGTCCATCCGCGCCGGCAAGGCGCAGATCACCGACGCGTTCGCCCGGCTCGAGAAGGGCGGCGTCTGGCTCTACGGCGCCTACATCCAGGAATACGCCTTCGGCGGCCCCACCCAGCACGCCCCGCGCCGCGAGCGCCTGCTGCTCCTGCACGATTCCGAGATCCGCAAGCTCCGGATCGCCGTCGAGACCGGCGGCAAGTCGCTCGTCGCGCTGCGGATGTACTTCAAGCAGGCGCTGGTGAAGGTCGAGATCGCCACGGCGACCGGCAAAAAGCAGTTCGACAAGCGCGCCGACCTCAAAAAGCGTGAGCAGCAGCGCGAGGTCCGCGCGGCCTTCAAACACCGCCCATGAAACGCAAAACCTACTCCCGGGTCACCGTCCGCGTCCCGGGCAGCACCTCGAACTGCGGGGCGGGCTTCGACACGCTCGGCCTGGCGCTCGGCCTCTACAACGACATCACCCTGACCCGCGGCGACTGGCGCGGGTCGCGGCCCGCCACGCCGGGCGACACCGCCGGGCTCGACATGGCGGACGAGGCGGCGCGGCTGTTCTTCGTCCGCGCGGGGGTCGAGGAATTCGGCTTCACCCTCGGCATCACCGGCGCCGTGCCGATGTCGCGCGGCCTCGGCTCGAGCGTGACGCTGCGCGCCGGCGTGGTGGCCGGGCTCAACGAGCTGGCCGGGGCGCGGCTGACCAAGGACGATTTCTGCAGCCTGGTGACCCAGCTCGAGGGGCACCCCGACAACGCCACGCCGGCGGTCATCGGCGGATTCTGCGTGGCGCGCTCCGACCCGCACACCGGGGAGCTGCTCGGGGTGCTGCGCAAGCCCATCGGCCGCGACCTGACCTTTGTCGTCGTGTCACCCGACCAGGAGCTCGAGACCAAGAAGGCCCGAGGCATCCTGCCGAAGGAGCTGCCGTACTTTGACGCGATCAAGAGCGTGAACAGCGCCGCCTACGTGACGGCGGCCATCGTGACGGGCGAGTACGAGCGCCTGCGCCATGCCGTGCGTGATTTCCTGCACGAGCCGTACCGGCTGCCGCTCATCCCCGGGGCCAAGGCGGCGATCGAGGCCGGCGTGACGGCGGGGGCGCTGACCGGCTGGCTCAGCGGCAGCGGTTCCAGCGTGCTCTGCGTGGCGCGGCCGCGCGTGGCGGCCAAGGTCGGCCGGGCGATGGCGGCGGCGTTCACCGCCCACAAGCTTTCCGCCACGGTCCACCTGCTCCGGGCCGACAACCACGGCCTACATGTCGTGAAACGGCGAGCCTGAGACGATCACCTTGGGCGGGTGGGAGTCGGGCCAGTATTTCACGACCTCGCTGGCGAGCGCGGCCCATTTGAAGGGTTTGCGGACGATGACCTTGAGCGACGGCACTTCCGCGAGCTCGCGTTCGGTGAACTTCAAGTGGTAGGCCGTGATCATCACCACGGGAATGTCGGGATTGATCTTCTGCACCTCGCCGATGAACTCCAGGCCGGTCATCTCCGGCATCTGGTAGTCGCTGACGATCAGGCCGACATTGAGCCCCGGCATCGCCCGGAGGGCATCGGCCGGCTTCGTGAAGCCGTGGACGGGACAGGCGAGGTGCTCGCTCAGCAGCTGCTCAAGCAGATCAATGTAAGAAATCTCATCGTCGACCAGCACGACGATTTTTTCCCGGGAGAACGGCGTGATATTTGACATGGCGTGTTTATGATACTGTGGCCCGGACAGTGCCGCCTTTGTATGCTAAAACGGCTGGACGTAAAGCGGATAAGCGCGGACCGCGGGCCGGCCGGCCGCGCCGTTGACAGGGTGGGGCGCGGCCGGGCAGCCTGCCCGCATCATGCTGCACGTCGTGCTTTTTGCGCCGCAGATCCCGCCCAACACGGGCAACATCGGACGGATGTGCGCCGTCACCCGCACGCGGCTGCACCTCATTCATCCGCTGGGCTTTGAGATCACCGACAAAAACCTGAAGCGCGCCGGCATGGATTACTGGCGGGCCCTCGATGTCCACCAGCACGCCGACTGGACGGCTTTCCGGGCCAGTCCCGCGGCCCCGCGGCGCCTGTGGCTTTTTACGACCCATGCCGCGCAGTCATTCTGGGAGGCGCGCTACGCCGACGGCGACGGGCTGGTCTTCGGCAACGAGGAGGCCGGTGCGCCCGACTGGCTGCATGCCGAGTTCGGCGCCGGGCAAAGCGTCAGGATTCCACATGCCAACGCCGCGCTGCGCTCGCTCAATCTCTCGACCGCCGCCGGCATCGCCACCTATGAGGCGCTGCGACAGCTGGGCGGACCGGGCCTGACAGGTATTTGATTTGTCGGCGGCGGGATTCTGGCTAGGCTGGGGCCTTGCTTCCCGGCATGAAAACAATTCGCCTCCCGCTGATGCTCGGGCTCGCCGCCGCGCTGCCCGCCGGCCTTTTCGCCAAGATTGAGCAGTCCATCGCGCTCTGCGCCACCACCCGGCCGGACTATGTCCGCCCCGCGGACGCCGCGGGCAAGCCGCTGCCCCAGTCCTACGTCTTCTTCCCCGGGCACTTTTTCAACGGCAACACAAGCGACCACTCGCTCGAGCACGTGACGTTCGATGAAATCGCGCGCACCCTCGCCCCGAACCTGGCGCGGCAGAGCTTTTTCCCGACCAAGGATGCCGTGGGGGCGGACCTCACGATCGTCGTGCATTGGGGTGCCACCGACGTCTACCGGGATCCGCTGAAGCAGTTCAACACCGAGGACCTGAACACGGCGGTCGCCGGTTACAACGCCTCGATCGCGGCGACGGGCATGGCGGATGTGGGACCGATCAACCAGGCGATCACCTCGATGACCATGGCGGGGGAAAACACGGCCAGCGCCATCAATTACAATGCCACCCTTCTCGGCTACGTCGGCAACCTGATGCAGGAACGACGCAACCCCGTGCCGAGCACCTTGGAAATCACGCTCAACAACGAGCTGAACGAGGAACGCTACTTTGTCATCCTGATGGCCTACGACAACCACGCCGGCCGGAAGGAGCACGTGCCGCGGCTGCTCTGGGTCACCCGGCTCAGCGTCCGTTCGCCGGGCAATAATTTCACCGAGTCGCTCCCGGCCATGAGCCAGATCGGCGGCCAGGTTTTCGGCCGCAACCTCGGCGGCCTGGCGCACGTGAAGGCCTCGTGGCGGGGCGGCGAGGTGACTTACGGCGAGATGAAGGTGCTGGGCGTGACGGATGCCGACCTGCGGAACAAGTGAGCCGGACCCGGCGGATCCGGCGGACCGGGGCGGATCTCAGATCTCATCCAGCCGGAGGCACGCGGCCACGCGACCGGGGCCGGCGGGCACCAGCGGGGGCACGGCGGTCCGGCATTTTTCCCGCACCTGGGGGCAGCGGGGATGGAAGGCGCAGCCGGCGGGCGGATGCAGCGGGGACGGCGGGTCGCCGGGGAGCACGAGGCGCGTTTTCGCGCGCTCCCCCTCGGGATCGGGCGTCGGGATGGCGCTGACCAGCGCGCGGGTGTAGGGATGGCGCGGCCGCTCGATCACGTCGGCCGCCGGCCCGAGCTCGACGATTTTGCCCAGATACATCACGGCCACGCGGTCGGAGATATGCTTCACCACCGACAGGTCGTGCGCGATGAAGACGAGCGCGAGGTTCATCTCGCGGCACAGCCGGGCCAGCAGGTTCAGGATCTGCGCCTGGATGGAGACGTCGAGCGCGGACACCGGCTCGTCCGCGATGATGACCTTGGGCTCCAGCGCCAGCGCGCGGGCGATGGCGATGCGCTGCCGCTGGCCGCCGGAGAACTCGTGGGGATACTTCTTCAGGTCGCGCGGCGAAAGGCCGACCTTGGCCATCAGCCCGGCGACACGCCCCGCGACCTGGTCCGCCGGCACGGTCCGGTGGACGATGAGCGGCTCGGCCAGCGTGGCGAAGACCGTCAGGCGCGGGTTCAGCGAGGCGAAGGGGTCCTGGAAGATCATCTGCAGGTCCCGGCGGGCGGCCAGCAGCTCCGGAGCGGAGGCGGTGGTGAGGTTCCGGCCCTCGAGGATGACCGTGCCCGCGGTCGCGGGCACGAGCTGGAGGATGGTCCGGGCGAGGGTCGACTTGCCGCAGCCCGACTCGCCGACCAGTCCCAGCACCTCGCCGCGCCGCACGTCCAGCGTGACGCCGTCCACGGCCTTGACGGTGCCGGTCTGGTGGCGCAGCAGGAAACCCG
This sequence comes from uncultured Oleiharenicola sp., assembly GCA_964423065.1. Lineage (GTDB taxonomy): Bacteria > Verrucomicrobiota > Verrucomicrobiia > Opitutales > Opitutaceae > Lacunisphaera. Next base: position 57 of record CAYRDN010000098.1, on the reverse strand, counting down.
ACTCGACGGGAAAATACGTCTTGAGATCGTGCAGCTGGAGGATGGGCGAGGACATGA
>CAYRDN010000097.1:0-7687 GCA_964423065.1 uncultured Oleiharenicola sp. | reverse complement strand
TTTCAAGACCGCCGCGATAGACCACTCTGCCACCCTTCCGAATCAGAAGAGCCAAACTGAGGGGATACCGAATCAGGTCAACGGCACAGATTGGATTCAAGCCGGGCAATTGACTGGAAACGGCCCATCCGCCAGCGTAACATTCCTCGTGTCCGGCCCCGAATCCAGTAACTTCTGCAGGCTCATTCCGTCCCCAAGGAATCCTATCATGCATACCACCCCATCCCCGTGCTCCCGCGGCCTTCGCGCCCTCTGGTTCCTTGCCTCCCTTCTCGTCCTGCCGGTGCTCTGCGCCGCCGAAGCGGTGCCCGTCGTCGCCCGGCCGGCGGTCAACGTTCCCGTGACCGTCACGGACAACGGCGACACCTGGACGCTCGACAACGGCCTGATCAAGGCGGCGGTGGTCAAGCACTCCGGCAAGATGACCTCCCTGGTTTTTCAGGGGCGCGAGACGCTGACGCATAATTCGGAAAGCTGGGAGCAGCTCGCGACCGGCACCGTCACGCCGTCCGTGACGATCGATCCGGCCGCCAACGGTGGCGAACGCGCCGAGGTGGCGGTGAAGGGCGTGACCGGGACCATGGACATCGAGCTGCGCTACGTCCTGGAACGCGGCGTCAGCGGCTTCTACACCTACGCCATCTACTCCCACGAGGCCGGACATCCCGCCGCGCGGGAAGGGGAGAGCCGCTTCATCAACCAGCTGACCCCCGACTTCGACTGGCTCTCCGTCGACTCCGACCGGAACATGCCCATGTGTACGGTCGAGGACACGCGGGCCGGCGTCGTCATCCACGCCAAGGAGCAGCGCATCCTGAGCACCGGCATCTACAAGAACTCCGTCGAGCACAAGTACAGCTATTGCGCCGAGATGTACAAGCTGCCCGCCTACGGCTGGTCCAGCATCAAGGACCACGTCGGCATCTGGTTCATCAACCCCTCCAACGAATACCTCGGCGGCGGTCCCACCCGCATCGACCTCGTCTGCCACATGGGGGCGACGATGCTCGATTACTGGACCTCGGGCCACTACGCCGGCGGCGCCGCCTGCAACATTCCCGCCGGGGAGGCCTGGAACAAGGTCGTCGGCCCGATTTTTGTTTATTGCAATGCGCTGCAGGACGCCGCGACGCCGTCGCCGGCCGACCTCGCCACGCTCGCGGCCACCGCGGGCAACCCGGTGATCCCGGCCGCGTGGTCGGCCAACGCGAACGCCCTCTTTAACGACGCCCTGGCCCGGGCCAAGATAGCCCGGGCGCAATGGCCCTACGCCTGGGTGCAGGGCGTGGATTACCCGCTGAAAGCCGCGCGGGCCACCGTCACCGGCCGGCTGGTGCTCGCGGACCCGCAGGCGGCCACGACGATGCTGCCCAACCTGTGGGTCGGTCTCACGCATCCGGATTTCACGGGCGAGGGCGGCGCCTTCGCCCTGCGCTCGGGCAACGGCCGGCTCGTCACCTGGGATCACGACGCCAACTACTACCAGTTCTGGGCGGAGGGCGGCGCCGACGGCCGGTTCTCCCTCGCGAACGTCCGCCCCGGCACCTACACGCTGCACGCGTTTGCCAACGGCGTCCTGGGCGAGTTCGCCCGGACGGACATCACCGTCGCCGCCGGCCAGACGGTCGATCTCGGCCAGCTGGACTGGAAGCCCGTGCGCTACGGCAAACAGGTCTGGGAAATCGGCTACCCCGACCGCACCGGCGGCGAATTCCTCAAGGGCGACGGCGCGAACTACTGGCTCTGGGGCTGGCCGGTGCGCTACCCGCTGCTCTTCCCCCACGACCTCACGTACACGGTCGGCCAGAGCGACTGGCACAAGGACTGGTTCTTCGAGGAAGTGCCGCACGGCGAGTCGACCGCCTGGCTGAACCCGGAGGCGAAGGATCCCGCCAACCAGCGGTTCGGCTGGGTCAAGGCCGGGACCAACGGCGAGGACATGTGGCGCACGATTGGCCAGGGCCGCGCGACCACGTGGACCGTCAAGTTCAACCTCGACCAGTCCGGGCGCGGTCTCGCGACGCTGCGCGTGGCCCTCGCGGGCGCGGACGGCCGCGGCGGACTGGAGGTGGCCGTGAACGGCAAGGCCGTCGGCACGATCCAGACCGTCGCCACCAACGCCCTGCGCTACAACACCGACCGCGGCATCTGGCGCCAGTACACCCAGCCCTTTGACGGCGCGCTGCTGAAGACCGGCGAGAACGAGATGCAGTTCACGGTCCCGGCCGGCGACCTCACCAGCGGCGTCGTCTGGGATTACCTGCGGCTCGAGCTCGACGAGAACCACGCGCCGCCGGCCAGCTAGGGCGTGTTCGCAAAAGCCAACACACCCCGTCGCTGCGCGCCACCCCTCTCGAGAGGGGACCCAAACCCAGGCCAGCAAAAAATCCCCTCTGGAGAGGGGTGCCCGGCAGGAACGATCTCCCTTTCCGCCTGCGCTGCGCGAAGCAGCGGGCATGGCGGCATAATCTTGGCAAAGCGCCCATCCGGGTGTTGACTGCCCGCACGTTGCCACCCCGGTCCCGCCCCCGCCATGAAACTGCCCCCACTTGCCGGCCTGCTTGCCGGCTGCCTTGCCTTTGCCCCCGGTGCGTTCGCGGATTCGTCCGTCGGACAATTTGCCTTCCATGAGGACATCGGCGCCCCGGACATCGCCGGCTCGACCGCTTACGACGCCTCCCGCCAGCAATATCGCATGAGCGCCGGCGGCATCAACCTCTGGGGGGCCTCGGACCAGTTCCAGTTCGCCGCGAACCAGCTCAAGGGCGACTTCATCGTCCGCGCGCGCTTTGAATTCATCGGCCAGGGCACCGACCCGCACCGCAAGGTGGGCTGGATGGTGCGCCCGACCCTCGACCCTGGCTCGGCCTACGCCGACGCCTGTGTCCATGGCGACGGGCTCACTTCTCTCCAGTATCGCCGCACCAACGGCGGTCCCACCGAGGAACTGCGCCTCGATCTTCGGGGCGGCGACGTCATCCAGCTCGAGCGCCGGGGCCACACCTTCATCTTTTCCTCCGCGCGGTTCGGCGAGACCTTCGTCACTGGCACCCTCGCCGACCTCGACCTCGGCGACGAGGTCAACGTCGGCCTCTTCCTCTGCTCGCACAACCCGAAGGTGAAGGAGGAGGCGGTCTTCAAGGACGTGCGCATCATCCGTCCGCCCAAGGCCGGTTATGTGCCGTACCGGGATTATATCGGCAGCAACCTGGAGATCCTCAACGTCCACACCGGCCTGCTCGCCACAGTCTGCAGTTCGCCCGAGCAGTTCGAGGCGCCCAACTGGAAGCCCGACAACCGCACGATCATCCTGAACGTCAGCGGCCCGGGCCCGAACAAGGGCCGGCTCAAGACCTACGACCTCGCCACCGGCCAGACGGCCCTGCTCGACACCGGCTTCGCCACGCACAACAACAACGACCATGTCCTCAGCTTCGACGGCAAGCGGCTCGCGATCAGTCACCACAGCGCCGAGGACCACGGCCGTTCCGTGATCTACACGCTCCCGTCGACGGGCGGCACCCCGGTGCGGGTCACGCCGAATGCACCGTCTTACTTGCACGGCTGGTCGCCGGACGGGAAATGGCTGGTCTACACCGGCGGCCGCAAGGCGGCGCCCGGCGGCTCGGACAAGTATGACATCTACAAGATCCCCGTCGCCGGCGGCGAGGAGATCCGGCTCACGGACGCCCCCGGCCTCAGCGACGGCCCGGAGTTCTCGCCCGACGGGCGGTGGATTTATTTCAATTCCTCCCGTAGCGGCAGGATGCAGCTCTGGCGGATGCTGCCCGACGGCACCGGCCAGGAGCAGCTGACCAGCGACGGGTTCAACAACTGGTTCCCGCACGTCTCGCCCGACGGCAGGTGGATCGCCTTCCTCTCGTTCGGTCCCGACGTGAAGCCCGACGATCATCCCTACTACCAGCAGGTCTACCTGCGCCTGATGCCCGCCAACGGCGGGCCGTCGCGCGTGATCGCCTACGTGTTCGGCGGCCAGGGCACGATGAACGTTCCCTCCTGGGCGCCCGACAGCGCCCGGATCGCGTTTGTCAGCAACACCGACGGATTATAAGCCGCTGGCCGCCGCCGGGTGACGAAGCGGCGGCCTGAGTCCGCCGGATGTTACTCCGCCCGGCTCAGGCGAACGAGGGCGGTGCAGCGACGGCGCGTTCCCGGGCGAACCGGCGCAGCCCGTGCATCGACCAGCCGCCCAGCACGAGCAGCGATACCGCGGCGAGCAAGGCCGCGGGCAATGCGCCGGGGTAGGCGCGGGTCAGCCCGTCGGCGAGGACGCCGGTCGCGCTGCCGACCGCCACGGCCAGCGGCAGCAGGGTGAGGTCATGGCGCAGGATCAGGAGATAGACGGCGACCATCACCCCCGCGGCGCCCAGTGCGGATAGCAGCCACCAGGCCACGGTGAGGCCGTTGCCGGGCAGCATCAGGACGGCGCACGCGACGAAGGCCAGCACCGCCGCCGCCGCCCGCTGCCGCTGCCAGCCTCCCGTCGCGCGGTCCAGCGCCCCGAAGACAAAAAGCAGCACGGCCGTGCGCGATAAAAACTGCGGGATCGCGCCGAGCACCGGGGCGAACCACGGCAGGTAGCATCCGGCCGCGCCATACGACGGCCACGCCGGTCCGACCCCGGCGTGCATCAGCCCGACCAGGGCGAGACCGCCGGCGACGGCCAGGCCCGCACCCGCGCCCGCAAGCGCCGCCCGGTTTTCCGCCAGCGGCGACGGCCGCACCCAGCGGACCGCGAGGCCGGCCAGCAGCGCGACGCCCCCCGCGGCAAACAGGCCGCCGACCAGCGGCCCGACGACGGACATGAGCTGCTGCAATTCCAGCGGCTGGGCGTTGGAAAATCCCGCGACGGTTGCGGGCCAGCGGTTCCAGGTGGCGAGCAGCATGCTGGCGAAGATCAGGCCGAACAGGCTGAGTGCGACCCGGCCGGCCATTTTTTTCCGGCTCCAGGCGACCAGCGCCAGGGCGATGCCGGTGATGAAGATCACGGCGGCGGCGACACCCTTGATGATGCCCCCGGTCCGGAAAACCGACTGCAGCGCCCGGTCCGACCGCTCCCAGTCCTCCGGCACGAACACCAAGCGGTAGGCCCAGGCCGTCTCGCTCCCGGCCAGCCGCACCTCGAGGCGCGCCTGGCCCGCACCGAGCGTTTTCACCGCCGGGTCACGGTAGACAAAGGTCCAGTCCAGCCGCTTCGGGTGCTTGGCGGAAACGGCCGAGACTTCCACCAGCTTGGCGGGATCGAGGTTCCATTTCTCGCGGATCACGGCCTGCACCCGCTGGCGGGCGTCCGCCTCGGAGAGCGTCTCGCCGGCCCGCGCCTCGGGCAGCTCATGGGTGAAGCCGTTCACCGCGCCGGTCCCGTCCAGGAACACATGCCATTCCTCGGCCCGTTCCGCGACATCACCCTCCAGCGAATAAAAGCGCACGCGCCAGAGCACGTCCGGGATCGCGCCGCCCAGCAGGGTCGCGAACACCGCCTGGCCGGCCGTCTGCCAGACGAACCGCTCGGCCTCGTCCGCCCGGCCGTTGACCGTCGCATAGGCGTGGTACGTTGCAGGCAGCTTGACGCCGCGGCGCGCCAGCTCGGCCTGCGCCAGGCGCACCGCCTCGGTCCGGCCGGGCTGCAGCGGAGTTCCCGGACCGTGCCAGGCGACTGTGGCGATCCAGGCGACGAGTCCGGCGAGCCCGGCGCCGAGCACGGTGTTGATGATCCGGCCGGAGATGGCCGCCGGGGCCGCAAAGGGCGCGGCGGTCATGCCGGCCTCGGCCGGCGGCGGGGGCGGCTGCCAGCCGCCATTGCGCAACGCCTCGGGCAGCACCGACCAGCGGCCCGCGCGCCACCGGCGCCAGAGCACGACCCAGAGGGGCAGCAGGGCGAGCAGCACGACGAGCGACCGGTCGAGCCAGATCCCGCTGGCCGACGCGGCGAAGAGCGGCAGCGCCATCAATGTCGCGTCATAGGAAAAATGCATCACGATGCCCGGAAGCAGGCCGAAGCGCAGGTAGATCGCGCCGAACAGGAACGAGGGCAGGATGAGCTCCACGACCCGCGAATACGCCGGCTGGCCGGGGTAGTTGGCATGACCCGAGGCGAACACCGCGGCCTGCAGCACGAACGCGGCGGCGATCCACCATTTTCTTCCGCCGAAACGGCTGCCGAGCAGCGCGGCCCCCGCCAGCGGCACGGCGCGGAACAGCGACTCCTCCCACGTGCCGGCCTGCGCCGCGTTGGCCAGCGGCGTCAGCCACGGCCAGTAATGCGAGAGCGAATCCGGATCGACCAGCGCCTCCGACGGCGTCCACCAGCCGAGCCTGCCGATGGCGAAATAATAAAACACCACCACGTAGAGCAGCATCACCGCGGCCAGCAGGTAGCCGCCGACCGTCCGGCCGAGGATCGCGGGTGTCGGTGCGGCCTCGTCCGACCACAGCCGCCAGAGCTGCGGATGGCGCGGAAAGGCGCGGCGGGACAGCCCCTCGGCCGCGAGGAAGGAAAGGAAGAAGATGAAGCCGAGCACCAGGTTGCCCGCCACGAGCGAGACGAGGCGTTCGGTGACAAAGCCGCCGGCGGACACCGCCGTGTCGTAGCCGAACCAGGCGAGCGGCCAGGCATTGATGCCCGCGGCGATCTGCAGGCCGGCGATCACGGCCGCGGCGACGAGCGCCTGGCGCCAGAGGAGGGCACGCTGGCGCAGCAGGAAAAGGAACCCGCCGATGCCGCCGCCCAGGATATAAAACAGCAGCAGGGCGATGCCGCCGCCGGCCGCGATGGCGTTGTTGGCGGAGCGCATCGCCTCGTAGCGCCGGGTGAAGGCTTCGGGCACCTTCACGAACTGACTGAGGGCCGTGAGCCGGTCGCCGCTCACCACGAGCTGGAGCCGCAGCCGGCCCTCGCCAAGCTGCCGGTCGGTGCGCTCATAGGTGAACGTGTGGTCGACGCGGCCGCCCGGCCGCTTCACCTGCGCGGTCTCGACCGCCTTGAACCGATCGAGGGGCAGCCGCCACGGTGCCGCGCGGGCCGCGGCCTCGGCGATTTCCCGCGCGCGTTCGGCCGTCAGCGCGGCGCCCGGTGTTTTCTGCCGCAGCGTTTCGTCGAAGCCGTAGGGTTCGCCGCCGGGCTTGAACCGGACCATGGTCTGGTTCGTCTCGGATTCCTTGAACAGGCGGACCTGCCAGGTGTAGGGCGAATAGAGGTCGTCCGCGAGCAGCGCCGCAAAGGCCGGCTTGCCGCCGCCCTCGAGCTCGATGAAGGCCTGGGCGGGGTCGCTGCCGAACCGGGCCACCTCGCGCACGCCACCCGCCGGGCCCCACTTGCCGGCCGCGGCGAGGGCGCGGGCGGCGGCGATCGCATGGGAGCGGTCCATCCGGATGTCGAGCGACACCACCGGGAAGATCTGCGGGAACAGCCGGTAGGAGAGGGCGGCGCAACCGAGCGCCACCGCCGCCAGCACGACCCAGAACCAAGCCTGGCGAAAAACGGAGACGGGCGCAGAAGGATTCATACGGTGCCGCGGGGTGGGATGCGGCCACTAAGGCGCGCCCCCCGCGGCGGGTCAACGGCGATTAAACGGGAGCCACCACCAAGCAGGCTCCTACCACTGAATGACTCCGCTCAGCCGTGGAGGTAGGTGGTGAGGAGGTTCTCGAGGTACTCCTGCTTGCC
>CAYRDN010000096.1:0-7818 GCA_964423065.1 uncultured Oleiharenicola sp. | reverse complement strand
CAATCCTCGCATCCGCCGCTGGCCTTCGGCCTGCGCGGATGAACTCAACGTTGATCTGGGCGAAACACATGTTAGTTACTCTCAGCATCATCGCGTGTGTCGTTATCTACCGGATGGCGCGCCCCGCCTCATCAAAGATGGCAGTAGCTCAAAATGTGTCTTTAGCCGACGTGCAGAAGAGAAGGATGGAGGAAGATCGGATTGCCAGGCTCATCGCGATTCTTGGTTTGATTGCATTGCCGATCATTGGGTCGATTGTGGTCAGCTATGGCATGGGCTTGGCCATGAGCGCCGGAAGCGTGGTCTCGGGTCGTGAACTCGTTATACGGTGTTTGGTTTTTGTCCCAGAGTCGCTCGGTTGCATCGCATTGGCGAGGGCACAGACGAAATTGACCACATTTCTCGCGCTACCATCCGTCGCGATTTACTTCATTCCAGCGCTCAGCAAGAATCTTGGCCTATAATGACGAAGAGAGCGCCCAACCAATCTCTGCATCCAACTCGGGCCAGTGGCCCTCGTGGATGACTGAAACGTTGGGCAAAACATGAAGCTCACTTGGCGCGAAGCATCTGATGCGGACCTCGGCTTGCTCGCCGAATGGAATCACCGGTTGATTCGCGACGAAGGCCACCGGAATCCGATGACGGTTGAGCAACTAGCGGCGCGCATGAAGAACTGGCTGAATGGCGAATATCGGGCCGTAGTGTTTTCCGACGACCAACCGGTGGGCTACGCGTTGTTCAGAAGCGAAGCGACATTGATTTATCTTCGGCAGTTTTTCGTTCAGCCCGAGAGACGACGAAGCGGCATTGGCCGCATGGCGTTTGAGATTCTACGGAAGGAGATTTGGCCGTCCGGCATTCGGTTAACGGTCGATGTGCTCTGCCGGAATGGCGGTGGCGTGGCATTCTGGAGAAGTGTTGGCTATCAGGATTACTGTCTCACTCTAGAGATAATGCCTTCATGACCAGACCGCCCAACCACTTTCCGCAGCCGGCGCTGCGCGCGGCTGATTAAAACGTTACGGGAATTCGTAGCCGTTGTTGTAGGCGGTGTAGATGTCCAAATGATCCTGTAGGCGGTCGGCCCGCTTGGTCGTGGACCAGGTCCTGCGCGCCATCCTCGAGAGGTCGGCCCGGATCTTGGCGGCCGTATGGTTTAATCCCTTTGGGTCTAATTCCCCAAAAGCTTGCTCCGGGGATCTTTACTCCGGAAAAATTCAGTTGCCCGCCAATCACGCGTATAAACGCGAATAGTATTCCCGGAAATCCCAGTCCACTGGGTAGTGGGTTTGAACAAGCAATCCCATTTCCTCCTGTTTCCCCTCTGTCATCCGGGTGAATGCGCGTTATTCGCGGGAAATCTTCTGCATGGATCCGTTAATTTGACCTAGGGGAGCATTCGCTCCAACGCGCGGTGATCGGTCTTGCCGGTGCCGAGTTTGGGGATGCTGGTCACCACCCGGATCTCGCGCGGCGCGCACAGGTTGCTCAGGCCCTTGGCGCGGATGGCGGCGCGGAGGTCGGCGAGCTGCAGCCTCGGCTCGTTCGTAACGGCGATGAGCTTCTCGCCCTTGTCCTCGTCGGGCCGGGTGATGACGGCGACCGCGCAGCGCAGGCCGAACTGCGGAAAGGCGCCGGCGAGGGCGTCCTCAACGGCGGTGAGGCTGACCATCTCGCCGCTGACCTTGGCGAAGCGCTTCATCCGGCCGCGGATGTGGAGATAGCCGTCGGCGTCGACCGCGACGATGTCGCCGGTGTCGTACCAGCCGCCGAGCGCCTGGAACTTCATGTTCGCGTCGGCATTGAGGTAGCCCTGCATGACGTTCGGGCCGCGGACGAAGAGCCGGCCCCCCTCCGTGACGCCCTCGACGGGTTCGAGTTTGTGCTCGAGCCCCGGCACGAGCCGGCCGGCGGAGCCGATGCATGGTTCCATGCGGGTGTTGAGGCTGATCAGGGGGCTGCACTCGGTGGCGCCGTAGCCCTCGAGGATGCGCACGCCGAACTTGCGCGCCCAGGTATCGAGCGTGGCGGTCTGCACCTTCTCGGCGCCGGCGATGAGGTAGCGCAGCGAGTTGAAGTCGTAGGCATGAGCCTTGCGGGCGTAGCCATTGAGGAAGGTATTCGTCCCGAGCAGCACGGTGCAGGCGCGGTCGTAGACCAGCGTGGGGACGACGCGGTAGTGCAGCGGCGAGGGGTAGAGGAAGGTGTAGCAGCCGCGGACCAGCGGGAACAGCGTGCCGCCCGTCAGGCCGAAGCTGTGGAACATGGGCAGCGCGTTGAAGAACCGGTCGTCATCCGTGACGTCGATGACCGCGATGGCCTGGCGGATGTTGGCGAGCAGGTTGCGGTGGGAGAGCGCCACGCCCTTCGGCACGCCCTCGGAGCCGCTGGTGAACAGGATGACCGCGGTATCCTCCGGGCGCAGCGGGCCCGCCCGCAGGCCGGCGCCGGGCGCGACCGTGTGCCGGACGAGCGCGGCGAATTTCGCGAAGCCGGAGATCGCCGGGCTGACGTCCTCGAGATAAATGAGCCCGATGCCCGCGGCCTCGAGCGGGGCGAGGTCGAGCCGCGCCTTGGCCAGGAACTGGCGCGAGGTGATGATCTGCTTCAGCCCCGCGAGCTGCGCGCAGACCAGCATGACCGGGAGGCCGGTGGAAAAGTTCAGCATGGCCGGCACCTTCCGCGCGGCCCAGAGGCTGAGCAGGGTCAGCGGCTGGGTGTTCACGTTCGGCAGCAGGATGCCGACAGGTTCGCCGGCCGCCGGACCCAGCCGCGCGCGCCACTGGGCGGCGAGCAGGTCGGTGCCGACCATCAGCCGGCGGTAGGTGAGTTCCTGGCAGGTGATGTCCTCGAGCGCGACACGGCCGGGGATGTTGCCGGCGGTCTCCGCGACGGCGGCCAGCACGTTGCCCGGGCCGAACGCCATCTCGGTCTCGAACTGCTGCAGCGTCATCCGGTCGCGCAGCCAGGTGGCCAGCTTCTGCCGGGCCACGGTGTGCGAGACGTTTTCGAACACCGGCGCGGTGAGCGCCGGGCTGAAGTGGGCGGAGACGCGCGGAAACCACCGGCGCCAGCCGTGGTGCCGCACGAAGCGGCCGCGGCTGGCGCCGCGCAGGTAGCAGGTGACGACCTTTGCGCCGGTCTTGCGGATGAGGAAGCCGGTGCCGTCGTAGACCTTCATGAGACTCCCGCTGAGCGTGATCCGGCCCTCGGCGAACAGGACCAGCCGGCCGCCCCTTTCCAGGTAGTCGGCCATGTCGCGCAGGGCGTAGGGCGAGGAGTTGTCGACGGGAAAGGTGCGGGCGTTGACCATCATTTTGCGGTGGATCCAGCTGGTTTCGGCGGTGGTGGACGAGGTCACGAACTTCCAGTCGTCGTCGAGCACGGCCGCCAGGAAGAGCCAGTCGAGCCACGAGACGTGGTTGGGCACGAGCAGCACCGGGCCGGGCGTCGCGAGCGCCGCGGTGTCGTAGGCGCGGAACCGGAAGCAGAGGCGGGCGAGAAGGCGCAGGAACGTTCTCATGCGGTGGCGGGTTGGGCGCGGGGCTTCAGCCAGAGGACCAACGCGGCGACCCCGATCGCGAGGCCAAGAAACACGCCGCTCGGGCTCAGCCCGACTTTCACGCTGGTGAAGACGTAGACTCCGGCGGTCAGCATGCCGAGGTTATCAAAGAGATTCTGCACGGCGATGGTCTTGCCGAGTTTCTCCGGGTGGGATTCGGCCTGGAGCGCGGCGTTCAGCGGGATGAGGAAGAGCCCGGCGGCCACGCCGGTGGCGACGAGCAGCAGGACCACGGGGATGACGAGGTGGAGCGGCCCGAGCTGGACGGTGGGGGTGCGCCAGAAGGCGAAGGAGTTGACGGTGAAGAGGAGGGCCAGCATGCCGGCCAGGGCGAAGCCATAGGTCCGGGTGCGGCGCAGGTCGCCCACGGCGTGGAGCTGGCCGGCGAGGAGGCTGCCGGCCATCACGCCGACGCTGAGCCAGAGGCCGAGCAGGGCGATCTGGGTGTTGTCCGGCAGGTGCAGCACCTCGAGGCCCCAGGGCTGGAAATTGATCTTCATCGCCGCGCCGCAGACCCAGAACAGCGCCGTGCCGACGAGGATCCGGCTGAGCCGCGGCGAAGTCATCAGGTCGCGCAGGTGGTGGGTGAACTCGCCGACGCTGTCCCCGAGCCGGAGGTGCGCCTTGTGCGGGGTGGCCGTCATGAGGGCATTGAGGAGCAGGGCCGATCCGAAGATGGCGGTGAGCACGCCGTAGGACACCAGCACGCGGTCCTTGAACACATCGGCCAGCACCGAGCCGGCGATGGCGCCGCCGAGGATGGCGACGAGTGTGAGCAGTTCGACCAGGCCGTTGGCCTTCACGAGCCGTGCGCGCGGGAGGATCTCGGGGAGGATGCCATATTTGGCCGGGCCGTAAAAACAGGCGCCGACGCCGACGACGAGGTAGCCGAGGCCCTGCCACGTCGGGCCGAACCGGACGCTGAGGGCGCAGAGTGCGGTGCCGAGGAGCTTCAGGGCGTTGCCGCCGACGAGCCACGAGGTCTTGGCGAAGCGGTCGTTGAGGTAGCCCGCCAGCGGGGCCAGCAGGACGTAGGGGACGAAGAGCAGGCTGGTGTAGACCGTGTTGCGGGTGCGCAATTCCGTGGCGGTGATGGCGCCGGCCCGCTGCAGATAGGTGAGCTGGCCGACAATGACGGCCAGGATGGCGTTGTCGCCGAACGCGCCGAGAAACTGGCCGGCCAGCAGGAGCGGGTAGTTGCGGTTGGGGTTCATCGGAAATGGGACGGCGGGATCATCCGGGAGGAAGGCGGGGGCGGCAAGGTTGGGGTGAACGCCGCCCAGCATACCGGAAACGCCGCCAGGGCGTTAATAGATAAACCCGATGCCGGGCATTGAGCCCGGCAATGAGCGCCGTTGCTTTGCCCGCAGGCGCAAGCCCGGCGGTCATAGACCGCCGCTCCAGTTCCGGCCGGAACGGCGTTGCCTCGGCGCAACCCGCCGGGCATTTTTCCCCGACCATGAACATCCACCACCTGGAACTGTTCCATTATGTGGCACGGCACGGCGGCATCAGCCGCGCGGTGCGCAACATGCCCTACGGCATCCAGCAGCCGGCGGTCAGCAGCCAGATCCTCCTGCTCGAGGAGGACCTCGGGGTGAAGCTGTTCGAGCGCCAGCCGTTCAAGCTCACGCGCGAGGGCGAGGAGCTGGCCGAGTTTGTCCGGCCGTTTTTCGAAAACCTCGACGGGGTGGCGGAGCGGCTGCGCGGGCGGTCTGCGCCGCTGCTGCGCATCGCCGGCTCCGAACTGGTGCTGCGCGACTACCTGCCGGCGGTGGTCGCCCGGCTGCGCGGGCAGGCGCCGCGGCTGCGGCTGAGCCTGCGCTCGGGCTACCAGGCCGAGATGGAAAAATGGCTGCTCGACCGGGAGATCGACCTCGCGGTGGGCGCGCTGGACGCCAAGCCGCCCGCCCGGCTCGGCTGTCTGCGCCTGCTGCGGATGCCGCTGGTGCTGCTCGTCCACAAGCAAGCCAAGATCCGGTCGGCCGCGGAACTCTGGGCGCGTGCCGAGATCGACGAGCCGCTCATCTGTCTGCCGCCGACGGAGGCGATGAGCCGGCTGTTCCGGAAGGGGCTGCGGCTTCGCCGGGTGGACTGGCCGCAGGCGATCGAGGCGAGCTCGATGGACCTGGTCACGCGCTATGTCGCCAACGGCTACGGCATCGGCCTGAGCATCCATGCGGCGGAGATGGTGAAGCATCCGCTCGTGCGGGTGCTGCCGCTGGAGGGCTTCGAGCCGCTGGAGGTGGCGGCCCTGTGGAACGGCGAGCCCACGCCGCTTGTCCGCACGGTGCTGGCCGAGATGCAGCGCTACGTCCGGCAGGCCTGGCCGCAATGGCGGTGCGACGACGCGCTGCCGGGGTGAAGGGGCCGGAACAATCGCGGAAACGCGGAAGGGCGGAACCGATCCGCTTTCGCTATTCCGCACCTCCGTGTTTTCGCGATTTGCCTCCAGCCTTGCGTCGGTTCCCTCCTGTGCAAAATTCCGCCCATGCCCCGCGTGGAAGGTTTCCGCTCCCCCTACGACAAGGCCGCCGGCGGCCTGCACCACCTCGGGCGGATGCTCGACAAGATCCGGCTGTGGCAGGCGGGCAGACTGCCGGAGGAGTACCACCGCAACTACGGGCTGTCCGTCGGCCTCGACGGCCAGCTGTGCGGCTTTCTCAACGTGAAGTTCGAGGACGTCGAGGTGCGGGTGAAGGAAGGGGGCACCGACGCCGAGATCACCGAGTGGGTTTTTGCCCGGGGCCTGCGGCCGAACCGGATGCAGGCGCAGGTCTGGAACGAATGCGCGCGGAAACTCGGCTGGAACGACCGCGTGTCGGGCTACCTCCAGAAGATCAAGCAGGAGATGGGCCGCGCCGACCATCCGGCCTGCACCTCGTTCGACCTGATCGAGGTCAACGAGGAGCGCGAGCCGCCGGCGATGAAGGGTTGATTTGCAACCAAGACACGAAGCCCCGCGAAAACCCGGGAGATAAAACAAGGCATTTTGCCCCGGATGGACACGGATACGAAACCCAGACTGGTCATCCTGAGCCGGGCCAAGGATCCATCCGTAATAATCCGGGGAATCCGTGGTAAAAAAATCACGGGCTCCCGTTTCATCCGGGAGAGGAAAAGCGCAAAAAGCCCCGGTGGAAAATCATGGCGCCGTGGGGTCAGATCTGAATGGATCGCCGCGTGCGCGGCTTTCCCCTCTTCGTACCAATCCTGTTCCTGATTTTCACCGCGGGGCTTTTCGGCCTCGTGTTCTGGATGGCGGTGACCCAGGCGCGCAAGGCGACGGCCAACCTGCAGGCGCTGGCGCAGCGGCTCGGCCTGGTCTATCGGGAGGTCAAAATCGCCAGCTTCGTGACCACGCGCACGGTGACGGGCCAGCAGGCCGGGCGGGGAGTGAGCTTCCACAGCTTCACCACCGGCAGCGGCAAATCGACCACGACGTGGCGCGCCGTGTCGGTGCAGCCGCGCCAGACGGGCCGCCTGACCTTTTATTTCCACCGGCAGGGGCTGGCGTCAAAGTTCGAGGTGCTCCTGGGCGCAAAGGAGGCGGTGGTGGGCGACACGGCGTTCGACGCGGCCTGGTTCCTGCAGACGAACGAGCCCGAGTTTCTCGGGGCCGCGCTCGTGCCCGAGGTGCGCGCCAAGCTGATGGCCGCGCAGGCGGCGGGCGGGGCGAACGGCAACTTCAAGCTGGCCGACGGGACGGTGCGTTATGCGGAGGTCGGCACGTTCGCCGACCCGCGGGCCTGCACCCGGCTCGAGCAGATGCTGCCGGTGTTGCACGACCTGGCGGACATCACGGAGGTGGCCGCCGAGCGCGAGCCGCCGGTGGCAGGGGCGTGACGAAAAACGAAGAACGAAGCCGGGGCCTTGCCGGCGGATGGGAATCAAGCAAGCTGTCATCGGAGCGGCGCGAAGCAAACCCCGCTTGAGCAATATTCGTGTCGTTTCGGGTGATTCGTGGGCCAAACAAAAGGCCGCGGCGTGAGCCGCGGCCTGGTTGGATTGAGCGGGCCGGCCGGTCAGATGCCGGCGCTGTTCTCGTCCGGGATGCGCATGCAGTAGAAGCTGCGATACACGAAGACCAGGGCCACGGCGAAGAAGAAGCAGCCGATGCCGGTCTTCAGGCCCTGGTTGGTCATGGTCACGGCGATCTCGACGGCGAGGAGGCCGAAGAGGGTGGTGAACTTGATCACGGGGTTCATCGCGACGGAGGAGGTGTCCTTGAACGGGTCGCCCACGGTGTCGCC
>CAYRDN010000095.1:0-8296 GCA_964423065.1 uncultured Oleiharenicola sp. | reverse complement strand
CGGGGCGCCTTCCTGGCGCCATTGTTTCTGTTTGTCATGGCGACGCTCATCCCCGAGCTGCTCATCGGCTCGACACCGGTCAGCCGGCTCAACCAGCTGGTCTTCCAGTTTCCCTACTATGGTTCGGCGGCGCTGGTGATCCGCGAAGCGGTGGTCCGGCTCCGGCTCGGCCGCGCGGGCCTCGTGCTGCTCGGCGTGGCCTTCGGCCTCGTCACCGAGGGGCTCTCCCTGCAGTCCGTCTTCAATCCGCATTTCCTGAACCTCGACATCGCCTTCGGCCGGGCCGGCGACGTCAACTGGCCGTGGACGCTCTACATGGTAGGCTACCACGCGCTCTGGAGCGTCACGATCCCCGTGACGCTGGCCGGACTCGTCTTCCGCGAACGGCAGGACGAACCGTGGCTGGGCCGGGTCGGGCTCAGGATCTTTCTGGTGCTGTTTGTCCTGATGGCCTTCGCCTTCCACGCCATCTTCGTGAAGCTGTCGGGTTTCCGCGCGCCCACGCTGCCCTACGTGGGCGCGGCGCTCGCCGCCGCGGCCCTGATCGTCATCGCCCTGCAGCTCAAACGTCGTGACGGGCCTGGCGCCCCGCGCAGCACGTCCACGGCCTACGTCACCGGCCTCCTCACCCTCCTCTTCGGCCTCATCTGGCTTGGGCTCTACTCGGAGATCTTTCGCGCGTCGCGCGTCCTGCCGGCGGGGCTGAACCTCGCCGCCGGACTGGGGCTGGCCGGCGCCGCCGTCCTGCTCGCCCGCCGGCTTGCCCGCCCGGGTGACAGTGCCCGGCGCCTTGCGTTCGTCGGCGGCGGGTTGTTCGCCAACACGCTCTTCGGTTTCGTCGTGGTGTCGGCGACCGGCGTAAGACTCGACCTCTACGCCCAGGGCGTCCTCCTCCTGCTGGTCGCCGCCGGGCTCCATGCCCTCGGCCGGCGGCAATCAGCGGGCCGGGCGTAACCTCGGCTTGAATCGCGGCCGGCCTCCGCTAGGCTCGCCGCATGAACCTCCTACTCCGTATTCTCGCTGTCGGCGGCCTGCTGGCCGCGTCGCACGCGTTCGCCGTCGAAGCCTTCGAAGGCAAGGTCACCCTTGCCATCACCCCCGAAAAGGGCCGCACCATGGACATGAATTATTCCATGAAAGCCGGCAAGCTGCGCATGGACATGAATGCCGAGGGGCACCAGATGAGCACCATCATGGACATGGCGAACCTGGAGATGCTGATGCTCATGCCGGACCAGCAGATGTACATGGTCATGCCGATGAAACAGCCGGTCCAGCATGCGATGGAGAAGCAAGGCGAGTCCACCGCGGACATCTCGCGCACCGGCAAGACGGAAAAAATCCTCGGCTATGACTGCGACCAGATTTTGGTGACGGACAAGGCCAAGGGCACGGTCACGGAGATGTGGGTCGCGCCGGACCTGGGCATGTTCATGGGCCTCGGCGGCGGCGGCCCGATGGGCGGTGGCGGCGGCATGTTCGGCGGCGGACGGCGCGGCGGCGGCGGCCCCGCGGCCGCGAAGTGGGAGGAGGCGATCAAGGGCAAGGGCGGCTTCCCGCTCCGGGTCGTGTCCCACGACGCCAAGGGCGCGGTGACCTTCAAGATGGAAGCCACCAGCATCGAGCCCGGTTCGCTGCCGGATTCCCTCTTCACCCCGCCGGAAGGCTATCGGAAATTCTCCATGCCGGACATGGGCGGGATGAACCCGTTCAAACAGGGTTGAGCGGCCGGCGGGCGCAGCGTCCGACCGAAAAAGAATTCTTGGAATGGCCCATAGGTCGGGCTTTACGCCCGACTGCCTGCACCCTTGTGCCATGCCCGAACCACGAAAAGGTTATGGGGCCTTGCGCCGGGGGCGCCATTCCGCGCCCCTGAATCGGGAGGATGCGGTGCCTTGTCCGCCAGGGATTATCCTAAAAAACGCAGTTAAACCACGGATTGCACGGATGCTCACAGATATTCAATCAGATACAAATTGGCGAAGATTTACCCCGCGGCAGAGTAGGTTTGGTCCGTTTTTTCTCCCGGAATTTTTCTGTATCCGTGAAATCCGTGGTCAAATGAATCTGTTTGGCTGCGGAATCAGGACCATCCCGGTGAGATCCGGGTCGCATCGGGCGCAAAGCCCGGCCGACCAGGACAGGCGCAACCCACTGCCGCGCCGGCTCAGTTGCCGCCGATCTTCAGCAATTCGTCCGCGGTCCACGGGGTGGTGCGGCCGGCGATCTCCGCCCGGATGCGGGTGACGGTCTCGGCCTTCACCTCGGGGGCCTTGTTGCCCCACTCGGAGCGGACATAGGTCAGGGCGTGGGCGATCTGCTCGTCCTTGAGCACGCCGCCGAGCGAGGCCATGGCGTTGTTGAATTCCTTGCCCTCGACCGTGATCTTGCCGTTGAGGCCGAGGAGGACGATGCGGATGATCCGCTCCTCGTTGCCCTGGGCCCACTCGGAACCGGCGAGCGGCGGATAGACGCCGGGGATGCCCTGGCCGCTGACCTGGTGGCAGGCCTGGCAGATGCTGGTGAAGACGCGCTTGCCGAGGTCGTGCGGCGTGACCACCACCGGCTTGGGCGCGCCGGGCTTTTCGCGGCTGGCGTGGTCGTTGTAGACCAGCGGGTCGAAGCGGATGGAATTGTGCGCGAGGTAGATCGAGCCGAAGAACACGGCCGCGCACATGAGGCCGAGGATGGCGAGCGGCAGAAGCGAGTAGCCGTTGGCCTTCTCGGGCTTCGTCCGCTGCAGCTGGGCGTGGACCTGCTGGATGCTGTCGTCGCTGGCGCAGGCCTGCTCCAGGCGGAAATTCTTGTCGGGTTCGGCGCTCATTTTGCTTGGACGATGGAAACCGGACTTTTCAACACAGAGGCCACGGAGGTCGCAGAGATAAACCGGTCGTTCACGACTCGGGTGACTCCATCCACAAGCTTATGCACATGGAATTTGATCAGCAGCCCAATCTGGTGACCGGTTTCACGAACATAGGAGAGAACCTGGGCTTTATGAACAGGCAGGATATGTTCAATCGCCTTCAATTCAACGAGGACAGTATCGGCCATGATCAGGTCGGCGCGAAAGGCGATGTCGATGGTGATTCCCTTGTAAACCAGCGGAATTGGCACCTGCCGGGCATCCTGCAGACCGCGCAAACCAAGTTCATGGGCGAGGCAGCTTTCATATGCCGACTCCAAAAGTCCCGGCCCTTTTTCCCGGTGGACCTCGATGGCGGCGCCAATGATCTGTTCGGTAACCTGATTGATCGGTGCAGAACTCATCTCTGTGGTCTCCGTGATCTCTGTGTTAAAGGTCCTCAATGGCTACCCTCCTTGGGCGGTTCGGCGTTCGCGTTCCGGCTCTTTTCGATCGGGTAGTCGTAGGTGTCCTTCAAGCCCTGCAGGTAGGCGACCAGGGCCCGGGCCCGCGCGGTGGGGACGACCTCGATCCCCGCGGGGGGCGCGAACCGGGCGGGGAGCTTGATCGCCTTGTCCGAGGGCTGGCGGCCGGCGGTCGGGTGGACATCGAAGAGGAAGGCGTGCGCGGGCATGTTGGTGCCGGGGGCGACGGACTGCGGCGCGTAGAGGAGCTTGTAGAACCACTCCTCGTATTCATCCGGCCGGGCGGTGTCGCCGAGGCGGGCGCCGACGTTGCGCAGGTCGGGGCCGGTCCGGCTGGTGCCCAGGAAGACGGTCTTGTCGCGGATGTAGTCGCGGGCGTAGCCGCCGCGCACGCCCCACTTGCGGGCGATGTCCGAGCCGAAGCCCTCGCGGCGCACCTGCTGGGTGTGGCAGGTGACGCAGCCGAGGTCCTGGTAGACCAGCCGGCCCTCGTCGGCGAGGCCGGACATCGGCAGCGGATAAAGCGTCTCATCCACCGGATCCTTGTACTGCGCCAGGCCGCCGATCTGCTCGTGCGCGGTCAGGAGCAGCCCGGTCCACGACAGGGCGAGGGCGAGGAAGACGCCGAGGAAGAGGGCGAGGCCGTTTTTCATGCGTGGCCCTCCGGCGCCTTCGCGAGCTCAAGGTCGGGCGGGTGGCGGAACTCGGCGGGCGCGGTGCGGCGCGAGTTGAACGGGCAGGCGATCCAGATGAAATTGAGCAGGAAGGCCAGGTGGCCGACGATCAGCACGCCCAGGCCGACGGACTGCAGGGTGTACCACAAGGTCATCGCGTGCGTGATGGCGCCGAAGGACACCTCCGCGTTCAGCAACAGCCGGCCCTGCTCCCAGCCGCCGGCGGCCAGGCCCCCGGTGAGCAGCACGACGCCCACGACCGTGGCGCCCAGGTGGGCCCTCACCATGGCGGGCGAACGCCATTCGCGCTCGGTCAGGCGCGGCAGCATGAAGTACGCGGCGCCGAACATCGCAGTCGAGAAGCAGGCGTAGAAGATCAGCCAGTCGCGCAGCGCGGCCAGCAGGGTGAACTGGGCGAGCTCGGCGAACCCGCGCAGGGAGAGGGCGAGGTTGAAGACCGAGGCGAGCACGAAGCCGAGCATGCTGATCAGGACGAAGCGGAGGGTGACGCTGCCGCGGAGGGCGCGGTAGCTGCCGGCGAGCGTGCCAAAGAGGTTGAGCGCGATGATGACGACCGGGACGACGAGGAGGAAGTTGGCAACGACGCCGAGGGTCGGGATCCAGACCGGCACCGGGGCGCCGATCAGCCGGCTGCCGCCGGCGAAGGCGGTGGCGATGGCCAGCCACCAGAACGCCAGCGGCGCGAGGTAGTAGTTGGCGATGGGCTTGCCGAGGACCTTGGGGAGGAGATAATACGCCGCGGCGATCGCGATCGGGATGAACCAGAGCCCGTAGAGGCCGTGGACATACCAGGCGTTCACGACCGGCTGCAGCACCCCGCGCACGGGGGCCTTGAAGAGCATGACCTGGGCGATGGCGTAGAGCCAGGGGAACCAGAACGCCGCGCCGAAGAGGTACCACTGCGAGGCGAAGACATTCTCGGTGTTGCGGATGCTGAAGGTGGTGACCGACCAGACGCCGATGAGGGCGTAGGCCGCGAGGAGGATCAGCGTCACGAAACGCGGCATCTCGAGGAGCTCGAAGGAGGTGGAGTAGCCGCCGAGGATGCCGAGGATGCCGAGGGTGACACCGATGTTCCAGAACTTGGCGGCGACAAACAGCCAGCCCCCGTGGCGCAGCGTGGTGGCGGACAGCCGGGCCATCAGCCAGAGGCCGAAGGCGAAGGCGGCGTTCATGCCCCAGCCGTAGACCAGGGCGTTCTGCGCCGCGGGCGCGATCCGGCCGTGGGTGAACCAGACGCAGTCGGACAGGAACGCGGGCGTGTGCAGCTGGATGGAGGCGACGAGCTGCAGCACCCCGCCGAGGAGGAGCCAGAACAGCGCCGAGCCGAAGAACACGAGCACCGGCCACTTGGCGGAGGCGTCGATCTCCATCTGTTCGGTGCGGTCGTTGATCGCGGAGGAAGTCATCGGCAAGGTTTATTTCTGCGCGTGCTCGCGAACGGTGAGCTCGATGGCGCGGTCGATCGGCAGGCGGACGACGCCCGCCTTCTGGTCCGCCCAGCCGTAGGTGGTGGCCTCGGTCAGCTCCCGGGCGCGGTGCTCGAGGAGCAGCGCCTTGCGCTCCGCGGGGGTCTTCACGCCCTCGACCTTGTCCACCTCGAAGGCGTGGGGGCTGTAGACCTTCCGCGCCAGCCAGCCGAAGAGGGCGAAGCAGGCCAGGACCACGATCGCGGTGAACACGGGCGTGCGGTGCGGGAAGGAGAAGTTGGAGGAATCGCTCATGGCGCGGTGGCTTCGTGGTGCGTGAGGGACTCGACGATGCGCGGGTCGCGCACCGGGATGATGCGGGCCGTGGCGAAGCTCCGGAGGTAGGCCCAGATGCAGATGCCACCGACGCCGACGACGGAGGTCAGCACCCAGAGCAGGTTCAGCGACAGGAACGGCAGCGGGTCGCCGTGGGCGTCCTTCAGCGCGGGCAGGACGTTGTAGCAGATGTCGACCAGGATGATGAAGGCGATCCAGAGGCTGATCCCGAGCGCCGGCCGGATGGTGGACTTGCGGCGGTAGGACAGCCAGAGCAGGAAGGGCACGAAGAAATGGCCGAAGAGGAGCAGCATGCCGACCCAGAGCCAGTCCCCGTGCTCGCGGATGTTGTACCAGAAGGTCTCCTCGGGGACGTTGGCGTTCCAGATGAGGAAGTACTGCGAGAAGGTCACATAGGCCCAGAACACGACGAAGGCGAAGGCCAGGGCCACCAGGCAGTGCAGCTGGTTGGTGTTGAAGATGCCGCGGTAGTCGCCGCGTTGCAGCAGCCACCAGGTGATCACGACGCCGAAGGCCATGCCGCCGCGCATGCAGTTGGCGAAGTACCACACGCCGTACATCGTCGAGAACCAGTGGTACTCGAGGCTCTTCATCCAGTAGATGGCGGCGAAGGTGAGCGAGAGGGCGGCCAGCGGGATGCCAAAGGCCGCGGTCTTGCGGTTCATGAAGGTCCACTTGGCGTCGCCGTCGGTGTCCTGGGCGAAGGAGGCCTTGCGCAGGCGGGCCGCCAGCCACATCCAGATGGCGAAGAAGGCGACCGTCATGCCGGTGAACATCTTCAGGTTGAGGAAGCTCGCCTTCTTCAGGTAAAGCGGGTCGCCGCCGACGGTGGTGCCGCTGTGGAGGACGTGGCTGAGGTCCATCCACGGCCAGATGAGGCCGGGCTTCACCCAGGCCGAGACCAGGAGGGGCAGGAAGAGGACGCCGAGCCAGAGGAAGGCCGCGAGGCCGTGCTCAAACTGGCGGCGGATGACCGTCGACCAGCCGGCATCCACGATGTGGTGGATCAGCACCAGCAGCAGCATGCCGATGGCGACGGTGGCCCAGTAGGCCACGCCCACCAGGTAGGACAGGCCGACGGCCTGCGGGGCGGAGACGAGGAAACCGAGCGCGGTGAGCGCGAGCCCGGCGAGGCCGGCGCCAAGGAACTTGGCGGCGAGGGCCGTGGCCGGCGGCGGCAGGGAGGAGGCGGGGGCGGCGCTCATGTCACTTCAGCCCTCCGCGCTGGTCGGCCGGGACGTCGGCGATCGTGCCCTGCCGGGCGCGCTGCAGGGCGCGCACGTAGGCGATGACGGCCCAGCGGTCGTCCGGCGAGAGCTTGTCCGCGTAGGGGAACATCGTGTTCTTGCCGTTCGTGATGGTGTTGAAGATCTCCCCCTCGGGCATGTTGCGGATGCGGTCGTCGTGGTAGGTGGGCGTCACGACCATGCCGTAGGACTTGGTGATGCCCTGGCCGTCGCCGAGCGCGCCGTGGCAGGGCTGGCAGTAGATGTTGAAGCGGTTCTGGCCGCGGCGGACCAGGGCCTCGGTCACCGGCATGGGGAAGCCGCGGGCAAAGGTGCCGTCGGGCGCCTTGCCGGCGTAATGGAAGTCGTCGGCCCGGAGGTAGGACGGATCGAAGAACGGGCCGGCGACCGGCTCGCCCTCGGCATTGCGCTCGACCTCGACCCCGCGGCCGCGGCCATAGGGGACGGTGCCCGGGGGGATCGGGCGGTCGGCGCGGCCGTCGGCGAAGAATTTGGACTCGGCCTGCGGCTTGTACTTGGCCTGGCGGTCCATGTCGGGGAACACCTCGATCGGCGGCCGGGTGGAGCGCAGGCCGCGGAAGCCCATGACCGAGATCAGGAGCACGACGAGGAAGGCGAGCGTGAAGTAGGCGTAGCGCATCGCTTATTCCTCGATTTCGGCGATGTCCTTGCCGCCGGCCTGCGCGAGCAGGCTGCGGGTCTGGGCCGGGTTGAATTTCGGGTCGTCAGCCTCGATCACGATGTAGAAGCGGTCGTCGCTGGCGCGGACGAACTGCGGCGCCTTCAGCACGGGGTGGTAGTGCATCGGCAGCTTGTTGAGCAGGAACATGCCGGTGATGGTGGCGAAGGCCGTGAAGAGGATCGTCAGCTCGTAGGAGATGGGGAACGCGAACATCGGGCTGAAGTACGGCTTGCCGCCGACGATGAGGGGATACTGGTAGGCGTTGGCCCACCAGATGAACGACATGCCGGTGCAGAAGCCCGTGAGGCCGCCCGCCAGCGAGAAGCGCGGCACCTTGGAGCGGCGCACCCCCATGGCGGCGTCGAGGCCGTGGATGGGGAACGGCGTGATGGCGTCCCACTGCGAGTAACCGGCGTCCCGCACCTGCTCGCAGGCGTGGTACAGCGCGGGCGGGGTGTCAAAGGCGGCGACGAGTCCGTAGGGCTTGTTCATGGCGGGGCCTCAGTGGTGGTCCGCCCCGTGGGGGTCGGCCTGGGGGATGACCGCCTTCACTTCCGACATCGGCATGATGGGGAC
>CAYRDN010000094.1:2178-8340 GCA_964423065.1 uncultured Oleiharenicola sp. | reverse complement strand
CTTGGTCCAGCCCACTACGTAAAGATCACTAGAAAACTCATGACGCAGGCGGTGGCGAAAGCTTAAAATAAAGCTATTTGCCCGATTCAGCTCATTGCGTGGCGGAGGTAATCTCACGCCATGACCCCGATCAACGCGACGAGCGCAGAGCATCCTGAACAATCTGCCGTCCTCGGAATATCCGGCCAGTCACAGCGGGCTGCGTGGGCCGCAGCGGTTCTGGCGGGAACCGCTCACCGGGTGGGCGCTCCTGCCGGGACAGCTTTGAGCATGCGGCTCACTTTGCCACGCCCATCCGGGGTTGAACCTGGCTTTCATCTTCAAATGAAAAATCCCATCAGCAGGTTGTTCATCGTCATCGGAGCAGGGTTGATCCTGACGTCCATTCCGGCCTTGGCCCAGATCACGGACAGGTCGACCAGCCCATCAGCAGCAGCGCCGGCAAGCACGGAGTTGCCGAAGGTGGCGGACCCATCCGCAACCCAGAGCACATCGCCGAAGTTCCAACTCTCGATGAAATGGGACGAGCGCAACACGAACGTTGTCACCGTGCCTTTCAGGAACGACACGGGCAAACCCCTGTTTTGCTACGGGGTCCAGGCGACCCGGGGAATATTCATCGGCGATTATCCGTCGAGACTCCAGCCCGGCCAGCAGGACAACATCGCCTTCTTCTACGATGCCGCCGACAACACCGAGGGTGATCAGGACCTGATCCGGTTGCTGACTGATCAGGGAGTGAAGGAGATCGTGGTCAAGGTCACGCGCGATGCGGTGGTTCAATTCGACACCCGGCGGCTGCTGTGGTCCATCGGGGACGCGCCCGATGCCAAGAGCATCACGATCACCGTCACGGGTGGGGTGACGATGCCGAAGGCAGTCAGGGCGCCGAAGGGATGCACGGCGGCCCTGGACTTTTCCCATCGCGGCGAATATCGCGTGGCCATCAAACCGGACTCGACGGCGGAGCCGCAGCTTTTCCCCGTGTTCATCGACTTCGATCCGGCCCTTCCCGGCGGATCGGTGGTGGTGACCGGAGTGGTGGCGAAGAAGCAATAAACCTTCGTCGCATATGGCCCACTTCAATCAAGGCGTGTTCATGCGGCATTCCTCCCTTTTCGCAGGGCGTCTCTTGTCCGCCGTCTTGCTGGCGATCGGACTGGTCTTATCCGCCCCGCGACTGCGGGCGCAGACCGTCTATTCCTACACCGGATCCAGCCAGTCCTACACTGTTCCATCGGGCGTCTCCCTTGTCCGGGTGAAGATCTGGGGCGCGGGGGGAGGCGCTGCTTCCAATATCTCCGGGATATACGGTTCGGGCGGCGGCGCCGGGTTTGTGCAGGCCGATGTTCCGGTGACACCCGGTGAAACCCTGAACATCATCGTGGGCCGGGGTGGGGCCGGATGGAATTCCACCGAAGGCTATGCCGGTTCTGCTTATCCCAACGGCGGAGCCGCGACCAACTTCGGCGGCGGCGGCGGCGGCCGCTCGGAAGTGAGCAAGAGCGGGCTGCTGCTCGTCGCCGCGGGCGGGGGTGGCGGAGGATATCAATTCAATGGCACCGCCGGCCCGGGTGGCACAGGCGGCCCGGCGATCGGCGGCACGGGCGGATCTTCACCAAACAATGCCGGCGGCAGCGGCGGAACGCAGGGTAGTGGTGGCGTTGGCGGCTATGGCACAGCCTCCACCGGCGGCAGCGGCGGCTATAAGCAGGGCGGGAATGCCAATGGCGCCAACATCCCCGGCGGGGCGGCGGGCGACGGCTATTATGGGGGCGGTGGAGGCGGAGGCGGCCAGACCGGCGTGGGCGACTCGGGCGGCGGCGGAGGTGGTGGCAGCAATTATCTCACCGGCACCGGCCTGGCCAACCTCCAGAATCTCGCCGGTTCGGGCACCTCCCCCGGGAATGCCGGCGACAGTGATCGTGGCACTTCGGGTGCATCCGCCATGGGCAACTATGGACCCGGGCAGGGCGCAACCACTTCGGGCTATCGGGGAGGCAACGGGAAAGTGGTCATCACCTCGGTGCAGGTGGCCCCTCAGATCACCTCTTCGCTCAGTGCTTCGGCCGCCCAGGGCCAGGGTCTTTCCTATCAGATAACCGCATCGGGCAATCCAACCTCGTACGGCGCTTCCAACCTGCCCGCAGGACTCACCCTCAATCCGGCGACCGGCATCATTTCTGGCACCATTCCGACGAACGGTGGTGTCCAGGGGAGCAATGGCACGGTTTACTCAACCATCACTGCGACGAACCCGGCGGGTACTGACTCAAGAACATTGGCCTGGAGCATCACCGCGGCGCAAATTGTCACGGCCGGTGCGGTCTCGCCCTCGATCATTTCGCTCGGATCCGCCGTCACCCTGACCCGGGATGGCTCGGCCAACTTCGGGATCGCCTGGGCATCCGGCACGATCTGGAAGCCCGATGGCTCATCCGAGTGGCTCGGCAACCTGGCGCTTGGCTCGCAGGGCTACACTCCGGCCGCCGGCACGGGCAGCTATTCCTATCAGTTCCGGATCGTCGACGGCTATTCGAATTACAAGGACCAGTGGATTGGCTTCACCGTCACGGGTCTGTCCGCCCCGCCTGGATTCCAGTCGACGGGCACTCAATCGTACTCGGTCGCCCTCGGCTGGGGCGCGGTCGCCGGCGCCACGGGCTACAATCTCTATCGGAATGGCGTTAAGCTAAACAGCTCCCCGATCAGCGGCACGGCATTTACTGATGCGACCGCCCAGCCCGGCACGAATTACACCTATGCCGTCACGGCCATCGCGACCAACGGATCTGAATCACCCGCCGCGACCATCAATGTCACCACCGCGGCTTCCTTCGAGGTTTTTACCCCGCTGCCCTGATCCCCTCCCACTTTCAAACTCATGAAAACACATCCATCGGCGATTATCCGGCGTCTCCTGACCTTGGCCGGTTCTCTTGGTCTGGCTGCTGCACTTTGCGCCCAATCGGCAAAGACGGGCGGCCGCCCATTGCCGGTCGAGGAGGAACGACCGACCATTCCATCGGCCGATAAATTGCAGCTTTTTGGCCTGGCCTTCTCCGCGGCCGAGGCTGGGCCGCTGCTCGACCAGTATGCCTCCGAGCAGGAACAGCTGTTCCAGGAGCGCCGGGCCGTCCTGGCCAGTATGCAGGGACGGACGCCAGCAGAACAGATGAAGATCTGGCAGACGTTGATCGCCACCCAGCGCGAGCGGCTGGGCCGGCATCGCGAACTGGAACAACACATCAGCGCCATGCTGAAGCAGGAACGCGAGCGCCACCTTCCCCGGAAGGATGGCAACGGATCCTGACCCATGCTCCCGGCCCAACGCAATTCTACCGTCATGCGCCCGATACTTGTCTTCTTCGCCACCCTTATAGCCACGGGTTCGGTCTGGGCCCAGAAAAGCCCCAAGGAGAATGCCCAGGTCTGGCTGGGCGTGAATTGCTCAATCTACGCCGCGGATCGCTATTATGTGACAATGTATTCCACCCAGCCGGGTGAGCCGCTTCCTCTCAGTGGGGCATACGACAATTGGCAGGGCCTCGGAACCGCCGTCTCGCCCGGCAATCTGCGGGCCCACATCTACCCTGGCCGCGTCTACTCCCTTTACGTCGGGTGCAACACCTGGAACACGGCGGACATCCACTTTGATGTGCCGGCGGGATATACGCTCTACCTGGGTTATTTCAACATGGGCCGGACACCGGTCACGAGCTTCCAGGCCAATTCCGTCACGATGGGGGCAACCTACCATGTCTCGCTGGAGTTGCGACCCAATGACGGGGCGGCTCAATTGCCCGCCGCCTATGCCCTGCCACCCCGGGTGGATGATGTGACCTGGGCGGTCAGCCTCGGCTTCACGAGTTCCGGCGCCACGGCGGGCACCCTGCGCTGGCGCAGCACCAGTGTGAGCACCGATCTGCTGAATGCCCTGGCGCTCACCTACGTCGATCCCGTCACCGGCGAGGTTTACGTCGAGCGCGAAACCGATGGCGCGATCAAATACATCAGCGCCCCGGACTGCCAGGCGCGGATTTTCCGCAATGCCGATACCACCACGGGTTACACCCTCAAGTTCTACCCTTGGAATGTCGATCCGGGGAGCGACCGGAGTTTTCCCGGCAGTCCCACTCCCATCGCCACCTACGTGGTGAGCTCGCCCGGAGGCCAGCAGGTGCAGATAGCGCGTACGCAGGACAGTATCACCGAAACCTGGTTGCTGGCATTGAGCGGCAACACCACCAGTCTCACCCAGACCAACGGCAACCGGATCATCCAGCTCGATTCCACTCCCGACAGTCCGGTTGCAGGACAGCGCACGGAACTCACCACCGTCAGATATTCCGGGCAAAACCCCGTGGCCGCAACCCGGCGCATCTACCAGAATTTTGCCTGGGGTGAGGAACTGCTCAGTGAAACCGCCGATCCCGGCGGCGCGAATCTGACCACCAGCTACAGCTATTTCACGGCTGGATGGCCCACATCCGGCAATGCCGGCAAGCTGGCCTCAATCCAGCGTCCGGATGGTTCATGGGAAAGCTATGATTATTATGACGATTTCGCCCGGTGGGGACAACTGGCCCACATCTACAAGCCCTGGCAGGACAACCCGGGCGTCACCCCGGCCAACGCCGCTCCCTCCAATTGCCAGGCCACCACCATTGCTTATCAGGGCCAGCGCGCCGTTTTTCAGGACTTGCCGGCTGGCAGCACGACGACGGTTTTCGGGACGCAAGTCGCCGGATCGTCCGTCAGCTACGGTTTTGGTCTTCTGACCCCGTACAACTCCTGGCTCTATGGCGCACCCCTGCGCACGGAGACCGCTGCCGTTTATGCGGCTCCGGGCACCGCCCTGACGACGGTCCGCAAGGTGTTCGATTCGGGTGTAACTCCCGGCACCAGCGGCTACACCGGCTCGGTCTCCGCCAACCCTGATTTTGCCGGCAAGCTTTACTCCCAGACCAACCCTGATGGCACCCGGATCTCCGCCGCCTACGTCCGCGGGACTTTTGCGAACAATCTGAACGCAAACACGGGGAGCTGGGATTCCACGTCTTTTGTTCCCAATCCCGGTGGCGGTTATTGGTGCGATAGTTATTTCAAGGGCGCATCAACCGCGATTGCCGGTGCTGATGCGGTCTCTGTCTGGAATGGCATGCCGGTCGATCCGGTTTATCTGCTGCCGAACCGGTCCATCCGCCGTGATGTGATCTACAGCCTCGATGGGAGCATGGTTGTTGAGCTCACCTACGTCTATACCGGCTCCGGCGGGTACAAGCTCACGGCCTGGAACGAAACCGATTCTGTCAACGGACTCTGGGTCACCAGAACCGACTCAACCGGGGCGCATGAGAACCGCACATACACGGCCGGACGGGTCAACTACGAGAAGCACGCCGACGGCACCGAGACCCAGTATTATTTCGATAATCTGTTGCGCGTGACCAATGCCGTGAGCCTGGGACAGCCGTCCCCGGGCTCGGGCATCCCGGGCATGGGCAACCTGGAGCATCATTACACCTATGATGCCGCGGGCAATGTCCTGCAGGACTGGCTCTGGGATGGGAGCAATGCCCTCACCACCACGCGGACGTTCAATCTGGCCGGTCTGCCTGTTACCGTGACTGACCCCCGCGGTCTGACCACGACCTGCAACTATACCAACGGCAGTCGCACGGTCACGGCCACGCTGCCGGGCGGAGCAACGAAGATCACCGACCATTACCTTGATGGCTCAGCCCGATACATCGCCGGCACAGCCCAGATTGCCGAATACTATGCGGCGGGCATCAACGGCGACGGCACTCTCTACCGCCAGACCAACATCTCGTCGGGCTCCAGCCCGCGGTGGACCAGGGTCTCGTCCGATTGGGCCGGACGAAATGTCCGGGAAGAGCACCCCGCGCCGCCCAATGCCTCACCGGCCACTTTCAGCAGGCAATATTTCTACAATCCCGCCGGTCAACTCATCAAAAGCACCGAATCCGGGCTCGCCGACACCCTGTTCCAATATGACGGCCTGGGGGAGCTCGAATACACCTGCCTCGATGTGAATGCCAACGGCACGATCGAACTGGCCGGGCCCGACCGCGTCAACCGTACCCGTCGTCAACTCGTCAATCTGGACAGTGCCTGGTGGTGGCAGACCCTCACGTA
>CAYRDN010000094.1:0-2078 GCA_964423065.1 uncultured Oleiharenicola sp. | reverse complement strand
GATCCCCGCACCGATCCTTCCTCCACACCCCGCATCGGTTACTACACTTCCGGTACGGGTTCCATCGGTCAGGTCGCATGGAGGCAGGACACAGCCGGCAACCAGACGAATTATACCTACGACTCCGCCACCGGTCGTCTGAGTACAATGACCAATCCGCTGGGCAAGGCCATGCGCTATGACTACAGCGCCCGGGGTGAGAACATCCACGCGTGGGGTGCCGCGACTTATCCCGTGGAGTATGCCTTTAACGATTATGGTGAGTGCGTTTCGATGCGAACCTATCGGGATGGCGCCAATTGGGATAACCCCAACTGGCCCGGCAGCGGCACGGCCGACCCCACCACCTGGAACTACGACCCCGCGAGTGGCACCCTCACTTCCAAGACCGATGCGATGAATCGCGCCGTGGGCTATGCCTATGATGTCCGCAACCAGCTCAAAACCCGCACCTGGGCGAGGGGAGTGACCACAAATTACAGCTATTCCCCGGCCACCGCCGAACAGACCGCCGTCACCTACTCTGATGGCACCCCGGCATTGAGCTACAGCTACAACCGGCTCGGCCAGACCACCACGGTCGGCGACATCACTGGCACCCGGACGTTCAATTACAGTCCGGCCTACACCTATCTCACGCAGGAGGATTTGGGCGCTTTCGTGGGCACACGCTCCGTGAGCCACCAATACGACGCGTTCGGGCGGACCACATATTTGGGTGCCGGCGCCACATCATCCCCTGGCAACGAGTACGGCGTCGGCTACGGCTACGACGCCTACGGGCGCATGAACCAGGCCTGGATCTTCAGTTACACCTACACGGCGAATTCCAACCTGCTCGCGACCGCCGCCGCCAACGGCTCGGCAATGACTCAGACACGCACCTATGAAACCAACCGCGACCTGCTTGCTTCTATCACGACCCAGTGGGCCGGGGCGACCAAGGCCGGTTTTGGCTACACCAATGACGTTCTCGGCCGACGCACGAATGTCACAGAAACCGGCGAGATGTTTGCCCGCTACAGTTCTGCCGGTCTGGCCCGTCTTTGGGGGTATAATGACCGCTCGGAGCTCACTTCTGACACGACAACCCTCACCGGAACCGGCACGGCGGTATCCGGGCGCGATTTCGCGTTTGCCTACGACAATCTGGGCAACCGGACAACCCAGCAGCATTTCAATGGCACGAACAACTACACGACCAATGCCCTCAACCAATACACCCAGATCGCGGGCAATGTTCATTTTGATGTGACGGGCTTCGCCCCCGCGGCGGCCACGGTCATGGTCAATGGCTCTTCCGCCGGTGTGAGTCGTCAGGGCGACTATTACGCCGCTGGTGTCTGGCCGGGCGCGGTGCCGTTTTGGCAGTCCCAGTCGGTCGCCAGTTCGCTTGGCGGCAATGCCAGCCGGAGCGCCTGGTTGCCGGGCAATCCAGAAACATTCATCTACGATGCTGACGGCAACATGACCTCCGACGGCCGCTGGGACTACGCCTACGATGCCGAGAACCGGCTCGTGGCGATGCAGACTCACGGCTTCCTGTCCCCCGGCATCATGCCCAATGCGGCTGCACGGCGCCTGGAGTTCAAGAACGATTACCTGGGCCGCCGGGTGGAGAAGATTGTTCGCGCCGGCTACAATGGTTCCAGCTACACATCGGTGCTTTCGGACATCCGATACCTCTACGACGGCTGGAATCCGATATACGAAATAAGTGTCAGTGGCAGTGCAATGTGGGTTTCCCGCCTCAATGTCTGGGGGCTGGATTGGTCAGGTACCATGCAGGGCGCAGGTGGCGTCGGCGGGTTACTGGCAACTTATGACGGCATCAACCCCTACTGGCAGCTACCCGCCTACGACGGCAACGGCAACGTCAGTGCGATGATCAGCTACTCGGACGGCACTCTCGCCGCCGCCTACGAGTATGACGCCTTTGGCAACACCCTCCGCGCCACGGGTGCCGCCGCCGGTACGAATCCCTTCCGCTTCTCGACCAAGAACACCGACCCCGAAACCGGCCTCATCTACTACGGATTGAGATATTACAGCCCCACCCTCGGCCGCTTCATCAACAA
>CAYRDN010000093.1:0-8404 GCA_964423065.1 uncultured Oleiharenicola sp. | reverse complement strand
CCCGTTATAGCCGATGAGTCCCCCGATCACACCCGGCGAAATCCTCCTGGAGGAGTATCTGACCCCCATGGGGATATCCCAGAACGCCATGGCGCGGGCGCTCGGCGTGCCGCCGCGGGCGATCAATGAGATTGTGCTGGGCAAGCGTGCCATCTCTCCCTCGATGTCGATTCGTTTTGGCGCGTTCTTCGGACAGACGCCGGAATTCTGGCACAGCCTGCAGGTCGAGTGCGAATTCCGTGCTCTGGCGAAGAAAAGCCGCAAACTGACCGCGAAAGTCACTCCAGCCCGCGACCTCATATCCGCCTGAGCAGCCGGACAGAAGCAGCCGGACAGGGTCAGGCTTTGTAGTTTGTGGTGACCAGAGTGGATCAGGACCAATAGCCCGCATCCCAATAATTGTCGTCCGGCACCGACTGGATTTCATTCGCAAGCGGAATGACTGCTTCGACGCTCATCAAGACTGCGCTCGTGCAGAAGGTCCGGTTGACGGCCGACCGCCTCATCGTGGACTTCGACGATGGCCGTTCCCTCACCCTGCCGCTGGCCTGGTAACCAAGCGGCCGGCCGATTTGGATCTTTCCAGCCCATTTGGCGCAAAAGCCCAGGACAAGATATGCGCAGTATTAAGCAGCCCTGCATGAGTCGCCGGCGGCGTTCCCGGGTAGGATGGAGCCAATCAATCCCCTTTTCCCATGTACCCATACCTCATCATCGGGATCCTCCTTCTCGGCGCCGCCGCGCTGACCGTGTTATCCGTTTCGCTCTGGTACGCCGAGGAAGGCTGCGAGGACGAGATGGGATTCCACTCCCTGGCCCGCTCCCCGGCCACCGCCCCGGCCGCGACGCCCGCGCTTCCGGCCGGCCCGTGGCACAATTACGATACGCTCCTCCTCGGGAAATCCGGCGAGGGGATCTGAAGCGCATTACCGCTGCTGTCCGTCAAATCAGGCAACCCCCGCCTGAACCCGTTGTCGCCGCTCCGGCTCGAAGGCGAGGACGACCAGGACCACACTGACCAGGCCGGCATAGGCGAGCACCGCCGGCATGCCCAGCCGCCAGACAAAGAACAGCCAGTTGGATGCGCCGGCAAAGCTTCCGATCAGCAAGAAGCAGGCCACGGCCACGCCGGCGAACCGGGGCAGTGCCACGATCACGAGGAAAATCCCGGACGCGTAGACCATCGCGTAGGCGGCGAACGCCTCCCAGCCGTGCATGAGGAAGAACCGGGAAACGACGTTGCCCTCGTAGGCCGTTTCCGGATGCGACCAGTAGCTGCCCGGCTGGCCCAGCAGCGTGACGCCGAAGTCGACGAGCAGGGTCGCGGCCGCGATCCAGGCGAGGCGCCGGTTGAGCCCCGACCCGGCAAGGGCGGTGCGCCCGACCACGAGGGCGAGGGGAAAACCGAGACCCAACCCATAGATGGAGGAGCCCAGCATGCCGGCGTGCCACCTGATCGCCAGCCAGTTGATGCCACCGTAGACATGGCCCAAAATCACCGTGAACAGCAACACCAAGGCGGCCCGACGCGGCAGGACGGAAACAAGGAGAAAGGCCGCCGCGGCATACACGGCGCCGCAGGCCAGATAGTCCGGCCAGCCGTACCCGAGGAAGAAATCGAAGAAATGGTTCGTCGGATCGTTGATGCCCAGCCCGTCGCCGCGGATCGCCGAACCCGGATGGCCCCAAAACGCCGCGGGCTGACCGGAAAGGGTGAACCCCATGTCCGCGAGGATGGCGGCGAGCATCACCCAGCGCAGCTTTTCCACCGTGGGGTCTTTGCGGAATCGAAGCAGGCGCATGGGCGGCGGCCGAAGTGTCTGTACCGGCAGCGGAGGGATGACAAGAGCCGAAACCTGCGATCGTGCCCGGGCGCCAGTCAGGGTCGGGCCGACCGGGTCCGACTGCCCCCCGGCCGGACCACGTTCAATAGTTATTCCGGCGCCTCAGCTCACCAGCCGCAGGAGCCGGCGGATGTCCGGCGCGATGGCCTTGGGCAGGTTCGATGCCGCGAGGGAGAATTCCCACCGCGCCTCCCCTTCCTGCGCCTTCGAGAGGGCCATCCCCGTGTCGCCGCCTTCCACCGTCTTGAAGTGCACCTGCTCCTTGTTTTTGAACATGTCCGCACCCACCGTCGCCAGCGACGCGCTGTGGCGCGCCATCATGTAGTCGAAGCCCGTCAGCGTCCCGCCCGGCTGGTCGCGCCACACCAACAGCTTCGCATGATCCGGCCCGCGGAATTCCTCCAGGTAACGCCCCGGCGACTCCGTGCCCGCCGGCCCCGCGGTCAGCCCCGAGCTCGCGACGATGACCTTGAAAATCCGCTGATACGCCTTGTCCGAACCCCCGTAGGAAAAATCGAAGCGCACGCCGCACACCGAGTGCCGCGCCGAGCAGACGTAGTGGGCGAGGTTGCCCCGCATCTCCGTCTTCATCCCGAAGTGCGTCAGGGTCAGCACGCAACTGTCGCCGACATACGCCACCGCCCCGAGACTGATCTGGATGTGGGCGCCCCCGGACGACATGTCCACCAGCGTGCCCGACCACTCCTTGGTCCCCGTGGCCTCGTCGGAACTGCGCACCTTGAGCGAGGCGCGCAAGCGGCAGTCGTCGCTCACGGCGTAGCGCACCTGCTTGCGTTGGGATTCCTTGGTCTTGGTTTCGTCCGAACTCATATGGTGCTAGACTATGATACATTCTCCGCAAAGCACAACCGGTCGTTGCGGGACCGAAAATGAGGCGGCCAAGGGCCCCCAAACCGGGTCAGGGCCACCGGACGGGGCAATCTGACGGGGCCAGGCCGGGGTTGCCTGATACGGGAGTTGAAATCCCCCTTTGACCATGGTATCCCGGCGACATGGCCGCCGGGGCCAAAGAGGTCGCCGAGGCGGCGGTGCAGCAGCCGGAGCAGGATCGCCTGCCGGTGGCCTCGGCCAGCCATCTACCGTTCCAGCTGTTCGATGGAGCTCACCACCCCGCCCGCAAAGGTCACACGGATGCCAGCATTCGCCGGCGTGCGGTAAAGATCATGGGTGACCGGCTCGTGGATCATGGTGTCATTCTGATCGTAGACCCCGGGGACGAGGACTTCGCTCCAACCCGTCTTCTCCCAAAGCGCCTGGCCGCGGTTTGAATATATCCAGACGGTTTGTTTAGCCCCGGGGTTTGGGCCGTCCTGCTTCGTGTCAGGAACACCCATCGCCCCCTGGACCGTTTCGGGGGTATCTCCGACGTGGATCTGGCCCCGCGGACTTACAGTTGAACTGCAGCCCGCCAGAGCCGCAACCAACGTGGCGATAAATAGCGCGAAGACGGGCATCATCATGTGAGCGCCAGCGGTGACGACGATGGGCGCCCGCCGATCCACGAGCCGGACGGGCCGCGGGATGGCTCCGCAGCCGGGCCCTTGCATGATTTCCACGACTTTTTTCTGGAGTTGCCCTTCAACCTTTGCCGCGTTGCCGTCGGCTTGCCGGCGGGGATTCCCGACCCCCTCGCCAGCCGCTGCATTGACGTTCCCGGCGATATTTTTGGCTGTGCCTTCTGCTTTGTCCTGGATGCTCGATTTCATTTTGTTGCGACGAATTTCGTCGAGCGTGACTCTAGGCGCTATCTGGCATTGCACCTATGGGGTTTTTCCCCCGGGACCATGGTCCATAAAATCAGGGCAGCTTCAGGTTGTCCCAAGCTTGCCACTGACCTGTTTTTCCAATTAAACACTTACACGGGCCGTGGACGAAATTAGTCGTCCGCGGCTTTTGCATTATATGGCCACCCTTTTCAGAGTCCTCGGCTTACGGGTCTACTTTTTCGGCCTCGAAAGCATCGACCCGCCCTACATGCTCGCGGAGAAGAGCCGGGGGCGATCACGCTATGGCTGCGCGACCTTTCCAAAGCATCTCTGGCCGGCCTGGTATCGGCGGAAAGCCACGCAGCGTTATTATTTGCTCGAGCGCAGCAAAGTCACCGGCGCAAAAAACGGCATGAAATCCATGTACGCAAAAGTTAAGCACGTCAGCATGGGCGGCGGCAAGCTGTCCGTCTGGCTGGATGATGGCCGCGTGTTCAGGCTGCCGTTGGGCTGGTATCCATCGCTCGAGTCAGCTTCGCCGGCCGAGCGCTCGCACTGGCGCAAGAGCTGCGACGGTTATGGCATCCACTGGCCCGCCCTGGACTATGACGTGGGCGTGTACGGATTGTTGACGGGCAAGCGCGAAGCCCGGACGATCCTGGCTCATACCCGAAGGTTTCGGGCCCGGCTCCAGCCCGCTCGCTCCCCACGGCATTCTGCCGGCCAAATCCCGAAGCGCTGAAGAATATCGTGTTTCAAATCGTGCGGGCGTGCGCCCATTCAAGGCCGATACGGAACAATTCAGTCAACCACAGATGGTTCAGGTTTTAAGAATCCCCGACCCTCCCATTGGCCGGTGAGGTGTCATGGGGCGATCCGGGCCGGTTCCACCCTGCTCAATCTGTGCCCATTTATGTTGATCTGTGGTTTCAACTGCATGATGGCTGTTGAAAACAGCCAAGTCTCCCCAACCATCGGCCGCACCGATCAACGTTCCCCCTTGGCGAATGGGTTTCCGCCATTCGCCGGATTTTGGGGTGGCGGGCCGCCTACCCCTAAGCGGCCCGCCTTTGCTTTCTAATTACCCCTAAACTCCCGCTAAGCGGAAGTGATGCATGTCATAGCACTCAGGGTGCCAAGCCATGGGTTATTGGGGAATTCCCAGTAAAGATCTCCGGGGCAGGCCCCGGGCATTCACGGCAAAGGCCATCGGTGGTTGTGGGAACGGGCTCCGGGGCATGGGGATCCATCGCGTATGAATTTGCCCCGAAGGTCCTGAAGGCCGGCGGTCACTTGGCCCGCATGCCCTGCAGCAGCTCGAAGCTGCGTTTCGGGTTGATCAGGTTGATGCGGCCGTCGGCGCTGCGCTGGGCGCCCTGCTTGATGAGGCTGACGAGCTGCTCGACCGTCAGCATCGGGTCCAGGGCCAGCAGCTTGCCGGCAAGGTTGGTCACGTTCGGCGCCGCCATGGATGTGCCGGAGTATTTCATCGTCTGGCCGCCGGGAATCTTGCTCGGCACCTCGAAGCCGTTGGCGTGCACGGCGACATTGGGCCCGAAGGTGGAGAAGGACGTCTCCTCGCCGGCCTGGTCCACCGCGCCCACCGTGAGGATGTTGGGCAGCTGGATGCCGGAGGGGATCAGGTCGGAGAACTCGGCGTTGTTGTTGCTGTTGCCCGCCGCGACGACGAAGAGGATGCCGGGCGCGTCCTTCATCGCCTTGGTCAGGGCCTCCTTGCCGACGTTGAAGATCTCCCGGGCCTTCCGGTGCCGCTCCTCCGGTGTGCCGCCGGCGCCGTTGGCCTCGAATGCATGCTCGATGTCCTGCGGCGAGCCGCCCCAGCTCATGTTGACCACGCGGACGCCCTGCCGGACGAAATAGGCGACCGTGCGGCGGGTGGCCTCGGCATCCTTTTCCGCCTGCTCCATCGTGGGGACCTCGGGGATGATATGGTAATCGAAAGTGATCCGCGCCTCCAGGAGCCGCGCCGCGGGGTTGCCCGCGCTGGCGATGCCCGCCACGTGCGTGCCGTGCGAGAAATCGCCGAACATGTTCACGTGCTCGATGAACGGCTTCACGTCCGCCGGCTGCAGCTTCGCCATCCGGGCGCGGAGCGCGGTGGCCTCCGGGCTGTCGATGTTGGCCTGCAGGTCGAGCAGGCCCTTGGTCAGCCCGACCATCTCGGGATATTCGGCCTGCTGCTCGGGCGTGAGGGGGAAGAGCAGCGAGGTGACGGCGTTCGAATGCAGGTCGAAGGCGATGCCGTGGACGTCGTCCACGAAGCCGTCGCCGTCGTCGTCCTTGCCGTCCGCCTTTTCCTTTTCGTTGGTCCAGAGATTGTCGGGATACACCGCGACGTCGAGGCCGCTGTCCCAGATGCCGATGATCACGGGCGTGAGCTTGGCGGAGGCCTGCAGCACGATGTCGCGCGCCGCCCAGATGTCGGTCTTGGTCACGGCATGCGCCTTGAGGTAGGCGTCCAGCACGGCGATCCGCTCCGCCTTCAGCGGCACGAAGACCTGCAGGTTGACGTGCTGGTTGATCAGCCCCTGGGCGACGTCACCGCTGACGGTGCCGGTCTTGTCGAGGCCGGGCTGCACCTGGCTCTGCACGGAGCCGAACAGCAGCGCGGGAGTGACGATCTCGGCGCCGGCCTTGGCGCTCTTCAGGTTGTCGCCCACGATGTCGTAGGGCAGCGCGTTGATCCGCCGGGCGTAGATGCCGGCGAACGCCGTGCGGAAGGCCGGGTCCGAGGCGTAGTCCTGCTTGCGCGCCTCGATCACGGACTCGAGGAGAACGCCGGCGGTCAGCTTGTTGGCGGGCTTGCGCTCGAGCTGGCGGATGACGGCCAGGTCCTTGGCCGCGGCGTCGTACTTTCCTTCCTGGAAATCCATCTGCATCAGCGTGCCCTCGATGCCCTGCAGCGTTGTCGGGTCCTCGATGTCGTAGTGCTCGAGCAGGCCCTCCAGGTCCTTGCGCACCTGGGCGGCCAGGGTGGCATAGGTCTGGTCGTTCGTGAGCACATCGGTGGCCTTGCCGGCGATGGGGTAAACAAAGCGCGGCAGCTGGTCCTGCGAAGTGATCTTGGGCTTGTCCGCGGCCCGCAGGCCGCTGGCACAACCAATGGCCAACACGAATACGCCAACCCAACGGATAATTGATTTTGTCATCCCGGCTCAATGACAGGCCCGGGCCCGCCTGACAATCCCCGACCTGCACCAAGCATGGAAACGGGTGGAACCGGTCCTCCATGTTCAGGCCGCGTTCCGCCCATCATGGCGTCTCCGGGTGCAGGGCCGGCGCTGGTCGCCCCGCCGTGGTTCGCGCGTGGAGTGGCGCGCCGTCGAGCGCCGGCCTTACATTGGATTGCCGCGTTCCGGAGATTCCGGCCGTCATTTCTCCTTCACGAACTCCAGCAGGTCGCCAGGCTGGCATTTCAGCTCCCGGCAGAGGGCCTCGAGCGTGCTGAAACGCACGGCCTTGGCCTTGTTGGTTTTCAGGATGGAGAGGTTGGCGAGGGTGAGGTCGACCCGCTGGGCCAGCTCGGTCAGGCTGATCCCGCGTTCCGCCATCACCCGGTCGAGATTGAGTTGGATAGGCATGGCTTAAACGGTGAGATCGTTTTCGGTCTTGAGGTCCAGACCCTGCCGGAAGGCCTCGGCCACCACCAGCACCAGGCAGCCGGCCACCAGGCTGACTTCGACCAGCATCCCGGAGGGCATGAGGAAGCTCAGCGCCCCGGTGCCAGGGCGCATACTCAGGGCGGCGGAAAGCCCCTTCATCGTCACGTGTTGGTTCAGGTAACCATTCATCACGTGGGAGGCCCAGATGCCGACGACGAGACTGGCCAGACTGTAGGCGATCAGGGCGATGCCGATGCCCCGCACGAGGCGGAGGTTTTTGTCGCTGAAGACCTCGCCCTGTTCGATGTTGGCGCACATGTTGCGCAATGAACCAAAGAACACCCAGGCAAATGAGATCAATACGGCGATCGAGGGAAATATGGTCCAGCGCAGCGTCGAGACCAAGTCGGCGTCCTTGCTGATCAGATCCATTTTCAAGGTGCCCTTCAGGGAGCTCAGCCCCAGGGACCCGGGTTTCGCGCTGTTGGAATCAAGTCCGACGGCGGGGGGATCGACCCGCAGCATGACCTCACCCACCGTGACCATCAGCTTGGGTTCATCCATGAACAGATTCTGAATCCAAGGAGTCAGCGTCAGGGTCAGCAGCCAGAAGGCGGCCAGCACCATGCTCAGGAAGCGGGCGAGGCCGAAATAGAATCGAAGCATACCGGGGAGTTTGGGGAATGTTTTCATGGGTTGTGGATTTAGGAATTATTGATTATCGATAAATCTAAAACTTGGCCCGTCAACATTAATTTATCGTTATTCGATAATTCTTTTTCTCCTGCTCCCGCTGCTATGTCCGCCTGGGCCACTCTTCGCGCCGCGCAAAAAGGATCTGCGGCAAATTCTGGTGCCCTCCCTCGCCTGGCCAACCGGTCAGGCTGGACTTGTCACTCGGCGGCGCTTCCAATCCCCTGCCTCGTGCCGGAGATGAAGTCATCGGCCCTCCCCGCCTCTTCCCCTGCCGCTCGTCCCCAGCGATAACCCATGAAGCTCCGCCAACCAATACTCATGACCCTTGCCGGCGCAGCGCTGGCGATTTCGTCCGCCCTCGCGGGAAATCCCGTCGTCACCAGCATCTTCACCGCCGATCCCTCGGGAAGGGTCTTTGGCCACCGGCTGTACGTCTACACGTCGCACGACGAGGCGGATGCCACCTACTGGGACATGGTCGACTGGCGGCTGCTCTCCACCGACGACCTCGTCA
>CAYRDN010000092.1:0-8576 GCA_964423065.1 uncultured Oleiharenicola sp. | reverse complement strand
ATTACGCGGATAAAGCGTTCCCAAGGGCGAACCGAGGGAACAGAGATGGTCTTGGAAAAATTGTCCTCCTCGCCGTGAGAATGATTGTGGGGGAGGCCAGATTCACTGGAACGTCAAACCCATGGCTGAAGTGCCGGATTGGACGCCGACCTTTCGCCAGCGCTACTCCCCGGGGCAAGCCCAGGGGATTGGACGCGCGGCCTGCACAGCCTCGCCTCTGCGAGGCTGCCCGGATTGCGCCCAAATTCCACTTGGGAAACCCGCAGCAAGCTGCGGGTAATGCTTCAGCATTCAAACCAAGCTTAAGCTGTTGAATTCATTCCGCATGCTTTTCCGCTGCCGCTTTGCCGGATTCGCAATCCTGAGGCAAACTCCAGTCATATTCAGTCACTGGACATATACTTATACTTATATGTTAAGCTCTTACATAGCATTCATTTTGCGTCGGATTATCTTACGTTTACAGGAAACATTCCTATCTATTTGTGCTACTGCTGCTTACTATATTCGCCGAAGGATCTTCCCCGTTGCGTGTCGGATTTCCTGACTTTCCTACGCTATTGGTTGCACGAAATTAAACTCACCCAAAATTCTTTATATTTTCTATTCATTGTTATACTTGGCTTTACGCCTACTTTGATAGTGTAAAAACACACTTGGCCCATTGATTGCTATAGTTCTCCTGTTCGAAAAGAGTAACTCAACAAATTAGATCATGAATATCACTCGTAAACTCCTCCTCACAGCCCTGGCTTCCACCGGGTTGGCTGTTTCGTCCTACGCTGGCGCGGTTCTTTATCTCGCTGACGGTTCGGGACACACCATGACGATTAATGACAATGTTGGCTTCGATACTTCCCCGACCACCGGTGTCATTACCTGGAGCGGCTCATTCGGTGATTGGACCGTTAATCTGAGCGCCACCGGAGTCACCGCTGGAACTGCCGCGATGCCTGACCTTGATCTCAGCATCTCGGCCAGCACCACAAACGCGACTGGCGGCTACCTGATTGCCTATTACGCTGACACAGACTTTGGGCCTACGACCGGCACCCTGTCTGCTTCGATTGGTGGCACCTTGAAAGGCACTGGTTCTAGCGCTGATTTTGCCTCGTATTACTATGCCGGCAACAATGTGCAGCCTCCGGGCTATTACACCACGATGCTCACGAACCACAGCTTTACCGGCGCAGCCTTCAGCGGTACCGACAATGTTGGCTTCAGTGCCACTGGCCCTTATGGCCTTTATGATGTTGTCGCCCTCACGCAGACCACTGCGGGAACCTCGAGTTATGACGCCAACGTCAGTGTGATCCCGGACAGCGTTTCCACCGGCCTGATGATCGGTCTTGGCATGCTCTGCCTCGGCTTTGCTGCCCGTCGCAAGGTCGCCTAAGACTGCTCTGGTCTGAACGAG
Organism: uncultured Oleiharenicola sp.; assembly: GCA_964423065.1. Taxonomy (GTDB): domain Bacteria; phylum Verrucomicrobiota; class Verrucomicrobiia; order Opitutales; family Opitutaceae; genus Lacunisphaera. The sequence continues at coordinate 7,159 of CAYRDN010000092.1, read as the reverse complement.
TTACTCTCTTAACAAAACCGCCCCGGCCTTAAGCCGGGGCGGTTTTTTTGTGTCCACTTCAACCGAAATCCCGCAGTGTGGTTCAACCACGGGTTGCACCGGTAACACGGATCCGGAAGCTCGCGGAAGCAAACCATCTGGCCGGCGATTCACCCGCCGGGGAAGGACCGACCATCCACAACGGATTGATCATCCATGCCTGTCCGTGAAATCCGTGGTGTCCTCCCTTCTCCAGTTTATTCAGTTTGCCCAACGGTCCATTGAGTTATCCAATTGAACCGATGAATCTCGAGTCTGGCCTGGCCTATCTAAGCGCAGCATTGGGGGGGATCCTGGCACTGGGCGCAGCCATCCGCGCGGGTCGGGCCATTGATCGCTGGGCATTCGTCCTCGGCATGACGGTGCTGACCGTGGAGGCAGTCTGCAGCGGACTGATGGGCGGATCACCCAGCCCGAATGGCATGTACCAGTGGCAGATGTTGCGACTGACTGCCGCGGCATTCCTGCCGGGAGTCTGGTTGCTCTTCAGCCTGACCTTCGCCCGGGGTAACGCCCGCGATTTCCTCCGTGAATGGCGTTTTGTGTTTCTGTTCGTAACGCTTCTGCCAATCGGAGCCGTCGTCTTTTTTCGCCCGGGACTGATCGTGGCCACCCAGCAGATTGATTCGCTTACCCACCTTATTTACCGACTGGGCGGGGCGGGAATGGTGCTGTTCCTGATCCAGCTCATCACTGCCGTGCTTGTCCTCATGAATCTGGAACGCACCTTCAGGGCCGCGGTGGGCACCGTGCGCTGGCGGATCAAATTCATGCTGCTTGGCGTCGGGATGCTGTTCCTCGTCCAGCTGTACACCGCCAGTCAGGCCCTGTTGTTCCGCGGCATTGATTCGAACCTCGACGTCCTGAATTCCGGCACGTTGATCGTCGCCTGTCTTTTGATTCTCCGCTCGCTGTTTCGAGCCGGACACTTTGGCCTGGATGTTTATCCCTCCCACTCTGTTTTACAGGGTTCACTGACCATCCTGCTGGTGGGCGTCTACCTGCTTATTGTCGGCGTTTTTGCCAAGGTAGTCGCTTATTTGGGCGGCGATTCGTCCTTCGCCCTCAAGACCCTGGTGGTGCTGCTTTTGATGGTCCTGCTGGCTGTGCTGCTCCAGTCGGACCGGGTCCGGCTGCATCTCCGGCGTCTAATCAGCAGACATTTCCAGCGACCGTTGTATGACTACCGGACGGTCTGGGCCAAATTCACGGAAGGCACGGCGTCGCGGGTCGAACCGATGGAATTTTCCCGAGCGGTGGTCAAACTGCTGGCCGAGATTTTCCAGGCACTTTCCGTGACCTTGTGGCAGGTGGACGAGCAACGCGAGGAGCTGACGCTGGCCGCATCTTCATCACTTTCCGGTGCGAAGGCCAGTGCCATCAAACCGTCCGCCATTGAAGCGGCCGCCATCATCCAGCAATTGAGGGCCCACCCCGAGCCAATGGAAGTTGAAAAGGTGACGGCGGACTGGGCCATGGCCGTTCGCCGCTGCCATCCTGGCGAATTCCACGAAGGGGGCGGCAGGGTCTGTGTTCCCATCGTTACTGGCGGTGAAGTCCTGGCCGTGATCATGCTTGGAGACCGCGTGAGTGGGGCGGATTTTACTGTGCAGGACCTCGACCTGCTCAAATCCATCGGCGAGCATGTTGCCTCGGGCCTGCTTAATGTACGTCTGTCCCAGCGGTTGTTGCAGGCGCGCGAGCACGAGGCATTCCAGACCATGGCCGCCTTTTTTGTCCATGACCTGAAAAACGCGGCCTCCACCCTCAATCTGATGCTGCAGAATCTGCCCGACCATTTCGACGATCCCGCCTTCCGGGAGGATGCATTGCGGGGCGTGGGCAAGTCAGTCGCTCATATCAACCACCTGATCAGCCGGCTCAGCCAGCTCAGGCACGAGTTGAAGATTGCTCCGGTCAAGTGCGACCTGAACGAGCTGGTGGCCAAGACCGTCGCCGGTTTTGAGCCGGAGGCGGATTTCAAGATCGTCCAGGATCCCGGCACATTGGCAGCCGTTTTGCTGGACCGGGAGCAGATGGCCAAGGTGATGACCAATCTCATCCTGAACGCCCGTGAGGCGCGCTCAGGACCTGGTTCATTGCGCCTCTCCACCCGCCAGGCAGGCAGTTGGGTTGTACTTACTGCTGCGGATGACGGCAGCGGCATGAGTCCGGAATTCCTGACCCGCTCCCTGTTCCGTCCTTTCCAGACCACCAAGAAAAGCGGCCTAGGCATCGGCATGTTCCAGAGCAAAATGATCGTGGAGGCCCACGGCGGCCGGATCACGGTGGAAAGCACCGCCGGCCATGGCACCACGTTCCGGGTCTTTCTTCCGATCGGACCCACATGACGCCAGCCACGCTTCCAGCCTCCGCCCCACCCTCGCGCTCTGGCCGAATCCGTGTCATCCGGGCAATCCGTGGCTAAAATAAAATCCGCGGAGATCTTTAAACTTAAAATCAGCCATCCGTAATCCAAAATTGTCCCGACTGGCACAATTTCAGGTTTTCAAGATTACCGATTTTCGCTTGTCAGATTTCCGCCCTAGCTATCCGACCTCTGATCTCCGCCCTCTGCCCTCCGATCTCTGTCTTCTGCCCTCCCTCCTTTGCCCTATCCGTGCCATCCGGGCAATCCGCGGTCAATTCCGACTGAGTAAATCCAAAGCATTTTTTACCACGGATCACACGGATTAACACGGATGTTGAATTTACAGGAGGTCACGGAGTAAACAGAGTTTCCTTTCTCCTGCCTTGCCTCAGTGACCTCCTGTTAAAAACCGCCTTTGCCATTATCAGCGTAATCCGGGCAATCCGCGGTCAATTTCGACCGATTGAATCCGAACCATTTTTAACCACGGATAACACGGACGCCACGGATTGATCGGCCCCGACAGCCGAGGAAATCTTGTAAACTGATAATCGGACATCAGTAATCTAAAATTGTCCCAATTCAGCCAATTTCAAGATTATCAGTTTCCCGATTCTCGTTTATCAGATTTCCGCCCTCTACCCTCTGCCCTCTGACTTATCCGTGTTATCCGTGCAATCCGTGACCAAAAAATACCCGCGGAGATCTTGAAAACTGACAATCGGTCATCCGTAATCGTAAATTGTCCGGTCTTGCTCAATTTCAAGTTTTCACGATTACCGCTTCTCGTTTATCAGATTTCCGCCTCGATACCTGCTCCCCGCTCCCATGAAACCCAAATTGCTGATTGTCGATGATGACGAAGAGATCCGGACCCAGATGAAATGGGCCCTCGCCAAGGAGTACGACATCATCCTGGCCGGAGACAAGGCCTCGGCGACGGAGCAATTTAATGCCGCCCAGCCAGCCGTCGTCCTGCTCGACCTGGGCCTGCCACCCAATCCAGGCACTCCAGAAGAGGGGCTGGCCACGCTGGCTGCTCTTTTGGCAATCAACAACCGCACCAAGATCGTGATCATCACGGGCCAGGCGGAAAAAAGCATCGCCCTGCGCGCCGTGGGTGCCGGTGCCTATGACCTGCTCGGCAAGCCGGTAGACATGGATGAGGTAAAACTGCTGCTCAAACGCTGCTTCTATGTCGCCCAGCTTGAGCGGGAATACCTGCTTATGCAGCAGGAGATCAACGGCGGCTCATTCGAAGGCATGTTGGGCACCAACACCCGCATCCAGTCGGTCTTCGAGTCGATCCGGAAAGTGGCCACGACCAATGCCTCGGTCCTGATTCTCGGCGAGAGTGGCACCGGCAAGGAAATGGCTGCCCGGGCGATCCACCAGAAAAGCCCGCGCCGGGACGGACCGTTCGTGGCCATCAATTGCAGCGCCATTCCAGAATCGCTGATGGAAAGCGAGCTGTTCGGCCATGAGAAGGGATCGTTCACCGGCGCCCATATGCAGCGCAAGGGCCGGATCGAAGCCGCCAATGGCGGCACGCTGTTCCTCGATGAGATCGGCGAGGTGTCGCTGACCATCCAGGTCAAGCTGCTCCGGTTCCTGCAGGAGCAGCGCATTGAGCGCGTGGGTGGCCGACAGGAGATCACCGTGGATGCCCGCGTGATCGCCGCGACCAACGCCGACCTCAAGAAGGGCATGAGCGAGGAGAAATTCCGCGAGGACCTTTATTATCGCCTGGCCGTAGTCCAGCTGATGCTGCCGCCGCTGCGGGATCGGGATGAGGACATCCCTTTCCTCGCGCAGTCCTTCCTGCAACGGATCAGCGCCGAGATCGGAAAGGCCGGGCTCACCTTTTCCCCCGACGCCCTCCGGGCCCTTCGGCATCATCCCTGGCCCGGCAATATCCGTGAAATGCAAAACCGAGTACGGCGGGCCGTGATCATGTGCAACGGCAAGCGCATTGCTCCGGCGGATCTGGAACTGGAACAGTCAGCTTCCGGCCATACCGGCATGACATTGAAAGCCGCCCGCGAAGCCCTGGAACGCGAAATGGTGCTCCGCACGCTCAAGAGCAATGGCGGCAAGATCACCGCGGCCGCCAACGAACTTGGAGTCAGCCGGCCGACCTTTTACGAGCTGATGGAAAAGCTCGGCATCAAGAAGCCCGAGCAGGCGGTGGAGTAGCCTGGCAAGTCAAGCCCCGGCACCTGCGGGGAATTGGTACTTTCCAAATAGTATTGTGGGATTCGCGTACTTCGCGGCTTCGCGGGAACATTTCGGTCGCTTTTAATCGCGGCTCACGCGAAATCGCGAAGCTCGCGAAGGCGGACACAAAAAAGCGCCCGGTAGAATCCGGGCGCTGATTGCAATAGGTGGCGAAATTATTTCGCAAACCTGCGACGGAAACCCACCAGGCCCATGAGCGCGAGGCCCAGCAAGGCCAAGGTCGCGGCCTGATCAGGAACACTATAGTAAAGCTGCGGCTGGGAGTAAGTACCGTTCGAATGGGTCGTCACGATGATCGAGACGCCGTAATTGCTGGTTCCGGCGGCAGCCTGCGCACCCGCTTCGCCACCGAACAGATTATAGACAAGCTGTTCGTAGGAGTTCAGCGAGCTATAGGCCGTCAGACCCAGTCCCGGCGCGCCGGGAGATTGCTGGAGCCACCACAGGGCCAGCTGAAAATTGGTCATATCGGCCACCGCAGTGGAACCGGTGAAAGTAATGGCTCCCTTGGCAAACTGCGAGTACAGGTAAGCCGTTCCGACCGTGAGTGACTGGATGGCACTCGGGTCAGAGGTGTGATTGGCAAGCGTATAGCCCAAGGTCTCGCTGTAGCTAAACTCCTGGTCATAGGCCATGCAGAAGGTCTCAAAGCTGCCACCAAGACCGATCGTCGAGCCAGTGCGGGCACTGGCCGCATAAGATGCATTGGACAGTGTGGCGGAGGTGGCCGTAAATTCACCCCCTTGGTTTCCGCCGGTAAGTAAACCCGGCGTCAGGATAACGGAGTTGGCAAATGCACCGGTTGCTACGAGGGCAAATGAGGCAATGAGTGCGACTGTCTTGGTGGTGATTTTCATGAAGAGGAGTATTATTGGAGTAGCTGAACTAGATATTGCTCAATCATTGCATGAGGCATGCCAAGGTGTCAATTTCAGGTTACTACATGCAGATGATACTATGAGTGTGATAGATATGCCTGTATAAATACTTGCATTAAGAAATCAGGCGTTAGCAGCTTTGTAAGCTAATCCGACGATTCTTAGGCCTGAAATTCCGTCAAACTCTGGGCCATGTTTATCCTGTTATCATGAGTTGTGTTACGCTTTTATGCCTGAATGCGAAGATTGTAAGAAAATCCACCAGCCTCGTCGGGGGATTACACCTCAGTCGAATGAAGAGAACCGGTGTAGATCCTTTTTGGGAGCTCGAGCGACTTACTTGGTTTAAAGTTCCAATTAGCCTCACCGGGCATTGTCGATGGACCGCATTCAGCGCAATTCACTGTACCCGGCTTTCGATACCATTGGATTGTGCCAGGGAGGAAATTCGCCGATCTTGTGAAAGGGGTCTAAGTCCATCCGACAGTCACTTTGGCAAAACAGATTACAAGAAGATCAGAAGCACCTGATTCAAGGCATTATATTGTGTCGGATAAACTTACGCTTTCAGAGCCAATATTACAGAATAGCGCTCTCGATGCCGATCCCAATTTTCCGCATGCTGTTTTTAAGCTTCCTATCAGACTGTGGGCGCGCACGATAGAAAACGCATATCTTTAACAAGATCGACTGGCGTTGTTAATGCTGCACCTGAAGCAATATCTTATTGGCTGGAACTTTTCAGTTCTGCATCCCACTTTACATACGTACTTCACTTAATGAAAAAGCTATTGCTCAGCTCTCTGTTCGGAGCAGCTGTAGTTGCAGGATATGCAACTTCTTATACATATGCGCCAACACCCAATGATTTGGGTGATTTGGCGCATAACAGCGCGTATACTTGGGGCATAACGGATGCAGGCTTGGCAAGCCAGTTGGCGAGCGGGGGTTATCGGATTGCGAGTGCAACGCTAACGATCAGGAATCTCTATAATTGGGACAAGTCTGACACAGACAATCAGCTCTTCATTCATTTGTTGGATAATCCTGTTACCGGTGTTGGCACGGTCATTGATGACCCCAATGACAATGGGATCAACCAGGGGGTAGTAAGTGATTATTTTGCGGGGAAGGTTTCCGGCAATTATGTCAATGGCAAGTGGGTCGCTTATGGCTATGCCGACACATCAACCGGTGCGGCCCTGGCAACCGGGGGAACGAATACCTATCTGACCCAATATCATGATACCGATGGACCGATGTCATTACTTTCGCTCTGGACCTACAATTTTAGCGCGTCGAATCTATCCACCCTTACCAGTTATATTGCCGATGGTCACAACGGCGGGAGTGGCTTCGCCGACTTTGGCATCGGCTTCGATCCCGATTGTCATTTCTACAACGACGGCATCACGCTCAACATCACGACGGTTCGGGTCCCGGAAGGCGGGATGACGCTCATCATGATTGGCTGCGGCCTTGTGGCTCTGGTTTGCTATTATAAATTTTCCCGCCGGAAGAAGGTTGATTAAGGCATAAGCACAATCAGGCATCTTTCTGAGCTCCCTTAGCTGGAGCAGGCATATAAGTTGTCATCAGTTCGAAACCTGGGCGGACATGGTTGAGCCGATTA
>CAYRDN010000091.1:0-8664 GCA_964423065.1 uncultured Oleiharenicola sp. | reverse complement strand
CTGAAGGTCGTTGGTTCAAATCCAACCCCTGCACCCAATTTAACTCCTCACAATCCCTTGGTTGTGAGGAGTTTTGTTTTGGTCACCGCGTGTTGAAAATTCTTTCGCGAACACCGGCGAATGGGGGCGAATATGGGCGAAATCGCCCCCAGTTCGCCCCTCGCGCTCACGCGCGCGCACTATTTCAGCAAAATAATCTCGGCGGCCTTTGACTCCGTGTGGCCCTCGATCTCCGCAAGGAGTTCGACCCTGATCGCCGTCCAATTCTCTGCTGCCATTGCTTTCAACCGATCAACCGGTGCACGCTTGATCAGGCGGGAGTGCCCTTGGGGTGTTCACCCACTATGCCGCCGAACGACATCACCCTATGCTCACGCTTGGCCTAATGCAATCATCCCGAATACGTTTGCGGAGTTTGTTTGTGTGCCGGTGGCGCCCACATTTTAGGGACCGGGGATCTTTCCTTTGAAAACATCGAACGAAGATAATAAAATTTCCTCCTCCCGCAGGGATTTCTTCAGGACGGCGTCCTTGGCGGCGGCGGCGGTTGCTTCCGGCATCGGCTTGGCCGGGGCAAAGGGGCGGACATCTGCAATTGACGACACACCGGAGTGTTCGCCGGCTCCCTCTGGGTCGGCCGTGGGATCGGAAGCGGGGGCCAGACCCCTCCAAGGCGAATCACCGCTGTCGGCCATCGATGAGCATGTCTGCGGCCTCCACTTCTACAGCGGCGACATAAACCGTCAGGTGATAGCCCAACACTATTGCTCCCACGTCAACCGTGATGTTCGCCAGTGTGTCATCTATGACTCCGACAAGAAGCATGCGCGACTCGTCGGCATCGAATATATCATCAGCGCCAGGCTTTTCGAGGAGCTTTCCCCCGATGAAAAGAAGCTTTGGCATAGCCACGTCTATGAGGTTAAGTCAGGACAGCTGATCGCGCCTCGGATTCCCGCGGCTGCCGAAATGGAAGTGATGGAAGGTTTGGTCGGCACCTACGGCAAGACTTGGTACACGTGGCAGGTGGATCGCGGGGACAAAGTGCCGCTCGGCCTTCCGCAGCTGATGATGGCCTTCACCGCGGACGGCCAGGTCCATCCGCAGCTCATCGCAGCGTGCGACGCGGAGTACGGCGTTTCCTCGGAGAAGAAGAGAAAGGGCCGCGCCGTCATCGTCTCGCCGGCGATCCAGGCGGGTGCGGATGCATGGCAACAAGGCGAGTCAATTCAGCTCCAAACCAAAACCGTCACGATGTAGGGCAGAGTAAGGACGTCAGGTCTTGACTCTTGACAAGAGCGTTGCCGTCGCTGTGCGATTCGCCTCCTGCAGCAGGGAGCGGCGCACGAACTGGCTCGCGGATGCGGGTTGGCCCATTTGCAGCCGCTGCGCCAGCCAACCGCTGGGCACCGGGGTGCTTTGCTTGAGGGGCAGAGTCCTTACTCTGCCTTATTCTGCCCGTCCTTACTCTGCCTCGCCAGCTCCGAACGGATCGCCTTGAGTTCGTGACGGCGTTTCGCGGTCGTCTTGGGATAGGACATTTTCAGTCCCCTGAATACGTCGAGGATGATCTCCGAGATGATCAGCCGGGCGTTTTCCTTGTCATCCGCCGGCACCACATGCCACGGAGATTCGGGCGTGCTCGTCGCGCCCAGGCACTCTGCATAGGCCTTCATGTAATCCTCCCAAAACTTTCGCTCGGCAATGTCGCCCCGGCTGAATTTCCAATTCTTGTCCGGGTCGTCGATGCGCGCGAGGAAGCGCTTGCGCTGTTCGTTCTTCGACAGGTGAAGGAAAAATTTGATGATCCGGGTTCCGTTCCGATGGAGATGCGCCTCCAGGTCGCCAATGGAGCGGTAGCGCTCCTGCCAGATTGATTGCTCCTTGAGCAGGGAATCCGGCAGCCGCTCTTCGCGCAAAATCTCCGGATGCACCCGGGCGATCAGCACTTCTTCATAATAGGAGCGGTTGAAAATGCCGATGCGGCCGCGTTCCGGCAGGTCCCGGGTGGTCCGCCAGAGAAAATCATGATCCAGCTCGGTGGCCGTCGGGTGCTTGAAGCTGAACACCTGGCAGCCCTGCGGATTGACGCCCGACATCACGTGCCGGATGGCCCCGTCCTTGCCCGCGGCGTCCATCGCCTGAAAGATCAGCAGCACGGCATAGCGGTTGGAGGCATAGTGCAGCTGCTGCAGGGCGCTCAACTCCTCGACCTGTTGGGCGAGGTGTTTCTTGTAGTGTTTCTTCGACTTGTAAACCGGCTTGATGCTGGTCGGCCACCGCTTGAGGTCGACTTGCATTCCCGCTGGCACGCGGAAGGAGTTGGGATGGATTTTCATGATCAAGGCGGTGCTGGCTGGTTAGGTTTTGGGGAAGAAACTGCGGCCCAACGCGGCGCGCACCTGCGCGAGCCGGTGCCCAAACCGGACCCGGTCACGGGGTGATTCCAGCGTGCGTTCGCCCGCTTCGGCGAGCCATTGGGCGTGCTCGCGGAGCACCCGGCGCCGGCCCGGGTTGCCGGTCAAACTGCCAATGATTTCCACCGCATCCAGCATCCGGAGCAGGATGGCGACATTGCCTGAGCCGCTGTCCCGGATCTGATCGAACGCCTCTGCCGCCAGGCTGGCAAAGGTCGGCCCGATTGCGATCACCCGCAGTTCCCCGTTTTCGTAGCGTTGCGGGGCCGGAATGGCCCGGCTGGCCAGCTGCGCCAGAATCGCGGCCAGATGATCCACGCACATCACGGCCGTCGTGGTATCGTTGATGCCGGGCGAGAGCGCGCGCAGCGCCATGTCCACAATCTGGCGGATGCCGAAGGCGGCGTCCTGCTCCACGGTGCGATGGCGATGGAGGCTGTAGGCGGCCTGCAGCGCGGCGACCGTCGCCTGGTCCGGCGGACCGTCGAGCGCGAGCGAGGCGAGCGGGGTGCCCGGGATCGCGAACTCGCCGATGCCGCGCTCCATCCGCACGATGGACGGGAGCTCCCGGGCCAGGCGCAGGAGCGCCGCGTTGTCCACGCTTTGGATGTAACCGACACCCTTGACCGGAACCGCCTGCCAGTTCCCTTCGGGCCGGACGGACGCGGCCGGAGGCCCGTCGGCCGTCCCGGGATCCTGTCCCAAGGCCCCCGGGAAAAGCCGGTCGATGGCCTCCCGGGTTTCGTCCGCCACCGAGGCGACGATGCTCGAGGCCTGAATCGAGGAGGCGATGTGATGAATGAAGAAAATGAGCGCACCGATGCCGCCGATCGCCAGCACGACGCCGCCGGTCACCGCCAGGCTCGGCACAAAGGCGCCCTCCTCGCCGCCGCGGATCGTGCGCAGCACGATCAGGCAATAGGTGAAAATCCCCGCGAAGATCCCGAGCACGACCTGCGTCACCCGGTCCCGCATGAAATTCCTCAGGATGCGCGAGGTGTATTGGCTCGAGGCGAGCGCCAGCGCCACCAAGGTCATCGAAAACGTCACGCCGACCACCGTCATCATCGAGCCGGCGATGGTGGACAGCATCCCGCGCGCGCCGGCCGCCCCGGCCCCGAACAAGCGCGGCCAGCGGGCCAGCCAGGTTTTGCTGCCCGTGGAATCCGCGTCAATCAAGGCCACCGCGAGCACGAGGCTGCCCGCCACAATCAGCGCCGGCACAAACCAAAAGCTGTCCCGCAGATTGCCCCAGAGGCGTCTCAGGCTGGTCATGGTCTAGCCTCCCGGGCGTCCGGCGTGTCCATCGCGGAAGGTTCAGGCCACCGTGCCGTGCTTGTCGTGCGCGAGCGCCTCGTAGCCGGAGATCACGTCGAACAGTTCCTCGTCGATGCCGCTTTGGCGCAGTTGGTGGAAGGTTTCGTGGAGACCCTCCAGCAGGTCGTCGATGTTCTTGTCGGCGCGCTGCATCGCCGCCAGGCGGCTGGCGTTCTCGCTCGCGAGCGATTCGGCGCAGGCCCGGAAGAGGGAAATGAAAAGATATTCGCGGATGAGCGCGCGCAGGGTCGTGCTGTCCCCGCCGACGATTTCGGGCAGGTTCTTGTCCGGCCAGGGGATCCTGGCCAGGCCTTCCGCCCAGGGGGCGTCGAGCGGCAGCAACCGCTGGCTGACCGGCTCATAGAGCGCGCCGGACTGCGGCCGGTTGTGGAAGACGTAGAGGCGCTCGTACTCGCCCGCGGCCCGGTGCGCTTCGCTCTCGATTTGAATTTGCCCGACGAGCGGCGTGATGGCCTGGACGGAACCGGGCACGGCGAAGAGTCCCAGCGGCGCCAGGCCCGCATCCGTCAGGCGCGCGTGCACGCGCTCGCCGACGGCCCAGACGTGCGGTTTGCCCGGCTGGGTCGCAAGGGTCTTGATCGCAAAGTCGGCGACCACATCGTTGAACTGTCCCACCAGTCCCTGGTCGGAGCCAAACACCACCGCGCCGACCGATGCCTCGTCGGCGGCTCGTTTCGCGGTGGGGGTGCGCGCGGACAGCGTGCTTTTCCGGAAACAAAGGCTCAGGCCCAGCTCCACGGTCCGGTAATAGTCACCCAGCGCGCTCACCGATTTCTCGTATTGGCCGATGCTCGACGCCGCGAGGGCCTTCATCGTGCGGACGACGGATTGGAGATCACCCGCGCTGGTGATCTTCCGGCTCAGACTGGCGGTGGTGTCGCTCATGATTGGACGGGCACTTCCGGTTCAACCGGCGGCGGATCCGTCCGGTGTTTTCGTTCGTCCCGCAGCCGGCCGAGGGTGTGCGCAACCAGTCGGGCGAGCTTGTCCGCCGCGCCCTCGACCGCCTGGTGCACGGTCGCCGCCTCGAACGTGACGGCCACCGGCTGAAGGTGTTCCAGCCGTGCCTCCATGGCGCAGCGGATGTTCTTGAGGCCGCCCTTGGGGCCATTCTCGTCGGCAAGATGGACCTCCACCCGGGTGATGCGGGCGCTCTCATGATTCAGGGCGTGCTCCACGACGGTGCGGATATGGGCGGACAGGGCCTCGCGCCCTTCGAGGTTATGATCGGTGTTGATTTGAATCTGCATAAGATGGTTCAAGCATTTTCCCCGGGTTCCGGCGCGGCGGGCGCGGACTTTGCCGGCGGGGCGTCCGTGGCCGCGGGTTTCGCTTCGGCGGCGGACGGGGGCCGGGGACCGGTGCCGGGTTTGGCCCCGGCCTTTGGCCCGGCTGCCGGCGTGATCTCCGGCTTGGGTTTGTCCGGCTTGGGTTCCGCCGGGTCGCCGGGCTTCGCCGCGGGTACGGCCGCTTGCGCGTTCTGCAGGTCGGGTCCGGCCTTGGCCGCGGGCTTGGGCTGGAACGGCGCGAGCGCCGCGCGGGCGAGCGCGATGAGGGCGGCGCGATCCGCGTCGCTCAATTTGTCGGCGGTCTCGAACCGCGCGCAAACTTCGGGCGGAATATTCGCGGCCGCCGCATGCACCGCATGCTCGGCGTCCAACATTTTTTCCAAGGGCACCGCGTCGAAGAGTCTGGCCGTCAGCGCCAGCAGGATGGCGATCTGCGCGGGCACGGAAACCGGGGAGAATTCCGGCTGCTTGAGGCAGGCGCGGATGCGGCGGCCGTGGCCGATGATCTTGCGCGTGTCCTCGTCGAGGCGGGCGCCGAAGCGGGCGAAGGTTTCGAGCTCCTCGAACTGGGCATAGGCGAGCTTGAGATCGCCCGCCACCGCGCGATAGGCGGCGCGCTGCGCCTTGCCGCCGACACGGGACACGGACTTGCCGACATCGACCGCGGGCATCACACCCAGCTCGAAAAGCGACGGTGAAAGGTAGATCTGCCCGTCCGTGATCGAGATGAGATTGGTCGGGATGTAGGCGGAAATGTTCTGCGCTTCCGTCTCGATGATCGGGAGCGCGGTGAGCGAGCCGCCCCCGCGCGCCTTGCCCAGATGCGTGGCGCGCTCGAGCATCCGCGAGTGGATGTAGAAGATGTCGCCGGGGAACGCCTCGCGGCCCGGGGGCCGGCGGAGCAGGAGCGAAAGTTCCCGGTACGCCCGGGCATGGTGCGTGAGGTCGTCATAGACGATCAGCACGTCGCGGCCCGCTTCCATGAAATGCTCCGCGATGCTGGTCGCGGCATAGGGCGCCACGTAGGCCAGGCCCGGCGCCTCGTTGCCCTCGGCGACGACGACCACGGTGTAATCCAGCGCGCCCTTTTCCCGGAGGCTCGCCACGACTTTTGCGACCGCGGAGGCGCGCTGGCAGATGGCGCAGTAGACGCAGAGGACATTCCGCTCGCGCTGGTTGAGGATGGCATCGAGGGCGATGGCCGTCTTGCCCGTCCGGCGGTCACCCAGGATCAGCTCGCGCTGGCCGCGCCCAATGGGAATCAGCGCATCGACCACCTTGAGGCCGGTCTGGAGGGGCACGGTCACGGGCGCGCGGTCCATGATGGCCGCCGCGGGGCGTTCGACGGGCAGGCGCTGGTTCGTCGCCACCGGACCGCCGCCGTCCAGCGGCCGGCCGAGCGGATCGATCACGCGGCCCAGCAGCGCGTCGCCGACCGCCACGTCCATGACGCGACCGGTGCGCTCGACTTCATGGCCCGCGTGCAGATGCGAATACTCGCCGAGCAACACGACGCCGATTTCGTCCTCGTCCACGTTGAACGCGATGCCGAAGACCTCGCCGGGAAACCGGAGCAATTCCTCCGACCCCACACTGGGCAGGCCCGAGACGCGGGCGATGCCCGTGGAAACGCTGATAATCGTGCCCACTTCGCGCGGGGCCAGCCGCGGCGTGAAATGATCGCGGGTTGCGCCGATGTCGGCAAACGCGCGGTCAAAGACGTTTTGCAGGGTCTCGGGTGTCGCGCTCATGATCCGACAGGGGCGGCCTCGGGTTTGGCCGTGGTCGCGGGGGCGGGCTCCGATGCAGGCTTGGGCGCTGGCTGGGGCGCAGGTGCCGGTGAACCTTTGACTACTGTGGCTGACTCAGCCTTGGCCGCCGGTGCCGGTGCCGGAGCGGGCGTGGGTGCGGTCTTCGGCTTGGGGGCCTCGGCCTTGACCTCCGGAGAAGCCTTGGCGGGTTCGGCCGGTTTTGCATCCGGCTCAGCCTTGGCCGCAGGTTTCGACTGGGCTTCGGGCTTCGCCGCGGTTTTGGGTGCAGCATCCGGCGCTGGTTTGGCCTTCGCCTCCGTTTCGGGTTTGGGCGCGGGCGCGGGCGCAGTCTCGGCCTTAGGTTTGGCGGGATCGGCCTTGACCTCCGGGGCGGCCGCGGCGGGGGCGATGGTTTTTGCATCCGGCTCAATCTTGGCGTCAGGTTTCGACGGAGTTTTGGCCTCGGCTTCGGGCTTCGCCGCGGTTTTGGGCGCAGCATCCGGCGCTGGTTTGGCCTTCGCCTCCGTTTCGGGTTTGGGCGCGGGCTTGGGCTCCGGCTTGTCCTGTTGTTGCAACAGCTCGCTGACGCCCTTTTCCAGCGACGTGAGGTAATCCGCGATGCTCCACGCGACCCTTTGTCCGTTCGCGGTGAGTTCGATTCCGCCCACCAGGTCCGGCGTGGTCTCAAACCGAAGGTGAATATCGGCCGAGAAGGTTTCATTGACCGCATTTTGGATCGTGGCGCGCTGGTCGGCCGGGAGGTCGAACGCGCTGCGGACCACCGCCGGCTCCTTCGCATTCTTCAGGGCGCTCCCCAACGCCCCCTTCGCGTTGCCGTCCAGCTCCCGAAGGCGGCGGGTGAACACTGCGCCGATACGCTCCTCCAGGCTGGTCGTGGCGAGATCCGTCAGGGCCTTGCGCGCGATGGCAAACACCTCGTCCTGCGTCCGGCGGGCGAGGGCCTGGTTCAGGTTTTTGGCGTCGCGGCGCAGCGACTCCTGGCGCTTGGCACTCAGGGCGTCGGCGGCCTGGCGGGCCTCGTCGAGCAGCCGCTGGCGCTCGGTGTTCGCCTCAGCCGTTGCCTTGGCGAGGAGCGCGGCGCGCTGCTGGTCGAACACCTCGTTCTTGTGCTGGAACTCGTCCCGGTCCTTCTTGGCCTCGGCCCGCTTGGCGTCAGCGTCGGCGAGTTCCGCGGCAATCTTCTTCTCCCGGGTGTCGATGGCGTGCAGGATGGGCTGATAGAGGAAATGCTTCATCAGCCACACCAGGATGAGGAAATTGAGCGCCTGGGCGCCGACGGTGAACCAGTCGATGAGCATGGCTTACTTCCCCGCCGCCGACGCCGCGCCGGCGATGATGTGATTCCAGAACGGATTGGCAAAGATCAGGATCATCGAGACGACGAAGCAGTAGATCGCGGTCGACTCGATCATCGCGAGACCGACGAACAGCGTGCGGGTGATGGTGGCGGAGGCGTCCGGCTGCTGGGCCAGCGCGGTGAGCGCGGTGGCGACCGCCCGGCCCTCGCCGAGGGCCGGCATCATGCAGCCCAGGCCGGTGGTGAAACCGGCCGTGGCGATTGAAGCGACGGCGATGACAGTGATGCTATCCATGGGATTTCCTTCGTTGGTTGACGTTGGCTCTAAGTGGCGGGTGCCGGCCCGGGTTTGGGCTTGGGTTTGCGCGTGCGGGTGGCGGCGGCGATGTAGACCGCGGCCAAGATGCTGAAGATGTAGGCTTGCACCATGCCGGTGAGCAGGCCGAGCACGGTCATGATCAGCGGAAATATGTAGGGCGTGATGGTCAGCAGGATGGCGATGATCATCGCCCCGCTCATCATGTTGCCGAACAGGCGGACGGCCAGGGCCA
>CAYRDN010000090.1:0-9701 GCA_964423065.1 uncultured Oleiharenicola sp. | reverse complement strand
AGGTGGCGATCTGGCCGGCCGTCCCGCCGTGATGGATGGGATTGAGCAGCGTGAAGAGTTCCCAGGCGCGCTCGTTGTCCCCCAACTGGGCAAAGGCCATGGCGGTCCAGATCGCCGCGTGGGTGTATTGGCCGCCGTTCTCGCGCACCCCGGGGATGTAACCCTTGATGTAACCCGGGTCGAGCGGGGTGACGTCGAAGGGGGGGTCGAAGAGCTGGATGAGTCCCGCCTCGCGTCGCACCAGCCGCCGGTCCACGGCGGCCATCGCCGTGCGCAGCCGGGCCGGGTCGCCGGCGCCGCTGAGCACCGCCCAGCTCTGCGGCAGCGAATCGATCTGGCATTCCACATTCGCCGCGGAACCCAGCGGCTCGCCGTGGTCGAACCAGGCGCGGCGATACCATTGGCCGTCCCAGGCATGCTCCTCGAGGTTGCGCTGCAGCTGCGACGCCTCCGCCAGACAGCGGGCGGCGAAGGCGGGGTCGGAGCGGGCGCCGGCCAGCGCGGCAAACTGCGTGAGCACGTTGTGCAGGAAGAACGCCAGCCAGACGCTTTCCCCCCGGCCCTCGTGCCCCACCCGGTTCATGCCGTCGTTCCAATCGCCCCCGCCCATCAGCGGCAGGCCGTGCACCCCGAACTTCAGGCCATGCTCGATGGCCCGCACGCAATGCGCGTAGAGCGTCGCGGACTGGTCGGACCGGTTGGGCAGATCGTAGTAGGCCTCCTCCTCAGGTTTGACCGGCCGGGCTTCGAGGAAGCCGATCCTTTCGTCCAACACGCCCGTATCCGCCACGGTCGACACATAGCGGCACGTGGCATAGGGCAGCCACAGGAAGTCGTCGGAAATATGCGTCCGCACGCCGCGGCCCGCCGGCGGGTGCCACCAGTGCTGCACGTCGCCCTCGACGAACTGCCGCGCCGCCGCCCGGAGCAGATGCTCGCGGGTGAGCGCTGGTTCGGCATGGACCAGCGCCATCACATCCTGCAGCTGGTCCCGGAACCCGTAGGCTCCGCCCGATTGATAAAAGCCGGTCCGGCCCCAGAGCCGGCAGCTCAGCGTCTGATAGAGCAGCCAGCCGTTCGCCATCAGGTTCACGGCGGGATCGGGCGTGTCCACGTTCACCGCCCCGAGGGTCCGGTTCCAATAGGCCCACACCCCGTCGAGCGCGAGCTGGGGGGCATCCCCGCGGCGGAACCGCAGGATCAGGGCCTGCACCTCGGCCAGGCTGCGCCCGGTGCCGAGCCGGAAGCTCGTGACCCGCTCCTCCCCGTCCGCCAGCGCATAGGCCAGTTGCATGGCCCCGCAGGGATCCAGCCCCGGCCCCACCCGCCCGGAAAGCCGGGCTGCCTTCATCGCCGCGGGCTGCCCCAGGCTGCCGTTGCGGCCCAGGAATTCCTTGCGGTCCCCGGTGAGCGTGCGGTCCGCATCGTTGACATCGAGAAAGACCAGGCTGCCGGGAAAATCGGCGTTGTAGCCGTTTCGCGCGAGCAGCGCGCCGGTCCTGAGGTCCACCTCGGTCTGCACATGCAGCAGGCTGCGCGAACGCAGGTCGCCCAGCACCCACTCCCAATAACCGGTGACCGACACGCGCCGCGGGCGCCCGGAAACATTGCGCACCTTCAGGACCGTGAACTTCACCGGCGCATCCATCGCGACGTAAACCCACAGCTCGGAGGCGATGCCGTGCTCCGTGTGCTCGAAGACGGTGTAGCCGAAGCCGTGGCGGATCACATGGGGCGCCGCCCCGCCGGCCGGCCGGGGCGTCGGCGACCAGAACTGCCCGGTCTGGTCATCGCGGATATAGCAGGCCTCGCCCGTGGTGTCCGACACCGGATCATTGCTCCACGGCGTCAGCCGGTATTCATGGGCGTTTTCCGCCCAGGAGTAGGCGCCGCCGCTTTCGGATACCACCGTGCCGAAGGTCGGGCCGGCCAGCACGTTCACCCACGGGGCGGGCGTCATCTGGCCGGCCTGCAGGGTGATGACATACTCGTGGCCGTCGGGGGTGAAACCACCATACCCGTTCTGAAAAACCAGCTTGCGTTCCGCCAGGGCCGGCGGTGCATCCGGCCGCGCCGCGCGCGTGGGCTGCAGGGCCGGCACGAGCGGCTCCAGCACGCTCCGGACGGCGAGTTGCTCCGCCAGCGTCCCTTTCTCGTCGTCGAGGACGACCCGCGCCACCGCCTGCAGCAGCACCCGGTCATCGTGGGGCACCAGGTCGAGGCGGCGGACGAAAATCCCGCCGGGCTTGTCCAGCATCCGCGCCGCGACACTCGCGGCGAGCAGACCGGTGATCTGCTCGTGCAGGGACTGGCGGTAGACCGAGACGTCCTCGTCCAGCACGACCAGCTCCACCGTCAGGCCTTTCATCCGCCAGTAGGAGTGCGCCTGGATCAGCTGCCGGACGATCTCGATCTTGCCCGGATCACTGATGCGGAGGAGGACGATCGGCGCATCGCCCGAAATGCCGTAGCTCCACAGGCCGCTCTGGCCGCGCCGGTTGCTGCGCAACACCCCGGCGCCGGCCCGGCGGGCCGGATCGGCATAGACGATTGCTCCGGCCAGCTGGTCGTAAAGCCGGGCCTCCGCCTCCGTGGCGTTGAGCTGGCGCAGGGTCACCTGGCTGTGGGTCCACGCCAGTTCGAAGGCGCGGTCGGCCATGCGGGTATTCTGGTATTTCGCCACCAGGCCCAGCGCCAGGGCGCGGCTTTCGGTGACGCCCAGCACCAGGTCGAGGCGGACCGTCTCGTGCGGACCGAGCGTGACCGTGCGCCGCAGCGCCACGATGGGATCGAGCACCGGGCCGGTGGTGTTGGCGAGGGCCGACTCGCCGCCCAGCGCCGCGGGCCGGGCGGGGCTGCCGCCCCGGCCGATGAACCGGCTGCGGTCGGTTTCGCAGGTGACCGCACCCGGGCATCCCTCCGTCCCCGCCATGAGATGCAGCAGCCAGGGGGGATTTTCGCCCGCGGACCGGGGCCGCCGCGTGCACAGCAGGGCCGAGCTTTCCGGCAGGAATTCCGTCTGCACGAAAAGATTGCTGAAGGCGGGATGGGCCTCGTCCGCGGCTTGCGTCGCCAGCACCACCTCCGCGTAGCTGGTCAGCTCGATGCGGCGCTCCGACCCCGTGCGATTGCTGAGGGTGATCCGCCGCAATTCCACGTCGTCCTCCGGCGACACGCTGATCACGGTGTGGATGTGCAGACCGGCCAGCCGTTGCCGGAATTCGGCCCGCGCCGGCGAGAAAACGGCCTCGCCGCCCGGCCCGCCCCGCTGGACGGGCTGGTGCGCGGCGGACCCGTATTCGCCCGTGACCAGGTCGCGCACATAGACAAAGGTGCCCCAGCAATCGCGCGTGGCGTCCTCGCGCCAGCGCGTGACCGCCAGGTCGCGCCAGCGGCTGTAACCGCCGCCGGCGCTGCTGATGACGACATGGTAGCGGCCGTTCGACAGCAGCTGGACCGCCGGGGCCGGCAGCGCGGGATTCGTGAAAACCCGCAGCACGTTCTCGCTCCCGGCGGGCGGGTTGCGCTCCGTCTCCAGCGCCAGATCCTCGGCGAACACCCCCGCGGCCGTCTGCGGCACCCGCTCCTGCAGCAGGAGATCCGTCGTCTGGAGCAGCGGACAGGCTAGGAAACGCCGCTGCATCGGGGCGGCCCGCAGCAGACTCACCAGGCCGAGCAGGCTCATGCCCTGGTGATGCACCATGAAGGACCGGATGATGACACTGGTCTTGCCCGGCGGCAGGCGGCCGGGCGTGTGATCCGCCGCCTCGTAGAATCCGTAGGCGCCATCGAGCCCCTCACGGGCGAGCCGCTGCAGGTTCTCACAGGCGGCCACCGGCGCGATCACCAGGGCCATGGCGCTGGCGTAGGGCGCGATCACCAGATCCTCCGCCAGGCCGCGCTTCAGACCCAGGCCCGGCACGCCGAAGGCCTGGTATTGGTAGTTCAACTGGTCGTCCGTCCGGTTGTAGCCCGATTCGGAAATGCCCCACGCCACCCCGCGCAGCCGCCCATACTCGATCTGCTGCTCCACCGCGGAGCGGCACGCATGGTCCAGCAACGTGCCGGCATAGTTGGGCATGACGAGCAGCGGCATCAGGTATTCGAACATCGAGCCGCTCCAGGAGATCAGCACCGGTTCGCCGCGGAGCGAAACGAGTAGCCGGCCCAGCGAAAACCAATGGGCCTGCGGGACCTGGCCGAGCGCGATGGCGACATAGCTGCCCAGGCGGGCCTCCGAGGCCAGCAGGTCGTAGAAACCCGTGTCGCAGCTGTGCTCGCGGACATTGTACCCCGTGCAGAGCAGGTCCCGCTCGGGATTGAACAGAAAGGCGAAGTCCATCGCCGTGGCCAGCGCGTCGCATTGCGCGGCCAGATCTTCCATGGTCCGGAGCCGCTGCCGGGCCGCGTCCCCGGCCGCCCGCAGGCTGCGCGCCGGTTCCTCGCCGCTCGCCGCCTCCCCCGCGGCGGAGGCTCCGCCCGCGGCCGCCAGTTCGCTCAACGGGCCGGCCTGATCGGGTCCGGCCGCCTGCCTCTCCGCCCGTTCGTCGCCGCGCGCCGGGGTGGGCAGCGCGAGCCAGGGCGCGAGGAGCAGCAGGTCCGCCCGTTGGTCGGCGCATTGTCTCAACAGGGTCTGCACCCAGTGACGGGCGCCTTCCACCTCTCCCGGCACCGCGGCCGCGACCTCCTCGGCGCCGAGCCGCGTCCGCTCCAACAGGGCAAACGCCGCGCGCAAACCGGCCGGCGCCCGGGCCAGGTCATCGTCGAGCCGCGCCAGGGCCGCGTGGCCGGGCCTCAGGCCCTGCAGCACCCCCACCGTGTCGCGCAGGCCCGCAAAGATTTCGGGCGTGTAGATTGGCTCGCGCGCCAGTCCCCGCAGGCCGGCCGCGAGCGTGAGCAGGTGGCCGGCGAGGTTGCCGCTGTCCACGCTGGACACATAGGCCGGCTGCAGCGGCCGGAGCGTGTGGGTGTCATACCAGTTGTAGAAATGACCGCGGTACCGCTCGAGCCGCTGCATCGTGGCGAGTGCGTCCGTGGTCCGCCGGATCAGGCCGCCCGTGGAAAGATAGCCGAAATCCCGGGCGGCGAGGTTGGCGAGCAGCGCCAGGCCCATGTTGGTGGGCGACGTACGCGCCGCCACCACCGGGACGGGCACCTCCTGGAAATTGTCCGGCGGCAGCCAGTTCTCCTGCGCGGTGACAAACGTTTCAAAGTAATGCCATGTCTTGCGCGCGGTGCGGTGCAGAAAACTCCATTGGGCCGGCGTCAGGTCCGGCACCACGACGGCAATGGGCTGGCTGATCCACCACGCCAGCGCCGGCGCCGCCAGCCAGAGGACCAGGAACGGCGCGGCCAGCGGCAGCTGGCCCGGCTGCAGGCGCAGCAGCGCGCCGACCGCGAGCAGGGCCAGCGCCGGCGCGGTCCACATCAGGGCGTAGAAGCCGCCCAGCCCGGGCGGGATCTTCTGCTCGGCTTCGCCGGATGTCTGCCATTCGAGCAGCCGGGTGCGCGAGACCATCACGCGGAATACCGTCCGGCCGATGGCGTCCGCACAGCGGATGGCGTCATGGGGCAGGAACGCCGCGATGAGGACATCCTGGATCGCCTGCCGGCCGCCCGCGCCCGCCACCCACCGCAGATGCATCGCCCAGGGCAGTCCAACCGGCCGGGACCAGACGTTGGCCAGCGCCGGCAGCAGGCCGGGCAGGGCGATGATCGCCAGGACCAGCAGCGAACCTGCCCCGCACCTGTCCGGCCACAAAAACCAGTGGCCCAGCAGCAGGAGCAGCAGCGCGCCCGGCACCAGGCTGCGCCTCAGGTTGTCCAGGATCTTCCATTGCGACAGCCGGGACAGCGGATTGGCCAGACGCCGGCGATCCGCCCCGGGCACCACTGACCGCAGCCAGCGCGCGATCTGCCAGTCGCCGCGGATCCACCGGTGGCGCCGGTTCATTTCCACGTCATAGCGGGAGGGGAAGGCCTCGAAAAATTCCACGTCGCACACCAGTGCGGACCGGGCATGGCAGGCCTCCAGCAGATCGTGGCTGAGCACGGCGTTTTCCGGGAAACGGCCGTGCAGGGCGCGCTCGAAGGCATCCACCTCATGGATGCCCTTGCCGATGAAGGAGCCCTCATGGAATAGATCCTGATAGACGTCCGACACCTCGCGCGTGTAGGGGTCGATGCCCGCATCGCCGGCGAACAGCCGGACAAACCAGGAGCCCCGGACACTGGGCAGGCTCACGCCGATGCGGGGCTGCATGATGCCATAGCCGGCGGTGACCACGCTGCGCCCGGCGTCAAAGACCGGCCGGTTCAGCGGGTGCGCCATCGTGCCGGCCAGCAGGCGGGCGGCATCGCGCGGCAGCTGCGTGTCGGTGTCGAGCGTGATGACGTAGCGGATGGACGGCAGGACGGCCGTGTCCCCCGTGATGACGGAAAAGCAGCCCGGCGACCCGCCGCGCAGCAGGGCGTTGAACTCGGCGATCTTTCCCCGCTTGCGCTCGTAGCCCATCCACCGTCCCTCGCCCGGATTCCAGCGCCGCGGGCGGTGAAACAGGAAAAAGACGGGATGATCCGGGGTGGGATACTTCCGGTTGAGCCGCTCCACGCCAGCCTGGGCCCGCCGCAACAGGCCCTGATCCCCGGCGACGGTCTCGCTGGGGGCGTCGCGAAAATCCGTCAGGAGGGCGAAGTGCAGGTGCGGGTCCCGGTTCGCCAGATAATGCACCTCCATCGTCTCGAGGAGGCGCTCGACGCCCTCCGGGCTCGTGAGCATGGTGGGCACGGCCGCGATCGTGCGGCAGTCCGCCGGGATGCCGGCGGTGAAATCCAGCCGCGGCAGGAGGCGCGGCCGGACCAGCCTCATCGCCAGCCAGTTCATCAACGCCACCGCCGCCTGGCTGAAGCCCACGAGGAACGCCAGGGTGAGCACGCCGAGCCGGGGGCCCTGCGCCCCGTTGCTTCGCGCCTCGTGCCAAAACCAGAACGTGGCCAGCAGCGTGAGCAGCCCGATGCCGCCGGTATAGAACATGAGGGGAAAACGCCGGATGCCTCTTTCCAGGAATGCGCGCCACGGCCAGCGCACGCGCAGCAGCCCGGCCAGCCGCTCCCGGCCCTCGTCGATCAGGAAGAAACCCACGTGGGCGGTCCGGTCCGGCGGGCCTTTTTCGCGCGCCCCGTCCGCCGCCAGCCGGATGGCGTGCCGCGCCACCTCCGCCTCCGGCACCCCGCTGTGGCGGGCCAGGAACTCGACCGAGTGACGGTAGCGGTCCCGCGTGGCGAAATCCATCGCGCCGTAGACGCCGGCGGGATCGGTGCGCAGGATCACCTCCACCAGGCTCAGGCCTTCCACGAAATCCTTCCAGTCGGTGGCGGCCAGAAAGCGCAGGCTGGCGATGCTGTGGCTGACGGAGCCCTGGTCCGCCGCCTGCTGCTGGCTCTCCTCGTGCACCAGCTGCTCGATGGACAGGCCCTGTTCCGCCAGCTGCTGCTCGAGCCAGCCGCGCGCGAGATGCAGCACCGGACTCTGGCGCGACAGGCGCTGGCAGAATTCCGCCACGAACGAGCTGGTCCGGGGCAGGTCCGAGTTGGCCATGTCCGCCACGACGGTCACCAGGTGCGACGGGTTTTTTTCCGCCATGGCCTGCAGCCGGCCGACCCAGTGGTCCGCCAGGTCGCGATCGACCCGGGCGCGGGTCAGCCGCGCGGTGATGCGCTGGAGGTTCTCGATCAGACCCAGGCGCAGCATGATCGGGATCGCCCACAGTTCGCCCAGGGTGAGCGAGCTCACCTCCTGGTAGGCGGCGATGAAGGCGCTGAGCGGGCCCGCGTCGATCTGGGCATCCACATGCGAGATCAGTTCCAGCACGATGTCGTAGACGCGCGGCAGCCCGGCGGAAGGGCCGTGCTGGAGGCGCGGCAACTCCCGGCTGTAGCCGCGGGGCAGATGCCGCCGGGCCAGCTGGATCTGCTCCTTGATGAGGTAGAAATTGTCGAGCAGCCACTCGGCCGCGGGAGTGATGCGGCGGCTGGGGTCCACGGCGAGCGTGGCGAGATAGAAGGCGCGCAGCTCCCGTTCGTTTTCATCCAGCCGCGTCAGCAAAGGGTTGGCGCTGCGCTGGGTCACGACCCGGTGGCCCGCCGCGAGCGCCCGGGCGTGGCGCGCGAATTGCCCGGGGCTGAACAGTTCCGCGCGCAGGGGTGCCTTGCCTGCCCGGGGTCGGGCGGGTCGGGGCATCCAATTCTGCCAGCGTAACGAAGGTGTCTGCATGTTGGTCTTACGGCTGGCCGCGATTTCCGTGTGGGGTCCGCCCACAAGGATCCGTCCGGCAGGGCTGTCCCCGACCGCGCCTCCGGCCGGTGTTGGCCAAGGCGGCGGTTTACAATCAAGCCCAGTGTGACCGGAACCCCGCGCGGTGACTATGGGGTGTTGGGCCCATGGAGCTGCACCTTGGTGCGGCCGCAAAGACACGTCTTGGTGGATCTGCCCCTTGTTTATGCCCGGAGAGGATCACGCGATGGCGCGAAGAAGTTGACCGCCGGCCCTCCCCTGCGCCCCCCGAAACTTATGGTTTCCTTCGGCGGACTACCGCTACGGATCTATGCAGTTGCCCGTGGGCCAGCGAGCTTGCTCGCGCTCTTTGGGCGCCCGCCAGCGGGCTGGCCTGCCGTCGCACGGTTCAGTTTCTCAAGTTCAGAGAAATACCGCGGTCAACGGCATCGTTCCGGCCCAGGTTTCAAGTTTCAGGTCTTCCGCCCCCCGCTCCCTCTCAACCCACCACCGGGGGCGCCGGCACGGCCTCGACTTCGTAGACTTCCCGGACGGTGTCGCGGAGGAGGACGACAAACGTGAACACGCCCAAGCAGGTGCCAAAGGGGAAAAACATGCAGTCGAGCGCGGCCACGATGAGCGAGAAGACCCGGGCGCGCCGTTTGAGGATCATGCAGCCCGAGATCACATTCGTTATTCCGGCCGCGAGGATCATCCCCCCAAAGATCGCGTAGAACCAGTAAAAGATGGCCAGAAACTGCTCCGGCGGCGGCCCGCCCTTTTGGTTCTTCCACATCTCCGGATTGCCGATGAGCGTGTGCATGAAAAGCCAATGGAGAAACAGAAACGCGATACCGAGCAGCGACATGGCCGCCAGGACGAAATGCAGGATGGCGAGCAGCTTCAGGTTATCCGCGTCGATCTTTCTCTGGTCACGCATCAAGGGGGGCAAGGTTGTGGTTGTCATGGGAGCAAAGGGGAGTTGATCGCCAGTGGCCCCGGGCGACTGACCGAGGCTTGGGCAATGTCGGCCCTGCGTCAATGCAAGGGACATCTGGCTCACAGCTCCCGGTTCCAGGCCAGAAGTATTCCGTCCTCCGTCCTCCGCCCTCCGTCCGCACCACTGCCGCCATGCCATCCAACCCACGGGCGGGATAGCAGATCCCGCCCGTGAGCACGTCGGCTTGATCTCCGAGCTAATGCGTCGCCGCCACCGGAGTCGCCGGGGCTGCGGCCGAGGAGGAACCGGCGCCGTTCGTGGCCGAGGAACTGTGGCTGCCCAGGTCGACGATCATGCGCGCCTGCCGCCAGGCGGAGATGAAATTCCGCCCGGCCGCGGTGTCGTCATATTGCAGCACGAGGTCGTCGAGGTCGCCGGCGATCTCGATCAGCGACGCCGTGTCGGTCTCGACCTCGCGCAGCAGCGTGC
>CAYRDN010000089.1:0-9729 GCA_964423065.1 uncultured Oleiharenicola sp. | reverse complement strand
TCGGCGAGGATGGTGTCGGCCTGCTTCTCCGTCGTGCCCTTGTAGTCGGCGTAGACGATCTTGCCGTCCTTGATCAGGTAGGCCGAGCGGTGCGCCATGCTGGTGAGGGGCGCGGCGGCCGGCACGCCGAAGGCCTTGATCACGGCGCTGTCCGTGTCGGCGAGGAGCGTGAAGGGCAGGTGGTATTTTTCCTTGAACGCCTTCTGGTCCGCCACGCTGTCGTGGCTCACGCCGATGACCGCGACGCCTTTCTTGGTCAGCGCCTCGTAGCCGTCGCGCAGCGAGCAGCCCTGCTTGGTGCAGCCCGGGGTGTCGGCCTTCGGATAAAAATAGACGAGGGTGTAGGGCTGCTGCTTGTAGACGTCGGCGAGGGCGAGCGTGGCCCCGGTGTCGGTGACGGCGCTGACCGCCGGGGCGGGATCGCCGACCTTGAGCGGTTCGGCGGAGGCGGAGGAGAAAAACATCATGGCGGGAAGGAGGGCGAGGGCGTGGGCAATTTTCATGGCCCTGCAGCCTACTCACGGCGCGGCCCTTGGCAAGGGGGAGAAAAAAAGCGCCGCAGAGACAGCGCGGGAAAAACCCGGTTCCGTAAATCAAAGCTAAAGTCGGCGATGTTTCCCCGCGGCGGAACGCCGGCGCGGAACGCGTGTTTTCAGGTGTATCCGCCGGGTGACCCGCCCGGGCGGACACCAACCCAACCGACCCACCATGAAACCAAACCTCTCCTCCCTGACCCTCCTGCTCGCCGCCGCGCTGCTCGGCCTGAACGCCGCCCGCGCCGACGAGACCACGCCGGCGCCGCTCGCCGGACCGACCGGCCTGCTCGGCCAGACCTACGCGGACCTCACCTACAGTTACATCGACCGCGACCACACCTCGTCCCACACCGATGGCTACCACTTCGAGGGCAGCGAGCCGGTCAACACCAACCTGGACGGCCTGCTCCTCTATGACTGGATGCAGTCCGGGTCCTGGTCCCGGCAGCAGTCGCTCGCCGCCGCGCTCCGCGCCTTCAGCCCGGCAACCCCGTGGGGCAAGCCCTATGTCGAGGGCAGTGCCGGCTACACCTGGGCCAAGGTCAACGGGGTGAAGGACAACTCCTTCCTCTGGGGCGCCGAGGCGGGCTTCGAGTTCCAGACCGCGATGGCCGTCACCGTGACGCCGTACGTCAAATACACGGATGCGCCCAGCCTCGCCAGCGGGTCCGCCTGGAACTTCGGCGCGCGCGCCAATTACTGGGTGAACAGCAAATGGGCGATCACCGGCGGCGTGGCCCGGGACGACCACCACCAGACGAGTTTCACGATCGGGACCAATTTCCGGTATTGATCTTTGCGCGGGGCGGGAGCGACGGCGATCCCGCCCTACAGTCTGGCGTGGAACCCCGCACTGGCGCCGACCCAGGTGCGGCCCTGGTTGAAATCCACGCCGTGCATCGCGCCCTTGGTCAGGCGCACGAGCTGGTTGACGAGCGTCGGCAGCCCGGTGCCGTCGCCGGCGAAGATAAGCCGCACCTCGGCCTTCGCCGTCCCGTCGGGGGTCTCGAGGAGCGGCGCGTAGACCACCTTGCGCTGGAGCAGCCACCCGGACGGGTCCGCCAGGGCGGCGATCTTTTCCTTGGTCGGCGCGATGTCCACGCCCAGACCGGCGAAGGAGTACAGCGGCTTGAGGACGTAATTTTCCAGGTCATCCGGCACGGCGTTCAGGCCGCCCACCACATGGCAGGGCGGCACGGACGGACCTTGCAGGAACGGCAGCGTGTGCTTGCTGATGCGGAAATACCAGTTGGGGTGGCCGGCCCATTGGACGTCGAGGTCGTCGAAGAAGCTGAACTGCATCGGCGGCCGCTTCCGCAGCAGCTCGTCGAAGATGACGCGGTTGAAGATGCGGTGGATCGGCACCTCGCGGCCGCCGGCGGCATAATACAGCTGCCGGCCGCGTTTGACGACCTGGTCCACGCCCAGCGGCCGGACGCCGAGGAAGGTGTGCGTGCAGGCG
The DNA here is from genome assembly GCA_964423065.1 of uncultured Oleiharenicola sp. Taxonomy (GTDB): domain Bacteria; phylum Verrucomicrobiota; class Verrucomicrobiia; order Opitutales; family Opitutaceae; genus Lacunisphaera. The sequence continues at coordinate 7,731 of CAYRDN010000089.1, read as the reverse complement.
AAATCCACGCGGGTCTTCTGCTGGTCGGGGGTGATCTCGAGCAGCACCGTGTTCTCCGGCCGGCAGTCGCCGAGGATCGCCTGGCGGAACGCGTCGAGGTAGCCCGGCTCGTCGAGTCCGCCGAAGTAGGGCGTGAAATCGGCGGGAATTTCCGGAAAATATTTCCGGTAGGAGCGCGTGAGCAGCGCCTGCCAGCAGGCCACGGTCGGGAAACCCTGCAGCTCGATCAGTTGCGGCCGCACGTGGCCCTCGGCGTCGTGGCCCAGGGCGAAATCGACCGCGAGAAAGTGCGGCCACTCGGTTTCCTTCGGCACGGTGAGCCCGGCCGGGATCGCGGATTTCGCGTGCGTGCGGAATTCCGGCGTGGCGAGCTGGCGCAGGATGTCACCGGCCGCGCGGACCAGCTCACGCGTCGTGGGTTCATCGATAAACAGCGGTGACTCGGCGACGCGGAAATCCACGGGCCAGTAGACCGCCTGGTTCAGTTCCGCGATGAACGCCGCGTAGCGTTCCTCGGTAAACGCGGCGTTGTAGCGCTGGCGGAGGGCGGGGATCATGGAGCTGGCGGGCGTTTTATTTGACCACGGATTTCACGGATGAAATCGGATTTAGCGGATGACCCGTTTCCAACGCAGGTCGGTGAACTTGAAATTGACGAGAAGCGCGAGGTGCAGCTGCGTTATCGTCAGGTAACCTTGCATTTGGGCGAGGTGGGTGGGAGAGAATGCTTCGACCACCTTGGGATCGGCGATCACCAGATCGTCGACGACCATATCGGGGACCAGAATATCGACGAGCTCTCCTTCATAGCGGACTTCGAATCGTTTCTGCTGGTCAACTTTGTGGCCGCGCTTGCGCAGCTCGATCACGAGGGCGTTCTCATAGGCTTTTTCATCCAGGCCAGGTTTGAGGGTGTTGAGCACCTTCATGGCCGATCCGATGATGGCCTCGCTGATGTCCGGATGAATCAGTTTATCCGAGTTCATCCGTTAAATCCGTGGTTAAAAAAAGCGGCGAATCGCGGCGTCACTCAGATTAAAAACCGTCCCCGGGCCATGACCTGCTCGTCGTCGAGCCAGATGTCGAAATCGCGGCCGACGCAGTCGATGTGGGTGGTGCTCTTCCAGGGCTGGCCGGTGTGCTCGGAATAGGGATGGCCGAAGGCGATGTGGATGCCCGGGAGCTTCTCATCCTGCAGGATGTGGCCGATGATGCGGGTGCAGGCGAGGTTGGTGCCGATGGCGAACTCGCCGACGCGGTCGGAGTTTTCGTCGGTGTGGCAGTAGGCGTCAAATTCCCGGAGGAGCTCCCCGTTGGCGCAGGCGAGGCCGGCGATGCGGTTGTCCCGGATGTCGATCGTGAGCGGCGTGGCGCCAAGGTCGCCGTATTTCTGGCAGAGGTAGTCCCCGACGACGCCGTCGACGACGAAGCGGCCGTTCGAGTTGAAGGGCGAGGTGAAGATCTCGCCGCCGGGGAGGTTGCCCCACTTGGCGGGGGAGATGAGGCCGGAGGTCTTCACCCAGTGCAAGGCCGGGCAGAGCTCGGCGACGTAGTCGGTGCCGGCGGCGGTCTTGCAGGTCACGCGCCGGGCGCGGCGGCATTTCTCGATCAGCTGCTGCGACAGCCGGTCCACGGCGACAAAGTCGGCGCGCATGCCCTCGACCATGATCTGTTTGTTGATGTTCACCATGTGACCGTGGCGGATGCGGCGCGGGTTGATGACATCCATCATCTGCATGCGGGTGCGGAGCTCGCCGGGCTGGGTGAGGCAGGCGTAGATGGAAACCTGGGACTGCGCGAGGTCGTCGAGCACGGCGCGGGGCATGTCGCGGTGCGGCCGGTCGCCATATTCCTCGAGGACCAGCACGTGGCAGGCGGCGCCGGTCCGGGCGATCTCGGCGACGAGGGCGGCGGCGATCTCGGCGCTGGCCCGGTCGGTGATGAGGGTCAGGCGCTCGTGCGGCTGGAGGTTCAGGCAGACGTGGATCGCGTTGGCGGCGCCGGGGGCCAGGGCCGGGTCGTAGGTGGCGGGCAGCGAGGCGGCGGGGGGCATGGTGGAGCAGGGAGCGGGAAGCGGGGAGCCGGGAGCGGGCGATGCGCCGGAAGCCGGGCCGGAGGCGTCAGAGATCAAGGCCGTGGTGGGTTTCGGTGATGATGTAATCGACGACGGCTTTGAGATCTTTGGTGCGGTTGTAAACTTCCAACTGCCGGTCGGCGCCCGTCCCGTTGGCGAGAATGGTCTGCACGTAGTTCAACTCGGCGCGGCTGCCGAGCTCGTCGACCACGTCGTCGATGAACTCCAGCAGCTCGCCGATCAGGGCGCGGGTCTCGACCTCCTCCTGCTTGCCGAAGTCGATCATCTTCCCGCCGATGCCGTAGCGGGAGGCGCGCCAGCGGTTCTCGTTCAGCAGCCGGCTGCGGTAGATGCGGAAGCCGAGATTCTGCCGGTAGAGCTGATAGAGCTTGGCGATGACGGCCTGCATGATGGCGGCGAGGCAGATCGTCTCGTCGACGCGCATCGGGATGTCGCACACGCGGAACTCGAGCGTGTGGAAATGCGGGTGCAGGCGGATGTCCCACCAGATCTTCTTGGCGTTGTCGATGCAGCCGGTCTTGATCAGCAGGTTGACGTACTCGTCGTGCTCGCCGACGGAGTCGAAGGCGTCGGGGATGCCGGTGCGCGGGAAGCGCTGGAAGACCTGCAGGCGGTAGCTCTTGAAGCCGGTGTCGCGGCCGACCCAGAACGGCGAGTTGACGGACAGGGCGAAGATGTGCGGCAGGAAGTACCGCGCGGTGTTCATCAGCTGGATGGCGGTCTCGCGGTCGGGCATGCCGACGTGGACGTGCAGCCCGAAGATGAGGTTGGCGCGGGCGACCTGCTGGAGGTCCTGCAGCACGACCTGGTAGCGGTCGCCCTTGGTGATTTTCTGGTCGATCCAGTGGGAGAACGGGTGCGTGCCGGCGGCGGCGATGCGCAGGTGGTTCCTGATGGCCAGCGCGGCGAGGTCGCGGCGGAGGGCGGTCACGGATTTCCGGGCGGCGGTGACATCCTCGCAGATGTCGGTGCCGACCTCGACGACCGACTGGTGCAGCTCGGGCTTCACATTCTCCTTCAGCACCATCCGGCCCTGCTCGAGGATCTCCTCGATGTGCGACTTCAGCTCGCGCGTGACCGGATCGACGATCTGGAACTCCTCCTCGATGCCGAGGGTGAACTTGGGCTTTTTGCGCGCGGCGGCCATATTCAGGGGACGGTGGTCAGAGGACGCGGGCGGGCGACGGCCGGGCGGGATGGCTGATCCCGCCGCGGCGGCGTGGCGTCAGGGGTGATCGCGGCGGGATCAGCGATCCCGCCCGGCAAGGGGAGGGAACAAAGGGATTCATGGGGTTCCGGCCGGCCGGCCGGTGCCGGCGGCGCCCTGCACGTAACCGCCCCACACGGTGTTGTTGCGGCCGGGGACGTGCGCGCGGGCCTTGCGGACGAGCAGCCTGGCGGCGGCCGCGACGACCCACCGGAAATTTTCCTCGCCGACGGACTTGAGGTCGGCGTCGGGCGCGGGGTTGCAGAAATCGATCGCGTAGGGCACGCCGCCGCTGACGCCGAACTCGACGGTGTTGAACTCATAGCCGAGCGCGTGGTTGAGCGTGAGCACGTCGCGCTCGATCCGCGCGAGCAGTTCCGGCGAACCCGGCGGGCGGTCGACGACATAGCGCAGGTGGTGCGGGTTGCGCGGCTCGTAGGGCATGATGCGGACGTCGGTGCCGCCGATGCAATAGCAGCGGTAGTAGTCGTCGAAATGCACCTCGGACTGGAGGAGCATGACGAGCTGGCCGGTCTCGGCGTAGGCCTGGAAGAACTCATCGCGGTCGCGGACCTTGTAGACGTTCTTCCAGCCACCGCCGGAGTGTGGCTTGAAATAGGCGGGCCAGCCGATGTAGGTGAAGATGCCGTCCCAGTCGAGCGGGTAGGCCAGGTTGCTGAACGACTCGGCGCTGCAGTCGGCCGGGTGCTCCTTCGAGGGCAGGAGGACGGTCCGCGGCACGGCGACGCCGAGCTTGGTCGCGAGGCAGTTGTTGAAGAACTTCTCGTCGGCGGACCACCAGAACGGGTTGTTGACGACGGCGGTGCCGTTGAGCGCGGCGTTCTTGAGGTAGGCGCGGTAGAAGGGGACGTCCTGGGAGATGCGGTCGAGGATGACGGCATAGGGCGAGGGCTCGCCCTGGGTGACCTGATTGATGACGACCTCCTCGGCGGTGATGCCCGGTTCGTCCAGCGCATTGAGGTGCGCGATGAGCGCCGCGGGGAAGGAACGTTCCTTGCCGTGGAGCAGGCCGATCTTTTTCATGCGGCGAGCCTGCCGCGGTCGCGGGGAAAAGTGGAGCGGAAACCGGCGGCGGAGGGATATGGTGGCCTTTGGCCCCGGCGGCGGTCATATGACCGCCGCGCCCATGCCCCATCCGAAAAACCACGACGCCACCCTGCAGCTGCACCGCCGGTTCCATTCGCGGGGCCTGCGGAATTATCGCGACCTCGCCGTCTGGCTGCCCCCGGGCTACGGCCGGACGCGGCGCCGGCACCCGGTGGTCTATTTCCAGGACGGGCAGAACATCTTCGACCCGGCGACCGCGTTCCTCGGCCAGGCCTGGCACGCCGGCGAGTGCGCCACGGAACTGATCCGCGCCCGCCGGCTGACGGCGCCGGTCATGGTCGGCATCGCCAACACCGGCTTCAACCGGATGAACGAATACGCGCCGACCCCGGCGGAGTACGCCGGCTGGAACGGGGAGCGGTGCCGGAGCACGGGCGACGCGCGGCGCTACGCGCGGTTCGTGGTGAACGAGGTGAAGCCTTTCATCGACGCACGCTATCTCACCCTGCCCGGACCGCGGCACACGGCGATGGCCGGTTCGTCGATGGGCGGGCTGGCCGCGCTTTATTTCGCGCTGTGGCATCCGCGGGTGTTCGGGCAGGTGGCGGCGCTGTCGCCGTCGGTCTGGTGGGACCAGGGCGCGGTCATCCGGGAATTCGCCCGGCTGCGCCGGAAGCCCGCGGTGCGGATCTGGCTGGACATGGGCACGGCCGAGCCCGGCTGGGAGACCATCCGGCTCCTGCGCGACACGCTGACGGACAAGGGCTGGAAGGAAGGGGCCGACTTCGCCTATCGCGAGGTCGCCGGCGCGGGGCACGCGGAGGCGGCGTGGGCCGGGCGGATCGGGGACGTGCTGCGGTGGCTGGTGGGGCGGGGCCGGCGCCGATAAACCCTGTGTGAGTTGTGGGGCGGGATCGCTGATCCCGCCACGCCGGCCTTGTCACTTTCGTAGCGGGATCGGCGATCCCGCCCCGCAGCTCGGCAGATTGATCTTTTGGTTAAGCGGAGGGCCGGAATGAAAGACGCTCACCTTCCCCGGCATATGGCCAGGCCTCAGCGCAGGCGGCGTGGCCGGCGCGCACCGGATTCTCGCGGACATAAAACCACTTTTCCTCGTAGCTGTCGGCGGAACGCAAGACGTGGTCGAAAAACTCCGTCTGCCATACAATGGGCGGGGCGAGGCCGCCGGCATGCAGTCTACGGGTCGTCCATTTCTTCCAATCACGAATAAAGGCGCTCAAGGACTTTGCCCCCGATCCCGGTGACGCGAAGAAATGCACATGATCGGGCATGATCACAAAACGCCCGACCGCCCAGCCATGTATCTTGGGCGAATCCCGCCAGGCGGAGATCAGAATTTCTGCGGCCGGAACCTGGGCCAAGCGTTGGCGGCGTCCATCGGTGCAAAGGGTGATGAAATAGACCGGATGCTTAATCCAGACGTTCGCCAGTCGATGGAGGTGGTCGCGTATGGGGCGGGGCATGGCATGGTGGGCGGCCCAACCCGGGACCAAATTATGGGCGACAATCCAGAGGGCAAGTCGGGAACCGTGGGCGGGATCGCGGCTCCCGCCTTGTTGCGCGGGTGATGCCGCGTTCGCGGCGGGATCAGCGATCCCGCCCCACAATTCAGATGTAATACATCTCGGTCGGATTTTTGGTCGCCAGCTGGTCGAGGGTGTAAGCCTTCGTCTTCTCCGCCAGGGTCGCGCCGATCTCGCCCCAGATCTGCTTGAGCCGCCGGCCGCTGCGGCCCTGAAAATTGCCGCTCAGGTGGAGGCAGCCGCCCTCTACGGCCTCGAGGATGTCGTGCAGGGAGATGTCCTCCGGCGCGCGGGCCAGGGTGTAGCCGCCGAGGTTGCCGCGGCGGCTGACGATGAGGCCGTGGGCGCGCAGCTTGCCGAGGATCTGCGCGAGGAAATTGGCCGGGACGGCCTCGGTGCGCGCGAGGTGCTCGATCTGGGCCAGCTTGCCCGAGTCGTGCAGGCGCGCCAGCTCGGCCATGACGCGGCAGGCATAGTCGACTTTGACGGAAACTTTCACGGGTGGGGGAAGGGGCCGGGGGTCAGATGGTGTAGTCGCCGTTCTCCGCCCGCACGACCTCGTGCGGCGGCAGGAGCATGCCGGCGGCGACGGTGGCGTTGGTGCCCGGCTCGATCAGGATGAAGGAGCCGGTGAGCCGGTTGGTGGCATAGCCGTCGAACACGAGCGGCCGGGCCGTGTGCAGGCGGATCTCGCCGAGGTCGTTCATGGCCAGTGCGGCCGGGGCGGGCTCGGTGTCGAGGGTGGTGACGTTGAGCTTGTTGACGAGCTCGGTGACCACGGCCTGCACGGTGTGGGTGGTGTGCTTGAGGAGATATTTCTTCCCGGCCTGGAGCGGGCGCGGGTGCATCCAGCAGACCTCGGCCGACAGGTCGCAGCCGGCGCCGGGCAGGTGGTCGGTGCCGATGATCATGCTGCCGCGGCTGATGTCGATGTCGTGCTCGAGCACGAGCGTGACGGACTGCGGGCAGAACGCCTCCGCCACCGGGCCGTCAAAGGTCCAGATCTGCTTCACCGTGGTCTTGAGGCCGGCCGGCAGGGCGATGACCTGCTGGCCGGTGCGCACGAGGCCGCCGGCGATCTGGCCGCTGAAGCCGCGGAAGTCATGCAGCGCCGGATCGGTCGGATGATTCGGGCGGTTGACCCACTGGACGGGCAGCCGGAAGTCGTGCAGGTTCCAGTCGCTGGCGATGTGCACGCTCTCCAGGTGGCCGAGCAGGGGCGGCCCGGGGTACCAGGGCGTGTGCGGCGAGGCCTCGACGACGTTGTCGCCGGTGAGCGCGCTGAGCGGGATGAATTTGACGTCCCGGATGTCGAGGCGCGGGAGGAACTCCTCGAACTGCGCGCGGATCTCGAGGAAGCGCTCCTGGCTCCAGCCGACAAGGTCCATCTTGTTGACCGCGACCACGAGGTGCGGGATGCGCAGGAGCGAGGCGATGGCGGTGTGGCGGCGGCTCTGCTCGATCACGCCGGTGCGGGCGTCGACGAGGACGACGGCCAGGTTGGCCGACGAGGCGCCGGTGACCATGTTGCGCGTGTACTGGACGTGGCCCGGGGTGTCGGCGATGATGAACTTGCGGCGCGGGGTGGCGAAGTAGCGGTAGGCGACGTCGATGGTGATGCCCTGCTCGCGCTCGGCGCGGAGGCCGTCGGTCAGGTTGGCGAGGTTGATCTGGCCGCCGCCGGTGATGTCGGCTGAGCGCTCCAGGGCCTCGAGCTGGTCCTCCATCAGCGACTTCGAGTCGTAGAGCAGGCGGCCGATGAGCGTGGACTTGCCGTCGTCGACGCTGCCGCAGGTGTTGAAGCGGAGGATGTCGAC
>CAYRDN010000088.1:0-9843 GCA_964423065.1 uncultured Oleiharenicola sp. | reverse complement strand
TGGCGTCGCGGGCGACGAGCATCTTCTGGTTGACCGAGCCGTGCGGGTTGTGGCAAGCGACGCAGCCTTCCTTCATCGCGCCGTGCTCATAGACAAACGGGCCCTTCTGGGCCGTGTGGCACTTGGTGCAGGTATCGTTCATGCTCTCCATCGCCGCGCCCGTGCCGCGGACGGCGTTGTCGGCATGCACGTCATGGCAATCCGTGCAGGAGATCTTGCCCGCCAGCACGGGATGCGTGCTCGGCAGGCTGAACTCGCCACGCTTGTCGAGATGGCACTGGAAGCAGGCCTCGGGCGACTTGCCCGGGTTGACGATGGTGGACTTGCTGCCACCCACCTTGACGTGCAGCGAGCCGGCGCCGTGGCAGGATTCGCAGCCGATGTCCAGGCCCTTGGCGTCCTTCAGCGCCATGCGGCCGTGGGTCGAGCCGGCGAAATGGCTGGTCTTGTCCTCATGGCACTCGGCGCATTTCTTGGAGCCGACGAAGGTGGCGCCGGCCACCACGGGCGGGGCCACGATGGTGCGATCGGCCACCACGCAGGATACAAGAAGAAGGCCCCACGCGGCGGCGCCTCCGAAAATCAGGGTGCTTAGGGTCCAATGTCTGGGTGTGCTCATGGCGGAGAATGTTTTGGTCGGTAACGCTGGGTCTGGTTCGCGTGGATAATTTAGCTAACGGCACATGATGCCAGATCGGTCCAAAATACACTCCGCATTGTTTGCGCAGGTGTGTGCACTCATTGCGCATTTATTGCGCGGTCCCGAACGTGCGGATCTGAAGCCCGGCTACTGGGCCGCCGCGCGCGGCGAACATGGTATAACTTTGTCTTTCGCGCGGATTTTCCGCCGGCACCGGACGGCGTCCGCGGGTCGCCAGACCCGCCGTTTGAGTGTGGAAAACAACCAACCGCGGTCATTAGCCTTACCTCCGGCCGGATTGATCCGCCGGCCGGGATGATCGGCCGCCGGCGGACCAACCGGGGACGGCGCAAAATCAGGGCACGTAATGTTGCAGCGTGAGTGCCCCGGGCGCGACCGCCTCGAGGTTGGGGGCGATGGCGGCCTGCTTCCGGCCTCCGGCCCATTCGATGCCACCGACCAGCGTGGCCTGGAACTTCGGGTTGTCCCACACGTCCTCGCGGTGGCCCAAGGCGTTGAACCACACCCGGCCCCGGCCGTAGGCCCGGGCCCAGGCCAGTGGAAAGGGCGGCCGCTGGTAGTCGGGACCCTGCATGCCGGCCGTGTCCAGCACCAGCAGCACGTGCAGGTCGGGGGCGAAATCCTTCAGCGTGTACCATTCCTCCCGGCATTCGATCGCCGCGCCGAGATCCGCACAGCCGGGGAAGGCCGGATCAATGACGCGCGCCGGCGCGACTTGCTGCGCGCCATGCCGCAGGAATTCCCCGCCGAGCAGTTTGATATAGGCATCCGCGGCCGCGCCAAAGTTGTGGAAACGCGGCTCCCGGATCGGCGGGTTGCCGCCGCCGTGCTCATCGGTGTGGAACGTGTCGCTCCCGCTGTGCAGCGCGATGAAGCCCTTCCCGCCCGCGACCGCGTCAAGCAGCGCCTGCTTGCCGGCCGGGGTCATCGCCGGCTGCCCGTCCGTGCCCACGCTGAGCAGGTCGCCGCTGGTGTAGAACATGATGACGTCGAATTGCGCCAGATAGTCCGGCGCGAACCGGCTGCCGTCCTTGCTGAAGGTGAACTCGAAGTCATGCGCGGGGGCCAGGGCGGCCAGCACCTTTTCCGAATAACTGGGTTTGCCGTCCACGCGCTTGACCACGCTGTGCTCGTAGCCGGAGGACTTGGAGAAATAAAGCACGCGCAACGGCGCGGCAGACAGGAACGGCAGGCCGGACAAAGCCAGGCCCAGCACGATGAGTTTGGGGCGGGTTTTCATCACCACCCAGCGAAGCCACGCGGGCGGCCAAGGCAAACCGTGAAATGCCGGCCGGCCGGCTCCGCTCACACGTCGCAAATTTGCACGCCCTGCCGCAACGAAGCCAGCGCATCGGGCCGCTTCGGGACGAATTCCTGCGCCACGTAGCCGGCGTAACCCGTCTCGACGATGGCGCGCATGATCGCGGGATAGTTCAGCTCCTGCGTCCCGTCGATCTCCGCCCGGCCGGGCACGCCGCCGGTATGATAGTGTGCGAAGTGCCCCTGGTGCGCGCGGATCGTGGCGATGACGTCGCCCTCCATGATCTGCATGTGGTAGATGTCGTAGAGCAGCTTGAACCGCTCCGAGCCGAGCTTCTCGCACAGCGCGACGCCCCACGCGGTGTGGTCGCACATGTAGTCCTTGTGGTTCACCTTGCTGTTCAGGAGCTCCATGCAGACGGTCACCCCGAGTTTTTCCGCCAGCGGCAGGATCCGTCGCAGGCCCGCCGCGCAATGCTCCAGCCCCAGCGCATCGGACATCCCCGCGCGGTTCCCGGAAAAGCAGATCAGGTTGGGAAAACCGGCCTCCGCCGTCGCCCGCAGGTGCGCCTCATAGGCCGGCACGAGCGCGTCGTGATGCTCCGGCCGGTTCCACGCCTGGGTGATTCCACCGACCATGACGTCGCCCGCAGGGGCCGTCGGGTTGCTGACCATCGCGCAGATGAGCCCGTGCCGCCTGACCGTGGCGAAATCCTGCGGGGGGAGCAGCTCGACCGACTGCAGGCCCATGGCGGCCGCGGCCGCACACAGGTCGTCGAGCGGGATCTGCTTGTAGCACCATTGGCAGACCGACTGGCGCAGGCGTCCGGAGCGGATGGTCATGGGTGTCGCGCCGGTTTCGGCCCGGACCCCGGTCGCGGCTCCGGCCAGCAATGCGGCGCCGATGCCGATCTGGCCGAGCGCCTGCCGCCGGTTGATGGGATGGGTCATGGACGGAGGCTGGACGGTTGGCGCACGCATGGCAACGCCGCAGCGGCGCCGGGCGGCGGGGCGGGTGGTCCCGACGCGCCACGGCTCGTCCGGCCTGTCCGCCATAGCCTTGGCGACGGGGGGAGGTTTCGCCCTACCCTTTCAGCAGTTCCTCGGCATGCGCGAGCGCACTCTTCGCGCTGCGGTCCCCGAGCATCCGCGCGAGCTCCCCCACCCGCGTCTTCCGGCTGCCGTGGATGGGTTCGATGGCCACGGTCGCGCGGTCGCCGCCCTGGTCCTTCGTCACGAGGAAATGGTTCTGCGCCTGCGCCGCCACCTGCGGCAGGTGGGTCACGCACAGCACCTGGTGCCGTTCTGCGATGGCGGCCATTTTCTCGCCGACGATCCGGCCGATCTCGCCGCCGACGTTGGCGTCGACCTCGTCGAACACCAGCAGCGGCACCTCGTCGATCTCCGCCAGCACGGCCTTGAGCGCGAGCATCACGCGCGCGAGCTCGCCGCTGGAGGCGATGCGGTGCAGCGGCAGCGCCGGCTCGCCGACGTTCGGGGCAAACAGGAATTCCACGCCGACGTCGCCCTGCGGCCCCGGCTCCGGCAGCGGCACGAGCCGCACCGAGAAATCCGCCTTCCTGAACCCGAGCTGGGCGATGGCCCGGCCCCCGGCCCGGGCCAGCCGCAGCGCCGCCTGCTCGCGCGAGAGCCGCAGCTCGCCCGCGAGCCGGCCCACCGCCAGCCTGGCCGCGGCGGTCTCCTTTTCCAGCCGGGCGAGCGCGCCCGCGACGTCGCCCTGCAGCTCCAGCTTCCGCCGCATCCCGTCGCGCGCGGCGACGACCGCCTCGACCTTGGCCCCGTGCTTCCGTTTCAATCCGAGCCAGGCGTTCATCCTCGCCTGCAGCGCCTCGGCCTGCGCGGGATCGAAGTGGAGCGACTGGGCGAGCGAGGAAAATTCGCCGTCGAGGTCGCCCAGCTCGACCGAGCTGGAAAGCAGCCGGTCCACCAGCGGCTTGCTGGCGGCGTCGAGCGACTCGAGCTGCCGCGCCGCGCGCAGGAGTGCCGCGAGCCGGCCGAGCAGCCCGTCCTCGCCGCTGAGCCCGTCGCTCAGCCCCGCGGCGAGCTGCCTGATCTCCTGCGCGCCCTGCTGCCGGGAGAAATCGCGCTCGAGCGCCGCGACGGCGTCCTCGGTCAGGTCGAGGGCGTCGATCTGCCCGAGCTGCATCCGGAGAAATTCGATCTGGTCCGGGGTGAGTTTTTCCGCCCCGGCCAGGCGGGCATGTTCCTCGGCCAGCTCGCGCCAGGCGCGGTAATGCAGCTGGTACTTTCCCAGCACCTCGCCGTTCTTCGCGAACAGGTCGAGCAGCTCGCGCTGGCAGGCCGGCTGGAGCAGGCGGCGCGGCTCGCCCGGGCCGTGAAAGTCGATCCAGTGCCCGCCCAGGTCCTGCAGCGCGGTGAGCGTGGCCAGGCTGCCGTTGACGGAGATGCGCGGGGCCCTGTCGCGCGGCAGGCTGCGCTTGAGGATGAGCACGCCGTCGTCGCAGGGCGGCAGGTCGAGCGCGGCGAGCGCGGCGTCGAGCTTGCGGCTGTCGGGGAAGAAAAGCGCCGCCTCCACCTCGGTGGCGGCCGCGCCCTGCCGGATGACACCCTTGTCGGCCCGCGCGCCGGCCAGCAGCGCGAGCGCGCCGAGCAGGATGCTCTTGCCCGCGCCCGTCTCGCCGGTCACGGCGGTGAAGCCCGCGTCAAAATCCAGCGCGACCTCCTCGAGGAGGGCCAGGTTGCGGATGCGGAGCGACTGCAGCATGGGGGGATAAGGGCACAAAAGGCCCGCGGGTTTCAAGCGGCGTGTGGCCGGCAATGACGTTTTCTTCACCCTGCTTGGCAGAGCTTTGCCCACCCGTTGCGGCGGACCGCGGCAAATCCGCTTGCGCCGCGCCGATTGTGTGCAAGTAGTTGCTTGCATGAAATCGCCTGCTCCTCCCCACCCGCCGGCAGCCACGCGCCAGCGTCTGCTCGAGGGCGCCGCCCGGGTGTTTGCACGCGACGGCATCGCCGGCTCGACCACCCGCGAGATCGCCCGCGAGGCCGGCGTGAACGAGGTCACCCTCTTCCGGCACTTCCAGAACAAGGAGCGACTGATCGCGGCAGTCATCGGCCAGAATTTCGGCCAGCAGGCGGTCGCAGCGCAGTCGCCCGCGCCGACAGATACCGGCGATCTGAGGACCGACCTCGCGCAGCACGCCCGCTGCTACGAGCTGCTCCTCCAGGATAACCTGCCCCTGATCCGCACAATGATCGGCGAGATTCATCATCATGGCGATCATGAGCGCCAGGTTTTCAAGGCCATCTTCCGTCCGCTGCGCGAGGCACTGGTCGCCTGCCTGAAGCAGGCCATCATTCAGGGCCGCGTGCACCGGGGGGCTGACGCCGAGATGCTCGCCGATCTTTTCAATGGGATGATTTTCACCGGGGTGCTCCGGCGCACCGTTTCCCACGTCAAGCCCGAGTATACCGCCGCCACCCATCTCGACGCCGTCGTCGACCTCATCATGCGCGGAGCCGCGCCGCCACCCTGAATCCATCGCGCCTCCCGCGCCGGTCCCGGCGGGCATCACCCGCAGAATCCTCCTCCTGCCGGGGAGAAGCCTACCGGCCCACGGAGCCGAATCCGCCATCAATCCCATCCACTCCGCTCCCTTGCCATGTTTGCCCAATCCCAAGTCCACGTCAAAATCCGACGGCTGCTGCCCGCCCTGACGCTCCTGCTGACCGGTCCCGGTTTCGCCCAATTGAAGCCGGCGGCACCGCTGCCGCGGCCCCTGACCATGGCTGGTGCGGTCAGTTACGCGCTGGAACACAGCCCCGCCCTCCGCGAGGTCCGCGAAAAGCTGGCGCAGCAGGAGGGGGTCCTGCTCGAAGCCAGTGCGCGCCGCCTGCCCGACGTCGGCGTCGGGGCCTCGTATTCCTACAGCGAGCCGCGCCAGTTTGAGGGTTTGCCCGGATTCGCTGGCATTCCCCTGCCCGACCCCAACGCCTGGCAGGTGGGGGTCTCGATCCACCAGCTGGTCTACTCCGGCGGCGGCGTCGACGCCCGCCGTCAGAGCGCCGGGGCCCGGCTGGATGCCGCGCGCAGCATCCTGACCGGGGCGGTCAACCAGACGATCCTCGAGGTCGAGGAGGATTTCTTCGGCATCCTCCTCGCCCGGGAGCAGATCAAGGTCCACGAGGAAGCCATGCGGGTCCTGGAACAGGAGGACGAACAGGCGAAGGTGCGCCTGAAGGCGGGCACGGGTTCCGATTTTGACGTGCTGCGGGCCGGGGTCGCGGTGGCGAACGCCCGGCCCGCACTGGTCCGCGCCCGCAACGCCTACCGGGCCGGTCAGGACGCCCTGCGCACCGCCTTGGGCGCGAGCGCCGAGGCGTCCGATGACGGCGAGACCGATCTGGATGTCCTGGGCCGGCTCGCGATGCCCAAGCTCGAGCTCGGGCTCGCGGACGCCATCCGCGCCTCCCGCGAGCATCGGCCGGAACTGGTCGCCGGCGAGCAACTCATCGCGGCCAGCCGCGAGGAGATCGAGCTGGCGAAATCCGGCCGGCGCCCGCAGGTGAGCCTGGTCGGCGGCTACGAACTCCGAAAGTCCACCTACCTCGACAGTTTCGGCCGGACCCTGAACGGCCTGACCGTGGGCGCGCAGGTCGACTGGTCCGTCTTTGATGGCCACGCGACCCAGGCCCGGGTGCAGCAGGCGACGGCCCGGACCGCGCAGGCCGTTTCCGCCCGCGAGGAATTGGGTCTCCGGATCGATCTCGAGGTCCGCAACGCCCACCGCGCCGTCGGCGAGGCCATGGACCTGCTGGCATCCGCCCAGCAGAGCGTCGACCAGGCTGCCGAGAGCCTGCGCCTCGCCCGGGTCCGGTTGTCCGCCGGCACCGCCAACCAGCTCGAGGTGCTCGCCGCGCAATCGGCCCTGACCGACGCGCGCTCCAACCTCTCGCAGGCGCAGCATGACTACGCCGTAAGCGTGGCCCGCCTGTTCCAGGCCACCGGTACGACGTCCGTCCCGGAATGACCCTTCCCATCCGGCCCAACCGCACCCTCCCCGCCCATCCCTTATGAATCCTCCGCCCGAAAATTCCGCGAACGATGAAAAGCCGCGCCGCCCGGTCTTGCGTCGTGCCCTGCTCCTCGCCGGTCCCCTGCTGCTGGGGCTGGCCGGACTCTATCTTTATCTGCACGGTGGCCGCATCGAGACGAGCGACAACGCCTACATCCACGCGGAAAAGCTCACCGTCACCAGCGAGGTGGCGGGCAGCGTGGTTGAGGTGGCCGTGCCCGACAACGCGCCGGTGAAGGCCGGGCAGCTGCTCTTCCGGCTGGACGACTCGCTCTACCGCATCCGCGTGGCGGAGACCCGCGCACGCCTGGAATCGGTCCGCACCGAGCTCGCCACCCTGCGCGCCACCTACCGGCAGAAGCTCGCCCTGGTCGCGGAGGCGCGGGAACAGACCGAATTCGCCGGGCGGGAACTGGTCCGGCAGGAAACCCTCGTCTCCGGTCACGCCGGGACCGAGGCCGCGGTCGACCACGCCCGGCACGCCGTCGACTATGCCCGCAAACACCTGGACGTCCTCGAGCAGGACGCCGCCACCGTGCTCGCCTCGCTCTCCGGCGACCCGGACCTGCCCGACGGAAAAAGCGCCCGGATCGCCGCCGCCCAGGCGGAACTGGACGAGGCCGACCGCGACTTGGGCAAGACCAGCGTGAGAGCGCCGACCGCGGGGATCGTGACGAACGTCAGCAACCTGCCGCTGGGCAAATTTCTCGCCGCCAACCAGCCGGCCTTCAGCCTGATCGCAAACGACAAGCTGTGGATCGAGGCCAACCTGAAGGAAACCGAGCTCACTTACGTGAAGGCCGGCGATCCGGTGGCGATTGCAATCGACACCTATCCGGGGCGGAAATTCCACGGCCAGGTGCTGGCGATCGGCCCGGCGACCGGGGCGGAATTTGCCCTGATCCCGGCGCAAAACGCCTCGGGCAACTGGGTCAAGGTCTCCCAGCGCATTCCGGTCCGCATCTCGATCGACAATCCGGACGTCACGCGGACGCTGCGCGCCGGCATGAGCGCCGTGGTTGAGATCAACACCGGCCATGTCCGTTCGCTCGGCGGCCTCCTCGGATTCACGGGCCGGAATTGACCATGGCCGAAGCGCCGACGCCCTTCCCGGTCTCGCCGCATCGCGGCGCCATCACCGTCTGCGTGATGCTCGCCACCATCATGCAGGCGCTGGACACGACCATCGCCAATGTCGCGCTGCCGTACATGCAGAGCAGCCTGTCCGCGTCGCAGGACCAGATCAACCTCGTCCTGACTTCGTACATCGTGACGGCCGCCATCATGATGCCGGCGACCGGCTGGCTGGCGTCGCGCTGGGGCCGGAAGAACTTCTTCCTGCTCTCCGTGGCCGGCTTCACCCTCACCTCGGTCTTCTGCGGCCTGGCCACCTCCCTCGACGAGATGGTGCTGTTCCGCCTGCTGCAGGGCGTCTTCGGCGCACCGCTTGTGCCTCTCTCCCAGGCGGTGCTGCTCGACGAGTACCCGCGGGAGCAGCACGGCTCCGCCATGGCGCTCTGGGGGGTCGGGGTGATGGTGGGGCCCATCCTCGGTCCGATGCTCGGCGGCTGGCTGACGGAATACTACAACTGGCGCTGGGTGTTCTATATCAACCTGCCGGTGGGCATGCTGACGATGGTCGGCCTCTCCGCCTACATGAAGCGCACCGCGGCGACGCCGGGGCTTTTTTTCGACTGGTTCGGCTTCATCACCCTGGCGCTGGCCATCGGGGCGCTGCAGATGATGCTCGACCGCGGCGAGCAGCTGGAATGGTTCGATTCGCCGGAAATCATGCTGGAGGCCGCGTGCGCTGGACTTAGCACCTACCTTTTCGTGGTTCACCTACTCACCGCCCGGCGCACTTTCCTGGATTTGCGTCTGTTCCGGGACAGGAATTTCGTCACCGGCATCATTTTCATCTTTGTGATCGGCGTGATCCTGCTGGCCACCCTGGCGCTGCTGGCCCCGTTCCTGCAGACCCTGCTGGGTTACCCGGTGCTTGACGCCGGCATCCTCCTCGCGCCCCGCGGCATCGGCACGATGGTGGCGATGATGATTGTCGGGCGGCTGATGACCCGGGTGGACGCGCGCTGGCTGGTCGCACTCGGACTCATCCTGACCGCCCTGGCCCTGTGGCAGATGAGCCGCTGGTCACTCGATGTGACCGGTAAGATGATGGTCACGACCGGCGTGATCCAGGGCCTCGGACTCGGATTCATCTTCATTCCGATGAGTGTCATCACGTTTGCCTCCCTGCCGCACGACCTGCGGACCTCGGGCACGGCGCTGTTCAGCCTGTCGCGCAACATCGGCTCCAGCATCGGCATTTCCGTGATGATCTACCTGCTCGGCCAGAACGCCCACAAGGTGCACGCGTCGCTGAGCGCCTATATCCAGCCGTTCCGTTCGCCCATGCAACATTTGCCCGCCATGCTGGATCCGGTGACAGTCACCGGCCGCGCGATGCTCGATGCCCTTGTGACCCGGCAGGCGGCCCTGATCGCCTACCTCGGCGACTTCTACATCATGTTCATCATCGCTTTGGCCGCGCTGCCGCTAGTGTTGCTGATGCGCCATCCGGACCACAAGGCTGACCAGGGGGAAGTCACTGCCGCCCTCGAATAACCTGGCTGCGCCCCGGCCGGCGCAAGTTTCGATAATTTTCCTTGCGCGGTCGGCCCGCGCTCGTGTTTGGTACCCGACCCGATTGGACCTTTAGCTCAGTTGGTTAGAGCGTTTCCTTGACATGGAAAAGGTCACTGGTTCGAGTCCAGTAAGGTCCACCATCCTGCGCCGAGCATTTCGAGAGTGAAGGATGCCAGCCGGCCCGCGCCGCGGCCGCCCCACCTGAACTTAGGCTGGATA
>CAYRDN010000087.1:0-9850 GCA_964423065.1 uncultured Oleiharenicola sp. | reverse complement strand
ATCCGCCGCATCACCGAGACGACCGGCGCGCAGATCGACATCGCCGACGACGACTCGGGCAAGGTCTTCATCTACTCGAACAACGCCGACGCCATGAACCGCGCCGTGCAGGAGATCGACGCCCTCTGCGGCGGCGGCTCCCAGATCGAGATGGGCAAGATCTACACCGGCCGCGTCACCGGCACCAAGGAGTTCGGCGCGTTCGTGGAGTGCATGCCCGGCAAGGAAGGCCTGGTGCACATCTCCGAGCTGGCCGACTTCCGCGTGCGCCGCACCGAGGACGTCGTCAAGGTCGGCGACTCCATCACGGTCAAGTGCGTCGGCATCGACGAGCGCTCCGGCAAGGTCCGCCTCAGCCGCAAGGCCGCGATGGCCGAGCTCGAGGCCCAGAAGCAGGCCGGCGGCGCCGAACCGGCCCCCGCCGAGGCCGCCCCGGTCCAGTCATAACCCGGCCCGCGAGTCCTCCGGCCGGGCCGGATCCCCCCCCACGCCGCGACGAAAGTCGCGGCTTTTTTCTTTCCGTCATGCCAAAGGCCTCTACGTTTGACGTTTCGTGAAATCCGTCACCCACCAGGCCCTGCGCCCCATCGCTGTCTTTGAAGCGTTCAAGGGGGCCATCGTGCTCATCGCCGGTTTCGGACTCCTCAGCTTCCTCGACCGCGACAACGAGGTCTATGCCGAACAGATCATCCGCCACCTCCACCTGAACCCGGCCAGCCGCTACCCGCAGATCTTCATCACGGCCATGGCGCGGCTGGAGGATTCCCACCTCTGGGCGCTGGCGGGGTTTGCGGCCCTCTACGCCGTCGTGCGCTTCGTCGAGGCCTTCGGCCTGTGGTACGAGCGGCGCTGGGCCGAATGGCTCGCCGCCCTGAGCGGCGCCGTCTATGTCCCCGTCGAAATCTACGAACTGGCCCACCGGGTCACCTGGCTGCGGATCGGCGCGCTGGTCGTGAACCTCGCCGTCGTCGCCTACATGGCCTGGCTCCTCACCGAGAACCGCCGCCGCGCCGCCGCGCTGGCCAAGGCGGCCGAGGTCGAGGGCCCCTGACCGCGCCCCGGCCGGGATCATTTCCGGCCTTTTCCTGCGGCGCCGGGTGTGTCTGGATGAACCCCAAATGAATCTTCTCGTCACCAACGACGACGGCATCGACTCACTCTTCCTGCACGAGCTCGTCGCCGCGCTGCACGCCGCCGGCCATGCGCTGTCCGTCGTCGCCCCGGTGACGGAGCAAAGCTGGAGCGGCGCCTCCAAGACCCGGAACCGTCCCGTCAAATCCGCCGCCGTCGACCGCGGCTTCGGCTGCCCGACCTGGACGGTGGCAGGCACGCCTTCCGATTGCGTCAACATCGCCCTGGCCCACCTGCTGCCCGGCCGCGTCGAGGGCGTCGTCAGCGGCATCAACGTCGGCTTCAACTGTTCACTCGGCTTCATCCTCGCCAGCGGCACTGTCGCCGGCGCCTGGGAAGGGGCGCTCCATGGGCTGCCCGCCCTGGCCGTGTCCCAGGATGTTTCGGAGGAAACCTACAACCGCCTCAAGGAACACGGCGGCGCCCCCGACGGCGAATTGCTGCCCACGCTGAAATGTTCCGCCGCCCATGCGGCCCGGATGGTCGCGCCGCTGCTGGCCGGCACCCCGGCGAACAGCTTCACGGTGCACAATGTCAATTTTCCCCAGCGGTGCCGCGCCGACACCGCCGTGCAGCCGACCGTGCCCGCCCAGGTGCAGGTGCCCGGCCTGTTCAGCCCCCAGGCGGACGACGGCTCCCACCGGCTGATCTGGCGCAACATCGTGGATGTCTCGCCGCTCTCACCCCTGACGGACATGCGGTGCCTGGAGCAGGGCCACATCAGCCACACCGTCCTCGATTACCGCCGGCTGGGCCATCCATGAAGCTGGTCATGTTCGACATGGACGGCACGCTGACCGACGGCTTTGCCCTCGAGGAAAACTGCTACGTGCGCGCCATCGAGCAGGCCCTGGACCTGCCCGGCGTCCGCACCGATTGGGAAAGCTACCCGCACACGACCGCGACCTATTGCCTCGACACCATCGTGCGCGCCGCCCGCGGCCATCCGCCCACGCCGGCGGAATCCCGGGCCGTGCAGCAAAGGATGATCGGCCTCATGGACGACGTCACCCATCGCACCGGCCGGCGGACGCGCGAGATTCCCGGCGCCGCCGCGGCCCTGCGGAAGCTGCAGGAGCGGGGGCTGGCCGTCGCCATCGCCTCCGGCGACTGGGAATCGACCGCCCGCCACAAGCTCGCCGCCGCCGGCATCCCGATCGAAGGCCTGCCGTCCGCCTTCAGCGACGTGGCCCATGCGCGGACGGAAATCATGCGCACCGCCCTCGCCCGGGCCGCCGCGCACCACGGCGGCGCCGCCTTCGAGCGCATCGTCTACCTCGGCGACGCCAGCTGGGATGTCCGGGCCTGCCGCGAACTCGCCTGGCCGCTGGTCTGCATCGGCGACGGCGTCGCCGCCCGCCAGTTGCAGGCGCTCGGAGCGACCCGGGTCATTCCCGACTACCGCGATTTCGACGCCGTGCTGGCCGCCATCGAGCAGGCCTCGGCCCCGCGGGCGGCCAATTCCTGACCGGTAAGCCGGCCGCCGGCTCACGCCGGCCGGCCGGCCAGCAGCGCGGCCTTGTCCGCGGCCGGCAAAAAAGCGATCTCGACGGCGTTGCGCTGCGCCTGCCGGATTTCCGCCGGCCCCAGCCCGGCGGCGGGGGCGGCGACCTCGAATTCGTGCCGCAGGTCGATGCCGCTGATCACCGGGTCGTCCGTGTTGATCGTCGCCAGCAGACCCCGGCCGAGAAACGCCTTCATCGGGTGGGCGGCGAAGCCCGGCACCGTGTTGGTCTGCACGTTGCTCGTGAGATTGATCTCGAGGCCGATCCGGTGCGCCGCGAGGTGGTCGAGCAGGGCCGGATCGTCGATGGCCCGGATGCCGTGCCCGATGCGGGTGGCGCCGAGCGCACGCAGCGCCGCCCACACGCTCGACGCGCCGCCGGCCTCGCCGGCGTGCACCGTGACCGCCCAGCCGGCGTCGCGCCCGCGCGCGAAATGTTTGACGAACAGCTCCGCCGGCCAGTTCTTCTCGTCGCCCGCCAGGTCGAGCGCGGTGATGGCCGCCCGCCGGGTCAGCAGCGCCTCGAGCTCGATCTGGCAGGCCTCCGGTCCGAACGTCCGGCTGAGGATGCCGATCAGGTTCACCTTCAGCCCGGTCTTCGCCCTGCCCTCCGCCACGCCCGCCACCACCGCCTCGACCACCCGGGCCGGATCCAGCTTGTTCGGCCCGGCCATGAAATACGGGCTGAAGCGCAGCTCGAGGTAGTCGATGCCCTCGGCCTGCGCATCCTCGACGTTCTCCCGGGCGATGCGCCGGCACGCGTCGTAGTCGCCGAGCACGGCGATCATCCAGTGGAGCTTGTTCAGCCAGGTGACGAGGTCCGGCAGCACGCCGTCCACCTGCACGTGCGGCCGCAGGGCCTCGATGGTGTCCCCGGGGAGCCTGATGTTATGCTGCCGGCCGAGTTCGAGGATGGTCTGCAGCCGGACATTGCCGTCGAGGTGCCGGTGCAGGTCGATGAAGGGCAGCGCCGGATCAACGGCGGTTGATACGGGAGTCGCGGGCCGGGTCATGGGGAGATTCTGGCCGCAAAAGGCGCAGGAGGCGCAAAAGCCATGTCGGCTGTTTTTGCGCTTTTTGTGCTTCTTGTGGCCAATGCATCGGGGGTCTGCATCAGGCGACTTCATCCTCCGCCCGCGGGACCGCGATGAAATTCGTCAGGAGGAAGACCAGGCCCGCCAGCGCGTAGCCCAGGGCCGCGCCGCCGGCGGGAAAGAGCGACCGGCCGGGCGTCCATTGCCCGCTCAGCCAGGCCAGCAGCGGCAGGTCGATGACCGTGTCGCGCCCGGTGAGCGCGTAGGAATGCATCAGCCCCGACAGCGCCAGCACGGCGCCGACCCCGCTCCAGACCGCCGCGCGGCGCCAGTGCCGGTCGACGATGCAGACGACGATGGCCGACCAGATCATCGCGGAGTAGAGGAAACCCTGCTCGAGCGCGAAACCGCCGCCGATGTACGCCCCCGCCGCGTGCGCCGCCGCCAGCAGCGGCGCGCCCAGCACCGCGCCGCCCGCCCCGAGCGACGTCTTGACCACCAGCATCGTCCAGGCCGCCAGCGCGGGCAGCAGGCCCACCACGACCGCCGGGTAGTATTTCTTTTCCGTCACCTCAAAGGCCTGCGCGGCGATGATGATCCCGATCCAGAGGATGATGGCGATGCCCGCCTCGGCGGGGATGAGCCACGTGAGCAGCGCCATGCTGCCCGTCAGGCACACCAGGGTGATGCCGACCCCGTTCAGGACCGAGTAGCCCGCGCGGGCCCCGAGCTTCTTCCACGCCGGATGGCCGATGTAGATGGACGAGGGAAACGGGGAGCCGAAGCAGGCCGCGGCGATGGTGCCCAGCCCGTTGATGATGAGGCTGGGCCGCACCGGGTAGTTGTCGCCCGCGGCCGCAGCCGACTCGATGTTCTGCAACGACGCCAGCACCCCGAGCAGCCCGATGGGGATGATCACGGAAAGGTAGGCGATGATGTGGCCCCCGAAGAATGCCGCCCAGAGTTCGCCCGGCACCGGCACCGGGAAATAAATCCGGAAATGCGCCAGCGGTTGCGCGCCCGGCCCGCCGACCGGGGCCAGCCCGGTGGCCCAGGCCAGCGCCGTGCCCGCGGCGAGGATGACGACCGTCGCCGGCACCCCGCCGCGGAATTTCATCCGGCCAAAGAAAACCACGAACACCAGCACCATCATCACCAGCCCGATGACGGGCGCGGCGAAGGCCTGGAAGAAAAACGCCAGGCCGAGGAACCCCAGCCCGACACCCGCGAGCGTGGCCAGCATCGCGGCCGGGGGCGTGTGCCGGCGGATCCGATCGGCGATGAAGGCGCAGCCGAACTCCAGCACCCCGCCCAGCAGGCACGCCACGAGGCCCGCGTGCCACGCGAAGCGCTCCGGATCGGCCAGGCCGCGCGCGAGCGCCAGCTGCTTCGCCGGCAGCATCACGAGAAAGACATGGGCAAAGAGCCCCGGCGTGCTGATGCCGTACGGCAGCGCCGTGACATCCGTGCGGCCCTCGCGCCGCGCGAGCTGCAGGGCCTGCCAGGCGTAGAAAAGGTTGCCCACGAGGAACGAGATCGCGACCCCGGGCAGGATGCGGCCGTAGATCAGCGCCGGCGAGAACCCGAGCACGCCGGTGCACAGGGGCGCGAGGATGAGCAGCTGTACCAGGTTGTTCACGAAGGCCACCACGAAGCCCTCGCTGTCGCCGCGGGAGAAGAGCTTCATGGCTGCGGCTCCTTATTTGAACCCGACACACCCCGTCGCTTCGCGCCACCCCTCTCCCGAGGGGAACCGGGAAACGCCTGGCTTGATTCCCCTCTCGAGAGGGGTGCCCGCAGGGCGGGGTGTGTTAGCTCCGCACGGAGGGAACTCATGTCATTTGCCTCCAGCCTTGGCCAGACAGCCGGTAAAATAGACCGTCCAGCGCGCGGCGGCGGCGGCCGCCGTCTGACCGAGCCGGCGGTAGTCGCTGCCGGGATCGGACTGCGTGCGGTTGCTGCCGGCGCGGAAGACGATGTGCGGCACGCCGAGCTGGGTGCAGACCTGCGCGATGGCGGCGCTCTCCATCTCCATGATGTCCGGATCCAGCTTGGCCTTCATGTCGGCGATCTTCGCGGCCGACACCCCGAAGAGATCGCTGGCCGTCACCACGCCGGTCAGCACCTTCGGCCGGTAGGTCTCGCCCGCCACTGTCACCGGCACGGCGGTGTAGCCGGCGATGGCGGCCCGGGCCAGACGCAGCAGGCGCGCATCCGGCCGGTAATACCAGTGCGTCATCGCCCCGGGCAGCGGTCCGCGCACCTGGCGGTAGACCATGCCCGCGTCGGTCAGGCTCCCGGCGGCATGGTGGATCGTCTTGGTGGAAATCACGGTGTCACCCGTGCGGATCCGCGGGTTGAACCGCGAGCCGGTGCCGGAGACGAGGACCTCGGCGGGCTTGAACTCCCGGATGAAGAGCGCCGTGACCATGGCGGCGTTGGTCACGCCGACCCCGGTGACCGCCGTCACCACGCGCCGGCCGCCGAGCCGGCCCGCGACCCACGGGAAGCAGGCCAGCCACCCGGTCCGGCGGCCCGTGAGCCGGGCCTGGATCAGCCGGGCCTCGGAGGGCATGGCGCTCAAGATCAGGGTGGTCGGGGTCATGCAGCCTGCTGGAGCAATTCGCTTACCAAGCGGACCGGGATTGCTGCAAGACGCGGTTGCCTTCAACCCCGAATCATGTTCATTCGCCGGTCCGCCCATGATCGATGTTGAAAACCTTACCCGCGTCTTCCGCACCTACAAGAAGCAGCCCGGCTTCTGGGGCGGGGTGAAGGGCCTCTTCCACCGCGAATTTGAGGAGACCCGCGCGGCGGACAACGTCAGCTTCAGCATCCGCGAGGGCGAGCTCGTCGGCTTCCTCGGCCCCAACGGCGCGGGCAAGACCACGACGCTCAAGATGCTGTCGGGCCTCATCTACCCGACCTCCGGCAAGGCCCGCGTCGCGGGCTTCGACCCGACCAGGCGCGAGAACGAGTACCGCCGGATCTTCGCCCTCGTCCTCGGCCAGAAGAACCAGCTCTGGTGGGACCTGCCGGCCATCGAGTCCTTCCACCTCCTGCGCGCCATCTACGGCCTGCCCCCGGACCAGTTCCAGTCCGCGCTCGACGAGCTGGTGACCCTGCTCGATGTCGGCAGGAAGCTGGACGTCATGGTCCGCGAACTCTCCCTCGGCGAACGCATGAAGATGGAGCTCATCGCCGCCCTGCTCCACCGCCCGCGCGTCCTCTTCCTCGACGAGCCGACCATCGGCCTCGACGTCGTGTCGCAGAAGAACGTCCGCGAGTTCCTGCGCGACTACAACCGCCGGCACAAGACCACCATCCTCCTCACGAGCCACTACATGGCCGACATTTCCTCGCTGTGCGAGCGTGTGATCGTCATCGACCACGGCAAGAAGATCTACGACGGCGGCCTCGACCGCATCGCGGGCGCGGGCGCGCGGCAGCGCATCATCAAGTTCAAGCCCCGCGACGGCGCCTTCCCCGCCGGCTGGAAACCCGCGCACGGCGCGGCCAAGGTCTGTGACGACGGCGAGATCCTCCTGCACGTGCCGAGCGAGCAGGTGACCGCGGTCTGCCAGCAGATCCTCACCCAGGGTGCCGTGGACGACATCACCATCCAGGACGTGCCCCTGGAGGATGTCATCACCGAGCTGTTCTCGCGCGGCGTGGCGGCGAATTGAGCGGCCGGCCGGGCCTGGCGCCGGGACCGGGATTTCCGGCCCCGCAAACCTTCGGATTGCCAAACGGGCGCCAACTGGCACAAGGGGGGCCACAACACCCATCCCTCATCCCCCATGTTAGAAACACCCGAGCTAGCAGTCGTACCCGGCACCTCCCGACCCAAGGTGCTTATCATCGACGATGAACTGGGCCCGCGCGAAAGCATGAGCTATCTGCTGCAGGATGAGTTCGACGTGCAGACCGTCGACCGCGTCGACCGCGGGCTCGAGCTCGTCAAGCACAACGCCTTTGCCGTGGTGGTCATGGACATCCGGATGCCGCAGAAGAACGGCATCCAGGGCCTGGAGGAACTGCGCAAGCTCGATGCCGACGCGGCGGTCATTATGATGACCGGCTACGGCGCCCTCGCCTCCGCCCAGGCGGCGATGAGCCTCGGCGCCAATGAATATCTGAAAAAGCCGTTCGATGTCGACGTGCTGCAGCAGACCGTGCGCCGCCATGCCGGCGAGGCCCTGGAACGCCGCAAGCGCTCCACCCTCCTCGAGCACCTCCAGGGCATGTATGAGTCGGTGAAGCTCGAGCAGAAGAAGCACCAGATGCACGTCGGCTACGGCCAGGCCGCCGCCGAGATGGTGCACGACATCTGCAACCCGCTCGTCGTCACGATCGGCTACTCGAACATGCTGCTCGACGAGGCGCGCCACCTGGTCGACGGCTCGCCCTCCATGGCGCGCATCATGCACTATGCCGAGCGCCTGGAAAACTGCTCCTCCTTCTGCCTCCATCTCGCGGAATCCTGGCGCCAGAGCACCCGCCACATCAGCAAGAGCGAGACCTTCGACCTGCGCGCCGCCGCCGCGGAGACCCGCGCGGTGCTCTTTTTCGACTCCCCGCGCATCGAGGTCGAGGGCGACGAGGGCGCGCTCATCGTCGGCGTCCGCTTCGAGATCATGCGGGTGCTGCAGAATCTCCTGAAGAATTCACTGGAGGCCGGCGCCACCCGGGTCGTCATCTCCGTCCGGAAAAAACCGGGCCTCGTGGTCATGACGGTGACGGACAACGGGGCCGGCCTGCCCCCGGAAACGATGGCGGTGATCCTGAAGAAGCCGGTGGCCTCGACCAAGGCGCACGGCACCGGGCTGGGCCTGACCATCTGCCGGCACATCGCGGCCGCCCACCACGCCGAGATGAAGGTGGACGCCCGCCCCGGCGGCGGCACGGTCTTCATCTTCGAGTTTCCCCCCGCGGCCACCTGAGCCCGGCAGGGTTTCAACCGGCCACGGCCGCCAGCTCGGCGCGCAGCCACGCCTCGACCGCGCCGTAATCCGGCCGGGCAAAGCCGCGTTGGTCCGCCACATTCCGGCAGACTTCCCCGCACAGGGTCAGCTCCGCGAGGAGCGCGCGTGCCAGCGCGGCCTGATCCGGGCCGGTCACGGCCGCCGTCTGCCGCAGGCGCCGCTCGTCCAGCCACCGCTCCGCCTGGCGGGCCTCGGGCCGCGGCCGGCGGCCGGCGAGCCGGGCCTCCTCCTCCAGCAGCGCCAGGAGGTGCTCGTGCAGCGCGACGTGCTGCCAGCGCACCGCCGCGCGCAGCTCGCCGCGCCGGATCTTTTTCGCCACCCACACGGCGTGCCGCCAGAAGGCGGCGGCGTGTTGTTCGAAATCCGCGGCGGCCAAGGCCGGCTCCGGCCAGGCGACCGCCAGCCCGGCATACCGCCGCTCCCACGCCGGTCCGCCGAGGATCACCCGGTGGCCCGGCCCGGCCACCAACCGCAGGTTGTGCACCCCCCGCCGCAGCGCCGCCGGAAACCAGCCCTGCGCGCCCGGATGCCGCAGGGCCCAGCACGCCACCTTCATCTGCCAGGCGGGCAGCAGCACAAAGTCCGCCTCCCAGCCGCCGGCAAAGACCGCGCTGAGCTTCACCACCGCGCGCTCCGTGCGCTCGAAATGGGCCGACCAGCACGGGGCGATCTGGGCCGGCCACTCGCGGTTGAAATACCGGGCGGGCGAGCGGACGATCATCTGGTAGTCCCAGTCCGACCATGCATCGACCACCGCCCCCGGCTGCACGCGCGAGCCGATCTGCACGAGGGCCTCGAGGCCGGGCTGCGCGCGGGCCCAGGCGACGAGGCGGGCTTCGAATTCCGGGGCGGTCATGCGGCGTTGTTGTGGGTTCGCCCCCGCCGCAGGGCAAATCTCTTTTGCGATCCCGGGGCTTGCCGTCGCCGCGATTGTCCGCCATGAATGGGAGCTGATGGCTCGTGGTTGGCGGCTGGCGCAGCCCCTCCGGTTGCGTTTCCCGGCCGCCCCGGCGCCACCCACACCCTCCACCCCCCCCTTGAAATCCATCCCGGTGCTCCACCGCCTTGTCCCCCACGCCCCGCGTCCCGACCATGCGTCGTCGCGTTAAGATCACCGGCATCGGCCCGGTCACCCCGGCGGGCATCGGCCGCGAGGAGTTTTTCCGCGGCATCAATGAGCCGGTGAGCCGCGTGCG
>CAYRDN010000086.1:0-9922 GCA_964423065.1 uncultured Oleiharenicola sp. | reverse complement strand
CCTTCTCTTGCAGTCTCGATCGACCGCCCGCATCCTCGGCTCTCTTAGCCGGGACGCTTCCGCCCTTGCGTCCCGGAGGCGCCTCTCCCACCCCCATGAAAGCCCTAGCCCCGCTCCTCCTCGCCCTGCTCGTCCTGGCCCCGGCCCCGCGCGTCAACGCCGCGACGGCGCACCGCTTCGCGATTGGCGACACCGATTTCCTGCTCGACGGCCAGCGGCTCCAGATCCGCTGCGGCGAGATCCATTTCGCCCGCGTGCCGCGCGAATACTGGCGGCACCGGCTGCAGCTGGCGCGGGCCATGGGCCTGAACACCATCTGCGCCTACCTCTTCTGGAACTACCACGAATGGGAGGAGGGCAAGTTCGACTGGAGCGGCCAGCGCGACGCCGCCGAGTTCTGCCGGATCGCCCAGGAGGAGGGCCTGTGGGTCATCCTCCGGCCCGGCCCCTACGCCTGCGCGGAATGGGAAATGGGCGGACTGCCCTGGTGGTTGCTGAAGAAATCAGACCGTAATTTCCTCCGCACCCGGGATCCGCTCTTCCTCGACGCCTCCCGGCGCTGGTTTGCCGAGGTCAGCCGCGTGCTGGCACCGCTACAGGTCACCAACGGGGGCCCGATCCTGATGGTCCAGGTGGAGAATGAATACGGCTTCTTCGGCAAGGACCCCGCGTACATGCCCGCCATGCGCCAGATCATCCTCGACGCCGGTTTCACCGTCCCCCTTTTCGCCTGCAACCCGACTTCCGAGGTCGAGCGTTCATATGTGCCCGGGCTTTTCACCGTCGCCAACTTCGGCTCGGATCCGGCCAAGGGCTTCCAGGCGCTCCGCCGGGTCCAGCCCAAGGGCCCCCTCATGTGCGGCGAATATTACGCCGGCTGGTTCGACATCTGGGGCAAGCCGCACAAGACCGGCAGCGCCGCCCATATGCTCGCCGACCTCGACACGATGCTGAACCAGAATGGTTCGTTCAGCCTCTACATGGCCCATGGTGGCACCACCTTCGGCCTCTGGGGCGGCTGCGACCGTCCCTTCCAGCCGGATACCTCGAGCTATGACTACGACGCCCCCATCAGCGAGGCGGGCTGGATCACCCCCAAGTACACCCAGTTCCGCGAGCTCATGAGCCGCCACCTGATGCCGGGCGAAAAGCTGCCGGAGCCGCCGCCGGCAAATCCCGTCATGGCAATTGCGGAATTCCCCCTGGACGAAAGCGCCGCCATCTTCGCCAACCTGCCGGCCGACCCGATCAAGGTTTCCACCCCGCGCAATCTCGAGGCCTATGACATCAGCCGCGGGATCGTCGTCTACCGGACCACCTTGCCCGCGGGACCCGCCGGATTCCTGGAGGCCGAGAACGTGCGCGACCTCGCCTGGGTGTTTCTCGACGGGCGCGCCGCCGGCGTCATGGACGTCCGCACCGGCCGGTTCAAGGTCCAGCTGCCTGCGCGCACCCAGCCCGCCCAAATCGAGGTGCTCCTCTACACCATCGCCCGCGTCAACTTCGGCATCGAGGTGCACGACCGCAAGGGCTTCCAGGGTCCGGTTCGCTTCACCACGCTGGACGGTTCCTCCCGGGAGGTCGAAGGCTGGGAAATCCGGCCGGTCGATTTCGGCGCCGACGCCAAACTGCCGCCGCTCCGCTGGGAAAAAGGACCCGCCGCCACCGGCCAGCCGGCTTTCTGGCGGGCCACCGTCACTCTGGCCGCCGCCGCCGACACCTTCCTGGACATGTCCAGCTGGGGCGTCGGGATTGTCTGGGTCAACGGCCGTTGCCTCGGCCGTTATTGGAACATCGGGCCCACGCAGACCATGTACCTGCCGGGTCCGTGGCTGAAAATTGGCGCCAACGAGATTGTCGTCCTCGATCTCACCGGCCCGGAGAAAGCCAGCATCCGGGGATTGACGACCCCGGTTCTCGATGTGCTGCGACCGGAAAAGGATTTCTATTCCGCGAACAGCCGGAAGATGCTGCAGCTCACGGCCCGGACCCGGGTGCTGGAGGGCACATTCGCCGCCGGCGCGGCCGTGCAGGAGATAAAATTCGCCCAGCCCGCGACCGGCCGGCAGTTCGGTCTCGAGTCCGTCGACGCCTTTGACGGCAAGGCCTACGCCGCGGCGGCGGAGATCCAGCTCCTCGACGAGGCCGGCACCATCCTCAACCAGTCGAAATGGACCATCGCCTACGCCGACAGCGAGGAAGACAAGGCCCTGAGCGGTTCGGCCGTCAACGCCATCAACGGGCAGGCGGCCGATGCCTGGCACACCGCCATGACGGACCAGGATCCGCCCGCCCACCCCCACCGCCTGATCATCGACCTGGGCGCCACGGTCCGGCTGGTCGGCTTCCGCTACACCCCGCGCCAGGGCCCGGACGATGTCACCGGCCGGATCAAGACCTATCGCATCTACGTCGGCGACCGCCTGGCCGTCGCCCCATAAAGGGCGAGCCCACGACGGCCGGTGTGGCTCCCGGCCGGAATCATACAATTGTAGGAGCCTGCTTGCAGGCGATGCCGCGCGGGCCGACTGAAAATCCCGTATCCTCCCTTCGCGTGAGCCGTTTCCTTTTTTGCTTCTTGTGCTTTTTGTGGCCAAATTTCCGCCGCATCAGCCTTCTCCATGCCCAACGGCACAACCCGATCGCATACGGATGACTCGGTCCCGACTGCCAGCTTGAAGAAACCGTCGGACCGCGCTACCTTGTGCCATGCGTCACTGCCTGTTCGCCGTCTTGCTCGTGACCGGAATCTTTTCCGCCATCCCGGCCGCCGCCGAACCCGTGAAGCGCGGCAGCCTGTTCTCCGCGATCCCCTGTGCGGACACGCCTTTCGGAGCGGAATGGGCGCGCCTCCTGCCCGCGGCCCAGGCCCGTTTCCCCGGCCTCAAGCTGACGCGGGTCGAAGACCTGCATGTCACGGTCGTCTATTTCGGCCCGGCCTGGAAGCCGCAGGATCTACCCCGGATAGGGCCCCTGGCGCTGACCGGGCCGGCGTCGCCCCTGGTCTGCACCCCCGAGGTTGTCGCCCTCGGCGCCAACGACCACGTGGTGGCGGTGGAACTGCACCTGCCTTCGCCGGCCTGGGGCGAGGCGGTGACCGCCGCCAAGCACGAACTGAACCGCCTCGGCCTCAAGCCGCCCGACACCTACGACACCCGTTTCCGTCCGCACCTCACCCTCGCGCAGGCCGCGCACAATCCGCCCGCTGCGACCGACGCCGCCGACCTGGCCGCGTTCCTCGCGTGGATGCAAACGGAGATCGCACGCAATCCGCAAAAATTCGCACTCACCCTCGGACCAGCCACCCCCGTTCGCCTGCTGCTGGCCGGCACCGCCCGCCCCGAGAACGCGCCGGAGTACGTGACCGTGGAGGATTTCATGCGCCGGCCGCCGGCGTACTGACACGCCGAGGGTGCCAGCTTGCGGCCTGATGTTCCCAGAGTCAGTCCCCGTCTCCCGGCCCGCCCCCGCCCGCCGATCACTTGCCGGCCGCCAGCTCGCTGAAGGTCACGAACTCCACGCCCTGCTTTTTCAGCTCGGTGATCACGGCCGGCAGGTTGGCCAGGGTGACCTCCGGCCATTCATGGATGAGGATGACCGTGCCATCCACGATGCCTGTGGTGCAAAGCGCGCGGAATTTCTCCCCGGTCGTGGTGGCGTCCCAGTCCAGCGCGGCGATGAAGTGGGAGTGCTCGAACGGGAAATGCTCCAGGCCGGTGGCCCGCCGCACCGCCGCGTCCACCCGGGCGTCGTGCTCGAGGTAAGGCGACCAGAACCAGGCCGCCTCCTTGCCGGTGGCCTGCCGGATCGCGGCCTCCGTGTCGGCGGCCTCGCGCGCGATGTCCGCGTCGGCCATCGTCTTGAGGTGCGGATGCGTGAAGGAATGGTTGTTGATCTCGTGTCCGGCCGCGGCCACGGCCCGCGCCAGTTCCGGATGGGCGACGACATTCTTCCCGATCAGCGAGAAGTTCACGTGCATGTGCTCGCGGGCGAACAGCGCGAGAAAGGCGGCGTTGTGCTCCGGGACCGGGCCGTCGTCGAGGACGAAGGCGACCCGCTTGCGGGCCGGCTCGACGGACGCCTGCAGGCTCAGGATGGTGGCGAGAAACAGGCAGGCAAGGGGCGGCAAAAGGGGTGATCGGGCCATGGCGCACGGGGTGCTGGAGCCATTCCAACCGATCAAGCCCCCCGCGCAAGCCTGACATGGTGCTCCACCATCCTTCGTCCCGGATTTAACATCATTCGTCCCGACCAAGAGCCCCGCACCCCCCACCCATGACCTTCCCGTGTATTCCGTGACCAATTCAAGATGGCGCCGCATCAGCCTTCGCCCAAGGCTGCGGCCCGACGACAGGTTGCGCACCTGCCCTAAGGCGGGAGCGGTGTGGGTGCCGGGTTGACGGGGCGTCCGGCGGCCCCGCTCTCCTGTCCCGCGCGGAATCTGCGCGGCGCTCTTGCTGTTCTCGCGAAGCTGGGCAACCTTCAGCGACTACCCCCTCCCCATCCATGGCCAAACCCGTTTGTTATTCCACCAAGGCTTTTTCCACTTCCAGCGCCGCTTCCCGGCTCGGCGCGGCCACCATCGAGCGCCGCCAGCCGACGGCCACGGACGTCCAGATCCAGATCCTCTACTGCGGCGTCTGCCACTCCGACCTGCACTTCGCGCGCAACGAGTGGGGCTTCACCCAGTATCCGGCCGTGCCGGGCCACGAGATCGTCGGCCGCGTGACGGCCACCGGCAGCGGCGTGACGAAGTTCAAGGTGGGTGACACGGTCGGCGTGGGCTGCCTCGTCGATTCCTGCCGCACCTGCCCGAACTGCCGCACGGGGCTGGAACAGTATTGCGACAGCGGCATGTCGGGCGGGACGTACGGCGGCACGGAAAAGCACCTCGGCACGCCGACGCTCGGCGGCTACTCGCAGAGCATCGTCGTGACGGAGGACTTCGTGCTCCGGATGCCCGCCAATCTCAACCCCGCGGCCGCCGCGCCGCTGCTGTGCGCGGGCATCACCACCTATTCGCCGATGCGCCACTGGAAGGTCGGCCCCGGCCAGAAGGTCGGCATCGTCGGCCTGGGCGGCCTCGGCCACATGGGCCTGAAGTTCGCCAAGGCCTTCGGCGCCCATGTCGTGCTGTTCACCACGTCGCCGAACAAGGTCGCGGACGCCAAGCGCCTCGGGGCCCACGAGGTGGTCATCTCCACCGACGCGGCCCAGATGGCGGCGCAGGCCGGCAGCTTCGATTTCATCCTGGACGCCGTGTCCGCCAGCCACGACCTCAACGCCTACCTCAACCTGCTGAAGCTCGACGGCAACCTCACGCTGGTCGGCGCGCCGGAAAAACCCCTGCCGGTGGCGGCGTTCCCCCTGATCATGCGCCGCCGGTCCTTCTCCGGCTCGTTGATCGGCGGGCTGCCCGAGACGCAGGAGATGCTGGATTTCTGCGGAAAGCACGGCATCACGTGCGACATCGAGATGATCCGCATGGACCAGATTAATGAAGCCTACGAGCGCATGCTGAAGAGCGACGTGAAATACCGCTTCGTGATCGACATGGCCACCCTCGCCTGAGCCCGGGGCGCCGGGCGAACCGCCGCCGCGTTTTTTGGCCAACCTCGCGCCTCGCGTTGAATCCGCGCGGCCCTAATCTGCGTACAAGTGGCCAACCACTGTTCCCGCCATGAAAACAAGATTCCTCAGCCTGCTCGCGTTCGCCGGAGCCTTTGTGCTCGCTTGCGGTCCCGCCCCGGTCCGGGCCTCGGACAGTTACAGCACCGTAACCCCCGCGAAGCCCGGCACGCCGCCCCTGGTGCTCACGGTGAATGCGCCGCCGTTGCCGACCACGAAGCCCTTTGCCTCCTCCTCGATGGCCGAGAACTTCGCCAGCCGGGTGTTCAACGTTTTCAAGCATCACGGCTACGTCGGCACGATCAACTACGTCGACACCGGCGGGGCCCGGGCCGGCGGTCCCACCCTGGCCATCGAGATCATCAGGTGGGAACCCGGCCATGTGGACGGCATGGTCGAGTGCAAGTTCCGCGCCACGCTGGTCAGCGGGGGCCAGACGCTCGATCTCGGCATGTTTGACAACAGCGATTTTCTCCGGAATCCGGGCACGGACCAGGAAGGGCGCAATGATGCCAGCGCCATCCCGCTGCGGGAACTGGCGGCCCGGCTGGCCCAGACCGGGCTGGTGCCGGGTTTCTCCGGCGAGCAGGGTACCGACCCGGCCCCCGCCGCCGGCGGCTCCGCGGCCACCCCGGCCGAACGCCCCAAGCTCGCCATCGTCGTCGTCGAGACTCTCCAGGACCAGCGGGGCGCCATCACGGCGTTCGACCGCCTCGACCTGGCCTTCCAGCATGTCGCCAGGGAGCGCAAGTGGCCCGTGACCATCGCGGCCGAGCGTTTCGCGGCCAACACCCCGGAGCATGAGACCGAGCTGCGCATCTTCAACCAGCCCCTGCACCGGGACATCCCGGGCGAGCTCACCTTCCGCGGCTGGATGGTCCTGACCGTCAAGGGCGAGAAGCACGACTTCGGGATCATCAGCTACCGCTACAACCCGCGTCCCTTCGAGGACCCGGAGGTCATCCTGGAGAATATCTACCGCGGGGTCGCCAAGACCGTGGCCGAAAAGATCGAGCCCCTTCTCTTCCCCCCGCCCGCCGGCCCCAGGACCTGAACCGCCCCCGCGCCACCCCGCATGCCGCCGCCCGAGAGCGAAGTGTCGGAGGAAATCCGCCTGCTCGCGGCCGTCGCGGCCGGTGACCGCCCGGCGTTCCGCGAACTCTACGCCCGTCACAGCGCCGCGCTGTTTGCCCTCGCCCTCCGGCTCACCGGCGACCCCGGGGCCGCCGAGGAGGTGCTGCAGGATGCCTTCGTCAAGATCTGGCGCCACGCCGCGGATTACGACGCGCGCAAGTCCCGCCCCTTCACCTGGACCGTCACCATCCTGCGCCGCACCGCCATCGACCACCTGCGCCGGCACCACCGCGATCCCGCCACCTTCCCGCTGCCGGAGGACGACGCGCCCGCCGTGCTGGCCGTGCCCGAGACCGCGCGCCCCATGGCGGAGGATCACGAACGATCCGACCGGCTGAACGCCACCTTGGAAACCCTGGCGCCGCCCCAGCGCACCGCCCTCGAACTCGCGCTCTTCTCCGCCCTGACCCACGCCGAGATCGCCGCGCGCCTCGCGCAGCCGGCGGGCACCGTCAAGACCTGGATCCGCCGCGGCCTGCTCGAGCTGCGCGCCACCCTCAGCGAAACCGACCCATGAAAGCATCACCCGAAGAACCCGCCGGACTCTACGTGCTCGACCAGCTCGACCGCGACGAACGCGCCGCCTTCGAGGCCCGCCTCCTCCGCGAGCCCGAACTTGCCGCGCTCACCGGCCGCCTCGAGTCGGGCCTCGCCCGCGGCATCCGCTCCCTGCCTCCGCGCGAGCCGCCCGCCGGCACGCTCGCCCAAATCGAAGCCCGGATCGGCGCGCCAAGCGCCGCCACCGCCGCCCCCGCCCCGGCCGCACCGCCGGACCACACGGCCCGCCGGATGGTGATCGCCCGCTGGGGCCTCGCCGCCATGATCGCACTCAGCCTGGTCACGCTCGCCGTGCAGAGCCTGCGCCGGCCCCCGGCGCAGCCTGTGGTTGTCCTTGTCGGGCTGTATGCGGACCGGAACACCTTCACCGAACTGCCGCTGCGCGGACCCGCCCGCGATCCCGACGCCCGCTTCATCCAGCTCGCCACGCTCGCCGAGGATTACTGGGGCAGGCCCGGCGCATTGCCGGCCGGGCCGCAGCCCGCGGCCGGCGGCAATCGCGGCTACGCCCTCTTCGATCCCGGCAGCCGGCAGGGCTTCATCGCCATCGAGCGGCTCCCCGTCGTGGCGGAAAACCAGCGCTATCATCTCTGGATCCTCGATCCCGCCGGGGTCCGCGACGCCGGCATCCTCCCGCTGGCCGGCATGAACCGCGGCCTCTATTCCTTCACGCTCGGGCCCGGGGACGGCCCGAAATCCGACCGCCCCAATTTCTTCATCACCGTGGAGGATAACGGCCCCGCCGGACAACCCGCCCAACCCCGCGGCAAGGTCGTTCTGGGCCAGGAGAGCATCTGATGGCCGCCTGGCGGGCCGGGCGGATCGTCCCGGACGAGCCGATTTTCCACCATTAGAGTCGATTCAAGCGGAGGAGTCGTGCAAGAATCCGGCCGTCATGGCGAAGAGTAACCTGAAACGGCTCCCTCCCAGGAAGCGCCCGCGGAAGGCCCGGGCGAACACCCGCGGCGCGGAGGCCGCCGCGGCGCTGCTGCCGGAACTTTCCGGCCTCGCGCTCGAGACCAAGGCCGCCATCGAGCAGGCCGGCGGCGTGGTCGTGGGGCAATACCTCGAGCCGATCGGGCGGCGCCCGCTGCTGCTGGCCGTACTGCCAGTCGGCCAGGTGGAGCCGACGCCCTTCCAGCGCGACGTGTCCGACATGCACCACAAGAAGCTGGCCGACGTCATCGACCGGACCGGCATGTTCCTCGACCCGATCATCGCGATCACGGCGCCGGCGGGCGGGTTCTGGACGCCCAACGGCGGCCACCGCCTGGCGGCCATGCGGCGGCTGGGCGCGAAGGCCATCACGGCGCTTGTCGTGCCGAAACGCGAGGTCGCCTGGCAGATCCTGGCCCTCAACACCGAGAAGGCCCATAACCTGAAGGACAAGTCCCTCGAGGTCATCCGCATCTTCCGGAACCTGCTCGAGGACAGCGCCGCGAAGCCGGAGCAGGATTTCGCCTACTACTTCGAGGAGGCGTCGCTCATCACGCTGGGCCTCTGCTACGAGAAGAACGCGCGCTTCAGCGGCGGCGTCTACCACTCCTTCGTCCGGCGGCTGTCGGCCTTCAGCGAAGACACGCTGGCCCGGGCCCTCCGGGGCCACGAGCGCCACGCGGAGCAGCTGCTCGACCTCGACCTGAAGGTGGTCGAGGTCGTGCAGAAGCTGAAGGCGAAGGGTTTTGTCAGCCCCTACCTGAAGACCTTCGTCGTCGCGCGCTCGAACCCGCTGCGCTTCATGCAGGAGCCGCCGGAGCTGGAGGAGCTCATCCGGACGATCCGCGGCAAGGTCGAGCGGTTCAACGTGGACAAGATCAAGCCGGAGGACATCACCGCCTCGGGCGGCGGCGGCGCGGACGAGGACTGATCCGACGCTGCGGACTCAACGTCCGTCTGGGGCGTGACTTCAACAATACGATTGCCCGATCAAGCCCCGGTAGGCAGCCCGCTTGCGGGCGCGGATGAAGCGCGAGCCCCTCGACTTGCTCGGGGTCCTGAGCCCTGTCGAACGGACACGCTCGCTAGCCCACAAAGCCAGTTTGAAACCCCGCCTTAGTTAAAAAAACCCTCCCGGAAGTTTGTCATATAATAGATGACAAACCTCCCCGGTCCCTGCGGCGGTTCGTTGTTGGTTTGACTCACCGGAATGTCTGCGGTCTGGTTCAAGCCGCAGCCGGGCAACCCGCGCCGGCCCCATCAACCCCCAAGGATCATCACATGAAAGCATTTGGCGTCATTCATTTTTTCCCCGGCGGCACGAAGAAGCAATACGCCGCGTCGGTCGCGGCGGTGCATCCCGGCAAGAACAAACTGCCCAAGGGGCAGATCTGCCATGTGGCGGGCCTGTCCAAGGGCGGATTCACGATCGTGGCGATCCATGACTCCAAGAAAAGCTGGGTGAAGTTCCGCGACGGCATCCTGATCCCCACGATGCAACAGGGGATCAAGGGCGGATTCAAGACGCCGCCGACCGAGACGACGATCGACGTCAAGACGCTGCTCGGCTAGGGCAATGTAGTCATCGGTGCAGCCACTGGCCGCAGGGCTGCACCTTGGGGCAGCCGCATCTTCTTTCAGCCAGCCCATGCCCGGCTGGACCAAG
>CAYRDN010000085.1:0-10722 GCA_964423065.1 uncultured Oleiharenicola sp. | reverse complement strand
GCACCTTGGGGCAGCCGCATCTTCTTTCAGCCAGCCCATGCCCGGCTGGACCAAGGTCCAGCCCTACAAATGAACTTCGTCCGGCCTCAGCCGGAAATATTCAGTTGCCCGCCAATCACGCGGATAAACGCGAATAGAATCCCCGGAAATCCCCGTCCACTGGATAGTGGGTTTGAACAAGCAATCCCATTTTCTCCTGTTTCCCCTCTGTAATCCGGGTGAATTCGCGTCATTCGCGGGAAATCATCTGCATGGATCCGGCTCAGCGCGGATAGCCCTGCCAGACCCACTCGAGCGCCTCGGGGAGGGTCTGCGCCCGGACGCGGCGGTCGGTGTGGCCCGCGTTGGTCGCGAAGACGTACTGGTAGTGATACCCCTTGGCCTTGAGCACGGCGGCCATGTGGTGGTTGGCCGCGACCCAGTCGTGCATGCCGTCCTTCAGGGCATTGGGGCTGTAGTTGTCGCGGTCACCCACCTCCAGCCAGAGCCGGATGGGTTTCGCTTCGCTCGACGGGATCAGGGTGCGGTGGAATTCCCACGCGCCGCCGGGGGTCGCGGGGTTGAAGGGCCATTGCTGGTTCACGTAGGTGCCCGAGTAGGTGATCACGCGGTGATACCATTCCGGGTGGTACCACGCCATGATGAGCGCGGCCGAGCCGCCGGAGCTGCCGCCCATCGTCGCGCGACCGTCGGGGTCCGACGTCAGCATCACGTGGCAGTTTTTTTCCACCGCCGGCAGCACGACGGCCTGGATGTACTCGGCGTACTTGCCCGACATCGTGTCGTATTCCAGGCCGCGTTCGCTGCCCTGGGCGTCGCCGCCGCCGTGGGCGATCATGATGGCGAGCTGGACGGGCACGCGGTGCTGCGCGATCAGGTTGTCGAGGACGTGCGGCAGGCTCAGGTCCGGCTTGCCGATCTCCCGCGGGCCGTCGTGCGAGATGATGAACGGCGCCGGCGTGCCGGGCACGTACTGGCGCGGGATGTAGACCGTGATCGTGCGCTGGTAGGGCGCGGGGTGGGTCTTGACGATCAGGGTCAGCGGGTTGGCGGGATCGATGGTGCCGGGCGCGTCGCGGGCGATGCCGGGGTAGAATTGGCTCTCCGCCGAATCCAGGCTGAACTGCTGCACCGTGCCCTGGGGGACGCCCTCGGCCACGGTCAGCTCCGGCGCCGGCGCGTAGTCCGGGCCGATGAGAAAATTCCCCTCGGCGTCCGCCGGCGGATTCATGCCCGTGACGGCGTGCCAGGCGGGATCGCCCGGCTTGGCCCCCACGACGATGAACGGCGGGGCCCCGGGACCGTCCGGCGGCCGTGTCGGCGGCGTGGGCCGCGGGGACCGGACCTCCCCGACCGGCGCGGACGGGCTGACGGGCGGAGCCGCGTCCGCGGCCCACGCGAGGTTGAAAATTGCCGCCGGCACCAGGCCGGCGACGAGCAGGGTGACTCGCAGCGTGGGTAGTCTCATGGGGGTAGAATGAAGATTGAACGACCTTCCTGACTATGCCCCGTCGCCGGCCTGCGGCGAGCCGGGAATTGGGCCAACCGGGATATTTCAACCCGCGGTGAAAGCCGCGCGGCTTTCGCGACCGGCCGCGGGCCTGACGCCCAAGCGTTCCGCCAAGCCACCCCGGAGACGGCTGCGCTCCGAAGGTGATGCTTCCAGGCAAGCCGTTTTCCCCACCGCCGGATTGTAATTCCCGCGGCGTCCCTTTTACTCCCGGCATGTATAAACGCATCCTTTGTGCCGCGCTGGCCTTCGGGCTCGCGCTGGCATGCCTGGGCGGCACGGGCAGTCCCCTCCCCCAGGTCAACGAACCGCCGAATCTTTATCCGCACAAGCTGCTGCTGGCGGATTACGTCGACTCGGGCGGCTATGCGCGCGACATCGCGGAGGTCGCGCTCGAGGCCAACAAGTATCTGGTCAAGCGCCTCGCCCGGCCGGCCAAACCGGGAGAAAAACTGGCCGTGGTCTTCGACATCGACGAGACCACCCTCAGCAACCTCCCGCACATCCGCGCCAACGACTGGGGCTACGTGCCGAGGATCTGGGACAACTGGGTCGCCGAGGCGCAGGCCCATGCGATCATCCCCGTCCAGATCATATACGACACCGCCGTGCGCGGCAAACTGGACGTCTTCTTCATCACCGGCCGCACGGAAAGCGACCGCCCCGGCACCGAGCGCAACCTGCGCGACGTCGGCTACGACAAATGGACCAGGATCTTTTACAAGCCGGTCGACGATCCGACCCTCACCACCGCGGGGTTCAAGATCGACGTCCGCCGCAAGCTCACGCAGCAGGGATATGTCATCGTCCTGAACATCGGCGACCAGGAAAGCGACCTCCGGGGCGGCTTCGCCGAGCGCACCTTCAAGCTGCCGAACCCGTTTTATCTCATCTACTGAGATTCCCGCGCCGGCGCATCCTGCCAGAAATAGCAACCGCGGCGGTTGTGGTCGAGCCGGACCGCCATGGCGGCGAGCAGCAGGACCACGGCGAGCGCAATCACCTGCCGGCGCCGGGCCGCGGCCGCCTTGTCCTCGTAGGGATCCTCCAGCGCACGCTGCGCACCCGGCGGCAGCTCGGCGAGATCGGTCAGCGCCGAGCCGAAGGGAATGTTGATCCGCACCCGGCCGTTGATGGCCCAGCCGTTGGCATCCAGGATCGGACCGAGGGTGCGCTGCCGGAGCTTGAGCCAGGCGATCACGACGGCCGGCAGCGAGATCGCGAGCATGACGGCGACCAGCATCAGCGGCACCTGCCACCAGTGCAGCTCGGCCAGTTTCGCGCTCACCGTGGCCAGCGCCCCGCCGATGGCGCCGACGGCGACCCCCAGGGCGGCGACGACGCCGACATCCAGTTTCTTGGGCGGCGGGGACATCGCCGGCTGCGCCGCCTGCACCGCGCTCGACGCGGCGGCATTGGCCACGGCGGTGACGGCCTTGTCCGCAACCTTGCCGAGCCGGTCGTTGGCGGCCGCATCGGCGGTGGCGGCGCGCCTGGCAGCCATCTCGTCGAGGAAGCGGACGAATTTCTTGTAGGGTGACCAGAACGCCTGGCGCAGGCTGATCGGGTTGTCCACCAGGCTCGTGATGACGGCGTCCCAGTCGCGGCCCGTCCGGTCATAGAACACGCCATGCCGGCCGACGAAGAGATAATCGCTCGTCCCCCGCGTGAAGCAGGCCGCGATGGTCATCGCCTGCCCGCCGGACCGCGTGCAGCTGCAGTAGGCGAGGTAGATCTTGCTCATGGCCGCGAGCGGGTCCGGCCCGTCCACCCGGAGGCAAAGCTCCGTGCTGCGGCTGTCGAGATAAAGCGTGCCGGCCTGGAAGACGGCCCAGCGGTCGCGGGAATAGAAATCGGCGAAGTTGACGAAATTGCGCAGCAGCGCGCGCAGGTCGCGGTGGTAGTGCGTCAGCCGGTTGACCTCGTCGATGGCCTTGAACTCCGGTTCGAGCGCCTGGTCCCGCGCGACCAGCTGTGCGAGCGCCCCGCGGCCCGGCCCGGCCAGGATCTCCTTCACCCGGGCCAGCCCGAGTTTCTCCACCGCGGACCCCGCCTTGCCGCCAAGCCAGGTTTCGTAGGCCGCGAACCGGGCGTTCAGTGCGGTCCACTCCGCGTCGGTCAGCGAGGTCTTCGCCGCCCCCAGGACAGGTGTGACCACCGCCTGATGCAAGGTGGCCAGCGCGCCCGCCCAGGCGGGGTTCACCGCCGCCAACAAGGGCAACGGACGCCCGGCCTCGATGCGGGAGAGCGGGAACCCGGCGACCTCGTCAGCGGAGATGTTCAGATCTTTCGCCGCGATGGCGAGGTAATCGGTCTCCTGCCGGTTGAGCGCCGCAATCGCCCGGGCGTCGAAAGCCGCCAGCCGGCAGCGGGCGAAATAGTCCTCCGCCTTGGCGCGCACGGCCCGCAGCGCCGCCACGGCCGCGTCGGTCGCGTCGCCGAGCACGGCGATGTCCTTGCCCGCACTCTGCCCGACCCATGCGAGGTAGGCGGCCAGCTCGGTGAAAAAAAGGTCGCACTTCTCCGCCGTGACCCCCACCGAGCCGGTGCGGTCGGCCGTGCCGCCGAAACAGGTGATGATTTCCTTGATCAGGGCCTGCACGGCCGGATCCTCGGTCGCCTCGGGCGGGATGACGCCGTCGCCATTCAGCGGACTGGCGGAAAATATCTTCGCCGTGTCGGAGGCGTCGGCCGCGGTGATGGCATCCGCACCCGCCTTGCCGATATTGGCCAGGACCTGCCGGGCTGAGGCCAGGAGGAGCCGGCCCTCGGGCGTGGTGTCGTTGATGGCCCCCAGAGGCAGCTCAGCGGCACCTTTTAACAGGTCGCCCGGGTCCTTCAACCGGGCGGCGGCCCACCTGACGGCCGCGATCAGCTCGGGCACGCGGATGCGGCCGTCGCGATCGGTGTCGATCAACGCGAGCGTGCATTCATCGAGTTCGAGCCCCTTGACCGGACAACTGAGGGCCACCCACAGCTTCTGGTCGAGCGTGTCCAGGTGGAGCAGGTCGGCCGCGGACTCAAGGGAGACCTGGTCGAGGCCGCCGGTGCGGAAGAATTTCCAAGGGTGCATAGGTTGCTGTTCGCGGTGGCTTGGGCGGGCGGGAAGGCCCACCCGACGATTGCCTGCCGGCGTTTGTTGGCAATCGCGAAGCGGGCGCACCGGGCAATTTCCGCCGAGTTTAACACAATCCATGCGGAACACCCGGCGGCGGTGCGGGTGTATATTATGGCATGAAAACCTTCCTCATCCCGGTCGACTTCTCCGCCGTATCCGAGGAAATCGTGGATACCGCCGTCGGTTTTGTGCGTTCGTTCGGGGGCCGGGCCGTCCTGCTCCACATCATCCAGCCGCCAATCGTCACCAGCGAGTACGCCCTGCCGGTGGACGCCCTGCAGGCTGCCATCAACGTCAGTGAGAAATCCGCCGACATCCGGCTCAGCGCCCTGGCGGCGAAATTCCGGGACACCGGCCTCGCGGTCGAGGCCGTCGTGCGCCACGGCCCGCCCGTCTTCGCCATCCTGGAGGAGGCGGCCAAGGTGCAGGCCGACTTCATCATCATGGGCTCGCACGGCCACGGGAAATTCTACGACCTGCTCGTGGGCAGCACCGCCAGCGGCGTGCTCAAGGGCGCGAAGTGCGGGGTCATCATCATGCCGCACCACGGCAAGATATCCTGAGTGACGTTGCTTCCCGCCGTGCGGGATGCCCCCGGGCTTGCGGTCGCGACCCGGAACAGTTCAGATGCGGTCTTCCGTCTTCTGTCCACCGTCCTCTGCCGCCCGGCCTCCGTTCCCTCCCATGCACCGTGAAATCCACCAGTGGCACAGCCCGCGGCTCGAGAAGAACATGGAGGTGGCCGTCTACGGCCACTACGGCTTTGCGCTGCTGCTGTTCCCGACCGCCGCGGCCGACTACCTCGAGTACGAGCGCTTCGGGCTCATCGCCTCGATCGCCCCCTTCATCGACGCGGGCCAGGTGAAGGTCTTTTCGATCAACTCCATCAACAACGAGAGCTGGCTCAATGAGTCGATGCATCCGCCGCACAAGTCGGCCCGCCACCAGCAATACAACGGCTACGTGATGCAGGAGGTCGTGCCCTTCATCCATGCGCATTGCGCCGGCCGCGTCATGACCATCACCGCCGGCGCCTCCTTCGGCGCCCTCCACGCCGCCAACACGCTCTTCCGCCGCCCCGACCTCATCGACGGCTGCATCGCCATGAGCGGGGCCTACGACCTCAAGGACTATACGAACGGTTACTGGGACGAGGACGTCTACTTCAACTCCCCGCTCGACTATCTCCCCAACCTCACCGACGAGGGCACACTCAGCCACCTCCGCGCCAAGCAGCACATCCATTTCGTCGGCGGCCAGGGCGCCTACGAAAAACCCTCTTCCGCCCTGGAAATGGGCCGCGTGCTGCACAGCAAGGGCATCCCCCACACCATCGACCTCTGGGGCCATGACGTGAACCACGACTGGCCCTGGTGGCGCCGGATGCTCCCGCATTACCTCGGGTCGAGATTCTGATTGGCCGGGCGGCCGGCCCGGCCAGTCTTCAGTCCCCGAACCTGATCCCCTGCGCCAGCGGCAAGGCATCCGAGCCGTTGATCGTGACCGTCTGCCGCCGCATGTAGGCCTTCCACGCGTCCGACCCGCTCTCACGGCCGCCGCCGGTCTCCTTCTCGCCGCCGAACGCCCCGCCGATCTCCGCGCCGCTCGTCCCGAGGTTGACGTTGGCGATCCCGCAGTCGCTGCCTCCCGCCGACAGGAATCGCTCCGCCTCGCGCAGGTCCGTCGTGAAGATCGCCGAACTGAGCCCCTGCGGCACGCCGTTCTGCAGTGCGATCGCCTCGTCAAGCCCGCGGTACCCCATGACGTAGAGGATCGGGGCGAAGGTCTCCTGCTGCACCACCGGCCACCCGTTCTTCGCCTCGGCGAGACAGGGCGTGACATACCGTCCGCCGGGATATTTCCGGCCGGCCAGCCGCTCGCCGCCGCACAGCACGCGGCCGCCGCTCATTTTCACCTCGGCGACGGCGTTCATCATCTGGGTCACCGCCGCCCCGTCGATCAGGGGGCCGACCAGCGTGCCGGGCCGCAGCGGGTTGCCGACGGGCAGCTGCCGGTAGGCGGCGACGAGCGCGCCCGTGAACTCCGCCCGGATCGACTCGTGCACGATGATCCGCCGCGTGCTGGTGCAGCGCTGCCCGGCCGTGCCCGCGGCGCCGAACAGGATGCCGCGCAGCGCCAGCTTCCGGTCGGCCGAGGGGGCCACGATGACGGCGTTGTTGCCGCCGAGCTCGAGGAGGGAACGCCCGAGGCGCTGCGCCACGGCCTCGCCGACCCGCCGGCCCATCCGGACCGAGCCCGTGGCCGACACCAGCGCGAGGCTCCGGTCGTGCGCCAGCCGCTCCCCCACCGTCGCGCCGTCGCCGGTCACGAGCGAAAAGATCGCGGGATCCACGCCCGACGCGCGACAGACCTTTTCCGCCAGCCGGATGCAGGCAATGGCCGTGAGCGGGGTCTTCTCGGAGGGTTTCCAGACCGTGGCGTCGCCGCAGACGGCCGCCAGCGCGCTGTTCCAGGACCAGACGGCCACCGGAAAGTTGAAGGCCGAGATGATGCCCACCAGGCCGAGCGGCTGCCATTGCTCCAGCATCCGGTGCCCCGGGCGCTCGGAGGCGATGGTCAGGCCGTGCAGCTGGCGCGACAGGCCCGCGGCGAAGTCACAGATGTCGATCATCTCCTGCACCTCCCCCTCGCCTTCCGCCAGGA
The DNA here is from genome assembly GCA_964423065.1 of uncultured Oleiharenicola sp. Taxonomy (GTDB): domain Bacteria; phylum Verrucomicrobiota; class Verrucomicrobiia; order Opitutales; family Opitutaceae; genus Lacunisphaera. The sequence goes on along the minus strand of CAYRDN010000085.1, from coordinate 3,430 downwards.
TCTTGCCGGTCTCGAGCGTGACCAGCCGGGCGAGCGCGGGCTTGGCCGCGCGCAGCGCGTTCCCGAGCTGCCGGACCACCTCGCCGCGCGCCGGCGCCGGCCGACCGCGCCAGGCAAGGAACGCCGACCGCGCCGCCGCGACGGTCAGCGCATAATCCTCCGGCGACGCCGACCGCACCCGGCCGAGCCGCGATCCGTCGATGGGCGAATGCTTCTCGAGCACGGCGCCGCGTCCGCCCCAGGCGCCCGCGAACACGCCGGCGTTGACGCCGGACGCGGACAGGCCGAGTGCGGGAAAAACCGTCCGGACGACGGCGGCGACGGAGGTGGGTTGTTTAGCCATGGGAATATTGTGGGGCGGGTGCCCTCACCCACCGGCTTGAGCAGGCGGCGGACTTCACGCGGTCGCGTGGGCCTCCTGCAGCTTCCGCGGGTCGGTCGCGGCGATGATGGCGCTGACCGCCTTCTGGTTGAAACCCTTGAAGCCACCCTTGCGCTGCAGGTTCTCGAGGTGGCTGCCGATCGCGCCGTCCCGGATGAACCCCGCGCACTGCTCGCGGGTGATGATGCCCCGGGCGAGCAGCACCTCGGCGCGCCGCGGGTCGACTGGCCAGCGCTCGCCCTCGGTGAAGGCCTGCTGCAGGAACGGAAAGTCCGAAAACGGCTTCATGGTCGCGATCCCCTCCGCGGCGAGCTGCGCGCGCAGCAGCGGGAAGTTGAACCGCGCCTCGAGGTGGTGCATGCCCGCCTGGAGGAAACTGTCGCCGTGCAGCCCGCACCAGAGCCCGACCGTGCGCGCCGCGCCGGTCTCGGGCAGCGGCTGCGCGGAAAAATCCCCGTCGATCTCCGTGGGCAGCAGGTCAACGTCCGCAAAGACCACGATGCCCACCGCCGGCGCCTCCATCACCTGCGCGCCCCAGCCGGCCTCGGCGCCGGCGTAGAACCGTTCGCGCTTCTCCAGCCCGAGATTTTCCAGGAATTTCACGAGGTCGGAAAAATACCGCCGTGAGCAGCGGAACGTGTGGTGGTCGTGGTTGGCCCAGCCGAGCCCGAGCCCGTCCTGCCGGTGCTTCTGGACCCGGGCCGCGCGGTTCCGCCGCTCCCAGAAATGCCGCTCCTCGGCGAAGAACAGCTCGCACGCCAGGTCCCGGCCGACGAGGCCGAGGCACCGCTGCTGCACCGCGAAGGCCCGCCGCACGGCCTCGTCGTCCCCGCCGCAGTCGCGCGGGCGGGTGCGGAACAGCTCGCGGGCCAGCAGCACGTCCGCGGCCAGCCCCGCGCGGGGCTCCGCCCCTTGGAAACCGCGGTAGCCGGACCGCTCGACGGCCTGGAAGACCGCGCCGTTTTCCGCGCTGACCGTGAGCACCCGGTAGCGCGAGCCCGGCGCACCCGCGGGCGCGCCGTCCAGGCCCTGGCCCGCGATGAAGTCGGCCAGGGATTCCGGCCGGATGGCGAGGACGGCCGGCCCGGCGGACGGCTGTGCGTCGCGGCTGACGATCACGCGCGGGAGCATCGCGTGGGGATGGGCCAGCACGGTGTGCCCGGCCGGCGCGTCGGCGGCCTCGGGGACAAAGCCGCAGTCGCGGAATGATTTTTCGTGGTCGGCGGAGACGATGAAATGGTCCACCCACTCGAAGAAATCGGTGCCGGTCCCGTCGCGCATCCGGTCCGCCAGGACCGCGGCCGCGCGGTTCGCGGCGAGAAAGGCGCGGATGTGCGCGGCCAGCAGCGCCTCGGCCTCGTAGGCGAGCGGCCAGTTGAAATTCGCGGGGGCGTTCAAGGCGGTCATGTCGGTCGGGGCGGGCCCGGGCCCAAGACATAAGCCGCCCCCGCGCCCCGCTCCAAGCCTGATCTCAGCTTCGTTGCCCCCACGGCCGGGCGCCGCGGGCCGGCGCCCCCGCATGCGGAGCTCGCCAAGCACCGGGCGGCTTCATCATCATCCCGCCACGCATGCACGCCGCCCCCGCCGACCTGCCCCAGCTCGCCACCCGTCTCGCGGGCGAGCTGCACTGGGACGCGACCATGCGCACGCTCTACGCCACCGACGCCTCGGAATACCGGGAGCGGCCGGTCGCCGTCGCCCTGCCGCGCACCGAGGCCGACCTGGCCGAGCTCATCGCCTACGCGCGCCGCCACCGCCTCGGCCTCATCCCGCGCACCGCCGGCACCTCCCTCGCCGGCCAGGTCGTGGGCGCCGGCCTGGTCGTGGACGCCGGCCGCCACCTCAACCGCATCATCGCGCTCGACCCCGCGGCCCGCCGCGTCCGCGTGCAGCCGGGCGTCGTCCGCAACGAGCTCAACCTCGTCCTGCAGCCGCACGGCCTGTTCTTCGCGCCCGAGACCGCCACCGCCAACCGCGCCATGATCGGCGGCATGGCGGGCAACAACTCCTGCGGCGCGAACTCCCTCGTCTACGGCTCCACCCGCGAGCACCTCGTCTCCGTCCGCGGCTTCCTCAGCGACGGCTCGATGGCGACCTTCGGCCCGCTGACCGACGATGCGTTCGCCCGGAAATGCAGCGGCCCGGACACCCTCGAGACCCGGATCTATTGCACGCTCCGCGACCTCCTCGGCGACGCGGCCAACCGCCGGCTCATCACCGACCACTACCCGCGGGCCGCGGTGACCCGCCGCAACACCGGCTACGCGCTCGACCGGCTGATGGCGTGCCGGGTGTTCGATCCCGCCTCGGACCGGCCCTTCAACCTCTGCCAGCTGCTCGCCGGCTCCGAGGGCACGCTCTTCCTCGGCGTGGAATACGAGCTCAACCTCGAGCCGCTGCCCCCGCCGGGCGCGCTGATGTGCGCGCATTTCGCGACCATCCCGGATGCGCTGCACGCCACCCTCCTCGCCCTGCCGCACCGGCCCCACGCCTGCGAGCTGATCGACCGCCACATCCTCGAATGCACCCGGGCCAACCTCGAACAGGCGAGGAACCGCTTCTTCGTGCAGGGCGACCCCGGCGCGGTGCTCGTGATCGAGATCCGCCGCGACCGGCGCGAGGCCATCGAGGCGGAGATGCGCGCCCTCGAGGCCGGTTTCCGCGCCGCGGGCCTCGGCTACGCCTTCCCCGTGCTCTGGGGCGACGACGCGCGCCGGGTGTGGGACCTGCGCCGCGCCGGCCAGGGCCTGATGATGAACGTCCCCGGCGACGCCAAGCCGCGCGAGGTCGTCGAGGACACCGCGGTGGCGGTCGCCGACCTGCCGGCCTACATCGCGGAGTTCGACGCGCTCCTGCGCGACCGGTACGGCCTTGGCTGCGTCTACTACGCCCACGCCGGCGCCGGCGAGCTGCACACCCGCCCGCTCTTCAACCTGAAAACCGCCGAAGGGCTCAGGATGTTCCGCGCCATCGCGACCGACATCGCCGCCCTCGTGAAAAAATACCGCGGCTCCCTCAGCGGCGAGCACGGCGACGGCCGCCTCCGCG
>CAYRDN010000084.1:0-10993 GCA_964423065.1 uncultured Oleiharenicola sp. | reverse complement strand
CACCCGGGACATCTGTTACCCACAACCCGGGACGAAACACAAGGTCCAGCCCTACCTCGGCCGGGAGCGCGGGCGAACCCGCGCGCGTGGCTAACCGAACTTCACCCCGAAAACCAGCAGCAGGGCGAGGAAGACCGCGGGCGGCCAGAACCCGCCGTAGCGCCGCGACCACCGGCCGGCCACCCCGGCGAGCAGCAGGGCGGTCAGGCCCGCGAGGGCCGCCGGCACCAGCCACGCCCGGGTGAACTGGACGTTGAAATACACGCCGGGCAGCGTCGTGCCCTCCCGGACCAGCCATTCCATGATCATGATGATGATGGCTGCGGCGGCATTGAACAGGGCGCTGAGCGGGAGCAGCCAGATGAGCCCGGTGAGGAGCGAGAGGAAGCCCGCGATGATCGCCAGCACGGCCAGCGGGATGACAACCAGGTTTGCCAGCACCGCCCCCGGTGAAAACACGTGGAAATAGCCGATGCAGGAAGGTGCGCTGGCGAGAAACGTCACCCAGCAGGCCGCGCTGGCGCCGAGCAGCCTGCGGCCGGCCCCACGGACCGCATGGTGATACCAGCGCCAGGCGGGCCGGGGCAGGAACGCAAACGGCCGCCAGGCCGCGAGCCAGTGCTCCGCCAGCGGCCGGCCCATCACCACCAGCGCCAGCACGACGGTGTAGGACATCTGGTAACCCGTGCTGGCGAGCTGCAGCGGATCGAGCAGCAGCATGAGCAGCGCCGAGGCCGCGAGCGCGGCCAGTCCGTTCCCGGGCAAGCGGCCGGTCCGCGCGGCCTGCCAGAAGACGATCATGAAAAACGCACGCAGCGCGGGCGTGTTGGCCCCGGTGATCTGGACGTAGAGTCCCAGCAGCAGCAGGCTCAGGACAACGGCCGACCGGCGCGGTACCCGGAACAGGCGGAGCACGCTCTCCAGGGCGAGCGCGATGACCCCGATGTGCAGGCCCGCGATGCAGAAGATGTGGAACGTCCCGCTGCGGGTGAAGGCATCCTGTTGCTCGCTTGAAAGCACGGCCTTCTCGCCCAGCAGCATGCCGAGATAGAGCGAGACGGTGCCCGGGTGCCGTTCCAGTCCGAGCCTGAGGATCGCCTCCAACCGGTTTCGGGCGCGGCCCAGGAACCGCGGCCACCACCCGGGCGGCTGGTCCTCCCGCCGGATCTGCGCACGGGTGAGCGTCCGGCGGATGCCCAGGTTTTCCAGGTAGTCGTTGAAATCGGCCCCGGCGGTTTCGCGCGGCAGGGGGGCGATGACGCCCCGCACCGTGTAAATTCCCGAGCGCAGCGGCGGGACGCTGATCCGGCGGATGGCGGAGAAATAGACGCGGCGGCCGGCCAGCTCGCGGTCGTCTTCCCCGGCGGCCACGATCCGGCCCAGGCCGGACAGGCTGCGCGCCGACGGGGCGAAGGTCTGCAACACCTCGAGGCGTACCGTGACCTCGCGCGGCGGCCGGCCGGACCATTCGTGCAGATGCGGCTCGCGCAGATGCAGCAGCACAAAGCCGGCGGCCGCAACCGCCAGCACCAGACATATTCCCCAGGCCACGGCGGCCATCCGGCCCGGACGCAGCGCCAGTCGCACGGCCGCCAGGCTGAGGACCCCCGCGGCCAGCAGCACGGGCCACAGGCCCCTCGCGGGCGGCGGCCAGAGCCGCGCGGCGGTGAGCCCCGCCATGAGCGGGAACAGCAGCCACAGGAGCGGCGCACGGAGTTGCGAGGCGGGCGAAGGCATGACGGCTGCACCTTGGCCCGGCGGGCAGTGGCCTTGAGGGAACAGCTTTCCGGCCCGCCTTCAAACTTGTTTCTGCGCGGGACGGCCGACACCCTGTGCGGACCCATGGCGCGTTCCGCAGACGATTCCGGCTCCCTCTTCGGCGAGGACCCCCCGCGCCCGGGCTCCGGGTTGGCGGACAAACCCGGCCGGCACCAGCCGCTCGCGGCCCGGATGCGTCCGCGCTCGCTGGCGGAGATCGCCGGCCAGGCGCACATCCTGAAGCCCGGCAACCTGCTGCCGCGGCTGATCGCCAGCGACCGGTTCGGCAGCCTGCTGTTCTACGGCCCGCCCGGCTGCGGCAAGACCAGCCTGGCCGAGGTCATCGCCCGCGAGACCAGGAGCCGGTTCGTGCGCGTCAACGCCGTGATGTCAAACGTCGCGGAACTGCGCGAGATCCTCGCCGCCGCCCGGCGGCAGCCCGAGGCGGCGACGATCCTGTTCATCGACGAGCTGCACCGGTTCAACAAGTCGCAGCAGGACCTGCTGCTGCCCGACGTCGAGGAGGGCAGCGTGCGGCTCATTGGCGCGACCACGCACAATCCCGGCTTCTACGTGAACCCGCCGCTGCTCAGCCGCAGCCACCTGTTCCGGCTCGAGCCGCTCGCCACCGCCGAGGTGGCCGGCGTGCTCCGGGCGGCGCTGGCCGACGTCGGGCGCGGGCTCGGCGTCCGCGGGCAGACGGCGCCGGACAAGCTCCTCACGGACCTGGCGCTGCTCTGCGACGGCGACCTGCGCCGCGCGCTGAACGCCCTCGAGGTCATCGCGCTCAGCCTGCCGGAAAAGGCCGCGATCACGGAGCGCGAGCTGGAGCTGTTCGCCCGCGAGCGGCGCATCCGCTACGACGCGGACGAGGACGAGCACTACGACACCATCTCCGCGTTCATCAAGAGCTGCCGCGGCGGCGACCCGGACGCGGCGATGTACTGGCTGGCGAAGATGCTCGCCGGCGGCGAGGACCCGCGCTTCATCGCGCGGCGGCTGGTCATCCTGGCCAGCGAGGACGTCGGGCTGGCCGACCCGCAGGCGCTGCCGCTGACGGTCGCGGCGCACCACGCGTGCGACTTCATCGGGCTGCCCGAGGCGGAGCTGACCCTCGCGCACGCCACGCTCTACATCGCCACCGCGCCGAAGAGCAACTCCGCGACCCTCGCGCTCGGCGAGGCCCGCCGCGCGCTGCAGGAGCAGCCGGTGCAGGCGGTGCCGCGGCCGTTGCGGGACAAGAGCGGCATGGCCAGCAAGCAGGCCGGCCACGGGCAGGGTTACCTTTACAGCCACGACTTCCCCGAGGCAATTTCCGGCCAGCAATATCTGGAGCAGCCCCTGACCCTTTACACGCCCAAGACGGCGGGCTGGGAAGCCCGGATCGCCGAGCGGCTGGCGCGTTGGCGGGAACTGCGGGCCGCGATGAAATCATCGGACGCCATCCCGTGACCGGCCGGTGAAAGCCCTGTCAAAGCCGGCCGGCCGCCCATCGGGGGCTTGCGCCCGGGGGCGGGCGGAGTATGATGGCCACATGAAGAGAATCACCGTTCTTGCCGCTCTCCTGTTGGCCGTCTCCCAGATCCAGGCGCAGAGCCAGCCCGCGGCCAAGGCCGCCGATACCGCACCCGCCGCGGTCAAACCGGCGGATCCCAAGGCGGTCCCCACGGCCAAGCCGGTCGAGAAGAAGAAGGAGCCCGAGCCCATCATTCCCGGTCTGACCATTCCGCGGGGCAACGGGACCTTTCTCGGGCTCGAGGTGGTGGGTGGAAATTTCAAGCTGTCCTTCTACGACAAGAAAAAGAAACCTGTGGCGCCGGATGTCTCCCGGGCGACGGCGCGCTGGCCCAACCTGAAATCCATCACCGGCCCCAACCGCACGGTGCTCAATCCCAATGGCAAGTCACTCATCGGCTCGAAGCCGGTCCTCGCGCCGTACTCCTTCAACGTTTATATCAGCCTGATGCAGGGCGACGGGGACGACGCGACGGTGGTGGAGACCTACGACGTCCCGTTCCGCGGGTGAGGCAGCCGGGATTTGACAGGGAAGGGTGGGCGGCAATGCTGTCCGCTGCCACCATGTCCACCCACGAACCCTTTGACCCCGTCGAGACCGCGATCCAGGCGATCGCGGCCGGGGGGCTGGTCATTGTCACCGATGATGAGCGCCGCGAGAACGAGGGCGACCTCATCATGGCGGCGGCCAAGGTCACGCCGGACACGGTGAACATGATGATCCGCTACTGCAGCGGCATCGTCTGCGTGCCCACGGTCGAGCCGCAGCTGCGGCGCTTCGGGCTGGGCCCGATGGTGCAGCAGAACCGCGAGGTGCAGCGCACGGACTTCACGGCCAGCGTGGACGCGGCCGAGGGCATCACCACGGGCATCAGCGCCTACGACCGGACCCAGACCATCCGCATCCTGGCCGACCCGCAGGGCCGGCCGGAGCAGCTGGTCCAGCCCGGCCACGTGTTTCCCCTCCGCGCCCGGCCCGGCGGGGTGCTTGAGCGCGCGGGCCATACCGAGGCGGCCGTCGACCTGGCCGTGCTTGCGGGCCTGCCGCCCGTCGGCGTGCTGTGCGAGCTGGTCAACGACGACGGCACGGTCCAGCGCCAGCCGCAGCTGGTCGAGTTCAAGCACCGGTTCAAGCTGCCGATGATCTCCATCGCCCAGCTGATCGAGTACCGCCACCGGCGCGAGCAGCTGGTCGAGCAGCTGACCACGCGCCCGTTCGCGTCGGAGTACGGCGAGTTCCAGCTGCACATCTTCCGGAGCAAGGTCGACGGGCGGCACCACTTCGCCTTCACCAAGGGCGCGCTCGACGCCGCGCCCACGCTCGTGCGCGTGCACACCGAGAACCTGCTCAGCGACGTGTTTCACGCCAAGGGCATGGACAGCCACCAGTCCCTGCTCGCCTCGCTGGAGCACGTGGCCAAGGCCGGTCACGGGGTCATCGTCTACATGGAGCAGACCGGCCGGATGCAGAACGCGCTCCTCGGCGAGGCCCGGCCCGCCGACGGCCACCGCACGAACCTGCGCGACTACGGCATCGGGGCGCAGATCCTGACGTCCCTCGGCCTGCGCAAAATCCGGCTGATGTCGCACTCACCGCGCCGGGTCGTGGGCCTCGACGGCTACGGGCTCGAGATCGTGGAGCAGATCCCGGTGTGAGATTTCCATTGCCGCGGCGGCCGATCCCCCCTGCCTTGAACCTCCCATGAGTCTCTCCGCCCCCACGCCAATCGCCCTCGATGGTGCGCCGTTCTCCCTCGGCATCGTGGCGGCGCGCTTCAACGCCACGCTGGTGGATGCCCTGCTGCACACGGTCTATGAAACGCTGACCGCCGCGGGTGTGAGGGGGAAGCGGATCACGGTGGTCCGCGTGCCGGGCTCGCACGAGGTGCCGTGGGCGGCGCAGCTGCTGGCCGGCCGGAAGGGCTGCCATGCGGTCATCGGTCTCGGCGTCCTGATCGCGGGCGACACCAACCATCACGAGATGGTCGGACAAAGCGTCTCGATTGCCCTGCAGCAGGTCGCGCTGACCACGGGGACGCCGGTGATCAACGGCGTGATGGCGGTGGACAACCAGGCGCAGGCAGAGGCGCGCTGCGTCGGCGCGATCAACCGCGGGGCGGAGTTCGCCCGCGCCGCGCTCGAGATGGCCGCGCTGAAGCGCGCCGCGGGGGGCAGAGCATGACCAGCCAGTTCAACCAGCGCCGGGAATGCCGCGCCGCGGCGTTCCAGTACCTTTACGCGTGGAGCGTCAACCAGCCCTCCAGCCCCAGCGAGGATCTGCGGCTGTTTTTCGAGCACATGGAGAAGCCGCGGGACCACTACGCGTTCGCCGAGGAACTGATCCACGGGACGATCGAGCACGTGGCCGAGCTCGACGAGCACATCAAGGCCCTGGCGCACAACTGGGAGTTTGACCGCATCGCGAAGATCGACCTCGCCATCCTCCGGTTGGCGATGTTCGAGATGCTGCACCGGAAGGACATCCCCCCGGTCGTCTCGATCAACGAGGCCATCGACCTGAGCAAGCAGTATTCCAGCGCGGACGCGAAGCGGTTCATCAACGGCGTCCTCGACCGGATGAAGGACAAGCTCGGCCGCGACGCGCGGAAGCCGGCCACGGAGTGATGTGGAACTCAGGAAAGCTGGAAAATGGCTGAACTGGGCAACAGGCAATTAAGCAGCAGGGTGATTGAAGCAGCGATCGCGGTCCATCAGGGGCTGGGGCCGGGATTCCTTGAATCGGTTTACGAGAGCGCGCTGTGCGTGGAGCTGGCGGCGCGCGACATCCGCTTTGAGCGGCAGAAAACAATCAAAATTTGCCACCGGGAAGTGGAAGTGGGTGAACCTCGGCTGGATGTCCTGGTGGAAGGCTGCCTCCTGGTTGAACTCAAGGCCGTCAAGCAGCTGGAGGATATTTTCTTCACCATCGGCCATTCGCAGATGAAAGCCGCAGGTATCAGCGACGGGTTGATCCTTAATTTCGCCTCGATGCCTCTCACCATCAAGCGCATCGGGCCGGGGCTGTCTGCATCCTGATTTCCTGAGTTCCACATTCATGTTTTCCCTCTTCAAGAAATTCAAGGCCGGGCTGACGAAGACGGTCTCGGCCATCGCGGCGAAGACCCACGGGCTCTTCGGCGGGCGGCGGATCGACGCGGCCTCGCTCGGCGAGCTGGAGGAGGCGCTGTACACGGCTGATTTCGGGGTCGAGACCACGACCGAAATCCTCGCGGAGATCAAGGCCGCCTACCGGCAGGACGCGGAGCTGAAGGGCCGGCAGGCGGCGGCGATCGGCGCCGCCGTGCTGCGACGCGTGCTGGCGGGGGCGGAGGGAACGCTGGAATCTCCGGTGGGTCGGTTGGCCTCACCCGACCTCCCGCGGGGTGGGGGCATTCCGCCTGCCAAAAATCCCCAGGTCATCTGCCTGATCGGCGTCAACGGCTCGGGCAAGACGACGACGGCGGCCAAGCTGGCGCACAGGCTCAAGGGCGACGGCCAGACGGTGATCGTGGCGGCGTGCGACACGTTCCGGGCCGCGGCGGTGGAGCAGTTGCAGAGCTGGGCCGACCGGCTGCAGATCGAGATTGTCGCCAGCCACACCGGGGCCGACTCGGCCGCGGTCGCCTTCGACGCGTGGCAGGCGGCGAAGGCGCGCGGGCACGACTGGCTGGTCGTCGACACGGCCGGCCGGCTCCACACCAAGGGCAACCTGATGGAGGAGCTGGCGAAGATCCGCCGCGTGCTCCAGAAGCACGACCCGGCGGCGCCGCAGCACCGCTGGCTGGTGGTGGACGGCAGCCTCGGGGCCAACTCCATCGAGCAGGCGAAGGTCTTCCATAAAAGTTTCGGCCTGACCGGCCTGATCGTCACGAAGCTGGACGGCACGAGCCGCGGCGGGGCGCTGGTCGGCATCTACCGGCAGCTCAAGATTCCGATCTACTTCATCGGGCTCGGCGAGCAGCCGGACGACCTGCAGCCGTTCTCGGCCGAGAACTACGCGAAGGCGGTCTTCGGGCTGGAGGCGTAGGCCGCACCCCGGAACAGTCGCACCTGAAAATGACCCGCCGCGAAAAAGCCCCATGGGCACGAAAGCAAAAATCGCGGGTCTGTAGCCGCGGATGCCACGGATGAATCCGGATACCGGCCAACCCTGTCTTGTTGCGCGCCGCGCGGCGGGCGGCCGTGCCCGCGGGCGCGGGTGCCCGCCTGGACCGATCGCGGCGTTCAGAATTGCAGGAATCGCGGCGGTGTTCCTCGCCGGCCTGCTGACGGTCGCCGGCGCCCAGGAAGCCGAGCTGCGGATCAGCCCGCGGAAAGTGCGCGATGACGTGCGGATCGTGGTGCTGAGCCAGCTCTCGGCGCTGCAGGCGGGCGACTTTGCGAAAGCCTACAGTTTCGCCGCCCAAGGCATCCGGCGGCAGTTCGATGTCAGGGTCTTCGGCCTGCTCATGAAGCGCGGCTATGCCCCGCTGTTGCGGCAGGTGAAGTCCGACCTCGGCATCGTGCGCGACGACGGCCAGGGCGCGGCGCAGGTGACCGTGACGGTGACGGACCGGTTGAACCGGAACACGGTCTACACCTATTGGTTGGTGCAGGAGGAGAAGGGCTGGAGGGTCGGCGGGGTGGTGCTGGCCCAGAAGCCGCCGCAAAGCGACATTTGAACCCCCGTCGCCCGGGCCGATTCACGGGACCGATGGAAATAGCGTGCCATCAGGCTAATCCTAAAGCGTATAACCGACCACCTGAATTTAGGCGCTTTGGTTAGTCCACTCTTGTGCGGTCTGTTGGTTGTATGGCCGCGCAGTTTCGTACCCGTAGGGTGCGAGAGGTGACTAGAAGGGGTTCGCGTGCACATGACTGGCCCGTTGGGTGCACGCGAACCCCGACCCTTTCCCAAGGTGTTAGTTGCTGTGCAATAAAGGCAGGTGCGGTAATCCCGCACCTGCCTTTTTCGCGAAGGCCGGTATCAACCAAAAAACGCCGTTGTAACCACGGATTGCACGGATGTTCACGGATATTCCGTCAGATACAAAAGCGCGATGATTCGCCCCACTGGACATGAGATGTGGGCCGTCTTTTCTACCGGAATGGCATCAGTATCCGAGGTAATCCGTGAAATCTGCGGTCGATTGAATCTGTCCAGCGGTTGAATCTGGGATCAATGCACCCCGCCCATCAGCTTTCTGACCCAGGGCACCAGGGCGAAGAGGATCAAGGTGCAGGCGCCGACCGCCAGGGCCTGGTGCCAGAACAAGGTGGCGAGTTCGGCGGCATTCTCGCTCTTGAACTCCCCGGCCAGGACGCCGGCGAGCTTGTTGCCCAGCGCGGACGCGAGAAACCAGATGCCCATGACCATCCCGACCAGGCGCCGGGGAGCCAGCTTGGTCATCGTGCTGAGCCCCACCGGGCTGAGCAGCATTTCCCCGACGGTCTGCAGGAAAAAGAGCCCCACAAGCCAGAAGGGTCCGACCCGCCCCCCGGCCGTGAGCCGGGCGGCGGGCACCATGAGGACAAAGGAGAGCGAGACAAACAGGAGGCCGAGGACGAATTTCATCGGGCTCGACGGCTGCCGGGAACCGAGCCGGATCCAGAGAAAGGCGAACACCGGGGCGAGGAGGATGACCCAGACCGAATTGACCGACTGCCACCACGAGGAGGGAAACGCCAGGCCGAAGACCTCGTTCCGGGTGAGGCGGTCGGCGAAGAGCGAAATGCTCGAGCCGGTCTGCTCGAAGATCGCCCAGAAGATCTCGGCGGCGAAGAAAAACACCAGGATCGCGGCCAGCCGCTTGCTGTCGGGGTCGGACCTGAAGGCAAAGAACAGGATGACGGCGATCTGCGCCGCGAAGAGCAGATAGACCAGCACGGGATGGTCGTCGCTGAGTTTCATGATCGCGATCAGGACGAGTGAGCCGAGGGCCACCAGGGCCAGCCGGCCCCAGGGGCGCGCATCGCCGGCCGCGAGCGCGGGGACATGGCCCACGTGGGCCAGCCGTTGCCGTTGCAGGACGTACATGACGAGCCCGAGCGTCATGCCCACGCCGGCGGCTGCAAAGCCCCAGTGCCAGCTGTGCCGGGGATCCAGGCCCCAGCCGGCGAGCCGGGCTTTCCAACCCTCGCTCTGGGCGAGGTAACCTGTGACCAGCGGCGCGATGAAGCCCCCGAGATTGATGCCCATGTAAAAGATCGAGAAGCCGGCGTCGCGCCGCTGGTCTTCCGGCCGATAGAGGCCGCCGACCATCGAGCTGACGTTGGGCTTGAGCAGACCGGTGCCGATGGCCACGAGGGCGAGGCCGGCAAAAAAGGTCGGCAGCGAGTCCAGGGCCATCGCGAAATGGCCGCAGGCGATGATGATGCCGCCGCACAGCACGGCGCGGCGCGCCCCGATGAAGTTGTCCGCGATGAAGCCGCCCAGGATGCTGAGCAGGTAGCCGCTCATCGTGTAGGTGCCGTAGATGGCGGCGGCCTGCTTGTCGGCAAAACCGAGGCCACCCTCGGCCGCGGTCCTGGTCATGAACAAGATCAGCAGGGCCCGCATGCCATAGAAGCTGAAGCGCTCCCACATCTCGGTGAAGAAAAGGGTGGTGAGCCCGCGCGGGTGGCCGCCGAGTCCGCCCATGTCCAGGGTGACCGGCACCGGCATCTCGGCCACGGGAGGGGAGGGGGGATTCATTCCGGCGGATTCCGGGGTGTATTCGGGCCGAGGGCAAGGCTGGAGCCGGGGGTGGACAAGGGCCGGCGCAGCGACTCAAATCACCGTCATGCCACCTGGTTTTCCCGCTGCCCCCGCTGCCTCCCGGCCGGAGATGTGCTGATGAAGCCAGCGCGCAAATGGTGGTCACCGCGACCCGCGGGCAGGACCAGCGTCGAGCTGACCGCCCCTTTGGAGGTGCGCGGCGCGGCGCGGCGCCGGGTCAGCGTCTACCTGCCGCCCCATTATGATCCCAGCCGCCTTCGGCCATATCCCGTGCTGCTCGCGCTGGACGGGCAGACAATGCCGCAATGGCGGCTGGCGGAAACCCTGGACGACCTGGTCGGCACCGGCCGGATTGATCCCGTCGTGGTGGCGGCGGTGCCGGCGGCGGCGGACCGCAGCGAGGAGTACGGCACGGCGGGCGCGCTGGATTTCGCGGGACGAGGCCGGCGGGCCAGGGCGTTCCAGGATCTGCTGGCGGGGCTGGTGCTGCCCACGCTCCGCGAAAGTTATCACCTGGCGTGTGATCCGGCGCACACCGGCATCTTCGGCGCCTCGCTGGGCGGGCTCGGGGCGTTCGACGCCGCGTGGCGGCGGCCGCAGGTGTTCGGCGTGGCCGGGATTTTTTCCGGCTCGCTCTGGTGGCGGGCGGACGATGCCGGTGCCACCGCGCAGCAGGCGAGCCGGATCGCCCACCGCCTGGTGCGGGAAACGCAGGCCAAGCCGGCCCTGCGCCTGTGGTTCGAGGCGGGCACTCGCGACGAGACCGCGGACCGCGACGGCAACGGGGTCATCGATGCGATCCAGGACACGCTTGAGCTGATCGGCGAACTGGAGGCCCGGGGATTCCGGTGCGGTCCGGAGCTGGCCTACCATCAGATGGAGGGCGGGAAGCACGACGCGGCGACCTGGGCGCGGGCGCTGCCGGAGTTTCTGCTGTGGGCGCTGCCGGCCCGCGCGGATTAGGGCCGGGTGAATTAGATAATACTGCAGAGATTCTACAGTCCGCCGTAGGGCTGGACCTAG
>CAYRDN010000083.1:0-11524 GCA_964423065.1 uncultured Oleiharenicola sp. | reverse complement strand
ATTAAAACGGGCGATGACCAGCAGAATAGGCCACATCAAGGCCGTTTCAATGAGTGGCACGATCAAGGCCAATCTGAGCACCCACTCAAGCCGGCCGGTGGCCTGGAATGACGGCAAGCCCCTCCCGCCAAGGGCCAGGCCGAGCAGCGCCGATATCATCAGGCTGGGGATTAGTGTGATGGCGGTCACCTTGAGCACATAAATGGTGAGTGGCTGCCTTGTCGGACCAAGCAACCTCGCCAGCCGGGCCACCAATGGGGATTCTTTAACTTCCATGGCTTGGCCTGTTTTATTTTGGCTTGTCCGGGCCGCAAGATAACTCTGTCGGGGTGTTGGGTCGAACGCGTTTGCCTGTATGCTCCGACTGGAAATCACGACTTTAGAACCGGACCAGGCCCAGAATGATCCCTTTGGGCTTCCAGCGGCTCCCGACTTCGGCCCGGGCAGAGCGTATGGCCGCGCGGTGCATCGGATGATCCAGTCAGCTACTTTCCCCGCTGAAATTTTTCCCGACCAAACCATGACCCGAGCACAGCTCCGATGCCCGCACCAAGCATCAAGCCGTAGAAACGGAAAATGATTCCGCCGAGGATGGCACCGAGACACGCGCACGCCATGAGGGAGACTTCCTTGGAGAATGACATGATTGCTTGAAATCCGTTAGGGCGGTGATTTGCGTGCCGGTTGACCCAAACCTGACCGCAGAATGCGGCCAGCCCTCCGCCATGGCCGGTGATTGCAGATAATATTCACCATTCAGACGCCACGCGGGCACGCCAGAACCAGCGGAAACATCCGCTGCGTTGCATGCTGTGCCAGTCGGGCAGGTTGGCAGCACAGTCTCCAAGCCGGCGCATTTCAACAAGATGCGGCTCAGCTGCGCAGAGTCCGATCGCAGATGAATTTCTTGCAGCCATCAGCGCGGAGCCGATTCAGTACCATTGTGATCCCGTGCCCATGCCCGGGCCAATGTCATAATTGGGCGTGAATCCCTGCTGATCATACCATTCAATGAAACTCACGATTGCGCCGCCGATTGCCCCGCCGAGCGCACCCAGACCGACGCCTTCAGGACCACCGAGTGCACCGCCGATCGCTCCACCAACGGCGCCGCCGACCACATTCGCGGCTAAATCGCCGCCGTTGATCGCCGCAAGTTCGTCATCATTCAGCACAATATATTTTCCCTGTGGGATTGTTCTCATGTTTTGGATTGGGTTTGGACTTATTGGGGGATGCCTGCATCCCAAAAATGCATTCTTGGAAACACGTGCCGCCAAATTGAAGGGTCGCGTGCAATGACGCCGAAGGTGCCTCCGACCCGGTTGGGTCGCAATCCCGTGCATTACCGGATTCCCGGTATGATTTGCGGGACCTGATCATGACGGAGGTTTGGACCGATGCATGCAACCGGGTGCGGGCAACCGGTCGGGCTGATAATCTGACAAGTGCGGTGCCCCCGGCCCCAATCCGGGCGTCCGATGAGCGCGCCCTTCGGCCTTCGCCAAGGCCGTGGCCCGGGATGTGGCATTGGCGCCTCGCGCCATGCGTGGCAACTGGCAAAAAGGCAATCCCGCACCAGCCTTGGCCGCTCAATTCATGAGCAGCGCAACCTGAATACCCGGGCCGTGGACGCCCTCGATGAGGATGCCCTCGACGTCGGCGGTCTTGGAGGGGCCGGTGCACCAAATGATGTTCGGGTCCGGCGGCAGCGCCGCGATGGCCTGCTGCAGGTCAGTGAAGATCTGGCCGCGCGTCAGCACCGCCACGTGCACCCAGGGAGTGAGCGCGGCGAGGCGGGAGGAGGTGTCGGCGTCGGTCAGGGCGATGGTGCCGGTCTCGGCGATGGCGGCCGAGGCGCGCGTGATGCCAAACTGATAGTCATCCACCCGGGTGCGGTCGAAGACCGTCTCGACCTCGATCGTGGCGGGAAACGCCGGCGCCAGACGCGGCCAGAGGACCGGGTCGCAGTAGCCGTGGCGCCAGCCGTTTTTCTCCAGCAGGGCGACGAGCTCGGCGACGGCGGTCAGCGGCGTGCCGTTGACCCCGCGCAGCCGCTCGGCGAAGAGCGTCCAGGCGTCGACGGCGCCGCGCGCCTGCCGCATGATGACGAGACCGGCCGTCCAGTCCGGCAGGGCCGCGCGCTGCGGGAGCGGCGCCAGGGCGCTGCGCACGCGGGAGAGGATTTGTTCGCGGTCGGTGCTCATGGTGCGTTGTGGGGAGGGCGAGTCGTCCCCGCCGCGCCGGGCATCGCCTCGGCCGGAGGCTTCGCCCTACCCTTCAGCCATTTTCGGAAATTCCCGCCGCGCCACTCGGGGAGCGTGCGCTTCGCCTCCCAGGCGCGCAAGGGCGGGATCGGGAGCCATTTGGTCGGGAGGTAATTGATGATCTTGCCGCCGAACAACGCGGCCTTCCAGGCGGCCGGTTGCGAGGCCAGCAGCGCCCAGGCGCCCATCGGCGGCGTGCCGGCGGCGGCGAGCGGCGCGCCCTCGCGCTTGCCCTTCTCGCGCAGCCGGAGCAGCAGGTCGGGGATCGGGATGTCGACCGGACACACCTCGTTGCAGGCGCCGCAAAGCGACGACGCCTTGGGCAGGTCGGCCAGCTCGGGAAATTTCTTGCCCGCCAGCAGCGGCGACAGCACCGCGCCGACCGGGCCGGGATAGACGCTGCGGTAGGCGTGGCCGCTGGCCTGCCGGTAGACGGGGCAGACGTTGAGGCACGCGCCGCAGCGGATGCAGCGGAGGATGTCGCGGCAGTCCGAGGCGAGCACGTCGGTCCGGCCGTTGTCGACGAAGATGACGTGCATCTCCTCCGGGCCGTCGGGCTGCGCGGCGGACTTCGGGCCGGTGATGAATTCGGTGTAGACGGTCAGCTGCTGGGCGGTGGCGCTGCGCGCGAGCAGGTTCAGGAAGAGCCCGAGGTCGCGGTCGTGCGGTAGGAGCTTCTCGATGCCGACCATGGCGATGTGGCACTTGGTGGCGGCCAGGCAGAAGCGCGAGTTGCCCTCGTTGGTCACGAGGACCAGCCGGCCGCTCTCGGCGCTGATGAAGTTCGCCCCGGTCAGGCCGACATCGGCCTGGAGGTATTTGCCGCGCAGGAACTGGCGGGCGCGGCGGGTGATGGTCTGCGGGTCGTCGTTGTAGGCGCCGAGGCCGTTCTTCTCGAAGGACGCGGCGATCTCGCGGCGGTTCTTGTGGATGATCGGCTTGACGATGTGCGAGGGGTGGTCGTGGTCGATCTGGACGATGAACTCGCCCAGGTCGGTCTCGAGGCACTCGACGCCGTTCTTTTCCAGAAAATGGGCGAGCTCGGTCTCCTCCGAGACCATGGTCTTCGCCTTGACGATCTTCGTCGCGTTCCGGGCGCGCATGATGCCCAGGACGGCCTCGTTGGCGGCCTCGGCGGTCGCGGCCCAGTGGACCCTGACGCCGTTGGCCAGCAGCTTCGCCTCGACCTGCGGCAGGTAGGTGTCGAGGTTCTCGACGACGTGCTGCTTGATCTCGCCCGCGAGGTGGCGGAGCCGGTTGGCGTCGGGGAAATGGTCGAAGAGCACCTGCGTGCGCTTCTCGTGGCCCTTCTTCGAGCCGTCATAGACCGCGGCCCGCGTGTCGGACGCGAGGCGGCGGGCAAACTGGTCGATCTGCTGGGTGGCCATGGTCAGATTTTTGCCACGAAAAACACGAAAGGATCATGCCAGCAAACAAAGCCGGCGTCGCGCCTATAGGTGCGCGGGAGACTCGTCCGGCTGTCCAGATTCATTTTGTGCCTTTTGGTGGCCATTAAATCAGTCCCCCGTTCTTCAACGCGTCGCGGAGGACCTGGGCGGCGTGTTTCGCCGGGATCGGCTGGCCGGCCTTCTCGGCCAGGCCGCAGAGGTGCATCAGGCAGCTCATGTCGCCGGAGACGAGGAGGTCGGGTTGGGTGGCGCGGATGTGCTCCAGCTTCAGCGTGCCCATGCCGCTGGAGATGTTGGGAAACGAGACCGAGAACGTGCCACCAAAGCCGCAGCATTGTTCCCCCTCGCCCACGGTCAGGACGCTGAGGCCGGCGACCGACCGGAGCAGCGTGAGCATCGCTTCGCTGCTGTTGGTGCCGCGCGTGTGGCAGGCGCGGTGGAAGGCGGCCTTTGCGTCGTAGCGGCCCGGCCACGCGGTCACCTTGAGCGCGTTGACGATGAAGTCCGCCAGCTCCCAGGTCCGGCGGCCGAGGGCCTCGACCGCCGGCAGGTCGTTTTCTTTCTCAAACTCCAGCGGCGAGCCGTGAAACATCATGGCCGCGCAGGAGCCGCTGGGCACGATCACGGGGGCGTCGCCGGCGAAGGTCTGCACGGTGTGGCGGACGACCTTGCGCGAGGCCGGCCAGTCGCCGCCGTTGAAGGCGGGCTGGCCGCAGCAGGTCTGGCCCTCGGGGAACTCGACCTGGCAGCCGAGGTATTCGAGGATCTCGACGGTGGCGCGGGCGACGTCGTCGTAGAAGGCGTCGCAGAGGCAGGTGGCCATCAGTTGGACCCGGCGGTCGGGTCCGGGCAGGACGCGGTGGGCTTCGTTCATGAGCGTTTGCGCAGGTGGCCGGCACCCGTGGGTGCGTCGATCACACACCCCGCCCTGCGGGCACCCCTCTCCAGAGGGGATCCAAGACGAGTGCCGCCGAAAAATCCCCTCTGGAGAGGGGTGGCGCGAAGCGACGGGGGGTGTTGGTTCTGCATCGTACGTGGGCAATACTTACGGTTCAACTCCGCCTGGACAAAAACTTCTCCTCGTAGCGGGAGACATCCTCGAGCCAGGCGGCGGCGGGCGGGGTGCCGGCGCGGAGGCAGAGCATGTCCCAGACCGCGCCCCACGGCATGGCCTTGGCCTGCTCCATGAGCGCGAGCCGCTCGTGGCCGTGGCCGCCGGCGTCGGCGGCCTTCAGCATTTTCGAGGGGTCCAGCAGGCCGAGCAGGATCGCCTGGCGGGTGGCGCGGGCGCCGACGACGTAGGCCGCGATGCGATTGATGCTGGCGTCGAAGAAATCGAGGGCGACAAACACCCGGCTGAACGCCCCGCCCCGCGCGATCTCGGTGAAAAGCGCGCGGACGGCGTCGTCGAGGATCACGACATGGTCGCTGTCCCAGCGGACCGGCCGGCTGGTGTGCAGCAGCACGCGCGGATGGAACTGCATCAGCGCGGAGACCTTGTCAGCCACGGACTCCGTCGGGTGGTAGTGCCCGAGGTCGAGGCAGGGCACGACCGCCCGGCTCAGGGCATAGGAGGAATAAAACTCGTGCGAGCCGACGACGTAGTCCTCGCTGCCGAGCCCGAAGAGCTTGCCCTCGACGGCATCGACGCAGTCGCGGCGGTTGATCCTGGGATCGTCCAGGATGGCGTCGAGCGACCCGACGAGCCGGGCGCGCGGGCTCCAGCGGTCGGCCGGCTGGTCCTTGGTGCCGTCGGGGATCCAGTGGTTGAGGACGCAGGGTGTGCCGAGTTGTTTGGCGAAATACTGCGCAATGCGGCGGCAGGCGCGGCCGTGGGCGATCCAGAATTGGCGCACCTTGCGGTCCGCGCTGGAAAGCGTGAAGCCCGAGTTGGCCATCTCGTGTGCGAAATAGGTCGGGTTGAAATCGAGGCCGATGCGGTGGGCCTTCGCCCAGTCGAGCCAGCGGGCGAAGTGCGCGGGGGTGATGGCGTCGCGGTCGACGGGCTTTTTTCCCGTCTCGGCGTAGAAGGCATGCAAGTTGAGCCGCTGCCGGCCGGGCACGAGCTTGAGCACGAGGTCGAGGTCGCGGCGCATCTCGTCGCCGTTGCGGGCGCGGCCGGGATAACCGCCGGTCGCCATGATGCCGCTGCCGGCGAGGCCGTCCTTGGGCGTCTCGAGGCCGCGCACGTCGTCGGCCTGCCAGCAGTGCAGCGAGACCGGCACGGCCAGGGCGCGCTTGATGGCGGCATCGGTGTCGACGCCGCTTTCGGCATAGGCGGCGCGGGCGAGTCGGTAGGCGGCGGTGATTGATGAACGCGAAGAGGAAGACATGGGAAGAAAGTTAGAAGGCGGAAGGATGAATGAAGAAAAAGGGTTTAACACAGAGTGCGCAGAGTTCACGTGGAATGCACTGGCCTGGAGCTCCGGGATCTCTGCGGCCTCCGGGATAGAAATCAGGATCGGGGTTGGTAGATTGTGGGTTTAAGCTGCCGGGCGATGACGGCGCGGAAGGCGGCGAGGCTGGGGACGGCGCGGAGGCCGATGAGCTGGCTGGCGATATTGCCCACGGCCGTGCCCTCGAGGGTGAAGGCGTGGACCGGCAGCCCGCTGGCGTCGGCCGTGGCCTGGCAGAGCAGGCGGTTCTTGGAACCGCCGCCGACGACGAGAATCCGGCTAAACTTGCGGCCGGCCAGGAGCTCGAAGGCGCGCAGGGCGTCGGCATGCCCGCGGCCGAGCGAGTCGCAGATCAGGCGGACGTAACCGGCGAGCGTCGCCGGCCGCGGCAGCCGACGCTTTTTCAGCTGCGCGTCGATCGCGGCGCGCATGGAGGGCGGGTTGGCGAACTCGGCGAAGGCCATGTTCAGGAGCGCGGCCGGCGCGGGGAGCCGCGCCGCGGCGCTGATGAGTTTCTCCCACTCACGGTCGTTCTTCGGGCGGGCGGTGAAGTCCTTGAGCGTCTGCTCGAGCAGCCAGAGGCCGATGACGTTGGTCAGCGGGCGGTAGCGGCCGTCGCCGATGCGCTCGTTGGAGATGCGCGCCGCGAGCGCCTGGGGGCCGAGGACGGGCCGGTCGCTCTCAAAACCCACGAGGGACCATGTGCCCGAGCTGAGGTAGAGGTCGCCACCCGCCGGGTCGGCCGGCATGGCGTCGTAGGCGCAGGCGGTGTCGTGGCCGGGCACGGCGACGACCTTGACGCCTTTCAGCTCGGGGAAATCCCGGACGGGCCCGAGCACGGTGTCCGCCTTGATGGGGGTCGTGAACCAGATGGACGGAAGGTGGAAGTGGTCGAGCGCGGCGCGCGACCAGTCGGTGCCGTGGACGTCGAGCAGCTGGGTTGTGCTGGCGAAGGAGATCTCGTTCTCCATCCGGCCCGAGAGCAGGAAATTGAAATAATCAGGCAGGAACAGGCAGCGCGTGGCGACATCCGCGACGGCCGGGCAGTTCGCGACCGTCTCCGCCAACTGGAGGCTGGAATTGTAGAAGACATTCGGGATGCCGGTGGCCGCGTAGATACGCTCGAGCGCCGCGCGGGTGTGGGCGAGGCGCTCCAGGCCCGGCTGGGTGCGGGCGTCGCGGTAGGCGTGCGTCGGGAAGACCATGCGGCCGGCGTCGTTGACGAGGACATAGTCGACGCCCCAGGTGTCGACGCCGACGGAGGCGAGCTTGGGAAAGCGTTTTTTCGCCGCGCGCAGGCCGGTGGCGATCTCGGTCCAGAGGCCCGCCAGGTCCCAGTAGTCGTGCCCGCCGATCGAGCGGAACTGGTTGGGGAAGCGGTGGACCTCAGTCAGGGTCAGCTTCTTTCCCGTCCAGGTGCCGACGATCACGCGGCCGCTGGTGGCGCCGAGGTCAACCGCGGCGCAGTGGATGGTTTTGGAAGAGGCCATTTTCTATATTTATCACCGAGGACGCAGAGAGCACAGAGAAGTTTAAATTTGATCCGTAAACATGAACCGCTCCGTGATCTCTGCGGCCTCTGTGTTGAGATGATTGGCGTTCACCGCAGGAAGGCCTCGTAGAGGCCGCCGTCGACGGTGATGACCTGGCCGGTGGTCTTGCTCAGCCGGTTGCTGACGAGGAGGAAGTAGGCCTCGGCCTGGTCGGCGGGGGTGATGGGCGACTTGGTCAGCGTGCGGTCGGCGTAGAACTGGGCGAGTTTGTTCACGAGCGTATCGGTTTCCTCCTTGTCCGAATACGGAATGCCGTACTTGGCGAGCGAACCGATGACCCGGTCCCGGGGAAACATGGCACTCCCCTTCACGACCGTGGCCGGGGCGACGCCGTTAACCCGGACGAGTGGTGCCAGCTCGAGGGCGAGCTCGCGCACGAGGTGGTTGGCCGCAGCCTTGGAGGTGTCGTAGGCGACGGAGCCCTTCTTCGCCACGACGGCGTTGGCCGAGGTGGTGAGCACGAGGTTGCCGCGCAGGCCCTGGCGCTTCCAGGTCTTGGCCGCCTCGTCGCCGACGAGGTAGGCACCGGTGACGTTGATGGCGAAGGTGAGCGCCCACTTGTCGTCGGGGATGTGGCCGGTGGTGTTGCTCGGGACGAAGACGCCCGCCGTGACGCAGATGGAGTCGAAGCCGCCGTAGGCGAGGGCGACGTCGTCGAGCATGCGGCGGATGCTGGCACGGTCGGTGATGTTGGCCGCTAGGCCGATGGCCGGGCCGCAGTTGGACAGCCCGGTGCCGGCGACACCGATGCCCGGGCCGTACTTGGCGGCGATCCCATTCGCCGTCTCCTGCGCCGCGGCCTCGTTGAGGTCGACGCACACGAGGTGCGCGCCCTCCCGCGCGAGGCGGTGGGCGGTTTCCTTGCCGATGCCGGAGCCGGCGCCGATCACGATGACGATCTGGCGGGCGAGTTCCTTCTCGGGCGGCATGCGCTTGAGCTTCGCCTCCTCGAGCAGCCAGTACTCGATGTCGAAGGCCTCCTGCTGCGGCAGGGCGATGTAGCGGTCGATCGCCTCGGCGCCGCGCATGACCTCGACCGCGCAGTTGTAGAACTCGGCCGTGACGCGCGACTCGGACTTGTCCTTGCCCCACGCGATCATGCCCAGGCCCGGGATGAGCACGACGGTGGGGTTCGGGTCGCGCATCGCGGGCGAGTTGCGGTGCCTGCACTTCGCGTAATAGGCGGCGTAGTCCTTCCGGTAGCGCTCGATGCCGGCGGCGAGTTTCTCGCGCAGGGTGGCGAGGTCCTCGCCCTGCGGGTTCCAGTTGACGTAGAGCGGCTTGATCTTCGTGCGCAGGAAGTGGTCGGGGCAGGACGTGCCGAGGCCGGCGAGCCGGGCGGCGTCCTTGGAGTTGACGAAGCGCAGGATCTTGTCGTCGTCCTGGACGGTGCCGATGAAGCGCTTCTCGGACGAGACGAGGCCGCGCAGCGCCGGGAGGATGGCGGCGAAGTTGTCGCGGCGCTTCTCGGGCGGGAGGGACAGGTATTTCGGGCCGCCGAAGGCCGCGGCGTCGCCGCCGTTCGCGGCGTATTTCGCCTCGATGAAGGCGGACGCGCGCTCGATGCAGTCGAGGGTGTGGGTGTAGCAGGCCTTTTCATCGTGGTCCCAGGAGATGAAGCCGTGCTGGCCCATCATGATGGACCTCACCTTCGGTTGCTTGCGCACGACCGCCTGCATGGCGAGGCCGAGCTCGAAGCCCGGGCGCATCCACGGCACATAGGCCATCTCGCCGCCGAAGATCTCCTTCGTGAGCTTTTCGCAATGGGCCGAGGCCGCGATGGCGATGATCGCGTTCGGGTGCATGTGGTCGACGTGCCGGCCCGGGAGGAACGAGTGCAGCGGCGTGTCGATCGAGGACGGCCGCGGGTTGAGGTTGAAGGTGGTGTGGCTGTACATGCCCACCATGTCGTCCTCGGCCGGCGCCTTCAGGCCCTTGTCGGCGCGGGCCGCGTAGAGCTTCTGGAGATCGAGCAGCTTCGCCTGGTAGAGGGAGGAGAAATTCTCGCGCGTGCTGGTGCGCAGGTCGCCGCCGGAGCCCTTGACCCAGAGCACCTCGACGGGCGCACCGGTGAGCGGATCCTGCTCGGTGAGCTTGGACGACGTGTTGCCGCCGCCGGTGTTGGTGACGCGCTGGTCGCGGCCGAGGAGGTTGGAGCGGTAGACCAGGCGCCCGACGGGGTCGAGCGCCGCGGCTTTGGCGTCATCCCAGAGATGGTTGACGAAATGGTAGGATTTCATGGCACGGTGGACTGGCGGGCATACGGGGCATGCGTCCGGGCGGACGACGCCGCGAGGTTGCAGTATCGGCGCACGGCGGCGATTTGGCGATAGTGTTTATCGCGTGTCCCACGGTCGACCGGCGGCCGGGCCTGCACTCAGGCGCCCTTCACCTTGGCGAACGTCTCCGACAACGCGCGCGCGGAGGCCTGCAGCGCCTGCTGCTCCTTCGGCCAGAGTTCAACCTGCACATGGGCCAGGGCGCCGGCGCGGCCGACGACGGTCGGGACGCTGAGGGCCACGCCCTTCAAACCGTAGGCGCCCTGCTGGACCGTGGACACGGGCAGCACCTGGCGCCGGTCGTGGGCGATGGCGTGGACGACCTCAGCGATGGTCAGGCCGACGGCCCAGCCGGCGCCGCCCTTGCGGCGGATGACCTCGGCGCCGCTGCCCTTGGTGCGCTCGAAGATCTGTGACTGGAAGGCCGGGGTGCAGCCGGGATACTTGACCAGCGGCAGCCCGGCGGAGGTGGCGGACGACCAGACGGGGAACATGGAGTCGCCGTGCTCGCCGAGGATCAGGGCCTTCACCTGGGTCGGGGCGAGCTTGAGTTCCTGGGCGATGAGCGAGCGGAAGCGCGCGGTGTCGAGCATGGTGCCGAGGCCGAGGACCTGCGACCAGGGCAGGTTCAGCTTGGCCGCGGCGAGCTGGGTGAGGATGTCGACCGGGTTGGACACGACGAAGACCAGCGCGTCCTGGCGGAAGCCGGCGGCCTTGATGCTGTCGAGGATGCCGGCGAAGAGCGCGACGTTGCGGTTGATCAGGTCGAGCCGCGACTCGTCCGGCTTGCGGCGCAGGCCGGCGGTGATGACGAAGAGGTCGCTGTCCTTGGCCCGGCCGTAGTCGCCCGCGTAGATGCGCTGGTCGGCGCTGGCGGAGGAGCCGTGCAGGAGGTCGAGGGCCTCGCCCTCGGCCAGTTCGGTGTTGGCGTCGAGAATCTGGATCTCGGAGACAATGCCGGCGCACTGGAGGGCGAACGCCGCGTTGGATCCGACGCGGCCGCCGCCGCCGATGATGGAGACTTTCATGGGTGTTTTTTGAAGGAGTGGGTAGCGAGTAGCGGGTGGAGAGCAGAAGAAAGCGAGCCGTGCAGCGGAAATAGGTTTGGGATGCTCGCTACCCGCTACTCGCTGCTCGCTACTTCGCCGAACCGCCGAGCTGTTTCACGATCTGGTCGGTGATCTGCCGGACGGCGCCCTCGATCGCGGGGTCGGCGGGCTCGGCGGCGGGGCCACCTTCGCGGGAGGGCGACTGGTTGACCGCACCGGGGCGGAAGTCGGCGCTGTCGCAGAGCTCGCACTCCTTGAGGCCGGCGCGCGGGTCGGGCATACCGAGCTTCTGGCGGAGGTCGATGAGCTCCTTGGCCTGGCCGCCGGTGAAGCGGTGCAGCCCGCCGCCGAGGCCGGCGGCGATCCAGACGGTGCGGCAGTAGGAATCGATGTTCTCCATCTTCCAGTAGGCGTCCTCGACGTCCTTGCCCCAGACGATGACGCCGTGGTTCTGCATGAGCACGGCCTGGTGGGTCTTGCCGACTTCGCCGACCTCGTCGGCGTTGGCCGGGGTGCCCGGGGTCTGGTATTTGGCGACGCCGATCTTGCCGAGGAACACCTCGGCCTCGGG
>CAYRDN010000082.1:0-11679 GCA_964423065.1 uncultured Oleiharenicola sp. | reverse complement strand
CCTAGAGCGTTCGTGGGGTCGAATGTGGTCTGGCTTTGTAGTTTGTAATGCAAGCGTCCGCTCAAGCCTGAAGACTGCGGACTCGCTTCAAGAGTATATGAGGTTCGGGTCGCCGTAGACGTTGTTCACGCGGCCGTGGCGGGCCAAACCCGGGGCTTGCGGTGTAGGACGCTGGCTGTAAATTGCGGGCATGAGCTTCCAGGAACTCCTCGCTGAGCTGCCGTCGCTGACGGTGGAGCAACGGGATTTGCTCCGGATCAGGCTCGCTGAACTCGCAGGGGAGGATTGGATGGACGCCGATGAACTCACCCCGGAAGAGAAGGCGCTGATCGAGGAGCGCATGGCGGAGCATGAGCGCAATCCCGCGGCGACGATTTCCTGGGAAGTGATGGAAGCAAAGCTCAAGGCTCGATACGGATTGTGAAATGGCGGATTGAGCTGCGGCCAGCGGCGATTGCCGACCTCGACGATGCTGCGGCTTGGTATGAAGAGCGAAGTGCCGGATTCGGACGGGATTTCGTGCGGGAAATCAGCGTGGCGATTTCCTCCCTCGCGTTGGTGCCCTTGGTGCCTCGGTTGCGACATCGAAGCGCTGGTGTACGCTGGGTTTATTCGAGACGATTCCCTTATCGGATCATCTACCGGGTCGAAGCTGAGAGGATTGTGATCTTTGCGATCCTGCACGCGGCACGCAGCGATGGCGCTTGGCGCGGGCGGGAATAGAAAAGCCCCGCCAGGTGGCAGGGCTTGCCTGGGTTGAGGGC
The DNA here is from genome assembly GCA_964423065.1 of uncultured Oleiharenicola sp. Classification (GTDB taxonomy): domain Bacteria; phylum Verrucomicrobiota; class Verrucomicrobiia; order Opitutales; family Opitutaceae; genus Lacunisphaera. Next base: position 10,915 of record CAYRDN010000082.1, on the reverse strand, counting down.
TCAGTTCCCGCTGAGCCGCGGCCCAGCAGGAGCGGGGCCCTCCATTAGACCTTCGGCGCGTCCGCGTAGGCCTCCATACCGACACAGGAGCACACGAGGTTGCGGTCGCCGTAGACGTTGTCCACGCGGCCGGTGGCGGGCCAGAACTTGGAGGCGCGCGTGGCGGCGTCGGGGAAGGCGGCCGTCTCGCGCGAGTACGGGTGCGGCCAGTCCGTGGCGCAGACGGCGCCGGCGGTGTGCGGGGCGTGCTTGAGCGGGTTGTTGAGCCGGTCGCTCTCGCCGCTGGCGACGGCGGCCAGCTCGCCGTGGATGGAAATCAGCGCGGCGCAGAAGCGGTCGAGCTCGGGCTTCGCCTCGCTCTCGGTCGGCTCGATCATGAGCGTGCCGGGGACGGGGAACGACATCGTCGGCGCGTGGTAGCCGTAATCCATGAGGCGCTTGGCGACGTCCTCGACCTCGAGGCCGTGCTTCTTCCACGGGCGGAACTCCAGGATGCACTCGTGGGCGACGAGGCCGGTGGCGCCCCGGTAGAGGACGGGGAAATAGTTCTCCAGGCGCCGGGCGATGTAGTTGGCGTTGAGGATGGCGAACTTCGTCGCCCGCGTCAGGCCGTCGGGGCCCATCATGCGGATGTACATCCAGGTGATGACGAGGATGGAGGCGGAACCAAACGGCGCAGCTGAAACAGCGCCGTTTGAGGTGTGAGGTGTGAGGCGGGAGGCGGGAGGGATATTTTCTCCAACCTCAAGCCTCGAGCCTCCGACCTCGTTGCGCAGCAGCGCAACATGGCCGGGCAGGTAGGCGGCGAGATGCTTCGCGACGCCGATCGGGCCCATGCCGGGGCCGCCGCCGCCGTGCGGGATGCAGAAGGTCTTGTGGAGGTTGAGGTGGCAGACGTCGGCGCCGATGAAGCCCGGCGAGGTGAGACCGACCTGCGCGTTCATGTTGGCGCCATCCATGTAGACCTGGCCGCCGTGGGCGTGGACGGCCCGGCAGATGTCCCGGATCGCGGGCTCGAACACGCCGTGGGTGGACGGGTAGGTGACCATGAGCGCCGCGAGGTTGGCGGCGTGCTCGGCGGCCTTGGCCTTCAGGTCGGCGACGTCGATGTTGCCGCTGGCGTCGCAGGCGACGGCCACGACCCTGAAGCCGCACATCGCGGCGCTCGCGGGGTTGGTGCCATGGGCGGAGGTGGGGATGAGGCAGATGTGGCGGTGGCCCTCGCCGCGCGCCTCGTGGTAGGCGCGGATGACGAGCAGGCCGGCGTATTCGCCCTGCGAGCCGGCGTTGGGCTGGAGGGACACGGCGGCGAAGCCGGTGATCTCGGCGAGCCATTTCTCGAGCTGGGCGAAGAGCTTCGCGTAGCCCTTCGTCTGGCCGGCGGGCGCGAACGGATGCAGCCGGCCGAATTCCGGCCAGGTGACCGGGAACATCTCGCTCGTGGCGTTGAGCTTCATGGTGCACGAGCCGAGCGAGATCATGGAGTGGCAAAGGGAAAGGTCCTTCGCCTCGAGCCGGCGGATGTAGCGCAGCATCTCGTGCTCCGTGTGGCAGCGGTGGAAGACGGCGGCGGTCAGGTAGGCGGAGGTGCGCTGGTGGGGTGCGGCGTAGTCGAGGGCGACGGTGTCGGCCGCGGGGAGCGCCACGCCGCTGAAGATGCTGACCAGTTTTTCGACCTCCGCGGAGGTGGTGGTCTCGTCGCAGGAGACGCCGACGGTGGACGCATCGACCGGCCGCAGGTTGAACCCGGCCTTGACGGCGCGGGCGTGGATCAGGGCGGCATCGACGCCGCTGATGGTCAGCGTGTCGAAGACCGGTTCCACGTTGACCGTGGCGCCGGTGGACTTGAGGCCGCCGGCGAGCAGGCCGGTGAGCAGCCGGGTGCGCTGCGCGATTTTCCTGAGGCCCTCGGGGCCGTGGTAGACGGCGTACATCGAGGCCATGACGGCGAGGAGCACCTGGGCGGTGCAGATGTTGGACGTGGCCTTGTCGCGGCGGATGTGCTGCTCGCGGGTGCCGAGGGCGAGGCGCAGGGCGGGGTGGCCGTGGACATCCTTGGACACGCCGACGAGCCGGCCCGGCATCTGGCGCTTGTAGGCGTCGCGGGTGGCGAAGAAGCCGGCGTGCGGGCCGCCGAAGCCCATCGGCACGCCGAAGCGCTGGGCGGAGCCGACGGCGACGTCGGCGCCGAACTCGCCCGGCGCGCGCAGCAGGGTGAGCGCCAGCAGGTCGGTGGCGACGACGGTCAGCGCGCCGGCCGCGTGGGCTTGGGCGAAGAACGCGGCGAAGTCGTGGATGCTGCCGGTGGTGTCGGGGTATTGCACGAGCGCGCCGAAGACATTGCCGGAGAATGCAAACGTGCGGTGGTCGCCGACGACGACCTCGACGCCGAGCGGCTTGGCGCGGGTCCGCACGATGTCGATGGTCTGGGGGTGGCAGGCGGCGGAGACGAAGAAGCTGCTCGCGCCGGCGTTCTCGCCCATTTTCACGCGGTGGCAGAGCATCATGGCCTCGGCGGCGGCGGTGCCCTCGTCGAGCATGGAGGCGTTGGCGATCTCGAGCCCGGTGAGGTCGCAGACGACGGTCTGGAAATTCAGCAGGGCCTCGAGCCGGCCCTGGGCGATCTCGGCCTGGTAGGGCGTGTAGGCGGTGTACCAGCCGGGATTTTCCAGGATGTTGCGCTGGATGACGCCGGGGACGGCGGTGTCGTAATAGCCCATTCCGATGAAGCTGCGGAACACCTTGTTTTTCGCCGCGATCCCGCGGAGTTCGGCCAGGGCGGCGGTCTCGCCGACGGCGGCCGGCAGCCGCAGCGGGCGTTTCAGGCGGATCTTGGGCGGCACGGCGGCATCCGCGAGGGCGTCGACCGAGTCGTAGCCGACGACCCGCAGCATTTCCGCGAGGTCCGGGGCGGAGGAGCCGGTGTGGCGGCGTTCAAAGGTGTCGAGCGGTGCGAGCAGATCGCGGGAAAAAGCCATGCCGCGGACGGTAGGCGGGGGCGGGGGCGGCGCAACTGCGATTTGGGCCGCGGTGGCGGCCATTAGGAAATTGCCCGAGGGGCCAAGCGGGGCTTTTACCCGCCCGCGGGCGGCAGGCGCCGGCCGGCCGGCGACGTCACGCAATGTTCACGCATATCGGGATTGCCAAACGGCGGCGCGGCCAATTTTCTCCGGTCGTTCTTTGGGTCACCTAACCGCACTGCATGTTGCTTACCGAACGGAGGCCAGCTGTTCCCGCGACTGGATTTGAACCTCCCGCCCGCCCTCGGCGGTCCGCCCCGGCGGATCGAGCCGGGCCGGGCGGCGACCACTCAAGCCAGCCGGAACGACACGACCCGGCCCATCCGGACACGGGGGAATCAAGGTCAGGTCCAGGTGATTGGCGGAATGAGCCGGCCGGAATCTCCGGCCGCTGCCGGATAGCCACACCTGACACACCTCGGTTTAATTCCCTCCATGAAATTTCCCAAATTCGTCCTCGCCGGCCTGTTCACGGTCCTTTCCGTCAGCGGCCTGCACGCCACCATCGGCGCCGCGCTGCAGATGCAGCTGGGCAATCCCAGCAGCGCCACGTCCGACCCGGGCAACCACCTGCATTACCTGATCCAGCGCGACCAGTATGCGCTGGATTTCAACGACACCACCCATGAGCCGAACTGGGTGAGCTGGGACCTGACCGCGGATGACAGCGGCAGTGCCGGCCGGTCGCCGAATTTCTTCCAGGACACCACGCTGCCCGCGGGCTTCTACCAGGTCCTGACGACCGACTACAGCGGTTCCGGCTATGACCGCGGCCACATGTGCCCGTCCGCCGACCGCACCGCGACGCGGGCGGACAATGACGTCACCTTCTTCATGTCGAACATGGTGCCGCAGACGCCCGACAACAACCAGGGCGTGTGGGCGAATTTCGAGACGTATTGCCGGACCCTGGCCCAGGCGGGCAACGAGGTCCTCATCACCAGCGGCCCGAGCGGGTTCGCCGGTTCCACCGTGGCCAGCGGCGTCGCCATCCCGGGCTACACCTGGAAGATCGCGCTCGTGGTGCCGCCCGGGCCCGGCTCGGCCGTCGACCGCATCATCGCCGCGGGCGCCGCGAACATCCGGGTGATCGCGATCAAGATCCCCAACATCGCCGGCGTGCGCAGCACGCCGTGGGAGAACTTCGTCACCTCGCCGGCCCAGATCCAGGCCGACACCGGCTACACCTTCTTCACCAACCTGCCGGGGGCAATCGCCAGCGCCCTGCGCACCGTCGTGGACGGCCAGTCCCCGGTCGGGTCCCCCACCATCACCACCCAGCCGAATCCGCAGACCACGGTCGTGGGCGGCAGCGCCACCTTCACCGTGACCGCCGAGGGCGACGGCCCGCTGACCTACCAGTGGTTCCAGGATGACGTCGAGGTCGACGGCGCGACCGGCGCCACCCTCACCATCCCCAGCGTGTCGGGGACGGATGCCGGCAGCTATTATGTGGTGGTGACCAACAATGTCGGTTCCACCACCAGCAACGAGGCCGCGCTCGTGGTCACGGGCCTGCCGCCGTTGATCACGGCGTCGCCGGCCTCCCAGACGGTCAATGCCGGGTCCAGCGTCACGTTTGCGGTGACCGCCACCGGCTCGCCGACGCTGACCTACCAGTGGCGCAAGGGCGGCACGCCCATCGGCGGCGCCACGACCACGACGCTCACGCTGGCCAATGTGCAGGCCGCCGATGCCGCGGGCTATGACGTGGTCGTGACCAATCCCGCCGGCATGCAGACCAGCGCCGCCGCCAGCCTGGTCGTCAACCCGAGCCTGCCGTTCATCACCGGCCAGCCCGCCGCCAAGACCGCCGTCACCGCGGAAAACGCCAGCTTCACCGTCACCGCCACCGGCACCGCGCCGCTGGCCTACCAGTGGCGCAAGGACGGCGTCACGCTGGGCGACGGCGGCGGCATCGCGGGCACCACCACCGCGACGCTGCTCATCACCGGGGTCACGGCGGTGAACGGCGGCAGTTACGACGTGATCGTCACCAATTCCCTCGGTTCCGTCCTGAGCGCGGCGGCGACCCTGACGGTGAACCCGCCCCCGCCGAGCACGGTGTTCTGGGATTTCGGCCCGGCGGCCACGCCGACCGCCAGTCCAAGCAGCGGGCTGTCCGCCGACATCACCGGCGGCACCGTGACCCAGGGCAACAACAACGGCACGACCCCGCTGCTCAGCACGACCTCGGCGTCGACCCCGGCCTCCACCTTCTCCGGCGCCAACAACGTCGGGGCGGCGGCCCGCGTGGGTGCCCTGAGCCAGGCGGCGGCGGGCTCGGCCTACTTTGAATTCACCCTCGCGCCGTCCGCCGGCAAGCGCCTGCTCACGACCGGCCTGAGCTTCGGCGCGCGCAGCACGGGCACCGGCCCGCAGGCCTACAGCGTGTTCACGAGCCTGGATGGTTTCGCCAGCGCGGTGGCCGGCGGCCCGTTGCTGAATGACAGCAACTGGCACGTCATCACCCCGTCCCTGCCCACGCTGACCGGCGGCACCGGCACGCCGGTCACCTTCCGCATCTACGGCTCCAACGGCGTGGGCAGTGCCGGCACCAACACGGCCAACTGGCGCCTCGACGACATCCGCCTGACCCTCAGTGCCATCTTCCCGCCGCCCGTGGCCCCGGTCGTCACGGCCACGGCGCCGGCGGACGGTGCCGCCGCGGTGACCGTCGGCGCCCCCATCAGCATCAGCTTCAACGAGGCGGTGGCCTTCTCCGGGTCCTGGTTCAGCATCAGCAGCGCCCTCAACGGCCCGCTGACGGCGAGCGTGTCCGGCGGGCCGACCAGCTTCACGCTGGCCCCGCCGTCCGCGCTGGCGAACAACGACACCATCACGGTCACGATCTTTGGCGCGCAGGTCGCCGACCAGGCCAGCGGCACCATCCACGGGACCGGCAACACCACGTTCACGTTCACGACGGAGTCCTATGTCCCGCCCACGCCCCCGGGCATCACCGGCCAGCCGGCGTCGCAGACCGTGTTCGTCGGTGCCCCGGTGACCTTCACCGTGGGGGCGTCCGGCACGGCCCCGCTGAACTACCAGTGGCGCAAGAACGGTTCGCCCATTTCCGGCAACGCCACGGCGGCCACCGCCAGCCTGACGCTGGCCGCGGCCACGACCGCGGATGCCGGCAGCTACAGCTGCCTGGTCTCCAATGTCGCCGGCACCAATCTCAGCCAGTCCGCCTCCCTGGCGGTCAACCTGGTGCCGCCAGCCATCACGACCCAGCCCGCGGCCCAGATCACCCAGGTCGGCGGCACTGCCACCTTCACGGTCGCCGCGAGCGGCACCGGCCCGTTGGGTTACAGCTGGCGTTTCAACGGCGCGCCGCTGGCCAATGGCGGCGTCGTGGCGGGGGCCGGCACGCCGACCCTGACCTTGACGGGGGTCACCGACGCCCAGAGCGGCAGCTATGGGGTGGTCGTGAGCAATGCGGCCGGCACGGCCGCCAGCATTCCCGCCACCCTCGCGGTGAGCAGCGGGGCGCCGGCGGTGATCTACTGGGACTTCGTGACCGCCACGCCCACCAGCGGCATGCCCGCCGGGGTGACCGGCGGGACGGTGGTCCAGGGCAACAACAACGGCACGACCACGCTGCTCACCACGACCTCCGCCGCGAGCGGCTACCCCGGCGTCTCCGGCACCTTCAATGCCGGGGCGGCCGCGCGCATCGGGGCGCTGAACCAGGGCGCCGGCGGCTCGGCGTATTTTGAGTTCACCTTCACGCCCGATGCCGGGCGGCAGTTCGCCGCCACCGCGCTCAGCTTCGGGGCGCGCAGCACCGGCACGGGCCCGCAGGCCTACGCCGTGTTCTCGAGCGTAGACGGCTATGCGAGTCCCGTCGCGTCCGGGACCCTCGCGAACGACAGCGTCTGGCGCCTGATCACCCCGGTCTTCGCCGGCGTCACCGGCAGTGCGGGCGCGCCGGTCACGTTCCGCATCTACGGCTACAACGGCACCGGCTCGCCCGCCGCCGGCACGGCCAACTGGCGCCTCGACGACCTCAAGCTCACCGCGGGGCTGCTCGCCCTCCCGCCGGTGCCGCCCACCATCACCCTGGATCCGATCGCGCAGACCGTGACCGCGGGCGACAACGTGCAATTCACGGTCGCTGCGGACGGCACCGCGCCGTTCACCTACCAGTGGCGGCTCGGCGGCCTGCCCATCACGGGCAACCTTTCGGCGCTGACCGACACGCTCCTGCTCCCCGCCGTCACGACGGCCGCCGCTGGCGACTACGACTGCGTGGTGACCAACGTCGCCGGCACGGCGACCAGCGCCCCGGCCGCCCTCACGGTCAGCAAGGCTCCGGCCGTGGTGTCGCTCGGGGCGCTGGATTTCGTTTATTCCGGGACACCGGCCGGCACCACGGCCACGACCGCGCCCGCCGGGTTGAGCGTCGCGATCACCTACAACGGCAACGCGGCCGCCCCGGTCAACGCCGGCAGCTACGTCGTGGTCGCGACCATTGACGACGCCAACTACGCCGGCACCGCCAGCGGCACGCTGACCATCGCCAAGGCCCCGGCCTCGCTGACGCTCGGCAACCTGCTCCAGTCCTACGACGGCACGGCCAAGTCCGCCGCGGCCTCGACGAGCCCCGCCGGGCTCGCGGTGGCGTTCACCTACAACGGCAGCCCGGCCGCCCCGGTCAACGTCGGCAGCTACGCGGTGGCCGGCACGATCACCGACGCCAATTACTCCGGCTCCGGCAGCGGCACGCTGGTCATCGCTCCGGGCGTCGCCACCGTCACCCTCGGCGGCCTGGCCCAGACCTATGACGGCGCCGCGAAGTCCGTCACGGTGACGACCACGCCGGCCGGCCTCAATGTCGTCACGACCTACGACGGCAGCCCGACGCCCCCGGTGAATGCCGGGAGCTACGCGGTGGTCGCGACCGTCAATAACGCCAACTACACCGGCACGGCCGGCGGCACGCTGGTGATCGGTGCGGCCGGCGTCACGGTCACGCTCGACAAGCTGGTCCAGGCCTACGACGGCACACCCAAGCCGGTCAGCGTCGTCACGACGCCCGCCAACGTGCCGGTCAGCGTGACTTATGACGGCAGTGCCACGCCGCCGACCTTTCCGGGTTCCTATGCCGTGGTGGCCACGGTCACGGGCGGCAACCAGCATGGTTCGGCCAGCGACACGCTGCTCATCTCGGTCCAGGCGCTCGTGCGGCACGCCCCGACGCTGAACGGCGGCATCGAGGGCTCGCTGCAGGTCATGCAGCCGGAGAGCATCACCCTGAACGGCTCCGCGCTGGTCATGGGGGATCTGCTCGTGCCGGGCCTGCCGGCGGTGAAGCTCAACGGCAAGCCGACCTTCGGCGGCACCCGCGATGCCGCGGGCGCGGCCACGCCGGTGAACTACACGGTCACGCTCAATGGCGGCTCCCTCCTGCGGAACCTGGTCCGCCGCGTCAATGCAGTGGCCCTGACCGTGGTGGCGGCGCCGCCGGCGCCCACGGGCACGCGCAACGTCTCGCTGAACAATTCCAGCCAGAGCCCGGGTGACTTTGCCACGCTGCGGAACCTCACGCTGAACGGCAACGTGGGCCAGGTCGCGATCCCGGCCGGCACCTACGGCGCGTTCACCGCCAACGGCGGCAGCGGCTTCACGCTGGGCGTGGCCGGGGCGACACAACCGTCAGTCTACAACCTCCAGAGCCTGACGCTGAACGGCAACACCGACCTGCGGATCGTCGGGCCCGTCATCCTCAACCTCGCCAGCGGCGGCTCGATCAACTCGCCCGTGGGCAACGAGGATCATCCCGAGTGGCTGATCCTCAACATCGCCAATGGCGGCCTGACCCTGAACGGGAACAGCTCCTGCGACGGCTACGTGGTGGCCCCGGCCGGCACGATCACCATCAACGGGAACAGTTACGTGAACGGCGGCGTGATCTGCGACCGGCTCACGATCAACGGCAACGGCCTGCTCACGATCGAAAACCAATAACGGTTGCCGGCAATTCTTCGGGCCGGGGCCGCGTGGCCCCGGCCTTTTTTTTGCCGTCCGCCGCGACTGCCTTTGGGAGTTGATGCCCGTGCGGGAGGGTGCTCAATGGGGGGCACGGGCCGGATCAATTCCATGAATTCTTCTGCCCGGTCCCTTATCGTCCCGCTTGTCGGCGTCATCGCCCTTTTGGTTTTCTCCGGCTGCCCCCGCCGCAGGGCGGAAGACCCGGCGGTCCCGGCTCCGGCGGTGGAGCCGTCCCGGTCCCGGCCGGCGCCCGCCCGGCCCGGGGCGGACGGCGGCGAACGCGCGGCCATGGAGCAGGCCCGCCGCGAGGCCGATCCGCAGCTGCACTCGGCCGGATTCGGCCGCCGGTTGCGGGCCTGGGCCGAGGCCGATTTCGGAGACGCGCTGGCCTATGTGCGGCAACTGCCCGTGGGGTCGGACCGCACGCAGGCCGTGCTGCTGATCCTCGAGATCCTCGGCCGCAGCGATCCCGACCGGGCCCTGGCCCTGGCGTGCGAGCTGGTCGCCACGCGTGAACAGCGCGCGTTCTATAATGCGTTCTTCGCCCGGCTCGCCGCCGCGGACCCCGCCGCGGCCGTGGCACGGCTCGCCCTGGTGCCACCGGGTGACAGCCGCGAGCGGGCCCTGCGCGCCCTGGCCGAAGGCTGGAGCAGCAACGATCTGCCCTCCGCCCTGGCTTGGGCCGGCAAACTCGAACCGGCTGACCGGGAGCCGGCCATGGCAGCGGTGCTCGCGGCCCTCGCGCCGGCCGATCCGCTGCGCGCCATCGACCTCGCCGGGCAATCGCTCACCGGCATCGCGCGGGAACGAGCCGTGGCGGCGGGGCTCCGGGCCCTGGCCCTGGGCGATCCGCCGGCCGCCGCCGGCGTGCTCGGCCGGCTGCCCTTGAGCGAGGAACTGGGCCAGGTGGTCCCCGAGGTGGCGCGGGCCCTGGCCGGCCGGAACCCGACCGAGGCATTGGCCTGGGTGAATGGCCTGCCGGCCGGCAAGGTGCGGGATCTTGCGTTCGCGAATGTCCTGAATGTCTGGGCGGCGCAGGATCCGTTCGCGGCCGGCCGATATATTGGGCTCATGCCGGCCGGTCCGGTCCAGGTCGCCGCCGCCACGGATTTGGCGCGGCGCCTGACCGCGATCGATCCGCAGCAGGCCGTCAGCTGGGCCGGGATGCTCCCCGATGAAACTGCCCGCCGCCAGTCGCTCGCCATCGTCGCCTCCGTCTGGGCGCAGCGCGATCCGGCCGCGGCGGCGCGCTGGGCGGCCGACACCCCGGCGCTGCCGGCGGAGGCATTGACCGGGGCCTTGTCCTATTGGACCCTGCAGGATCCCGCCGCAGTGAGAAACTTTGTCCAACAACTTTCCGGCGAGACCCAGGTGCGCGCCGCGGCCTGCCTTGCGCCGACCCTGGCGCAGCACGATCCGGTGTCCGCGCTGGCGTGGAGCCAGACCCTGCCGGCACCCGCGGCGCGGGAGGCGGCCCAGGCCGCGGCCTTTGATCGCTGGCTGGGCAATGCGCCCGCCGCCGCCCGGGCGTGGCTGGCCGCCGCCAACCTGCCGCCGGAAACCAAGGCCCGGCTGCTGGCTTCGCCGCAACCGTAGAGCATACTAACGGAAAAAATTCAGTTGCCTGCTAATCACGTGTCCAAACGCGAATAGAATTCCCGGAAATCCCCGTCCACGGGGTGGTGGATTTGACCAAGCAATCCCATTTTCTCCTGTTTCCCCTCTGTCATCCGGGTGAATGCGCGTCATTCGCGGGAAATCATCTGCATGGATCCGTATCGGTAGTCCGCCGAGAGAAAACCAAAGTTTTGGGGAGGGGTGCTGGGGAGGGGCGAAAGCCCCTCCCCGCTCTGACGCGGAGCGGAGGTCTGGCGAGGTCCACCTATCAAGCTGGGCTT
>CAYRDN010000081.1:0-11977 GCA_964423065.1 uncultured Oleiharenicola sp. | reverse complement strand
GGCAAGCAGGAGTACCTCGAGAACCTCCTCACCACCTACCTCCACGGCTGAGCGGCCGGCCGCCTGCCCGCAGTCTTTTCCCATGCCCCTCCGCGCCCCCCTGGCGACCCCCCTGCCTTTTCTTGATCCCGATCTCCCGCTGGACCGGCGCGTCGACGACCTCGTCGCCCGGCTCACGCTACCGGAAAAGATCAACCAGCTGCTCCACGAGAACAATGCCGTGGCGCGCCTCGGCGTGCCGGCCTACAACTGGTGGAACGAGGGCTGCCACGGCGTGGGCCGCAACGGGCGCGCCACCATCTTCCCCCAGGTCATCGGCCTCGCCGCCACCTGGGACCGCGCGCTGGTCCAGCAGGTCGCCGGCGTCATCGCCGACGAGGCGCGGGCCAAACACCATGCCGCCATCGCCGCCGGCCGCCGCGGGCAATACCAGGGCCTCACGTTCTGGACGCCCAACATCAACATCTTTCGCGACCCGCGCTGGGGCCGCGGGCAGGAGACCTTCGGCGAGGATCCGCACCTGACCGGCGAACTCGGCGCCGCCATGGTGCACGGCCTGCAGGGCGATCACCCGCACTACCTCAAGACGGCCGCCTGCGCCAAGCACTTCGCCGTCCACAGCGGCCCCGAGCAGAGCCGGCACGATTTCGACGCCCGCCCCACGCCCAAGGATTTGCACGAAACCTACCTGCCGGCCTTCGAGCGGCTCGTGCGGGCCGGAGTCGAGGCGGTCATGGGCGCCTACAACCGCGTGCTGGGCGAGCCCGCCTGCGCCAGCCGGCTGCTGCTCGTCGACCTCCTGCGCACGCGCTGGGGCTTCCGGGGCCATGTCGTGAGCGACTGCGGCGCCATCGACGATTTCCACCGGCACCACCAGGTCACCCCGGATGCCGCCGCCTCCGCGGCCCTGGCGGTCAAGCTCGGCTGCGACCTGAACTGCGGCTGCACCTACAACGACCTGGTCGTCGCCGTGCGGCAGGGCCTCGTCACCGAGCCGGAGATCGACACGTCGCTCCGCCGGCTGCTGGCCACGAAGTTCCGGCTCGGCCTCTTTGACCCGCCGGACCGGGTGCCCTGGTCCGGCACCTCGCCCGCCAGCATCGACAGCCCCGCGCACCGCGCCTTGGCGCGCCGGACCGCCGCCGCGTCCATCGTCCTGCTCAAGAACAACGGCGTGCTGCCCCTCCGCCGCGACCACGAAAGCCTCCTCGTCACCGGCCCCACGGCCGCCAGCACCACCGCGCTGCTCGGCAATTACTTTGGCATCTCGCCCCGGCTCGTCACCCTCGTCGAGGGCATCACCGCCCGCGTCGCGGAGGGCTGCCGCGTGGCCTACCGCACGGGCTGCCCGTTGTCCGGGGCCATGGCCCCGGGCGTCAATTACACCTACGGCACCGCCGCCGAAAACGAAATCACCATCGCCGTGCTCGGCCTGGACCCCTCGCTCGAGGGCGAGGAGGGCGACACCGTTGCCTCGCCGACCGGCGGCGACCGCGATGCCATCGAGCTGCCGCCCGTGCAGCGCGACTTCCTCATCGAACTGCGCCAGCACGCCAAGAAGCTCGTCGTCGTCCTCACCGGCGGCAGCGCGCTCGCCGTGCCCGAGGTGCACGAACTGGCCGATGCCGTCCTGCAGGTGTGGTATCCCGGCTGCGAGGGCGGCGAGGCGGTGGCCGACGTGCTCTTCGGCGAGGTCAACCCCTCGGGCCGCCTGCCGGTCACCGTCCCGCGCCGCACGGCCGATCTCCCGCCCTTCGCGGACTACGCCATGCGCGGCCGCACCTACCGCTTCGCCACGATCGAGCCGCTCTATCCGTTCGGCTTTGGCCTGGGCTACAGCCGGCTGGCTTATGGCGCGCTGCAGGTGAGCGCCTCCCGGCTGGCGGCGGACCAGGACCTGGTGGTGCAGACCACCCTGACCAACGCCTCCGACCGGGCAGCGGACGAGACGGTCCAGTGCTATCTGGTGCCGCCGCGCGACCGGCCCGACGCCCCCCTCGCCACGCTGGTGGCGTTCCAACGGATCACCGTGCCCGCCCGCGACCTTGTGTCCGTCAAATTCCTGCTGCTCGCGGCGGCGTTCGCCCAGGTCGATGCCACGGGCCGGCGCATCCATCTGCCCGGGCGCTATCGCCTGCATGTCGGCGCCGCCTCCCCCGGCCCGCGCGCCCAGGTGCTCGGCGCCCCGGCCCCGGCCGTGGCCGAGATCACGCTGGTCTGACTCCCGGTTCCCCCTCCGGCGCTCGCCGGCTGCAGTCCATTCACCCCATGAGCGATTCCCCGCAGAAACTCTCCTTTTTGGAAAAGGCCGGCTACAGCGCCGGTGATGCCGCCGCGAACTTCGTGTTCATGTCGATGGTGCTCTACCAAACGAGCTTCTACACCGACGTGTTCGGTCTTTCCGCCGCCGCCGCCGCCGCGATCCTGCTCTGGCCCCGCCTCTGGGACGCCGCCTTCGACCCGGTCATGGGCGTGATCGCCGACCGCACCAACACCCGCTGGGGCAAGTTCCGCCCGTGGGTGCTCTGGACCTCCCTGCCGTGGGCCATCGTCATGGTCCTCGCCTACACCACCCCGCAGGGCTGGAGCATGGGCGCGCTGATCGCCTATGCCGGCATCACCAATACCGTGCTGATGACCCTCTACTCGATGAACAACATGCCGTATTCCGCCCTGGGCGGCGTCATGACGGGCGACCTGAACGAGCGCACCAAGGTCAACTCCTTCCGCTTCGTCGCGGCCAACATCGCCCAGTTCATCGTCGGCGGCCTGACGCTCCCACTCGTCGCCAAGTTCGCCGAGGGCTCGACCCGCCAGCACGGCTGGCAGATGACCATGACCCTCTGGGCCGCCCTCTGCTTCGTGCTTTTCCTCGTGACCTTTTTCAGCACCCGGGAACGCATCCAGCCCGTCGTCGCCACCCAGTCCTCCCCCCGGCAGGACTTCCGCGACCTGCTGAAGAACCGCCCGTGGATCGCGCTGTTCGTCTACACGGGTTTCCATTTCGCCATGCTCACCTTCCGCGGGGGCGCCCACTACAACTACTACCACCACTACGCCGACAAGGGTGCGATGTTCGACTTCGTGCAAAAGCTCGGGCTGACCACAGGCGAGGCGGCCAAGTCCGGCCGCCTGCTCGACTGGCTGGGCTACATCGTCCACGGCACGCGTGAAACCGCCGCGACCTCCAATGCCGCCGACGTCTTCAACAGCCTCGTCAACATGCTCGGCACCGGCACCACGATCCTCTGCATCATCCTCTCGGCGGGCCTGTCCCGGAAATTCGGCCGGAAGAACGTCGCCCTCGTCTGCTTCTCGCTCGCGGCGCTCAACGCCTTCGCCATGTATCTGCTTCCGCCCACCGCCACCCTCGGCATGGCGGTGCTCGCCGTCACCGGCTCCATCGTCTACGCCCCGACCTGCGCCATCATGTGGGCCATGTATGCCGACGCCGCCGACTACTCCGAGTGGCAGACGGGCCGCCGATTCACCGGCATGGTCTTCGCCACGATCGGCTTCGCCCTCAAGTCCGGCCTCGCCCTCGGTTCGGCTGGCTTCCTCTGGGTCATGGCGGGCTGCTACGGCTACGACACCCGGCTGGCCGACGCCGCCAACGCCGTCGTGGGCTACCGGGCCTGCTCCAGCCTCGTCGTCGGCCTGTTCTTCGTCGCCATCGTCGTCGCGGTCGCCGCCTGCAAGCTGAACCGGCCGACCACCCTGACCATGGCTGCCGAACTCGCCGCCCGGCGGCAAAAAGCGGCGACGGGCTGAAACGGCCCGCCGCCCAATGTCCCGCATGCGGCTCCTCCCCTGCCTCGCCCTGCCCATCGCCCTGACCGTGGCGTCCGGGACCACGGCCGCCGGGCCGGACCGCGGTGCCGCGGTCACGGGTCAGTACCGCAACCTTTTCCATGAGCTGCTCGGCCGGACCGAGGCCGAGACCGACGCCAAGATCGACGCGGCGTGGCGGCAGTTTTTCCAGGGCGACACGGCCACGCAGCGGCTGTACTACCCGGTGGCCGGGGACATGGCCTATGTGCCGGACCTCAACAACCAGGATGTCCGCACCGAGGGGCTCTCCTACGGCATGATGATCTGCGTGCAGCTGGACCGGCCGGACGAATTCAACCGGATCTGGAAATGGGCGCGCACCAAACATCATCATCCGGACGGCCCGATGCGGGGCTACTTTGCCTGGCACGCCGACTTTGACGGCCGGGTGTTGGATCCCGGCCCGGCATCGGACGGCGAGGAATGGTTTGTCATGGCGCTGTTTTTCGCGGCGCACCGCTGGGGCCGGGGCGAAGGGATCTTCGACTACGAGGCCGAGGCCCAGGCCCTGCTCCGCACCATGCTGCACAAGGACGAGGAACCCGGCCGCGGCCGGATGACCGGCATGTTCGACCCGGCGACGAGGCAGATCCGCTTCGTCCCGCAGGGGGACGGGGCGCTTTTCACCGATCCCTCCTACCAGTTGCCGGCCTTTTATGAATTGTGGGCGCGCTGGGCCGCGGCGCCGGCGGACCGTGCGTTTTGCCGCGAGGCGGCGGCTGTCAGCCGAGCCTGCTTCGCCCGCGCCGCCGATTCCCGGACGGGCCTGATGCCGGATTACGCGGCGTTCGACGGCCGGCCGCAGGTGCGCGGCGGCCATGAGGATTTTCGCTACGACGCCTGGCGCACCCTGTCCAATCCGGCGCTGGATTACGCCTGGTTTGCCGCCGACCCGTGGGCTGTCGGGCAAAGCAACCGCGTGCTGCGCTTCCTGGCCGGGCAGGGCCCGGAGTGCCCGTCCCTGTTCAAGCTCGACGGCACGCCGCTCCCCGGCAGCACGAACGCCCCCGGGCTGCTCGCCATGGCGGCGACGGCGGGACTGGCGGCCGACCCGGATCTGGCCCGCCCATTCGTGGCCCGGCTATGGGCGATGGAAATTCCCGCCGGGCCCTATCGCTATTACAACGGCCTGCTCTATCTGTTGGCGCTGCTTGAGGCCGGCGGCCGTTTCCAGGTCTACTTCCCACCCGCCGGCCATTGAGTTCCGCGCCCTTCCGGACCGACGACTGGTAATCCCTTTGCCCATGAACCTGAAATTTCTTGCCGTGGCCGCACTGCTGCCCGCCGTGCACTCCGCCGCGACTCCCGCCGCCGTCACTTTCGACTGGTTCGAATACACCGGCCACGACGACCTCTTCGCGACGCCGCTGTCGCCCGGCCACTACCGCAATCCGATCCTCGCCGGGTTCTATCCCGATCCCAGCATGTGCCGCGTCGGCGACGACTATTACCTGGTCAACTCCACCTTCGCCTACTTTCCCGGCATCCCGATCTTTCACAGCCGCGACCTGGTGAACTGGACGCAGCTCGGCCATGTCATCGACCGGCCCGCGCAGCTCAACTACGACCGGGCCACGGTCACGCACGGCCTGTTCGCGCCGGCGATCAGCCATCACGGCGACACCTTCTATGTCGTCTGCACGATGATCGGCGGCGGCGGAAACTTCCTCGTCACCGCCAAGGATCCCACCGGCCCGTGGTCCGACCCGGTGTGGCTGGGTTTCGACGGCGTCGACCCCTCGCTGTTCTTCGACGACGACGGCCGCGCGTGGCTGGTGAACAATGGCAACCCGCCCGACAACCAGCCGCTGTATCCCGGCCACCGGGCCATCTGGCTGCAGGAGTTCGAGCCCGCGACCCAGACGCTCATCGGTCCGCGCTCGATCATTCTCAACGGCGGGGTCGATCCCGCGAAGAAGCCCGTCTGGATCGAGGGTCCGCACCTCTACCAGCGCGCCGGCTGGTATTATCTCTGCTGCGCCGAGGGCGGCACCTCCACCCAGCACTCGCAGGTCATCCTCCGCAGCAAGTCGGTCACCGGCCCGTTCGTGCCGTGGGAGAAAAACCCGATCCTGACCCAGCGCGACCTCGACGGCACCGCCGCGCACGCCGTCACCTGCACCGGCCACGCGGATCTCTTTGCGGGGCCTGACGGCCAGTGGTGGTCCGTCTTCCTTGGCTGCCGGCCCTATGGCGGCGGCTACACGACCACCGGCCGCGAGACCTTTCTCCTTCCGGTCAGGTGGACGGACGACGGCTGGCCGCAGATCCTGCCGCCCGGCGAACGCGTGCCTTGCGTCGTGAAATCCCCCGCCGGCGCGGACGCCGCGCCCACCGCCTTGACCGGCAACTCCACCTGGCGCGACGACTTTTCCGGCCCCACGCTCTCGCCGCTCTGGATCATGCTGCGCCAGCCGCACGAGACCTGGTGGAGCCTCACGGCGAGTCCCGGCCGTCTCAGCCTGCAGCCGCGCGCCGCGACCCTCGCCGGCCAGGGCAACCCCTCCTTCCTCGCCCGCCGGGTGCAGCACGCAAAATTCGCGGCCTCGACCCGCCTGGAGGTGCCCGCCGTCCCCGGGGTGTCGGCCGGACTCGCGCTTTTCCAGAGCGAGAACCACTACTATTTCTGCGCGGTGCACGGCACGGCGGACGGACCCGAACTTTATCTCGAACTCGACAACGGCCCGACCCCCACCGTCATCGCCCGGACAAAAATCCCCGGAGAAACACGGCTGGATCTCCGGGTAACCGCGGACGAAGGCCGGCTCGTCTTCGCCTATGCCGTGCGGCCCGGCGAATGGCGGCCGTTAGGATCCGACGCCGCAACCCTCCCGGTCACGGTCCAGGCCGCCGGCGACGGCCTGCATTTCACCGGCGCCGTCATCGGCCTGCACGCGCGGCTCGAGCCGTGAGGGTCAGAAACCCACGCTCACGCCGCCATCCACCGGCAGGATGACGCCGGTGACAAATTCCGCCGCGGGCGAGGACAGGTAGACCGCCGCCCAACCGATGTCGGCGGGGCGGCCAAACTTCGCCATCGGGGTCCGGCCGATGATCCTGGCCTTGCGCACCGGGTCACCGTCCATGGCCTTGCGCGACATCTCCGTCTCGATCCAGCCGGGCGCGATGCAGTTCACCCGCACGCCGTGCGGGGAGAACTCCGTGGCGTATCCTTTCGTCAGGCCGACCATCGCCGCCTTGGCCGCGGTGTACGCGATCACGAGCGGGATGCCGAAGAGCGAGGCCATCGAGCCGGTGAAGAGGATGCTGCCGTGCTGCCGCACCATCATGCCCGGCGCCACGGCGGCCGTGAGCGCGTGCGCGCCGACGAGGTGCGTGCTGAGCACCTTTTGAAATTCCTCGGGCGTGGTCTCGACCGCCGGCTTCTTCAGGTGGATGCCGGCGTTGTTGACGAGGATGGAAACGGGCCCGACCGCGCGCGTCACCTGCTCCACCAGCAGCGGGGCGGCGGCGAGCTGCGTGACGTCGTGGACGACAAAGCTCGCGGCCGCGCCCAGCTCCCGGACCGCGGCGGCCAGTTCGGCTTCGCGCCGGCCGACCACGACGACCTTGGCGCCGGCCGCGACCATGGCCCGGGCCATGGCGAGGCCGATGCCGGTGCCGCCGCCGGTGATGAGCGCGGTCTCACCGTGGAGGGAGAAGATGTCGGGAAATGAAGCGGACATGAGGGGCAGAGTTTTTAAACCACGGATTTCGCGGATGAATACGGATGAGGAAACCACCGAACACCCAGAATACACAGCAAGGGATCAACCACTAATCTACACTAATCCTCACTAATATGGCCCAAGCTCTTTTCCCCTCCGTTCCGAATTGCGGCCTGTTCGTGTGGATTAGTGGTTACCTGCCGGGTCTATTTCTGTGAGTCAGGTGTGTTCTGTGGTTTACCTGCCTTGATCCTTATCCGGGTTAATCCGTGTAATCTGTGGTCAAACTGGATTGGTGTTGAGTGATTGGATTCCGGCCTTGAGGTAGCCCAGAGCGTAAGCCATCCCGGCGTGCCACGGGGCGGCGCAGCTCATCTGCGGGGCGTGGTCGGGGATGATGACACCCGCGAAGCCGTTCCGCTTGAGGATCGCCAGCACGCGCAGCACGTCCACGTCGCCGTCGTCGATGAAGGTCTCCTTGTAGTACGGGACCTTGCCGCGGACGTTGCGCAGGTGGACAAAGCCGAGCCGGTGCTGGCGGGAGTAGCGGTCGACGACGTCATAGATGTTCCCCTCGGTCATCTCGGCCAGCGACCCGACACAAAACTCCAGCTGGTTGGCCGGGCTCGGATTGAGGTCGATGACCTGCTGATACATCGAGGGCTGGTAGACGAGCCGCGGCTGGCCGCGGATGACCGGCATCGGCGGGTCGTCCGGGTGCAGCGCGAGGCGCACGCCGGCCTGTTCGGCGACCGGCAGCACCTCGTCGAGGAATCGCTGCAGGCGAGACCACAGCTGCGCGTGAGTGGCGGACGGGATCGTCCCGGTGTCGCGCGATGGCGCGGTGGGATCGACGACCATGTTCCAGACGAGGCCGTTGGGCATCGGGAGGTCGTAGGGGCCCTCCATGCCGACCGCGGGCGCCCCACCGCGGGCGTAGTTGCCCTTGGTGCGGCCGGCCACGCCCGCGATGGAGAAATTGTAGCCCATGATCGGGATGCCGGCCTCGCCCATGCGGCGCAGGATGGTCTTCACGTTCTCGATGTGCCGGGCCCGCTGGGGACCATCGAGCAGGATGTCGCCCCAGTGCGCCGGGTCGAAATTCTCGATGGCCTCGAGCTTCAGGCCGGCCGCTTCGACGTGGCGGCGCAGGTCGGCCAGTTCCTCACAGGCCCAGAGCTTGTTGGGATCACCGGCGAGGCCCCAGCCCCAGTCGGTGCCGGTCGGCTGGTCGTCGGGCCCGACCTGGCCGCCGCCTTTGAAATAATCGACCAGATGGGCGACGATGTGCGTGGCCCCGGCCTGCCGCGCGAACGCGAAGTTCTCCGGCGTGAGCATGTGGCGGTAGAGTCCCAGTCCGAGTTTCATAAGGTCAATTAGGCCGCTTCGCGCCGGGATCACCGGTGGGGGGCGGGGCCGTGTCGTTCGCGGCCGGCGGTCCGAGCAATTCCGTGAGGACCGGCTTCAGCGCGTCGGCCCAGACCTGGTAGCCCTTGCGGCTGAGGTGCAGCTGGTCCACCGTCATGCCGTCGAAGAGCTTGCCCTGGGCGTCGGCGAGGCGGTCGTTGATGTTCAGGCAGCGGACCGCCCGGCCGTCGGCCAGCTTCGCCAGGTTGGCATTGATGCGATCGATCGTGGGGACGACCGGCCCGTCATTGCGCGGGAAGATGCCCATGAGGATGATCGTGGCGCCCGGGGCCTTCGCGCGGCAGAGATTGACCAAGGCCGTGACGCCGCGCGTGACGTCGGCGACCTTGGTGTCGTCGCCCGGCTCCTTGCTGACATTGTTGGTTCCGGCGAGCAGCACGATGACCTTGGGGTTGACGCCGTCGAGTTCACCGTGCTCCAGGCGCCACAGCATGTTCTGGGTGGTGTCCCCACCCCAGCCGAAATCGGCGGCATTCCAGCCGTGGAAACTCTGCTGCCAGTGCGCCAGAAAATCCGGGTAGTCGGTCGCCCCCCAGCGGCGCGTGATCGAGTCGCCGAGGAAGTAGACCGAGATGCCGCCGGCCTTCGCCTTCGCGAGGAGCTGTTCATGGCCGAGCTGCGAGTTGCGGTCGCTGCGCATCACGGGCTGGTCGGCGGCGGGGGGGATGCCGGCCGGACCGCGGAAACTTTCCGGCGGGCCGAGGTAGCTTGGTTTCAGGCCGCCGAGATCGACGAGGATTTTCTGCAGTACCACGGCCGGATCGATCATCCAGAGCTTGAGCGTGTGGTATCCGGGCGGGCCGAGGTGGTGCTGCGAACGCCCACAGTGTGCGTTATCCGCCACTGATTTTTGCCAGGCGGGGTTGTGGCTCTGGGCCTGATAGCCCGGCGGCACAAGCGTGACGGTCTGGGGGGGTTCGTCATCGAACGAAACCGCATAGCGCACCCCGCGGCCGGGCACAAAATTCATCGTGGGGGCGGTGATTGCCGTCACCTCCACGGGTCCGGCGGTCGACAGATACATCCGGTATTCCAGGCAGGGTGAGTCGTGTCCCGGAGTCGCACTGGGTGCATCCACCGGGGCCTCGGCCCGCATGCCGGACAAGGTGCGGCCATAGTCCCCGATCTTTTCCCAGCGGTTGGCGCCCGCCGCGGTGTTCTGGGTGGCATGCTCGGGCTCGATCGACACGTAGCCCGGCCCCTCGGCAAATCCGTACAGGCTCCCGCGGGTGACCTCCGGGGAATTCGATGCCGTGACCCGGACCGTGACCTCGCGGCCGGCGCCGGTAACCGTCACTTTGCCTTCGGTCCGGCCCGGTGGCACGCGGTTCCAGTCGACCTCCACCCCGATGCGCAGGTCCGGGCCGACCGTGCCGTGATCGGCGCCCAGCAGGATCCAAGGCGCCTCGGCCCGCGCCGTGAAGGTGAAGGGCGTGCGGCCCCGGTTGAAAACCTCGAGGTAGCTGCTTTGCCGGTTGAGCGAGTCGAAAGGCGGCAGGATGCCGTCGCCCGCCACCGCCGCCGCCGCACCCTCGACGGCCACGCCCAACGCCCCCGGCAACGGCACGGCGGGCTCGATCAGGGTGATATGCTCCAGGCTGTTCTCCGGCGGATCCTGCCAGGTCGTGTAGCCGAGCACCGGCTGGTCCATGAAATGAGCCCATTTGCCCCCGGAAAGATCAGCGTTGAAATGCCGGGTCAGCGCCATGAGCCGGTCGAACAGCGCATGCGTCGCGGCCGCCTGCTCCCGGGCGCTCGCCCGGCCCTGCGCGGCATAGAGCGCGTTGCGGCCGGCGGCGAGGTAGAGCTCGTTGAGCAGCGCCCCCGCCTGGGTCGGAAACAGCACCAACTCGTAATACGCGTCCTGAGCGTCGGCCGGCAGGGCGCGGGCGATGTCCTCCGCCTTCGCGGCGAGGGCGTTGTAGTCGGCCACGACCGTCTCGGCCTCCCGGTAGTTGGTCAGGCTGTAGGTGTCGGGCGCCAGCAGCTCCGGTTTGCGCCGGCCGTTGTATTTGGCGTATCGCGCCAGGATGCCGGCGATGTCCGCCGCGTGCGCCGGGCCGAACTCGCGGGCCGCCCAGTCACGGGTGAAGTCCCCGAGATTTCCGCCCGTCCATCGCGCCGGGTTCCAGGCGAGGTTGAGAAAGAATTCCGTGGGCAGCTCATAGCCCTTGAGGTGCCCGACATTGACGATCCAGATCCGGTCCGCGCCATAGCGCGCCGCCAGCGACAGCTGCTCCCAAATCTTGGGCACCGGGCTGGAGTTGAGCCACTGGTAACTGCGCGGATCGCCATGGTAGTCGATGTGGTAGTAGATGCCGGCCCCGCCGCGGCGGGCGCGCTCGGCCGCCGTGGGCAGACGGCGGAGGTTGCCCCAGTTGTCCTCGGCCCAGAGCAGGGTGACGTCGTCGGGCGCGCGCATGCCGGCGTCGTAAAACTCCTGCACCTCCTTGTACAGGCACCAGACCTGCGGCACCTGTGTGAGGTCGGGGTTCACCTCCGCACGCAGGAGGTCGCGCTGCGCGCCGACGATGTGCTCGAGCAGGGCGCGGTTGGCCGCGGGGCCGCCCGGGGCCATCGGGGTGTCGTCGGCGCCGCGGAGCCCCAGGGTGAAGATGCTTTCAAACCCCCGGTTGCGCCGGATGCCCTCGCGCCAGAAAGCCTCCAGCACCGCGGGGTCCTTGACGTAGTTCCAGGCACCGAGGGTCGGCTTGTAGCGCCAGTCCCACTCCTTCTGCGCCCGGAGCATGGGCTCCTGATGCGAGGTGCCCATGACGATCCCATATTCGTCCGCCAGTCGCGCGTTGTCGGGATCGTCCTCGTTGAAGGCGTTGTTCCACATGGCCGGCCAGAGGTAGTTGGCGCGCAGGCGCAGCATGAGCTCGAAGAGCCGGGTGTAGAACTCGCGGCCGTAGTTGGCGACGCCGGCCGGGGCGCGGGGATTGGCCGACGGGGTCACCCCGCCGAATTTCGCCCGGACCCAGTTGGTGAGGTCGGGCGCCTCGTCGTTCAGGAAAATGCCGCGGTAACGGACCGCGGGCTCGCCGGAC
>CAYRDN010000080.1:0-12186 GCA_964423065.1 uncultured Oleiharenicola sp. | reverse complement strand
CCGCCAGCCGGCCACGACTGTCGTGGCCGGCGTAGCGCTTGCGCTTGATCTTGCGAGCCAGCAGAAGGGGTCATGCTTTACCTTTTACCTCTAGGGACAGAGCAATATGGGCTGACCAAGATAATGGTAATAGGTAAAGCATGACCCTTACGAATCCCTCGACCCACGACATGGTGGAAAAAGAACTGCAGGGCCGCACAGGCCGAGCGCATCGTCGAGGCCGAGTAGCGGTGCACCTCCTTCATGCGCAGCAGGTGCGCCCGCACCTGCGTCTCGTCGAGCGTGGCCGGATCACATTTGGTGCGCTCGGCCAACTTGCGCAGGTAACGGTGATACTCGTCCCGCGTGGCGGCGGCGAGGCTGCGCAGGGTCAGCGCTTCGTCGAGCCGGCGCAGGGAGTCATGGAGGAAAACGCGCGGCGCCGGAGCGCCCGCGGACTGACGGGTGGTTTTGTTCGAGGGCATAGCCCCCGAGCCTTGCCAGCCACGCCCGCTCCCTCCACGCTACCGTCACTCCCGTCCACCCGTGATACCCACGTCACCCACCGCCGCGCCAGCGGCTTGGTTCAACCAAATATTTGGACTAGCATCCGATTAGGATCATGAATATGTCCTATTTTTATTCCTCATGAACCCAAAAGTTAATGACTCGGGGCTTCGCCCCCACACACACGGTGCCGATTCGGCGACCGTCGCCCTACAGCCGAACCCAGCAAGAATTGGTTTGTTGTCAGTTTCGGGCCGCCGGCTACGCACCCTGTGCAAAGTCCTCTCCGGCGTAATTGCCGCTACTACGCTCTGCGCGTTGCCCTCGACGGTTCGCGGGCAAGTTGTTTATACCGGGGTCTACACGGACGGGGACATAAATGTTAATCCCGCTGCCGGCCTGAATACCGCTGCCGGCCTGAATACCTTCTCGAATCTCTCAAGCGGCAGGTTTAACACTGCCTTTGGATATGAGGCGGACCGTTATATAACAACGGGCTCCAATAACACCGGCGTGGGCTATGGGGCAATGGCAAGCTTAGTCGATGGCAGCTACAATACCGCATTCGGCGCCGCTGCGCTGGTGCATACGCCCAATGGATTCGGCAACATTGCGCTGGGCTATCAGGCTGGCCAAAACTACAACTTCGACGAATCCCTTAACATCGTGGTCGGAAACGTCGGCGTTGAAGGTGATAGAGGCGTGATTCGCATCGGCACGGTCGGGACCCAGACGGCGACCTACATCCAAGGCATTTACGGGACGACTGTACTATCCGACCCCGCAAACACCGCGGCCGTCATCGTCGATGACAATGGCAACCTGGGTTCGGTGTCGGTTACGAATTTGGTGGGTCCTACGGGAGCAACGGGCGCCACGGGCGCGGCAGGTCCCGCTGGTCCGGCCGGTCCCCAAGGTGCAACGGGAGCCCCAGGAGCTATTGGTCCTGCCGGTCCAACAGGGTCAGCTGGTGCGCCGGGTCCGCAAGGAATTCCGGGCGCCATTGGTCCACAAGGCCCAACCGGCCCTGGTCAAATCTCAGGCTCCCTTTTGTTCTTGGCCGATGGCATCGCGGCACCAAGCGGTTACAAGCATCTTGGAAGTTATAAGATAGAGCTGAAAAGCAGTCACAAGGATGACAATGACCTAAACGTAAATGTTTATGTGAAGAACTGAAACGGCCCGCGAGACACACCGACAATTCCAAGGAGCCAGCAGAAGGGAGCCAGCAGAAGGGGTCATGCTGGGCTTGCCCTAATTCCTCGGACAGTGATTCCGGGGAGATTTAGTTCAGTTGGGATTCAAAGGTGATGTGCCAGCAGAAGGGGTCATGCTTTACCTTTTACCTCTAGGGGCAGAGCAATATGGGCTGACCAAGATAATGGTAATAGGTAAAGCATGACCCTTACGAATCCCTCACAGGGAGGAAACCTTGAGGTCACCGATTGGCTTGGCCGGGAGTTCTGGGGCGGAGGAGTGGCGACGCAGACGCTCAACCGGATGCTCCCCCTGGTTGTCCCTCGCCCGGTCATCGCCCGGGCCGCAACGGACAACCTCGGGTCGATCCGGGTGTTGCAGAAATGCGGTTTTAAAATCATCGCCAAAAGCACGGATTTCGCCCATGGCAGGGGCGAAGACACGGAAGAATACATGCTTCGCCTGGATCCCGCTCAAACCCACGCTTGACTTAACCCCACTGGCGCCGGCCGCCCTAACCCGCATGAAATCTTCGGCGCATAAAGCAACATGACCCATCCCACGAGCAACACCGAGGTGGAATTTGCCCGGATCGTGCAGGCACTCAGGCGCACGCCCAAGGTCACGTTAGGCGGGTCGAAAAAGGGGTTCGGCTCGGCCGCATTGTGCGTCGGCGGAAGGATTTTCGCGATGGTCACCTCGAAGGGGACGTTTGTCGTCAAGCTGCCGAAAGCGCGCGTCGACGGACTGGTGGCCTCGGGAGCCGGGCAGCGTTTTGATCCCGGACACGGGCGGGTGATGAAAGAGTGGCTGGTGGTGGAGTCGGCGCCCGCGGGCTGGCTGCCACTCGCGCGAGAGGCGCTGGCGTTCGTCGGCGCCAAGAAATGAAGCCAGCCCAACCAGTGCCGCGCCTGCCACCGTCACTTCCGCGGATGACGCACCGGTCGCGCCGGGCACCGGCATGGCGGATCGCCCACGTCTTGGCATCTTTGCAACGCCCTACCCATGAAAAGACGAGACTTCCTTAAGTTACCGATTGCGGCCGCGGCCCTGACCGCGATGGCGCGGGGCGCCGAGTCCCTGGCGAAAAACCAAGCGCGCCTTAAACGCGGCTTCCGGGTCGGGTCCCAGCAGGACCGGCATGATGATGCGTTGTCGATCATGGGCGGCCGCTTTGACCTCAAGGTCTCGGGCCAGGACACCGGCGGCGAGTTGTGCATCTTCGATACCGTGCGATCCACCAAGGGCGGCCCGCCGCTGCATCGCCACCAGGCCCAGGACGAGTGGTTTTATGTCATCCGGGGGGAATTTCTGGTTCAGGTCGGAGATGACACCATCAAGCTCGCGCCCGGGGACTCGGCTTTCGCCCCGCGGGGCATCCCCCACACCTTCGCGATGACCGGCGAGGGGCAGGGGCAGATGCTCGTCCTCTTCCAGCCCGCGGGCCGCATGGAAGAGTTCTTCCATCAGATGGGCGCATGGGGGAAAGGAGTCTCCGCCGGCCAGCAGCTCCCGAAGACGGTGTGGGAAGAGCATGGGATGGAGTTGCTCGGACCCCCGCTAAAATACTAAAGGCAGCCGGACCAACACCTGGGGTTGGCCGACGACTCCAAGCCGTGTCTTTTCAAGCAACTCCAGGACAAATTTCTTCGCACCGATGAAAATCCAAAAAATCCAAGAACCCCTGCAAGCCACGTGCGCCAATCTTGCGGGGTCTGAATTCAATGACGTGAACCTCCAGGCCACGGCGTTCACGAACGTGAATCTGTCCAAGGCGACGTTCACCGACATCAATTTCACCGGCGCGAAGTTCAGCAACCTGAACCTCACGAATGTTGAGATCGAGGCCTGCGACACGACGGGCATGAAGTTTCGCGGCGTGCTGGTCTCGGACCTCTTTGATGCCTACCGGCGGAAATAACCGGCCGATTGAAGCTCGCGTATCAGCCTGACGCCCCCGTCGCTATCGCGCGACCCGTTCGGCCGAGCTCCCGGCCGAAGCCCTCTCAAGCCGGAAAAATCAGCTGCCCGCCAATCACGCGGATAAGCACGAATAGAATTCCCAGAATTCCCGGTCCACTGGGTGGTGGATTTGAACAAGCAATCCCATTTTCTCCTGTCCGCGTGGAAGACATCCAGGAGCCGGTGATGCGGGAAATACGCTATCTGGACAAATTGATCGACGAATTGGCCAAGGGGAAGGCGCTGGACAAGATTTTGCGGACCTGAGCGTTTTGCCAAATCCTGTGGCCATTCTAGATCCGCAGGAGGGCTGGACCTTGGTCCAGCCGCGAACGGGCAGTATGCCGCGAACCGGCGGCTGCACCAAGGTGCAGCCCTACAACCAGCGGCTACAACCAGCGGCTTCACTGGCATTTGCTACACCCTTACCCGGGGATGGCAACGGACCGCCTCGGGGGGCGGCAGAGGTTTCAGGCGATGGGTCATGCGCGCGGGTGGCCGGGTTGGACCAGATGGTTGCCGCGAGGGCAAATCACGCGGGCTGGCGGTTTCCCGAAACCAGGGACAATTGGGTGATAATTATGGCGTGCACTGTTGCCGGCGAAGTGACCGGTTGCTTTACTGTCTGCCTGCTCCGGTCCTGAATCCCATCTCATGAAGCTAGTTCCCGGCTCCCCTTCCCGCACCCCGGCCGGGGCGGCTCCCGCCAAGGGGCGGAAACAACGTTGGCGATAAAGGAAAATGACCATGCGATTATTCGATCACCTTGATTTGCGCGTGCGTGACCTGCACGAAGCCGAGCCGTTTTACCGCGTGATTCTTCCGGCGCTCGGGTTTCCGACCCGTGGCCAGGCGCCGCATGGCATCTACTTTGAGGCGATCCGCCGGCACCCGAAGCCGGAATTTATCGCCCTGATCGAAGACCGCGGGCATGTCAGCCACGCAACCCGCATTGCCTTTTGGCGCGACACGCGGGAAGAAGTCGACGCCTTCGCCGCGCTGCTGCCGACCTGCGGGGCAAAGCAGATCGAGGGACCGGAGTTTTGTCCGGAGTATACCCCGACGTATTATGCCGTGTTCTTCGAGGATCCGTGCGGGAATCGCCTCGAGGTCTGTTGTCGCACGGCAACCGCCAAAGAGCTTTAACCTTGGGCAATAACCGCCAAACTTGGGCCCAACATGAAGGCGATCGAAGGGTATCGATTAATCCAGCCGGATGAGCTGACCTGGCGGCCGTCAAACCTGATGCGCATCCCGAACGCGGACTTCCTGGAGCGCACGGGCAGCGAAATTCTTGGCGCCCGGCTCTGGCGGATGCCGCCCAAAAGCGCGAACACGCTGCACAAGCATGTGCGCGCGGAAGAATTCTATTTCGTGCTCGAAGGCGTGGGTCGAATGCGGGTGGGCGAGGAGACCCTCACCATCTCGCGTCATGGGGGAGTACTCGTCGGGCCGGCGGTGTTGCGGCAGATCTTCAATGATTCCGATGCAGAAGTCCTTTGGCTCATCATCGGAGCCCCGGACAAGGAGTTCGATTCAGGGCAGATCGACCTGAAGCAGTTCTACCCGGTCGAGCCGACACGGCTCCCGCCCGAACTGAAGGGGGTGGTATGGCCGCCGTCGGGTTGAACCCCCAGGCAGGGCTACTGCATATTGAATGATGCCATGGCCATTCGCTCTTCCTGGGTAGGGCTGGACCAAGTGGTCCAGCCGTGAACGGGCAGGCAGTGGGCTGATCCGGCTGCACCAAGGTGCAGCCCTACGGCAATCGGCTAGCTATTATTTAATCCGAATTCATGCAGACGAAATTGACCACGGATCACACAGATCGTCACGGATGAATACATTGGCTGAAGATTCAGGCACAATTTAAAATCACTGTCCGGTGGAACCATCGAGACGACAAATCCAATATCGGTTTCACAGGGAATCTATCCGTGTCTATCCGTGAAATCCGTGGTTAAATTGTATGGTTCCGGTTAATATGCTCTCATGCGCCCCTGGCGGTCTGATACTGGATCAGGCACGGACTCAGGTGGTGGCGCGCGCGTAGATCTTCTGCAGGAGGGCCGGGGAGGGGGCCGGGGCGGCGGTTGACGGCTCGACGCCGCGGCTGAGGCTGACGCGCAGGAGGAGCTGCTCGTTTTCCTTGTCGAGCTGGAGAATCTGGAGGATGCGGCCGCGGACCTTTTCCACCAGCTGGCGGGTATCGCGCGCGGCCTGGCCGTCGGCGGCGCCGGTGCGGAGAGAGGTCAGGCTGTGGTCCAGCCGCTCGAGCAGGGCGCGCTTGCGGTCCAGCAGGGCGGCGGCGGGCGCGCGGCGGTGTTCCTTCAGGTGGCGGTTTTCCTCGTGGGCGAGCTGGTAGAGCTCGTCACAGACTTGCAGGTGTTTGTGCAGGCTTTCCGGGGTGGTCATTAAGGGAAGGGGCGAAGGTCGTGGCGTTGCTCTCGATGTTGGGTGCGACGGTGGTGGCGGGGGGCGGGGTGGGTTTGGCCGGCTCGGGGGCGGTGGAGAAGATGCCGGTCAGCTGGCGCTCGGTCTGTTCGTGCCAGTTCAACTGGGTGAGGCGCCATGCTGCCATGCGGGCGAGTTCCGTCAACTCGTTGCTCACCGGCCGGGCCGGTTCGCCGTGCGCGGGGGCGGACTTGTCGTCGCCCGCGGGCCGGGCGGCCGGCGGCGGGGCCGCGGCGGTGGTGGCGTCGATGATGCTCTGGTAGGCGGCGACGGCGCGCTCGGTGATGCGCATGCGCTCGTAGCACAGGCCGATCTGGTAGGTGATGGGCAGGCGCCAGGCCGGGTCGGGGGCCAGCGCAGCCAGCCCCTGGTAGATCACGAGGGCCTCGCGGGTCTCGCCGCTCTGGAAGAAATCGTTGGCGAGCTGGTTGCCGGTGCGGCGCTGCCAGTAGGTCCAGCGCTTCGGGTCGCCGGCGCCCTGCTGGGAGCGGAGCAGTTCCAGCGTGGCTTCCAGCGCCTCCTGCTTGTGGCCGAGGGTGCGCAGGGAGAGGGAAAGGAGGTAGCGGGCCTCGGGCACGTTCTCGTCCTGCGGCCACTGCTCGAGGTAGGAGTGAAGGGTGCTGACGGCGCCCTCGAGGTCGTTGCCGAGGTAGAGGGCGTAGGCGGACTTGAAGTGGGCGCGGGCCCGGTCGGCGGGGGCGAGGTCGAGCAGGCGGAGCCGGGAGAAGAACTTGTTGGCCTCGGCGTACTCGCCCTGCTGGAAGTGGGTTTCCGCGATCTCGAACTGCGCGGTCTTGGCCAGCAGCTGGTAGTGATCGAAGCCCTCCGAGGAGAGCTTGAGCGTGGAATTGATGACACTGTAAAAGCGGCTGAGGGCGAGCTGGGGGGCGCCGAGGGCGCGGTGGGTGCGGCCGAGCTCGAGCAGGGCGTCGGGCACCTGGGCGTCGGCGGGATAATCCTTCAGGAAGCGCTCGTAGATCGCGGCGGCCTTGGTGAGCGAGCCCTCCCGGCGGAAAACGCGGGCCAGGCCGAGGAGGGCATGGGCGAGGTCGTCGCCGTTGGCGAGGTGCGACGCCATGATCTGGCGGAAGGCGATTTCGGCGGCCTCGAAGTCGCCGCGCGCCGTCAGGCTGGTGCCGAGGGCCTGGAGCCCGATGATTTCCTCGCGCCCACCCTCGGCGGGGAGCCGGTTGTGCGCGGGCGGCTCCGGGCCCGTCGCGGGCGCCGCGGGCTCGCGGGCGGGTATCGTCGGGCTGGTTATGCCCGGCAGCGGGGCTGGAACAGGAACTGCCGCCGCGGGAGCGGCCGCGACGGGCCCCCGTGCGGGCGCGGATTCCGGCGCAGGCGGGACGGGAGCGGGTGCGGCCGGCCCGGGGGCGTCAGACGGCGCGGGAGCAGCGTCAGGGGCGTGGTTTGCGGGCGGGTCATTCTCGGCGCGCCCGGTGGTCGCGCCCGCCGCGAGGGCGAGCAGGAAGCACAGGCTGAGAAACGACGGTCGGATAAGAATCATCTTTGCTGGTAGGTGGCGGAACTGGGTGGCAGCTGGCCAGGGGTGGGTGGCCGGGCGGGGGTGGCGGGCGAGGAGACGGTGACGTCGCCGGCGCTGCCGGGAAATTGAAAGAAGGGCAGGAAGTCTTCGGGCCGGGTGGAGGAATGGGTGTCGTCCGGCAGGATCGCCGGGGGCGGATTCGGCCCGGCGGGTGCGGTCTGGGAGGTGGGGGCGGAAGGGGCGGGTGTGGCCGGCGGGATGGTTGCGGTTACGACCGGAGGCGGTGTGAGGTGGGAGAGGGTGGTGGCGGCCGGGGCGCTGGTCACCGGGAAGGGCGGCGCGCTGGCGGCGGGTTTGGTGGTGAGGTCAGGCGGCGGTGGCGGGGGCGAGGCGCTGAAACGCAAGGCCAGGGCCCCGGTGAGCTTGAGATAGGGCAGCGAGCCCGCATCATTGGCGGGCGTGCCTCCGTTGCTGTCGGGCAGGCGCGAACGCATGTTCGCCTCGGTGATGCCCGGCGCCAGGGTGTGCTGCACCAGCAGCACGGAAAGCATCCGCACGACACGGTGCAATCCGCCCCGGGGGGAGCGTGAGCGTGAGAAATTCATAGCCGTTTTTACGTTCCATAGTGTTGGATCGTTCTGATTCGCCCTGACTCCCTCATTATCGGTCCGCCGGACCGGCCACTGTAGCCTTTTCCCGCGGCAATTTACAAAATGTCCGCGGCAGCCGGCCGCGGGCCCGGCCTCAAAACTGGATCGGGCCGTGGGAAAGTTTTTCCCCCAGGCGTTGTGACGCCCGTTCCACGGCGACCAGCATGGCTTCCTCCAGCACGGTGGGGGTGAAGTTCCATTCGGTCAGCAGGTGGCCGTTGACGTGAAAAAGAAACCCGTCCTCCGAGATGCCGGGGCCCATGCTGGCGGCGACATAGCGGGCGGCATGGAGATGCACCAGCAGGGGCAGCGCCGAGGCGGGGGCCTCGACGGGACGGTGCTGGTATTCCGCCGCGGCGACCATGAGCTCGGGGAAACGCCAGGCGCGCAGCAGCCGCGCGCCGACCTCGGCGTGCTCGTAGCCGAGCACGTCCTTCTCCGCCTGCTCCCAGGTCATGCGGCGCTCCTGCTGGCAGGTGCGGATGAGCGGGAAAAAGGCGCCGCAGGCGTGCGCCAGGGCCAGCTTGCCGATCTCGTGCACGAGGCCGGCGGTGTAGGCGATCTGGGGGTCGACCCGCTCGGTGACCTCGGCGAGGACCTCGGTGGCGATGGCGGTGCAGAGGGCGTGGCGGCAGAAATCGCTGGGTTCCCAGTTGCAGCCGCCGTTGTTGACGGCCGGCCAGCGGCCGATGAGGGCGAGGGCGGCGAGGCGGTAGATTTCCTTGGCGCCGAGGCGGAGGATGGCCTGCTCGACGGTGTCGACCGAGCGGCCGGCGCCGCCGAAGAAGGCGGAGTTGGCCAGGCGCAGCGTGGCGCTCGCGAGCGTCGGGTCGATCTGGATGATGCGGCTGATCTCGCCGGTGGACGTGGAATCGCTCTGCAGGGCCGCCGAGAGGCGGGGCAGCAGGGCCGGCGAGCACGGCAGACGCATCGCTTCGGCGCAGACTTGGTCGAGGGTGGGGGGGGGAAGGGCGTCGGGCATGGGAAAAATCAGGCGGCGGTGAGGAGGGAGCCGGGATCGAGGATGAGGGCGATGTTGCCGTCGCCGAGGATGGCGGCGCCGGAGACGCCCGGCAGGCCCTGCATGAAGGCGCCGAGGCTCTTGATGACCACCTCCTGCTTGCTGACCATCTCGTCGACCAGCAGGGCGCAGACCTTGCCGTTGGCCTCGACGATGACGACGATGCCCTCCCACGGCTGGGTGGCGGTGGCGGGGATGCCGAAGCGGCGGTGCAGCCGGTGCAGGGGCATGATGCGGCCGCGCAGCTCGAGCACCTCGCCCGTGCCGTGCACGGTGATGATGTTCTCGCGCGCGGGGCGCAGCGCCATCTGCACGGAGGTGCTGGGCAGGATGAACCGGTCCGCGCCCACGCGCACCACGAGGCCGTCGATGATGGCCATGGTGAGGGGCAGCTTGATCTTGAAGATGGAACCCTGGCCGACCTCGGAGGAGATCTCGACCTTGCCGCGCAGCTTCTCGATGTTGCGCTTGACGACGTCCATGCCGACGCCGCGGCCCGAGACGGCGGTGACCTTCTCGGCGGTGGAGAGGCCGGGGGCGAAGATGAGCGCGAGGATCTCGTCGCGGCTGAGCCCGGCGTTGGCGGCGACCAGGCCGCGCTCGACGGCCTTCCTGAAGATGCGGTCGGGATCGATGCCGCGGCCGTCATCGCGGAGCTCGATGACGATGTTGCTGCCCTGGTGGTAGGCGTGCAGGTGGACGGAGCCGGTCTCGGCCTTGCCCCGGGCCAGCCGGTCGGCGGGGAGCTCGAGGCCGTGGTCCATGGAGTTGCGGACCATGTGGACGAGCGGGTCGCCGATCTCCTCGACCACGGTGCGGTCGAGCTCGGTGTCGTCGCCGCTGGTGGTGAAGTCGACCTTCTTGCCGAAGTCCCGGGCGAGGTCGCGCACGAGGCGCTCCATTTTCTGGAAGGTGGGCTTGATCGGGATCATGCGCAGCGCCATGGCGGTGTGCTGCAGTTCCTTGGTGATGCGGGAGAGCTGGGTGACGTTGCGCTGGAGCGTGGGGCTCTGCTGGCCGGTCTCGCGCGCGGTCTCGATGAGCTGGCTCTGCACGATGACGAGCTCGCCGACGACATCCATGAGCGAGTCGAGTTTCTCGGTGCTGACGCGGACGGTCGCGCCGCCGGCGGTCTTGGGGGCGGACGCGTGGTGGTGCTCGGCGCCCTTGGCCGGTGCGGGTGCCACCGGCGCGGCCGGGGTGGCGGCGGCCTCGGCGGTGGGTGCGGGCAGCGGCGCCGGCGCCGCGTCCGTCCCGGCGGGGGACCCGGCGGCGAGGCGCTTGACGGCGCTGATCAGGTGGCTGACGGGGATGATTTCATCGGGCAGATGCCCTTTTTCCAGGGCGACGGAGACCTGTTGCACCTGGGCCTGCAGGGCGTCGCGGCTGCGCAGGATGGTGGTGATGATCTCGGAATTGAGCCGCAGCTTCTGGCTGCGGGCCAGGTCGAGGAGCGACTCGACCTCGTGCGCGAGCTTGTGCATCGGCATGAGCTGGAGGAAGCCGGCGTTGCCCTTGATGGTGTGGAAGGAGCGGAAGATGGAATTGAGCGCCTCGGGATTGTCGGGCTCGGGCTCGAGCGCGAGCAGGGCCGCCTCGATCTGGACCAGATGGTCCACGGCCTCGGCGTAGAATTCGGCGAGCAGCTCGCGGTCCACCTCGAGGTTGAGGACCAGCAGGCTGTCCACCGGGGCGACCGCGGCGGCTTCGGGGGCGGCCGGGGTCGCAGGGAGGTCCTGCCCCGCGAAGGCGGCAGCCGGCTTGCCGGACTTGACGGCGATAATCGCGGCCGGGAGCCAGTCGATCAGCTGCCGCAGATAGCCGAGGCTGACGTCGTCGAACGGCAGGGCGGCATCGAGCTTGCGGTCGAGGGTGCCGTGGACGGCGGTGACGGCGGCGTGCAGCGCCGGTTCGGACGCGCACAGGTCGCGGATCTCCCCCAGCAGGCTGTAGGAGGGGATCAGGCCGTCGTCGCGGCCGGACTGGGCGAGGATGGACTCGGCGGCGAGACGGTTGACCGCGTCGTCGAGAGCCTGGAAGGAATCCGGGAAAATGGGCATGGCGCCAAGAGGCTGTGGGTTCACGGGGTTATCGGCACCGGCCGGGCGAACTTTAGGGGGTTCACCGTTGCCTTTCCACTCAAGACCGGGCCCCGCCGGACCGTTAGAAGGGGAACGGCATCCCGCCGCCCACGATTATTTAACATGAGCTCTCCCGTTGCTTCTCCCGTCGCCGCCCTGAACAACCTTTCGGGCAAATACCTCACCGTGGTCCTCGAGAACGAGGCCTATGGCCTGAACGTCCTCAAGATCCGCGAAATCATCCGGCTGCAGAAGATCACCCCCGTCCCGCAGATGCCGCCGTTCGTCAAGGGCGTCATCAACCTCCGCGGCCGCGTCATCCCGATCGTGGATCTGCGCGTGAAGTTCGGCCTCAAGGCCGAGTTCACCGAGCGGACCTGCATCATCGTGGTCCAGGTCAAGCTGCCCACGGACCAGGTGGTGCAGATGGGCCTGATCGTGGACAGTGTCGAGGAGGTCGTGAATCTCAACGCGACGGAGATCGAGCCCACGCCGGATTTCGGCGCGAAGGTCGACACCAGCTACCTGCTCGGCATGGCCAAGATCAAGGGCCAGGTGAAAACGCTGCTCGACATCGACCGCGTCGTCGCCCCCGAGACGGTGCAGGCGATCGTGCAGTCCGTCTGAGGCCGGCCGCGGCCGCCGGCCAGGGCGCAGCCAGCCTGCACCGGTGTATTGCTCCACCGGCATGGGACGGTCCGGTTCGCCCGAGTCATAAAATTCCGCCCGACTGTGTCGGGAACCCTGTCTGCGGGATTGCCTTTTCGCCCCGGGAACTGCTTTTCTGGCGGTTCCCATGAAAATCCTCGTCGCCGACAAGATCTCACCCAAGGGAGTCGCCTACCT
>CAYRDN010000079.1:0-12246 GCA_964423065.1 uncultured Oleiharenicola sp. | reverse complement strand
CGGGAACTCCCGCTCCCTCGGTCGAAGCGGACTGATCCGGCCGTCCCCCGCATCCCCACCGACCCGCGCACCTGGCCCAGGTCTCGTCACGCCTTTGGCTGGGCCGCCAGGCATTTCTTCGCCCGCCCGCAGTCGCCGTGGTCGGATGATCACGTCCTCGTCCCTGAAATCGTCGCCGCGTGCGTCGTCCGCGAACTGATGCTCGCGCTCGATCTCCGCCGTTTCCCGCACCGCCGCTGGGCCGACTGGTTGAGCCGTCGCGCCCACGCGCTCTACCGGCTCGACCGTCGGTTCCGCGCCCGGATGAACGGCCCGCACGAACGCGAATATTGCTACACCTACCTGCGCCACTGGCTCTACATTGGCCTGCACAAGTCGGGTTGGAGATACGCCGATGTACTCCCGCCCGAGATGCGCGAAGGCCACCCGGTCACGCGCCAGGGCATCCCGGCTTGGAAACGCTGGCGGCTGAAATTGGCCACCGAATAGCGGACTCGAAGCAAGCGCCCGGTCCGGTGCCTCATAGACAGAGTGGAATGCTGAAGATTACGAGCGGGTCGCTGACAAGGGTTCGATGCGACGCTGACGTGAATTCTGGGCGAGCTGGTTCATCGAGTTACAATGGAGACACTCATTTCCAGCTCTTCCATTCTGCGCTCGAGATCGAAGCGCCATACGGTCACAAATCTGTCGCCCTCCCTCCTCCTCGCCTTAAACAATTGAGTAACTGAGAAGCCTTTATTCCCCTCACAATCACCGTGCGCCATAATACCGATGAGTAAGCAACAGGACGATGGGGTCGACGATCCGAGCGGATGGGCTAACGAAATCCCGCGAGAACGAGACATGGTGGTTATCAGTCTCTTTCATAAGTTAAGCGCAACTAAACAAACCCGGGAGTGCGTGGATGATCAAACTTGGTCCGATCTGGGCCTGGACGATCTCTACGTAAAACTCGACCGTGCCATTGGAATCCCCGGGCAGCAGGTTCTCTATAGCAGGTTGCGCACCTACGTAAGCGACGACAAGATTCTGGCGGAGCGCAGCAGGCAGACAGCGATTTTCCGCAGCGACGCGATATTTCGCGCCAAAGTAAATTCATCCTTCAGGAAATTATCCAGGCCAGGCGCCGCTTATCTTGCGCCTTTGCTTCTCAGTCCGCTGCCCGAACCCCCAAGATTTGCATGGAGGTTCCATCTACTGGGCGCCTTGTGTCCGCTTTGTTTGGTTACCGCGGTATTTTACCATCCGCTCTTTCTCGTGGCGCTGGCTCTTTCCCTGATCAATGCCGCCATATCCCTGCTCTACGGCCAAAAGATAATTCCTCATTTTCACGGTTTCGGTCAGATCAGCACCCTTCTCCGCACCGCGGCCGATCTTGCAAAGATCGACGATCCGCACGGTCTGCCGCAGCTTGCGTCCATAAGAGGGAATTCGGTAAGACTAGACCGACTCAGCAAACGCCTCAGGTGGTTTCTCTTCGACCGATCCTCGCTGGATGATATCTCCCGCGCCGTCGTAGAATACCTGAACATGTTGT
Organism: uncultured Oleiharenicola sp.; assembly: GCA_964423065.1. GTDB lineage: Bacteria > Verrucomicrobiota > Verrucomicrobiia > Opitutales > Opitutaceae > Lacunisphaera. The sequence continues at coordinate 10,706 of CAYRDN010000079.1, read as the reverse complement.
TCCTGTTCGATATCGTGGTCTACCTCCGATCCCTTGGTTCAATCCGCGGGAATCAGGTGATCCTTGCCGGCACGCTTGAGGAGATAGGCTCAATTGACGCAGCCCAGTCGATCGCCTCCTATGTCGAGGGCTTGGCCCATCATGTCGTTCCCACGATGGTTGACGCACGCCGACTGGAGGTGGAGGGGCTATATCATCCCCTGATTGCGACCCCGGTAGGAAACTCGCTCTCTCTCGAAGGGCGCTCTGCCCTCATCTCTGGCCCAAATATGGCCGGGAAAACGGCCTTCATCCGCACCGTAGGGATCAACCTCATACTCGCTCAGACCTTCTCCTTCTGTCTCGCCGATCGCGCGCTCCTGCCGCGCGCTATTGTGCGGTCGGCCATCAGGCGGGAGGACCAGTTGAGCGCAGGGGTGAGCTACTTTTTTGCGGAGATCAAGCAACTCCGCGAATTCATTGACTTGAGCGAAGGTGCTTCGCTTAAGATTTATCTCATTGATGAGATATTCCGCGGCACCAATACCGTTGAGCGAATTGCCGCCGCAACCGCGGTCCTCCGCAGCCTAAGTAGGAATCAAATTGTTTTGGCAACGACCCACGACATCGAATTGTCCGGCCTGTTGGCCGACGACTTCGATATGCACCATTTCGGCGACCAGATCGTAAACGGGGTATATGGCTTCGACTACCGGCTTCATGCGGGACCGGTCCAATCACGCTATGCGATCAAACTGCTCGAACTCAGCGGTTATCCCATGTCGATAACAAGGGAAGCCGAGTCTATCGCGGGGCGACTCGCCGGAAGACTTGCCAGCCCGCAACCTCGATAAGAATCGTCAAGAGGAGTTATTGAATTCGCGTCACTGATCATACGCACGACAGATACAATCTCCATAAAACCGCAATGCCTCCTCCTCAGTAGCAAAATGGCTATACAGTTTTTTAAGCGAATGCTCGGCTACGATGATATCGAGGAGCGCCTGGTCGTTCATTTGCTTCAATGTTACGGAAGGGATTTATGAAAAGGAATCGCAAAGCCTGGCCTACACATGCAGGTTATTTCTAGGACCCCACAATAACACTACTCCGTCGAGTCGGTGCGGGCGGCGTGACCTCGCCCCGCGAGGCATGGCCTGCGAAAACTTAAACCCGCCGGGTGGGGGCACCCGGCCCACACCCAGGAATTTCCCAAGCAGGATGGATTCTCCTGGCGGAGCAGTGCTAGCGCCGATCCTGGCTTGGGGCACTGGGCCGCAACTTCACCTCGAAGAGCTTGGGCCAGTTCTTGCCGGTGAGGAAGAGACGGTCGCCGGCTGCGTCGTAGGCGATGCCGTTGAGCACGTCGGTCTGGAACCCGTAGTCTTCGCGGGCGAGCAGGCCGGCGCAGTCGATGGTGCCGCGCACCTCGCCGCTGGCGGGATCGATGCGCACGATGGTGTCGGTCTGCCAGACGTTCGCGAAGATCTCGCCCTTCACGTATTCCAGCTCATTCAGCATCGCGACCGGCCGGCCGCGGTCGGTGACGCTGACCGAGCGCAGGACCTTGCACGTGACCGGATCGAGGAAGCGGAGGACGTCGGTGCCGTCGCTCAGGATCAGGTCCCGCCCGTCGTTGGTGAGGCCCCAGCCTTCGCCGGCATAGGTGAACTCGCGCTCGACCGCGAAGGTCGCGAGGTCATAGACGAAGCCCCGCTGGTTCTGCCAGGTGACCTGGAATATCTTGCCGCCGAGGATGGTCATGCCCTCGCCAAAAAATTCCGTGGCGAGGCTGGCCTGCTGCAGCACGCGTCCGGTGCGCAGCTCGACCCGGCGGAGCGTGGAGCGGCCGTTCAGCCCGGTGGTCTCGAACAGCACTCCATCCTGGCAGACCAGGCCCTGCGTGAAGGCATTGCGGTCGTGCGGATAGACGCCGACCACCTGGCAGGTGTAGGCGGGAACCTCGGCGGCCGCGAGGGTCGGCGACAGCCCGGCGCAGAGCAGGGCGGCGGCGGTCAGGAGCCCGCGCATCACGGCCGCGCGGTGAGCAGGGCGTCGAGACCGCTGGCGGCGGGCGCGCCCGGGATTTTCTCCAGCCGCGGGTAGCGCAGGCCGCCGTCGTAGTTCAACTCGACGGTGCGGAAGACATCACCGCTCCGCACGAGAAGGCTGAGGTGTTTCTTCGCCTTGAGCGCGGCCTTCAGCTGGTCGGTATCGAGGGCGCGGCCGTTCACGGCGATCAGCTTCGTGCCGACGGTCAGGCCGGCGTTGAAGGCGGGGCTGTCCCATTGGACGCCGCTGATCTCGCCTTCCTTGCCGAGGATGAAGCCGCCGGAATAGCTCAGGTCGGTGACCTTGCGTTTTTTCTCGAGCGCCTTGAACCAGTCGGTCGGCGTGTCCGTGTAGACGAGCCGGTACCCGCCGCGGGTGAAGCCGTCGAGCGGGGCGTGCTCGCTGGTCTCGTCGATGCGGGCGCGGAACAACGCGGCCCAGTCGTGCGGCTGGATCCGGTCGAGCGTCCGCACCACGTCGTCCCGGGTGTAGGTCAGCGGCTGCTCCCAGGCGCGGTCGTTGACGCCGAAGAAGGCGCGGGCGAAATCATCGAGCGAGCGGGCGCCGCCGGAGAGTTCGCGGAGGAGGCCGTCCACCTCGAGCCAGACGAGCATGCCCTCGATGTAATAGTCCTCGGTCCGCTGCCAGCTGACCCAGCCCTTGGGCTGGCGGTGGCCGATGATCGGCTCGTTGGTGGTGTCGAGCAGCGGGCGCCAGTTCCGGCCTGCGCGGTTGTCGAGGGCCGCGGCGTAGATGGCCAGGACGTCGCGCGCGTCCTGCGGGGTGATGAGCCCGGCCCGCGCGGCGAGCACATAGCCCCAGAGCTGGCTCTGGCCCTCGTAGACCCAGAGCAGGCTGCCCTGCATCGGGGTGTTGTAATCGGGCGTCCAGAGATCGGCGGGCCGGCGGTATTTGCCGTTCCAGCTGTGGCTGAATTCATGGGCCATGACCTCGTGGTCGGGGAGGCTGCCCTTCCAGTCGGTGAAATAGCCGCCGTCGACGCAGATTTCCGTGCTGCGCTGGTGCTCGCGCCCGATGTCGCCCAGCTGGCCGCTCAGGGCGAGCAGGAAGTCATAATGGTCGTAGTGCTGCGCGCCGAATAGTTTGACCGCCTGGCTCACCAGATTTCGGTGCAGCTGCAGTTGGGCCTCGGCGGCCTCGAGCTGGTCGGGACGGTCGGCGAAAATGTCGAGCCGGACGCCGGGGGCGAGGGTCTCGACGCGCACGTTGGGGCCCGCGAAGACCGGGCTGTCCATGAGGGTCTCAAAGCTCACGGTCCGGTAACGGACCGTCGGCCCCTCTTCCGCGGCGACATCCAGCGCGGTCGCGGCCTTCCAGCCGGGTGGATAAGTCACGGACGGTGCCACCTTGATCTGCGACACATAATGCCCGGCCGGATAGAGCGCCATCGAGATCCATTGCAGGTTGAGCAGATCGGGGGTGGTGACGATGCGGCCCTGGCTGGCGGATGTGGGGGCGAGGAACTGGAAGCTCACGTCGAGGCTGGACACGCCGGCCGGCACGTTGAGGTGAAACGCGAAAACATCGGCCGGGTCGCGCTGCCACGCGAGCACCCGGCCGCCCGCGGATATTTTCAAGCCGGCCAGACTGGTGGCCGAGCCATAGTCCGCATGCCGGGCCGGCAGCCACTTGGGGTAGAGCAGGGTGAGCGGCCCGGCCGCGCTGACCGGGATGGTTTCGCTGACCTGGAATATGCCGCGCGTGACATCGGTCGCGTCCACCGCCAGCGCGATCACCCCCGGCCAGGGCACGTCGCGCGCCGCCGGGAAGGTTTCGCTGACGGGTCGGGGTTCCGGTGTGGCTTGGGCGGAGGCGAGGGCGGGGATCAGCAGTGCGAGCAGGCAGGCCGGGAGTCGATGGTGCATGGGTGTTCGAAATAAGGTTTGTCCTAAGGCGTGTCTTCAAAAATCCGATTTGGCCGATCAAGCCGAGGTAGGCAGCCCGCTTGCGGGCGCGGATGAAGCGCGAGCAAGCTCGCCGGCCCACAATGCCAATTTGACGACACGCCTTACTACGCCAACGACCCGGGCCGGAGGGCGAGCCAAATTTGGACCGGCCCCACCGGGCGCTCCCCGGGCTCCGACTCCTGCATCCCAGCGCCACCAAAATCATTGCCGCGGGCGGGGGGGATTGTTTTGGTCGGCCAATGGCGCAACCCCTTCCCGTCAATGCCGGCCCCCGGCCGCTCGGTTTCCGGGATCTGGGCCTGGCGGTGCTGGTGTTCGCCGCGACCTTCGCCACCTACCTGGCATCGCTGCGCGGGGAATTCATCTGGAACGACAGCGACTACGTGACCGCGCCCGGACTGCGCTCGCTCGGGGGGCTCTGGGCCATCTGGACCCGGCCCGGCGCAACCGAGCAATACTATCCGCTGCTGCACAGTTTTTTCTGGCTGCAGCACGGGCTCTGGGGCGACCAGCCGGTCGGCTACCATCTGGTGACGCTCCTGCTGCACACCGGCGCGGCGATCCTGTTCGCGCTGATCCTGCGGCGGCTGGCGGTCCCGGGCGCGTGGCTGGCGGCGCTGATCTTTGCGCTGCACCCCGTGCACGTCGAGTCGGTGGCCTGGATCACCGAGCAGAAAAACACGCTCTCGCTGGTCTGCTACCTCGCGGCGGCCTTCGTCTACCTGGACTACGACGCGAACCGGCGCCCGCGGACGTATTGGGCCGCGCTCGGGCTGTTCGTGATTTCCCTGCTGTGCAAGACGGTGACCGCCACGCTGCCCGCGGCCCTGCTGGTCGTCCTCTGGTGGCGGCGGGGCCGGCTCGACTGGCGCCGCGACTGGCAGCCGCTGCTGCCCTGGCTTGCCGTCGGCGCCGTGTCGGGGCTGTTCAGCAGCTGGGTCGAGCAGCACTACCTCGGGGCGAAAGGCGCGGACTTCGACCTGCCCCTGCTGGAACGCGGGCTTGTCGCCGGCCGGGCCATCTGGTTTTACCTGGGGAAACTCGGCTGGCCTTCCGGCCTCAATTTCATCTACCCGCGCTGGACGCCCGATGCCCGCGTATGGTGGCAGTGGCTCTTCCCGCTCGGAGTGGTCGCGCTGGCCGCCGGCCTCTGGACCCTGCGGCGCCGGAGCCGCGCCCCGCTCGCCGCGTTCCTGCTTTTCGCGGGCTCGCTGTTTCCCGTCCTCGGCTTCGTCAACCTTTACGGCGGCCTCTATTCCTTTGTCTGGGATCACTGGCAATACCTGCCCGACCTCGGGCCGATCGCGCTGGTCGCCGCCGGGCTGGTCCGCGCCCGGGACCGGCTGGCGCCGGCCTGGCGCCCGCTCGGCCCCGCCTTCGCCGGCCTGCTCGTGCTCCTGCTCGGCGGCCTGAGCTGGGCGCACATCCCGATGTTCCATGACAATGAAACGCTTTACCGCACCACCTTCGCCCGGAATCCCGGCGCGTGGATGGCGCACTTCAATCTCGGAGGCATGCTGATCAAGGACCCGGACCGCACGGCCGAGGGGATCGCGGAGTTCGAAGCCGCGCTGCGCATCAACCCCGGCCTCGCTGACGCCCATTACAGCCTGGGCACCGTGCTGGCGAAAATCCCCGGCCGCGAGCCGGAGGCCGTCACGCATTTCGAGGCCTCGCTGCGGCTCGATCCCCAGGTTGCCGCCGTGCATTACAACTACGCCAACCTGCTGATGAAAATCCCCGACCGCAAGCCGGTGGCCGTCGTCCAGTATCGCGAGGCCCTGCGGCTCGATCCCGGCATGGCGGAGGCCCATTACAACCTGGGTCTGGCGTTGCTGGGCAGCGAGGCGTCATTGCCGGAGGCTGTCGCCCAGTTCGAAGCGGCGCTGCGCCTCCGGCCCGATTTCCCGCTGGCCCGGGAAATTGTCGACCGCTGGCACGCGGTCCAGCCCTAGCCTGGCTCCGACGCGGCCGGCAGCTGGGGGTTATTTTGGGCCGCATCGCTAGAACTCATCACGAAATTCCGGCGCGGCGCAGGGACATCGCCCCGGTCGCGCCCTGCCGGGTTGACGCGCGCTCCGGCGCCGTGCGGAGATGCGGCGTGGATATGGAAGAAAACCCGGTGGCGGCCTCCCTGCCCGCCGATGACGGCGTGCAGGCCAAGATCGCCGCGGAGCTGACCCGGCTGCTCTACCACCGCAACCGCTGGTTCAACTTCGCCGCCAACGCGGTGCTGGCGGTGACGGTCGTGTTGGTGGGAAGGAATACCTTTCCCGGCAGCCTGCTCGCGGGGTGGCTGCTGGCGCTGGGCATCATTCTCGGCTGGCGGGTGATCCTGCAGGTCAGGTTTGCCCGGCGGACCCCGGACGCGGCCGGCGCGATCAACTGGCTGAATCGCTACCGGGCGGGCGTGATCCTGTCGGGCGCGCTCTGGGGGCTGGGCGGCTGGTTTTTCCTGAACACGCCGGACCCGGTGATCCGGTTCGTGGTCGCCTTCGTCATCGCGGGCATGAACGCGGCCGCGGCGCGGTCGCTGGCGCCGGACATCTGGTGCTCCGGCTGCTATTTCCTCCTTTCGATGGGCCCGGCGGTGCTACGGTTCGTGCAATATCCGGATGCGGGCTCGTGGATGCTGGCCGTGCTGGTCATCGTGTACGGCCTGTTCCTCTTTCTCACTGCGAGCGCCCATCGCCACGATTTGCGGGCCTACCTCCGGGTGATCTACGCGCATGAGGAGCTGCTGCGCCGGATGGATCATTCCCGGGAAAAGGCGGAGTCGGCCAATGTGGCCAAGAGCGAGTTCCTCGCGGTGATGAGCCACGAGATCCGCACGCCCCTGAACGGCATGATGGGGATGCTCCAGCTGTTGCGCGACACGCCGCTCAATCCGGAACAGGGCGAATACGTCAGGCTGGCGGCCGGCTCGGCCGACTCGCTCCTGCGGCTGCTGAGCGACATCCTCGACTTCGCCCAGGTCGAGAGCGGACAGCTGGAGTTCGAGACGATCCGGTTCTCCCCCGAGGCGTTGCTGGAGGACGTGGCCGCGTTCATGCTCCACCCGGCGGATGAAAAGAAGCTCGCGCTCAAGCTGAGCGTGGCGCCGGGCCTGCCCCCGGCCGTGCTGGGCGATCCTTCCCGTCTGCGGCAGGTGCTGCTCAACCTCGTCGGCAACGCGATCAAGTTCTCCCCCCGCGGCGAGGTGGAGCTGCAGGCCGGGCCCGTCGCCGGCCCGCCCGGCGCGGCCGGGCTGCGCTTCAGCGTGCGCGACACCGGCATCGGCATGGACGCCGCCACCCAGGCCCGGCTGTTCCAGCGGTTCAGTCAGGGCGACAGCTCCACCCGCCGCCGTTACGGCGGCTCGGGGATGGGCCTGGCCATCTCCCAGCAGCTGGTCCAGAAAATGGGCGGACTGATCCAGGTGCGGAGCGCGCCGGGCCAGGGCTCGACCTTTTGGTTTGAACTGACCCTGCCCCTTGCGCCGGCCGAGGCCGCCGCCCCGCCCGGCCCGCCGGTGTCCCGACCCGCCAGGCTGGCGGGACGGGTGCTGATCGTCGAGGACCAGGTGGTCAGTCAGCGCGTGCTGGAGCAGATGCTGCTCCGCCACGGCCTGGAGTGCGAGATCGTGGGCGACGGACGCCAGGCGCTGGACCGGGTCCTGGACGAAGCATGGGACGCCGTGCTGATGGATATCAGCATGCCGGAGATGAACGGCCTGGACACCACGCGTGAGATCCGCCGGCTCCGCCCAGACCTGGTCCTGCCCATCATTGCCGTCACCGCCAGCGCCCGGAACGAGGACCGCCAGGCCTGCCTCGACGCCGGGATGAACGATTTCCTGTCCAAACCCGTGCTGCAGGCCGAACTGATCGCCTGCCTGAATCACTGGTTGCGCCGGCGGCCGCCCCCTTGAGCCGGCGGTCCGGTTCGTTGCTTAGGAATGGACAAGCGGTGACGGACGACAAACATCGCACCGCATGAGCAGTGTGCAGCACCTCTTCGGGCAGAACCAGTCCTGGGCCGAGGCCATCAAGCGGCGCGACCCGGAATTTTTCCAGAAACTCTCGCGGCAGCAGACGCCGGAATACCTCTGGATCGGCTGCTCCGACAGCCGCGTGCCCGCCAACGAGATCGTCGGCCTGCTCCCGGGCGAGGTCTTCGTCCACCGCAACATCGCCAACGTGGTCGTGCACACGGACCTGAACTGCCTCTCGGTGCTCCAGTTCGCCGTCGACGTGCTCAAGGTCCGCCACATCATGGTGGTCGGCCACTACGGCTGCGGCGGCGTCGAAAAGGTCATCCGCTGCGAGCGGGTCGGCCTGGCCGACAACTGGCTGCGCCACGTGCAGGACGTGCGGGCAAAGCACGACGGCTGCCTCTGCCGGCTGCCGGACGACACGGCGCGCAGCGCTAAGCTCTGCGAGCTGAATGTCGTCGAGCAGGTGGCCAACGTCTGTGCGACCACCATCGTGCAGGATGCCTGGGCCCGCCAACAGGACCTCACGGTGCACGGCTGGATCTACGGCCTGCGCGACGGCCTGTTGCGCGACCTCCAGACCTCGGCCGCGGGTGCCGCGGCGGCCGTGGCTGTTCACCAGTCGGCGGTGGCCGCCCTGCAGTGAGCGGGGCCGGCCCTGCGGCCCCGATGTTCCGTCCTCCAGACTGGGCTTGTCTGCAAACTGTCTTGGTGGGCCAGCGAGCTTGCTCGCGCTTCAGCCGCGCCCGCAGGCGGGCTGCCTACCGTGGCTTGATCGGCCACGGATTTTAGAAGAAGCGCCTCATGCCCGGCCGAGGTAGGAACCGTCGGCGGTGCTGACCTTGATCAGCTCGCCCGCCTTGATGAAGAGCGGCACCTGGACGACCAGGCCGGTTTCCATCGTGGCCGGTTTCTGGACGTTGCTGGCGGTGTCGCCCTTGATGCCCTCGGAACTCTCGGTCACCTTGAGCGTGACGGAGGAGGGGATGTCGATGGTGACGGGGACGTCGTTGATGAAAAGCACGTCGGCCTTGCCGTTCGCCACGAGATAGTTCTTGGCGTCGCCGATCATGACCGCGTTGATCTCGAAGGTCTCGAAGGTCTCCGGATCCATGAACGAGTAGGTCTCGCGGTCGGCGTAGCTGAACTCGAGCGTCCGGCGGTCGGTCGAGAGCACGTCCACGTGGTCGGGGGAATTGAAGCGCTGCTCAAGCGACTTGCCGTAGCGCAGGTTGCGCATCTTCACCTGGACGAAGGCCCGGAGGTTGCCCGGCGTGCGGTGCTGCGTCTCCATGATGAGGTGCGGCTCTCCGTTGAAGGTGATGACTTGTCCTTTGCGTAGGTCGTTGGCGGCGGGCATGACGGGATCGGATGAGGGGTTTTGGTTACGTAAGGGGTAGAATTACCGATGGGATTTCGGTGATGTCAACAGCCGTCTCCCAAAAGGTGGGGCCCGGCCTCCGGAGGGGCTGAACCGGCCCGGAGGCCGCGTTCCAGCAACGGCGCGGCGCGACCCGGCCGCCATCTCCAAGCTTGTCATTTCCAAGAGGTTTCCGACACTGCCGCGACATACCCATGAAGCAGCGTACCCTCTTGCGCGAGGTCTCCATCAAGGGCAACGCCCTGCACACGGGCGACGCCGTGCACATGACCTTCAAACCCGCGCCCGTGAACCACGGCATCGTGTTCCGGCGCGTGGACCTGCACGGCCACCCCGAGCTCAAGCCCCGGGTCGACCAGGTCACCGACCTCGTGCGCGCCACCACCATCCAGGTCGGCCACGCCAAGCTGCACACCGTCGAGCACGTGCTCAGCGCGTTGCACGGCTGCGGCATCGACAACCTGATCATCGACATCGATGCCAGCGAGCCGCCCATCATGGACGGCTCCGCCCGGCCCTTCGTGCAGCTGATCCAGCAGGGCGAGCCGGTGGAGCAGGACGCCGAGCGCGAATACTTCACCCTCCACGAGACCGTCTCGGTCGCGCGGGGCAACTCCTCGATCATCGCGCTGCCCTACGATGGCCTGAAGATCACCTGCACCTCGGCCGACGACCGGGGCATCCACACCCAGCACCTCTCGCTCGTCATCGACCCCGAGGTCTACGCCGCCCAGATCGCCGCCGCGCGGACGTTCACCATCTACGAGGACATCGAGGAGCTCATCAAGCTGGGCAAGATCAAGGGCGGCAGCCTCGACTGCGCCATCGTCATCAAGGGCGACAAGATCATCTCGAAGGAGCCGCTGCGCTTCGCCGACGAGTTCGTCCGGCACAAGATCCTCGACATCATCGGCGACATCCTCCTGCTCGGCGCGCCGCTCAAGGCCCACATCGTCGCCACCCGGCCGGGCCATGCCGTCAACGCCGAGCTGACCAAGATCCTGTTCGAGAAATACACCGCCTGGCAGAAGGGCGGAAAAAAGGCGGCCAAACCCGCCGCCCCCAAGGCCGAGCTCGCCACCGAGACCACCCTCGATATCCGGCGCGTGCTCGACATGCTGCCGCACCGTTATCCGTTCGTCATGATCGACCGCGTCGTCTCCATGTCCGAGACGGAGCTGAGCGCGATCAAGAACGTCACCATCAACGAGCCGTATTTCCAGGGGCATTTCCCGGGCAATCCCGTCATGCCCGGCGTGCTGCAGATCGAGGCCATGGCCCAGGCCGCCGGCATTCTCATGGTCCGGCGCAACAACATGGAGGGGAAAACCACCCTCTTCATGAGCTGCGACAAGGTGAAGTGGCGCAAGCCCGTCCGCCCCGGCGACCAGCT
>CAYRDN010000078.1:0-12288 GCA_964423065.1 uncultured Oleiharenicola sp. | reverse complement strand
TGCCCATGACCTTCATGGCCACCGCGGAAGCCATCACCTATGCCGGGGCGAAGCCGGTCTTTGTCGACATCGATCCCCGCACATTCACCATCGATGTCACCCAGATCGAGGCCGCCATCACCCCGCGTACCCGGGCGATCATGCCGGTGCATCTTTTCGGCCAGTGCGCGGACATGGACCCCATCATGGAGATCGCCGCCCGGCACAAGCTCGTCGTGATCGAGGATGCCGCTCAGGCCCAAGGCACCCTCTACAAGGGCCGCAAGGCCGGCTCGATCGGCCACGCCGGATCCTTCAGTTTTTATCCCGGCAAGAACCTCGGCGCCTGGGGCGAAGCCGGAGCCGTCACCACCAGCGATCCCGCGCTGCGCGAGCGCCTCGTGATGTTCCGTGAGCACGGACAGAAGAAAAAATATTACCACGATGTCGTCGGCTGGAACGGCCGCATGGACGGCATCCAGGGTGCGGTCCTGTCGGTGAAGCTCAAGTACCTCGACCAGGCCAACGCCGGCCGGCGCCGCGCCGCCGCCCGTTATGATGCTTTGCTCGCCGGTATTCCCGGTGTGCTGCTGCCGGCCGAGGCCGCCTATGGCCGGTCGATCTACCACGTTTATGCGCTCCGGGTTTCCAACCGCGACACCCTGCTCCAGCAGCTGGGCGAGCGCGGCATCGGCTGCGGCATCCATTATCCCGTGCCGGTGCATCTGCAGAACGCCTACGCGAACCTGGGTTACGGCCGCGGCCGCTTCCCGGTCAGCGAGGCGTGTGCGGATTCGTTCCTCTCCCTCCCGATGTATCCCGAGCTGACGGACGCGCAGATTAATACCGTCGTCCACGAGCTCAAGGAGTGCCTGGCCCCTGTGGCCTAGGTGATACAATCTGAAAATCGAGAAACGTTAATCGTGAAATCTTGAAATCGGCCAATGCTGGAAAATTTATGATTACAGATGACCGATTTTCAGTTTGGCGGATGTCGCTGGCGCTCGGTACAAGATCTCAGCGGCCTTATCCAATTTAACCACGGATTTCTCGGATCACACGGATCATGAATTCACGGGAGAAAACAGAGTGAACAGAGTCTTGCCTTCCCCACTCCTGCCTTTCCTCGGTGTCCTCCTGTAACAATCTGCCTTTGTATCTATCCGTGCAATCCGTGGTTAATTCTCCAGGCTCAGCATTTCCCGATGGCGTTCACATCCTAAATCCATTGGAGGTGGCCGACTGGGATGCCACGCTGGGGCAATTCGCCGCCGCCACCTTTTTCCACACCGCTGCCTGGGCCCGCGTATTGCACGGCACCTATGGCTACCAGCCGCTCTATTTCACAGAGGTTGCCTCCGGTCGTTTTGTTTCCCTGCTGCCGGTCATGGAGATTGACAGCTGGCTGACCGGCCGGCGGGGCATATCCCTGCCCTTCACCGACGAATGCGCGCCACTTGGCGATGACGCCGTTTCATTCCAACACCTGCTTGAGCAAATCCTGGTCCAAGCCGGAAAACGGGGCTGGAAATATTGGGAAGGCCGGGGTGGCCGTTCCTTCATGGGAGATGCACCTGCTTCGACATCCTTTTACGGCCACCGGCTCGTGCTTCTTGCGGATGAAGCCGCGTTGTTTGCCCGGGTGGATAGTTCGGTCAGAAGAGCAGTGCGCAAGGCCGAGCAGAGCGGTCTCAGCATCGAGTTCTCCCAGGAAATGGCAGCGGTGCGCGATTTCCACGTGCTCTTGGGCAAGACCCGTCAACGTCATGGTGTACCGGTGCAACCCTTTGATTTTTTCGCAAATATCCAACGCCATGTCCTTGCAGAAAAACAGGGTTGGGTTGTTCTAGCCCGGCAGGGTGGAATTCCAGTGGCTGGCGCGGTATTTTTCCATTTCGGCCGGGGCGCCATCTATAAATTTGGAGCTTCAGATGAAGCATTCCAGCACCTGAGGGCGAACAACCTCGTGATGTGGTCGGCCATCAAGCGTTATGCCAGTGAGGGGTTCACCTCCTTTGACTTTGGCAGGACATCGCTTGATAATGAGGGCCTGCGCCGGTTTAAACTTGGGTGGGGTACGCAGGAAAACCTGGTGGAATACTTCAGGCACGACAGTAAGGCGGGTCGGTTTGTCACAGCCCGGGATGAGTCATCCGGTTGGCATAACCATGTTTTCAGAAGAATGCCACGTTTCCTCTCTCGTTTCGTTGGACGCGTACTTTACAAACATATCGCCTAGACTTTGCATCCATACTCAGGACACTAAGTTTACGATTTCCCACGCACACCCAACCTACAACACTTGGTTTGATTTCGATCCACGAAAACTGATGTCAAACACACGCCGTGCACCAGCAAACAACGACGTTTGCCTCAGATTCTCTTTGGCGGGAACTGAGGACAAGCACCGGGTTTACAGCTGCAAACAACGGTGCATCCGCTGGCTCCTGCCATCTGACTTCTGTCAACTGACCTCTGACAGGTGTCCAAGTTAAAATGGAAGACCCAACTCAATCTCCCAAACCCGTGCGGCCGATGGACACTCCCCGGGTGCTCCGCCCCGTCGCTTCAAATGCCATCCCTCCGCCAAGCCCATTTCAGGGACCATCCGGGTCGGGGATGACCGTGGGGGATATTTATTACGTCCTGTTCCGGCATAAGTGGAAAATTCTGCTCTGCACGCTGGTCGGTCTGCTGGGAGCCGCGGCGGTCTATAAATTCAACCCGCCGAGCTACCACTCAGACGCCCGTCTTTTTATTCGCTACGTGATGGATGCGCGCTCAGCCAGCCTGACACCCGAGGATAGCCGGATGAAATCACCCGATCAGCGGGGTGAGACCATCATCAATTCGGAAGTGGAAATCCTGACCAGCCAGGATGTAGCCGCCACGGCGGCCTCCGTCGTGGGCCCGGAGAAAATCCTGGCCAAAGTCGGCGGGGGCAAGGACATCAATCGGGCCGCCGCCTTGATCGGAAAAAGCATGAAGGTCGAAGTCCCTCCTTACAGCAGCGTGATTCAGATTGATATCTCGCATCCCGATCCCGAACTCGTCCAACCGATCCTCCGGGAGGTCATTGCCGCTTACCTCAAGAAGCATGTCGAAGTTCACCGCACGGCCGGCATGGTGGGTGATTTTCTGACTCAGGAAACCGATCAGCTGCGGGCGCGACTGGCCCAGACCGAGGATGAATTGAGGAAAGCCCGCAACAAAGCCGGGGTCATTTCGCTGGAAGGTGAGAAAAAAAGCAACGCCGATGAGATCGCCCATCTTCGCCAGGAAATTTTCAACACGCAGGCGGAACTGGCCGAGCGGGGATCGGTGTTTCAACAATATACCAAAACCACCCCGACCAAGACCCCGACGGCCGAAGCGACCCCGGAACCCACCGCGGATCAACTCGAGGAATATCGCGTTGCGACCGCCAATCTGGGCCAGCTGCAAAAGAAGGAACAGGAGTTGCTGACCCAGTTTACGGCCGAAAATTCCCGTGTCCGTGAGGTCCATGCCCAGCGGATCGAGGCCGAGGCGCTCAAGAAGAAGTTGGAAGACGCCAATCCCAAGCTGGCTGGGCTCGGACTGTCCCAATCTTCTCCCAGTGGTACAGGAACCGGGGCCAAGCCCTATGACGCCCTGGCGGAATCCGCCCAGCTCAATGCCCTGCAGGCGAAAATCAAACTGCTGAATTCGCAGCTGGAGGCGGTGCGGGCCGATGTGGCCAGCGCCGACCAAATGGAGGGGACGATCCTGGAATTGCAGCGACGGAAGGAACTCGAGGAAACCAATTACAAATATTACGCCGCCAGCCTGGAGCAATCGCGCATCAGCGAAGCACTCGGCACCGGCACGGTCTCAAATATCAGCCAGATTCAAACACCCTCCCCTCCTTTTGTCGACATGGGCAAGACCGACAAACTCATGCAAGGATTGGCGGCCGGCGGCCTGGCGGTGGGACTCGCCTGGGCCTTTTTCATCGAGTTCTATCTCGATCGTTCTGTCCGCCGGCCGGTCGATGTGGAAAAGATGCTGCGCCTGCCCCTGTTTATTTCCATCCCCAAGATCGGCCATGTCGCTAAGGCCAGCAAGCTGGCCGCCAAGCAGAAATCCAAGTCAAAGTCTGTAACAGAGGGGGAGAACAGCCTGGCCCTGGCCCCCGCTGATGGCGGACCGGCCTTGCATCCCTTTCATGAGACTCTCCGGGACCGATTGATCAGCTATTTCGAAAGCGAGGGCCTGACTCACAAGCCCAAGCTCGTGGCCGTGACCGGATTCGGGCGCAACACCGGGGTCACCACGATCGCGGCCGGCCTGGCCAGCAGCCTGTCGGAAACGGGCGAAGGCAATGTCCTGCTCGTGGACATGACCCAGGACCAGGGCTCCGCCCAGCAATTTTACAAGGGCAATGCGGTCTGCGGTCTGGAGGAACTCCTCGACACCCGGGACAGCGCGCAGATCGACGGCAATCTCTATGTGGTCGGAGAGGGACCGGGGGACAACAAGCTCACCCGGATCCTGCCGCAGCGCTTCAACAAGCTCGTCCCCAAGCTCAAAGCCAGCAATTTTGACTACATCATCTTTGACATGCCGCCCGTCAGCCAGATCAGCATCACGCCTCGCCTCGCCGGCTTCATGGACATGGTTCTCCTGGTCATCGAATCGGAAAAGACCGACCGGGAAATCGTCCAGCGCGCGACCGACCTGCTGGCCCAGTCCAAGGCGAAGGTCGGCGCCGTCCTGAACAAGTCGAAGTATTATGTTCCCAAGCGGCTGCACCAGGATCGTGAATTTCTCCTCGGATCATTTGAGGAATGAAGGTGATTTTTGCGCGGCCCGTATTGCTAAGATCGTCCAATTGGCATCCGGAGTGCGGTTGATGCCAGCGCAGGTGTCACCCCGGCTAGGGCGGGTAATTCAGTGGAACCAACAAATGAATATCCAACCGCGTTGCCTCCGCCCGGGAAGCGATGGGGCGAAGCCCGGCCGATCTCCGGAAGATCAACCACGGATTGCCCGGATGACACGGACGGTGACTTCCACAGGAGACAACGGAGTGAACAGAATATGTCCTCCGGCCTTTGCTCGCGGACTCCTGCTATTGAGGATCGCACATAAGACTGACGTCGAAAAAGGGGGACGCAGCGAAATTCCCCAACACACCCCGCCCTGCCGGGCATCGGCCGTCGACCAAGCGCTATGGCCCGACAGGCCCCTCTCCAGAGGGGATTTCCGCACGGGTTGGTTTGGGTCCCCTCTTGAGCGGGGTGGCGCGATAGTGCCGGGGTGTGTCAGGCTGATATGCGAGTTTAAATATTGGTCTGGAGCTTGGATCCGTCTCATCCGTGCAATTCACGCTAGGCAGAATTAGTCAGCCTCAGCGCAGAATAATCTCCATCAATCAATTTCAAGATTTCAAGTTTCCCGATTCCCGATTCTCAGTTTGCCTCCATTGCCTGGAGGATCTCAGCTCCGACCTCTGTCCTCCGACGTCTGCCCTCTGTCCTCAGTCATCTGACTTCTGTCCTCCTCCCACTCTCTTCCGTCAATTTCTCTGCACCATCCGTGTCATCCCTGCAATCCGCGGTTAAGCCCTTTCGATTTTCCGGCTGCCGCCCGGCGGCATCCTTCGTCTGATCCATGCTGAAACGACGCCTCTATTACTTGCTGAAGCCTTACCTGCCCTGGGGTCTGCGCATGAGGGTCCGGCGCTTTTTTGCCCGCCGCAAACTTGCCGCCTGCGCCGCACTCTGGCCGATCAATGAGGCCCTTGCCGTCGTCCCCTCCGGCTGGCCCGGCTGGCCCGGCGGGAAGAAGTTCGCGTTTGTGCTCACCCATGATGTCGAGGGTCCCGAGGGGGTGGCGAAATGCCGGCAATTGGCTGAGCTTGAGATGCGCTGCGGTTTCCGTTCCTCCTTCAATTTTATCCCGGAGGGCACCTACACGGTCCCGGCGGAGCTGCGGGCCTGGCTTTCCGCCAATGGCTTCGAAGTCGGGGTCCATGATCTCAATCACGATGGCAAGCTGTACGACTCCCGGGAATCATTCCGGCGGAAGGCCGGACGCATCAACCACTATCTCCATGAGTGGGGCGCGACCGGCTTTCGCTCGGGTTTCATGCTGCACGAGCTGGATTGGATCCACGACCTTGATATCCGGTACGATGCGTCCACCTTCGATGTCGACCCGTTCGAGCCCCAGCCCGACGGAGCCGGGACCATCTTCCCCTTCTGGATAGAGGCAAGTGCCAAGGAGCAAGTAGCAAGGGACAAGGGGCAAACAGATCCCTCCTCGCCTATTGCGCAGCAATCGGACGAGCCGCGCCGAAGCGCAAGCGAAGGCGGGCCGCCCTCCTCCCTTCGCTCCGGCTACGTCGAACTCCCCTACACCCTGCCGCAGGATTCGACCCTCTTCTTTGTCCTCGGCGAGACCTCGCCGGATATCTGGCTGCGCAAGCTCGACTGGCTCGCTGAGCGCGGTGGAATGGCGTTGATGAACGTCCATCCCGACTATGTTTCCTTTGGACCCAAACCGCCGGCCAACAGTGAGTTTCCGTCGGGATATTACGAACAGCTGCTGCGCCATGTCGCTTCCCGCCATGCGGGCCGGTATTGGCAGCCCCTGGCGGCTGAAATGGCGGAATGGTACAAGAAGACCCGCTCGTCAGGTGAGTGATCTTTGTCCGGAACTTGGTAATCATGCCCACCATCGCTGAGCTTAAAGGCAAACGTGCCGCGGTCATCGTGTATGGCTATTATCCTTCCGATACGAGGGTCCACCGCTCGACCGAAGCCTTGCTCGAAGCCGGAATGGAGGTTGATCTTTTCTGCCTCAGGGAAACAGCCCGGGAACTGCCCGAGGAGGTCGTCGGTGGCGCGCGCGTCGTTCGCCTGGCGCTGACCCACCGGCGCAACAGCAAGCTGGCCTATGTTTGGCTGTATGCCCGCTTTTTTCTGTCCGCCTTCTGGTTTTTGACCCGCAAGGGCCTGGGCGCCAAATACGCCGTCGTCCATGTCCACAACATGCCCGACGTGCTCGTTTTCACCGCGCTCTTGCCAAAGTTAAGGGGGGCCAAGGTCATTCTCGACCTGCACGACCCCATGCCCGAACTGATGACCAGCATCTACGGACTTGAGCCTGGCAATTGGAAAGTGGGCCTGCTCCGGTTGCTGGAACGTTGGAGCATCGCGTTTTCCAATTTGAGCGTGACCCCGAACATCGCCTTCAAGGACTTGTTCGTCACCCGCAGCTGCCGGGCGGAAAAGATGCTGATTGTCATGAATACGCCCGATGCCAGGTACTTCGATCCCGACTCCGCCCGGCGGGACGAACTGACCGCGTCCCCCCCGGCTGAGTTTCGCATCATGCATCATGGCTCCATCGTGTATCGCCATGGCATCGACCAGTTGGTGGAGGCCATTGCCACCCTCCGGCCCAAGATCCCGGGCCTACGATTGGATATCTACGGCTCCCCCACCCCCTTTCTCGATACCGTGCTGGAAACCGCCCGCCGCCTGGGCGTGTCTGATATCGTCCGGTACCATGGGGTCAAAAACCAGGATGAGATCGCGGAAGCCATCCAGCACTGCCATCTCGGGGTTGTGCCCAACCGCCAGTCAGCGTTCACCGATATCAATTTTCCCACCCGGCTTTTTGAGTACCTGGCGATGCACCGGCCGGTGATCGCGCCGGACACACCGGGCATCCGGGACTATTTCGGCCGCGGGCAGATGATCTACTTCCAGCCGGGAAATGTTTCTGATCTCGCCGATCGCATCCTTTGGTGCCGGGATCATCCCGAGGAAAGCCGCGAGATGGCTCGACATGGGCTTGTGATCTACCGGCAGCACCTATGGAGTGAGGAGAAGTCCCGTTTCCTGAATCAAGTCGCGCAATTGTGCGGCCAAAACTGATCCCCCTCCCCATCCCCCTCGCCCATCCCTCCCTCATGAAAATCAGTATTTTTGGCCTCGGTTATGTCGGTTGCGTCGCCACAGGTTGCCTGGCCGAACAGGGTCATCACATCACCGGCTGCGACCCGCAGCCGACCAAGGTTGCCTTCATCAATCAGGGCCAGGCGACCATCATTGAGGAGGGCATCTCCGAAATCCTGGCCGCCCAGCATGCGGCCGGCCGGATCAGCGCCACGTGCTCTTCCGCCGAGGCCGTGGCCGCGACCGAGGTCTCGTTCATTTGCGTCGGCACACCGCCCACCCCCAACGGCCATCTCGACCTATCCGCCATCAACAAGGTTGCCGAGGAGATCGGACTCGCGCTCCGGAACAAGACCGGCCGGCACGTCATCGCCCTGCGCTCCACCGTGCTGCCGGGCACGCGGGAAAAGGTCGTGGAGATCCTCGCCCAGGCCTCCGGGCGGAAGGACGGCCAGGACTTTGCCGTCGTCTCCAACCCGGAGTTCCTCCGCGAGGGCACCTCGGTGCGCGACTTCGTCAAGCCCCCCTACACCCTGATCGGCTCCGACTGCGCCTGGGCCACGGAAACCATGCGCACGGTCTATCAGGGGATCGACGCCCCGTTCATCACGACCGAACCCCGCGTCGCCGAGCTGATGAAGTATGTCTGCAATTCCTTCCATGCCCTCAAGATCACCTTTGCCAACGAGGTCGGCAACATCTGCAAGAAGCTCGGCATCGACTCCCACCAGCTGATGGAGATTTTCTGCCAGGACACGAAGCTGAACATTTCCAAGGCCTATCTCAAACCGGGGTTTGCCTACGGGGGATCCTGCCTGCCCAAGGACTTGAAGGCCCTGCGCACCATCGCCCATGACAACTATCTCCTGACCCCCGTCCTCAATGCCATTGATGCCAGCAACGAATTCCAGAAGGATGTGGTCTTCAAACGCATCATTGAGTACGGCAAACAGAACATCGGCTTCATCGGGCTCGCGTTCAAGTCTGGCACGGACGATCTCCGTGACAGCCCGATCATTGATGTCATCGAGCGGTTGTTGGGCAAAGGGTTCAACATTAAGATTTATGATCCGCACGTGCATATTGCCCAGCTTACCGGCGCCAATCGTGATTTCATCCTCAAGAGAATTCCCTTCATCAGCCGGTTCATCACTGACGACCTTTCTGCGGTTGTCAGTACGTCAGAGCTTGTCGTGGTCGTGAATACATCAGTAGACGTTGAGCGCGTGCTCGCCGCTTCATCCGGCCCTGCGGTGTATGAGCTTACGCGCTCCAATCAGGCGGGCAATCCAATTCAAATCCGGCGGGACGGGCTCGCTTGGTGAGCAGCTTTCAAACCCAGAGCAACCATTCCGGTGCCTTGAGTGGACGTCCCGCGCGCGGCGCGCATGACCGTCTGCGACTCGAAGAATTAACCGATCGAGTAGACAGGCCGCTCTTGGTATTGCCGGAAGTTACCTTCCGCCCCTGCTGCTGAATTCCCTCAAGGAGAGCGACAGATCTAATCGTCAATCCGACCAAGTCCGCTGACCATGCCAGAGAAATCCTCGGCTTCCCTGAAAAAGAAGACCATTTCAAGCATCGGCTACAAGGGGGCGGCACGTTTCGTCTCCTATGGCTTGCAGGCGCTAACCACGGTGGTCCTGGCGCAGAATCTTTCAGCCAAGGATTACGGTATCGTGGGCTTTGCCATGATCTTCATTGGTTTTCTGGGCAGTTTCAATGAAATGGGTGTTGGCAGCGCCGTCGTCCAGAGGAAGGAGCTTAGTCCGTTGCTCCTGGACACCGCCTTCACACTTCGGGTCTTACTGGGTCTGCTGGCCTTCGTTGCAGCTTGGTTTGTGGCTCCATTGGCGGCCGCCAGCTTTGGCGACCCGGCAGTAATTCCGGTGATTCGCGTCCTGGCACTGAGTTTCTTGATTGGCATTCTTGGCTTCATTCCCAGCCAGCTTCTGCTGCGCGATCTTGATTTTCGTCAATGGGTGTTCGCCACCTTGGCGGCCGCGATCTCAAGAACGGCATTGGCCTGCGCCCTGGCCCTGCACGGTTACGGCTATTGGAGCATCGTGCTGGCGAACTTTATCAGTTCGGTGATCGAGTCACTCGGCTTCATGTGCTTTTCCAAGCATCGCTCCCGATTGAAATGGGATCCGGGTATTGCGCGCGAACTTTGCAAATTCGGCCTACCGCTATTCAGCTCGGGTTTGCTCGCCTTTGCGTTGTTTAACACGGACAATCTGGTCATCGGATGGGTGGCCGGGGCGGCAATGCTGGGATACTACGCCATCGCCTTCAACTGGGGCTCCATATTTTCCAAGCTTATCTATGAAGTCTTCCACTCCGTGCTGTTCCCAGCCTTCTCACGCATCCAAGACAATCCCGCCGTGCTACGTCGTGTCTACTTGACGATGACCGAGCAACTCGGGGTTTTCGGCATACTGATCCAAATCGGCCTGCTCGTCTGTGCGCAGGACTTTCTTGTTGTCGTTCTCGGCCGGGGTGACAACAAGTGGATACCCGCCTGCCACGCGCTGCAAATCTTGAGCGTCTACGGCCTCATCCGGCTCTTGGTTGAGCCGCTGGGTAATCTGCTGGTTGCCCTCGGCCAGCCACATCTCCTGTTTCGCGCCGCACTTTTGGCGACTCTTGTAGAAATTGCACTCCTCTATCCCGTGCTCAAATGGGGCGGAATTGAGGGAGTCGCCGTATTGGTCACAGTCGCTTATGCTGCCCAATGGATAGTCTATTGGCCTTTTCTGACCAAATCCTTGCAGATCAATTGGCGGGATATGCGCGATATACTGCTTCCCTCGTTCCTCGCAGCAGTGCCTGCACTGCTTTGTGGATTATTGATGAGCCGCTGGTTCGCTCCGTCGTTTTTGAGCCTGCTGCTCAAGTCCATTGTCTTCACGGTCGTTTTTATCTTGCTGCAAGGTCTTTTCAGCTCATGGCGATGGCTGGATGATTGGAGGCAGTTGCTCCGCGAACGCCAAGCACGCAACGTTGCCTGATGATCAACGCATGGCCTGCCGCGGCATTAATGCATGGCCAGGCCCGGCAGACGGATAGGCTATCCCGCAAATTATGAACCAAAATCAGGACAGTTTTCTTCAAAAAGCTTACGCGGACAAGGAGCAGACTTATTATGACGGTTCCCGCCCGGATATGCTTTCGTTCATCCCCGCATCCACCCGGTGTTTGCTAGACGTGGGATGCGGTGGCGGAGCATTCGGGGCAGCGGTCAAGAGCGCGATCGGCTGCGAAGTCTGGGGCATAGAGCCGGAACTGGACGCTTCCAACCGGGCTGCCGCCCGCCTTGACCGCGTGATTACCGGACTTTTTTCGGAAGACGCCGGCCTTCCGTCCAAGCACTTCGATTGCATCGTGTTTAACGATGTCCTCGAACACATGCTCGATCCAGCAAAGGCCCTGGTCTATGCCAAGAGCCTATTGCAGGACGGCGGCACGATTGTTGCGTCGATCCCGAATATCGGGCATTTCCCCACAATTTGGCGACTGGCGATCCTTGGTGAATGGGAATATGGCGAGCGCGGCATATTGGATAAAACCCACCTGCGTTTTTTTACGCGGCAGAGTATACGGACCTTGTTCGAAAGTTCCGGCTACCGACTGGATCGCCTCGAGGGAATAAATGATTATTGCCAGTTGATCCCGGCGGATCGGCGTCTTTGGCGCTATTACAAGTTCTTCTCCCTGCTGCCCGGTTCTGGGATCAGGGACATGCGTTATCTTCAATTCGGTGTCCGGGCGACCGTCAAATAAACGAGCTTCCCCCCAGCGTAGACCAATGCCCGCCTCGGTGAATTCAGCTCCGCTCGTTTCGATTGTAGTCCCGAACTACAATCACGCGAAATACCTCCCCCAGCGGCTGGAGTCGATCCTTGCGCAGACCTTTCGTGATTATGAGCTGATTCTACTTGATGACTGCTCCACCGATAATAGCCGGGAGGTTCTGAGTGCATTTGCAACCCGCGCTCCTGTCCGGCTGATATTTAATGAGCGGAACAGCGGGAGTCCATTCATCCAATGGCAACGGGGTGCAACAGTGGCGACCGGCAAGTATCTTTGGATCGCGGAATCGGACGACTTCGCCGACCCGAACCTGCTGCAAACTTTGGTTGCGGTCCTCGACGGGAATCCGGCGGTTGGGCTGGCTTATTGCCAATCGCGCCGTGTGAGCGTTGATGGCGCTCCGGGGGCATTATGCGAGGAAGGCAATTCACCTCTCCACCCGACCCGCTGGAACAATGATTACGTGAACGGAGGCCGGGACGAACTGGCCCGTTACTTTGTCGTGCAAAACACCGTCGCCAACGCCAGTGCCGTGCTCACGCGCCGGGAAGTTTTTCTCCGGGCGCTC
>CAYRDN010000077.1:0-12539 GCA_964423065.1 uncultured Oleiharenicola sp. | reverse complement strand
CCAAGACCATCTCTGTTCCCTCGGTTCGCCCTTGGGAACGCTTTATCCGCGTAATTCGTGGTTGGGATTGAGCAGACTTAAGATGGCTCGAATCCAGAGGGACCATGGGTTCGGATAAGGCGGCGGTTGGGTACCACGAAAGTACCCTGCATCTCGGGCATAAAGCCCGACCTACAGTGAGGCCATTCTACTTGACGGATCGACTGTCTCGCCGCTGATCGGGTTCCGCGACTGGTTACATTACGACTGGTCTGCTCACATCTACTTGGCTTCGGCCAGTGCCTTCTTGGCCTGGTCGGAGAGATCGGCGGGCAAGCCCAAAGCCAGCGATTTTTGCAGCGATATCCTGCCGTTGGGCAAATCCTTCGACTGAACCTGGGCTTGGCCAAGATAATACCACAGTTCTGCGTCGGATCCTCTCCCCACGGCACTCTCCTTGAGGAGGGCAAGCGCCCGGGAGAAATCTCCCTTGCGGTAGGTCAGGATTCCCAAGGCCTTGGCCAATTCCGCATCTGCTGGATAGACCAACCGCGCTTGTAGGGCCCGGTCAAAAGTCTTCTGGTCGAACTCGCCCCGGGCGGAAGCGCCCAGGATGGCAAGCCGGCGCTTGGCCGGGACAAAGTCCGGATACTTGGCCAAGACGCTTTCGTAGCACTGCATGGCAGAACCCGAATCATGCTGTTGTTCTTTGATCAAGCCAGAGGCCATGAGGGCGGGAACATAGGCCGGATCTGCTTTTAGCAATCCTTCTACTTGGGCTGACTGCTTCACCGCCTCGTCAGGATCGTTTGTCAGGGCGATCAGGCCAAGCATCCGGTTGGCTTCAGCCGAACGCAGGAAGATGGTTCCGCCTTGAAGAGCGCTGTGCAGGGCGGCTTCGGCATCAGACACGTTCCCGATGCTGTACAAAGCCAGGGCTTGGTCGAAAAAGAGATCGGGCGTGGCGGATTTCTTCTGGACGGCTTCCTGCAGCAGGCTCGCCGCCCATTGATATTCACCCAACTGGTACGCGAGACGGCCGAGGGTCCATGCCACTTCGGGATCATCCGGGGCAAATTTGCGCGCATTCTTGGCCATTTCCAGCGCCCGGGTCGTGTCATTCTGTGCCAGGTATGCCTGGGTCAGTCCCAGCGCTGCCTTCAGGTTGGTGGGGCTGGCTTGCAACGCGGCCAGATAGGCCTTGATGGCCTGGTCCTTCTTGCCGGCACGATCATAAACCGAAGCCACGCGAACCAGAACGACGGGATCATCCGGATGGCTTTCGAGGGCCTTTTCCAGCGTAGCTTGAGCTTGGGCGGACATGGTATCGAAGGACAGCAGGGCCAGGCGTGACCTGGCCTCATCCGCGCCGGGGAATGACTTGTCCAACTCCACGGCGTGTTGCAACGCATCGCCGGCAGCGTCCTCCTGGCCCAGCATGTAATGGGTCATGCCCAGATGATAGTACACCTCGGCCGCAGCGGGCAGCTTGGCGACGCTTTCCATCAGCAGGCTCAAGGCGCGGGGATACTGATGCTGCTTATAGAGAATCCAGCCCAGGGTGTCGGCGATGTTCGGGTCGGTGGGCAGCAGTTCGCGGGCCTTTTGCGCCAGGTCCAAAGCCTTGGCCGGGAGATCGAATCGTTCCGAATAGAGATAGGCCAGATTGTTGAGTGCGCCGAGATGGTCGGGATTCAACGCCAATACTTTCTCATAGGCCGCGCGGGCGGCGGGATAATTTTTCAATTGGTCATTGATGACGGCAATCAACATGAAGGCCCGGATGTCCTTGGGGTCGCGGGCGGTGGATTGTTCGAGACTGGCCAGGGCCTTTTGCTGCTGGTTGGTAGTGGCATAGAGTCGGGCAAGCAAAAAATAAGCGTTTTGAGACTCGGGCATCAGTTCGATGGCTTTTTTCAGCGCGGTCTCGGCGTCGGCCGCGTCATTCTGCGCCAGGAACACCTTGGCCTCGAGCAGTTGACTGTATCCCGCCAAGGAAGGATGCCCGGCCAATTGGGCCCTTATTCTTGCGCGGGCCTCCGGGTATTTTTTCTCCAGCAAGTCGAAGTCGACCAGCTGCTCGAGCACGATGGGATTATCCGGCGCAAGTTCCAGGGCGCGTTCATACGCCTTGCGGGCCTCAGGCAGTTTTTTTTGTTGGAGCAGGGTTTGTCCGAGCAACAAGGGCGGGCTGGGGTTTTGGGGCAGCCGCGTTTGGAGTGCACGGTAGATCGCGAGGGCATCTTCATAGTTGCCCTGACCTCGAAAGGCCGCGGCCAGCAGCAGCCAGGCTTGGACCATGTCGGGGTGTTGTTGCAGTCTTGGCTTCAGCGCGACGACAATCGCACTGAAATCACCCTTCCTCAGGTTCAACTCTGCTTGAAACAGCACGGCATCAGCCCTGCCCGGGGCAAGAATGACCGCCTGGTTCTCACTGGCCAGCGCCTTGCCCATGTCACCGGCGGCGGCATATGCCCTTCCAAGCTCGTAATGCGCGGTGGGTAATTTGGGATAGTTGGTGGTCAGTCTTTCCAGTTCTTGGATGGCCTTGCCGTTCTCTCCCTGGGCGAGATAGAGGCGGCCGCGGAGGAGCCGGGCTTCCAGATTATCCAGGTCGCGGGCGAGAACCTTGTCGAGATAGCCGCCACACTCGTCGTATTTCTTTTCCGCCAACGCCGTTTCGGCCAGGGCGATCCAGGCTGGCAAATAATCCGGGGCCGCTTGGGTCATCTCAATCAGCAGTTTCTTTCCCGCGGTGGGATCGCCGGTGCGAAGCTTGAACTGGGCGTACTGCAAGCGTCGCGGGGAACGGACCGGAGATGCTTCGGCGGCTTGTTTATAGGCCTGCTCGGCTGCCACCAAGTCCTTTTGCTCCAAGTGGATCGCGCCCAGCACACTGTAAGCGGCGGCGAATTTTGGGTCGGCCTTCTGGGCCTGCTCACAAAAAGCCTCGGCTTCCTTGAAGTGTTGCTGCGTTAGCTCGAGCATGCCCAATGCGACCAATACTGGCGCACTTGCCGGTGCGGGAGCGGGCAGGGCCAGTAGCTGCGCGCGGATGGCGGGAATCTCGTCTGGTTTGGTGATGGTTGCGCAGAGCAACATGGGTGCCTCGGGGTCCTGCGGTCGGTGACTCAGGATATAGTCCGCCTGTTCCCGTGCACCCTGGACATTGCCGGTGGCCATGGCCAGCTGGCCCAGCAAGAGTCGCAGATCGAGATCCTCCGGCTGCATCTGGGCCCCTTGGCGGATGAAGGCCACCGCGCGAGCAGTCCGGCCCTCCTCCAAATAAATTTTCCCCAAGTGTCCGATGGCCTGGGGATTGAAGTGATCAATCTGCAGGACATTCTGATATTCGATCTCGGCCTTGTCATAATCCTTGGCGGTGAAGTACTTGTCGGCTGCGGCAAGATAGCGGGCGGTCTTGGCGGCCTTCGAGCAACCGGAACCGGCAAAGGCCATCAGGCCGGCGATGGCGAAGAGGAAGATGGGGCGGATGAACTTGCGCATGATATTTTACCTCGGGAGATGATCGGCTATGGAAAGTATAAGTTTGGACAGGAAAGTTTAACCACGGATTACACGGAATACACGGATAAGGATAGAGAATTGGTGATTTTTGAAATGAGCAGAATTTTGCACGGGCAAGAGCGGAAAACTGATAATCCAGAAACGAGAATCGTGAAAACTGGAAATTGGGCAAGCCAGTGTGCTTTACGATTACAGATGGCTGATGATCAGTTTGGCGGATGTCGCTGGCGCTCGGTACAAGATCTCCGCAGGCTAAGCCGGCGTGGGCTTGGCCAGCTGATCGGATTTGTACAGGCTGCGCAACAGGAGAAAAAACGGCACCAGGGAGATGGCGAAGAAAATCGGTCCGCCATGGCGGTGGATGTAGGAATTGATCATGTCCGGGCTGATATGGACACAAAGTTCGCCAATGGTGAAAACCCTGAGGCCATTCCGGAACAAGGCGATCGGCACCACCGCCAGGGCCAGGACGAGGCGCTTCCAAGGGGTGGACAGAAAGTATTTTCCCGCGACGATGCTCGTGATGAACAAGGCGAGAGTCGCATGAATGCCGCTGCATTCCGGGGCGATTTCCAGTATGATGCCAGGCAGTTGAAAGATGAGCGAGGAATTGAAGACGGGGGTGCCGGCAATTTTGAAGAAGGCCAGGGCGACCACGGCAGAACCGTACTGCAGCAATGTCTCCAGGCCCGTCTGCACGATCACCGGGAACGGGATCATAAATACCAAGAGGGCCAGCGGATAGCCCAACGCCCGCAAGGTTGGCGGGCCGAGAAACCAGCCGTTCACTCCCCATAAAAGCAGAAGAAAACCGAGGGTCGTGGCGGCCAAAAAATCCTGTTCAGCGAATTTAGACCCAGTGAGCAAGGCGACGCCAAATCCGACAAGCACCAGGCCGCCGAGCAGAAAAAAAGTTTGCCCGACAAGTCGATTGGGAGCACTTTGTGCCGGCAGGGTATCGCGTTGGTTCCAAACCAAATAGAGGCTGATGAAGGGGATCAGCAGAATATGGGAATAGAGGTCGAACCTGAGGGCGAACCGCCCCAAGTGGTAAAGCGGCAGGCTGAACACGACGAGCAGGGCGCATATCGCGAGTGGAAACCAACCGGACAGGCGCGGTATGACAACTGGCGGCGATGACTTCCTCGTGGACCAGGCTTGGGCCAGGGCTTCCTTTGATTTGTTCATCGGCGTGGGGTGTTGGACGGAGGACAGGGGTCAGAGGTCAGAGATCAGGGGGAGGAGCGGGGGGCGGCGAGCGAGGTCGGAGGGCGGCAATCTGATAATCGAGAATCGGTAATCGTGAAATCGTTAAATTGGGGTAGGCCGTATATTTATAGATTACGGATGGCTGATTATCAGATTTTAAGATCTCCGCGGGTTTTGATTTGGCCACGGATTGCTCAGATGGGCACGGATATGACGAGGGAAGTTTTTTACAGGAGGTAACTGAGGCAAGGCAGGAGGAATGAGGAATTCTCTACATAACCATATGTGTCACTTGTCGAGCCGTAGGCTAGGCGAAGGCTGATCCGTGTTCATCCGTGTGATCCGTGGTTAAATTCAGATGTTCGTTTTTAGCGCTTTATGTGCCTTTTGTGGCTGATCCTCTATCCGTGTTATCCGTGATAAAAATCCCGAGGTTTCTTCAAAAGCTGTAGCCGATCTCGCAACCGATTTGGCGGCTGGCAAAACGATAACCGGCGACGCTCGACGAATTGCGGCTGTATTGGTAGAGGGCGGAGATGGTGCCGTGATGGAGAAAAGTGGTGCCGAGCCGGAGGTTGTATGCCCGGGTGGAATCGTCGCGCAGGACGATGACACTGTGCGAGGTGTAAGTGACGCTGGTCTGCTGGCCGATGATGTTGCCGTTTTCATCCAGGACGTCCTGCACCGAGCTGTTGGCGTCGACGACATTTCCCGTGGATATGTAATGGGTTTTCCGCCCCGTTACTTCCGCGCTCAGGGTGAAATGCTTCAACAGCCGTTGTTGCAGGCTTAAGCTCCAATGCTGATTCCGTGTGACTGCCCCTGCAAAATAGGAGGGGGTCACATCACGACCGAAGGTGAAGCTCAGGGCAGTGGGTTCAAAGGGTTTATAATTGACCGAGGCATTCAGGGTCGGACTTTTCAAGGTGTGGCTGCCGTGACCAAGGAAGGTCCGGCTTTCCTCACCCATATTGAACGCCAGATCGAGCTTATCCGCCGCTTTCAAGGTGATCCGAGCCCCCGGGGTGAGATAATACATGTCGGAGGAGTGGTAGATCTGGACATAGCCGGCTCCGGCTCCCAGCGCGAGGTTCAGGCGGGATGAGACCTGGTAGTCCAGCCAGTTCTGGGTCGACCATTCAAACGTATCGGGGGCCGCCTCGATAAACTGCAGGTTTTGGGTGTTGCTCGAATCAAGACTGAGCTGGTCTGTGAATCGATAGCCCAGATTCAGACCGGTGGTGGATACTTGTTGCTTTGTCTGCCGGGCGGTTTCGACCAGGGTGTCGGACGACTTGGCGTAGGCTTGCGTAAAACCCAGATTCCAGTCCTTGGAGACATAATTGCCGAGCAGACTGAAGGCTTGGCTGAAGGAATTGCTGAAATCCCGGCTGGTATAAACCGTCCAGGCGGGAGAATAATTCAAGAACCAGTGAGAGCCGATTGAGAAAAGAAACTCGGGAGACAGGGTATTGATGTAGCTGTTGGAGGCGTGTCCGGGACCAGAAAGCATGCCGTCACTGTAGACAAAGCGATCGGTGAACGAGGGGTGCAACTCGATCGGTCCCCATTGGAAGGGGGAAGGTTGCAAGGAAAGGCTTCCGGCAGATCCAGCCAAAGCACCCATTCGGTTGCCAGCTGACGAGGGCTGGGTTGCACCGGTTGCCGGAGCCGGATTGGTCACGGACTGGGCCTCGACCGATACGATCGCGGAGAGAAGCCCTAATAGGAGCGCAAAATGGCGAATCGAAGTTGTGCTGAGGCAATCAAACCTCTGATTTTTAACCACGGATTGCACGGATTTCACGGATGGGGAAGGAGGACGGAGGACAGACGACAGAGGATGGAGGACGGAGGACGGAGGTCAGAAAACGAGGGCGGAAATTTGATAATCGAGTGCACCGTTGCTGGCGGCCCATTCGACGAGCTCAGGGCCCCGAGCTGGTCGCGGGGCTGCCAGCCCGGTGTTTGTCCGGGCCAGTCGCCCGGCAAAGGAATCGTGAAAACTTGAAATTGGTAAGGTGGGACAATTCTCGATTTTAGATGGCTGATTCTCAGTTTTTAAGATTTCTGCGGTCGCCATGGCTGATCAATCCGTGGCATCCGAGTAATCCGTGGTTAAAATTCTTCTGACAGGTTCAACCAACTACCGCAATTCATTAACCACAGAGTTTTTCCCATGGATTGCGCCGATATTCACGAATTGATCCGTTCACCAACCCCCCGTCTTTCGTTCCTTTTAGTGTGTTTAGCGGGCAATAACTGCTCAGCTAGGATCAAGCAAGGATCCTCGAACGGAGTACGAAGGATCTCCGAGAGCAGCCGGGATCAAAATAGAGCGATTTTCTGTATACGAAGGAAACACGAAGGATGCTCGAACCTGTTACGAACCTAACAATAGCGTCGATAGGGGGCACACCGGGACGCGCTATATTTTGTGTTTCTTGTGTTTTTTGTGGCCATTTCAATTCCCTGCCTCTGCTGGAGTTATCAGTTACGGCCAGCATCGGCGGAATTGGAGAGGCGGCCGGAGTTCAGGAGCAGTTCGAGAGGATAGGCCACGGTTTCCTTGAGGAGGTCATCGGCCCGCTCGCTGGATTCCCACCAGGATTCCTGATCATACTCCCCTGGAATCCAAGCGATGGCGCCGACTTCCGTTTCCCGGCCAAAAACCCTGGCGGCGATCAGACGACTGCGTCGGGCATGCGCTCCCCGGGTGAACACATTGACAGCCCGAGGGTGAATCCCGTTGGCCTGAAGCGTGCGCCAAGCGGCAGCCATGGCGGCAAAGGTGCGCTGGCCTTTGACTTCAGTCGCCGGCGCGGCAAGGACGTGATCGGGTGGAACTCCTGCAATCAGCAGGAGTTTTCTCGCCTCGAACGCGAAACTCCAACGCTGGGGGCCCCAATCCTTGGTACTAAGACCACCCACGGTTACGATGGTATCATACCCCCCATGGTCGAATTCCTGCTTGGCTGCCTGCACGCCTTCGACTCCGATCCACCCTTCAACGATCAGGACCGTGGCAGGCTGGCGCTCCGTCAGGGAAAAATAGGCTTCGCCCTTGAACCACCAGAGCAGAAACGGTGCGCCGAACAGCAACAAAAGCACGATCCATCCCAGGAAAGTGGGACACCACAGGTTGCGGCGCTGAAATAGCCGGACTGACATCGGATCAGGAATGAGTGAAATCGATTAGAATTCAATTTATCTTAAATTCCGCAGAATGCATGGCCACAAAAAGCGCAAGAAACACATAAATGTATCGGACCAATTCTGTGGATGGCGGGGCTCACGCTCCTGTTGAATGGCCAGTGAGACTGGATATTCTTTGGGTTCAACGGCCTGTGATCCCAAATACCGCCATTCGATCAAACCACGTATTGCACGGTTATCCCGGATGCACCCACACCCCGCACTGCGGGCATAAGCCGTCACCCAAGCGCTATGGACCGAAAGGCCCCGCTCCGAGAGGATTTAGAACAAGTTTGTTTGGGTCCCCTCTGGAGAGGGGTGGCGCGATAGCGCCGGGGTGTGTCAGGCCGATCTGCGATGATTACCAAGATAGGGGCGGATATCCTCAACCGCCCGCGGCGCGTCGGAACAACACGCCCTGCCTCCGTACCATTCGCTCTTCCTGGGTAGGGCTGGACCTTGTTGTGTCCAGCCGTGTCTGGACTGGCTGGGCGAAGATCGGCTGCACCAAGGTGCAGCCCTACAGCAATCGACTACACTATTATCAATCGGATCCATGCACCTGATTTCCCGCGAATAACGCGAATTCACGCGGACTACAGAGGAGAAACAGGAGAAAAATGGGATTGCTTGGTCAAAACACCACCCAATGGACTGGGATTTCCAGGAATTCTATTCGCGTTTATCCGCGTGATTAGGGGCAACTGAATATTTCCGGATTAAATATTCTCTAGGCGGTCCGCCGCCGCCACCGCATGATGCTCAGCACGGACAATGCGGCGATGAACCAGCCATCGATCGCACCGCCGCCGCCACCGGTCGAACTGGGGGGCAGGTTGCTAGAGCCACCGCTCGTGGTGGGCGTCGGTGTCGGAGTAGGATTCGGGGTGGAGGGAGTCGAGGTGCCTTGGGTGATGGCCCAGGTGGTTACCGCTCCGCCCAATGTTACGCGCCGGATGGCGGCGTTGCCATTGTCCGCCACGTAGAGGGTGGTGCCGGCGCTATCCAGCCGCAGGCCGATGGGCTGGTTGAACCAGGCGTCGGTGCCGGTGCCGTCCTTCAGGCCGGCAATGGTGGGCAAACCGGCGAGCGTGCTGACCGTGCCATCCGTCTTGATGTACCGGATCGTGTTGTTGCCCGAGTCGGTGACATAGAGGTTGCCCGTGGCGTCGATGGTGATCCCGAGAGGATGGTTGAAGAGCGCGTCGGTGAGGCCGTTGCCATCGGACGACCCGGAGACGCCGGGGGCGCCGGCATAGGTGGTGACGACACCGGCCGGGGTGATCTTGCGGATCGTCTGGTTGAGGGTGTCGGCCACGTAGAGATTGCCCGCACTGTCAGCCGTGATGCCATAGGGTTGGTTGAAGCGGGCCGCTGAACCCGTGCCGTTGGTGCTGCCGCGGAGCGAGGGCGAACCGGCCACGGTGCTGACGGTGGCGCCGCCCGGGGTGATCTTGCGGATGACGGAATTGCCCGTGTCCGCGACATAGAGATTGCCGCTGCTGTCAATCGTGATGCCACCCGGCAGATTGAACCAAGCTTGGGAGCCTGCGCCATCCTGGAAGCCCTGGAAGCCCGGCTGGCCGGCGATGGTCGTGACCGAGCCGTCAGGGGTGATCTTGCGGATGAGGTTGTTGCCCGTATCGGCGAGATACATGTTGCCCGAGGAGTCGAGCACGAAGCCCCCCGGTACGCGGAAGGAGGCGTAGCTGCCGTTGTCATCGGTGGAGCCCGGCTTGCCGGCCGACCCGGCCAGCAGGGTGGCAACCGCCGAGGAACTGACCGACTGGATGACATCGGTGCCACTGTCATCGACCAGCACATTGCCCTTGCTGTTAGGGGCGACGTCGACGGGGCTGGGGAACACCGGCGCGACCACCGAAAGCGTCGCCGCGGCACTGGTGACGGTCGAGGTGCTATTGGTGGCGACCACGCGATACTGGTTGCCATTCATGCCGGAGCTGGCGCCGGTAACGGTGAGGGTGCTGGTGGTGCTGCCGCTGTAGGTGGTATTGTTGGAAACTGCATTCCAGGTAGCGCCGCCATCGGACGATACCTGCCATTGGTAGGTGGCGCTGTTGGTGGCTCCCGCTTGGAAGCTGACGCTATGGCCTGAGGCCACGGTGAGGCTCTTGGGCTGGGCACTGATGGCCGGCGGAGGCACAAGGTTCACCACGAGGGTGGCGCCGGCACTCGTCACCGGGCCGACGATGTTGGTGGCGACCACGGTATAGACACCGCCGTCAGTCGCCTGGACACTCGGGATGGTGTAGGAGGTTCCCGTTGCTCCCGTGATGGCAACGCCGTCCTTCTGCCATTGGAAGGTCGGTGCCGGCGTGCCGGTGGCGGCGGCGCTGAAGGTAATGGGATTGTTCAACAGGATGGTCGCGCCCACCGGCGAGGTCGTGAAGACCGGAGCAAAACCAATGACGACCGTCAGGACGGCGTTGTTGCTGGTGGCGGAACCCAGGGTGTTGGTCGCGATGACCGTATAAGTGCCGGAATCCGTCAGGGCGACATTGCTGAGCGTCAGCGTGGCGCCGGTCGCTCCCGCGATATCAACGCTGTTTTTCTGCCACTGGTAGGTCGGGACGGGCAGGCCATTCGCGGCGGCGGTGTAGATGACCGTTGATCCCACGTTAATGGTTTGGGCCGCGGCCGGCTGGGTGGTTATCGTGGGAGCATAGTCAACCGTCAGGACGGCGTTGGAACTGGTCACCGTGCCGGCGGGATTGGTGGTGATAACCGTGTATGTGCCAGTGTCACCGGGCACGAGAGGAGTGAGCGTAAGGGTTGCGCTGGTTGCGCCCGGGATGTTCACCCCGTTCTTTTGCCACTGGTAGGTCGGGGCAGGGGTCCCCGTCGTGGCAACAGTTAAGGTCGCGGTGCCTCCAGCATTAAACGTCTGGCTGGCGGTTGGCTGCGTGGTGATCGCCGGTGGGGCCTGAACCGTGAGGACCGCATCATTGCTGGTCGCAGTTCCCGCCACACTCGTTGCGACGACTTTATAGGTGGCGGTATCGCCCAAGGTCAGTGGACTGAGGGTCAGGGTGCCACTGGTTGCCCCCGCAATATTTACACTGTTCTTTTGCCACTGGTACGTCGGAGTGGGGATACCTGTAGCCGTCGCGGTAAACGTTGCACTGCCACCCGTGATTTTGGTCTGGGAAGCCGCGGGCTGGACTGAGAATGCAGGCGGAACATTGACGGTCAGGGTTGCGTTGTTGCTCGTGGCCGTACCGGCGATGTTTGTGGCCACGACAGCATAGGTCGCGGTATCTGCCGGGGTGACTGAACTGAGAGTGAGGGTGCTGGTGGTGGATCCTGAGACATTGCCCCCATCGGTCAGGTTAACCCCGTTTTTTGACCACTGGAAAGTTGGCACAGGAATGCCTGAGACCACGGTCAGGATGGTGACATTGACTCCTGCGAGAACGGTCTGGGTGGAAGGTTGCGTCGTAAAACCGGGAGCCACACCATTGCTGACGGTATTCGAATAGGCAGAGTCGCCCGCAAAATTATAGGCGCGGACCCGGTACAAATAGCTGTTCCCGTTGACCACCGTAGTATCAATGTAGGACACGACATTGGCGCCGACTGTCGCAATCTGGACAAAACCGGCTCCATTGTCATTCCGCTCGATCTTAAATCCTGTCTCGTCCCAGGAGTTGTCGGTCCAGGTCAGGGTATACTGCGCGGCACTGACCGAAACGAGGGGCAATAATCCAAACATAATAGCATAGCGCGAGGCATTCCTCAGCAAGCCCGTCAGTTTGAGGCAGACCCATGCCGGAAAATTGAAAACTAATTGGCTGAGGAGTTTCATTGGTTGGTATTGCTGTTTTGAAGAGTGATAATCCTCAGAAGTTTGTTTCAAGGCCAGTGATCTGCCTTAGTGCTGTTTGCATTTGCAGGAAACTAACAATGATGAAAAATTGAAATGCGAGGACGATTGAACAACGCGTGGCTAACTGATGCCTAGTACGATGTTGGCAGAAGTTCAAGTCATTGAAGGGAATGGCACCATGATAAGCAGCAATTAGTGGAGGGGAAGCCGGAATGTACGTATCGTTTGGGAGCCCCCGCTAGCAATAAAAGTGCCGCTTTGGGGCGTAGTGATGGTAAATGCCGGCATCCGCAAATCATTATGCTTAGTGGGCGGATATCCCTCAGCCTAGGTCTTGTGAAAAAGTGCTGATTTCTTCTCGACCTCAGGTCGATGAAAAGGGTGTTGGGAAAGGGTGATTTGCTGGAGAAGGCAAAAGCGTGTTGACGTGTCGTTCAGCCTGGAATCACTGGTCCAGCGGCGAAATCTTAGGATGCGATGGAGCGATGGAATGCTCAGTAACAATTTACTCGCGGGCGATGAGGATTAGGTGAAAAGGGCAGAAATTCTTCGAGCCGGAAAAGTGGCAAACCTGACTGCTCCCATGCAATCCTGCCAGCCAAATGTCTCGACTCCGATGCCGAGCAAATATCGCCAAGGATCACTCGGGTCGTAATCTCAGCCCTATCGTGGCATTAGGCCTGATAAATTGGCCGGGCGTTGCTCCGCAGCCACTGTTCGAGCACAATCAGGCTGAACAGGATCTTATGGTGGTCTCCACGTCCGGTATTGTGCTGCTGCA
>CAYRDN010000076.1:0-12677 GCA_964423065.1 uncultured Oleiharenicola sp. | reverse complement strand
GGACGGAGAGCGGAGGACGGAGGACTGTGGGGAGATCTTGAAAGCGGGAATCGGGAATCTTGTAATCTTGAAATTGGTCGGACGGGGAAATTATCAGATTACGGATGACCGATTTTCAGTTTGGCGGAATGTCGCTATCGCTCGGTACAAGATTTCAACTGACACGGGGGCATTTTTTTAACCACGGATTCCGCGGATTCGAACCGGATAAATCAAAGGGCAGAGCGACGAAGCATGATTGGGTTTTGCTTCATCACGAAGCCCAGGAATTGGTTTGGGGGTTTGATTCACAATCCGTGCCATCCGGGTAATCCGTGGTAAATTCCCTTGGTATGGCATCGCTTCACTTCGAATGCGGGGTGCGTCGATCACACCCACCGAAAATGACTTGTGTCCGCCGGGCGAAATAATGAGCTCTGGGGCGCTCCCGGGCCAACCCCTGCATGATTTTCACCACCTATTGGTTCGTACTTTTTGCGGGGATCGTCGTGCCGGTTTATTGGTTGCTGCCGCGGCCGGAGTTCCGGCTGTGGTTCCTCGGGGCGGCGTGCCTCGTGTTTCACGCGCATTTTGCCGGCCCGGCGGGCATGGCCCCGATCATCGTCCTGATGATCTTTACCTATTTCGCGGGGTTGTCCCGGCAGCGCTGGGCCTGCCTCGCGGTCATGGGCCTGTGCGTCCTGACCCTGGCCTTCTACAAGTATGCGCTCTTCCTCATCGGGGCGGCGGTGGAGCCGTGGAACGCGGCCTTGGGTGCGCGTCTCATGACCAACACCCGGGGCATCATGCCGGGGGCGCCGCCGCTGGGCATGAGCTTCTTCGCCTTTGAGTTCGTGCATTACCTTTACGAGGTGAAGCAGGGGGGGGAGCCGATCCGCCCGCCGCTGAAGTTCATGCTGTTCTCGATCTTCTTCCCCTCGCTGGTGGCCGGCCCGATCAAGCGCTACCGGCAGTTCATTCCCGCGCTGGAGGCGGGCAGCCGTCTGGTGACGCTCGAGGACATGGCCGAGGGCCTGCGGCGCATCGGCATCGGCTTCGCCAAGAAGGTGCTGGTGGCGGACAATCTGACGCTCTACATCGAGATCTACCAGCCGCAGTTCGCCGCGCTCGGGCTGATGCACCGCTGGCTGGTGCTGGCCGCCATCGCGCTGCGGATCCTGATGGATTTCGCCGGCTACAGCGACATCGCCATCGGCCTGGCCCGGCTGCTGGGCGTGCGGCTGCCGGAGAATTTCAACTGGCCGTATGTCGCGCACAACCTGCAGGACTTCTGGCAACGCTGGCACATCTCGCTCAGCGCCTGGATCCGCGACTACATCTACATCCCGCTGGGCGGAAACCGACACGGCCGTCCGCGGCAGGTGTTGAACGGACTCATCGCCTTCGCGTTTTGCGGCCTCTGGCACGGACCGGCCTGGCATTTTGTCATCTGGGGAATTTATCACGGGGTCGGCCTGACCGTGAGCCTGACCTATCGCCGGATTCCCGGCGTAGGGGCGCTTTGCGAACGGGGCTTTGCCAAGGAACCGCTGGCCGCGCTCGTCCTCACCCAACTCTTCGCCTGGCTGGGCTGGCTGGTGTTCTTTTACCCGGTCGACGAGGCCGTGCACATGGCCCGTCTGCTGTTCACGCCATGAAACGGAAACAGGAAGAAACCACGGATTACTCGGATGTCACGGATAGGGATAAGAAGCAGACATGGCATTCGTCCCATGGAAGACACGGAAGAATACTGTTCCGTGGGCAGTTTCTGGTTCCTGGTTTTATCCCGATCGAATCCGTGCGATCCGAGGTTAAAACCTCTGCGGCTTGGGCTCGCTTCGTCTCTCCGTGCCTCTGTGGTTAAATTGAAATTATCCGCCGCAGGATGAACGAACCGCCCCAGTCCGATAACCCGCCGCCAGCCATCTTCCGGCCGGGATTTTTCCTGGCGGGGCTCGTCCTGGGCCTGGCGGTCTTTGCCCTCACGGCCCGGGTGGTCTCGCACCGCGGCTACCACGACACCTTCACACGTTTTCATGTGCGCCTGTCCCCCGAGGCGCACTATTATCCCACGGTGGAGGAGATGTGCGGGATCGTGCGGGCGCGCTGCCGGCCGGACCAGGTGCTGGTGATCGTCGGCGGGAATTCCATCTTCCACGGCGTCGGCCAGCCGGCCGACCGGATGTGGACGGTCGAGCTGCAGCGGCTGCTCGGCGACCGGTATTGCGTGATCAACTTCGCCTTCCGCGGGGCGCTGTGCACGGATGGTGGCGCGGTGGTGGCGGAAGTGCTGCGCCACGAATTTCCCCGGCAGATCTACGTGGCCAATTCGTCGCCCTTCAGCCCGCCGGCGCCGCAGGGCATCGAGCCCTACCGCTATCTGTTCTGGGAGGCGCGCAACCGCGGGCTCCTCGAGGATTTCGGACCGCGCAACGCGCTGGTGGCGGCCTTCGAGCACCATGATCTCACTGCCGCCCAGCGGTTCGAAATCAGCGGCTCCGGCCTGCTCGACCGCGTGCTGCGCTACCGTGACTTCTGGAACTGGATCGGCTACCGGTATTTTTTCACCATCCAGAATCCGCACACCCCCGACCTGCCGCAGGCTGTCTGGGCCCGGGACAAATTCTCCGACCAGGAGAATGATTTCGACAGCTTCCCGTTCACCCAGCGTTTCCGGCCCGAATTGCTGGAGGCCGAGATGAGCATCGTGCGCGGCTTCTCGCAGTTGTTTTATGCCAAGGATGACTCCGGCCGTTGGCAGCTCAAGCCGGCGGTCCGCGCAGACTTCCTGCAGCTGGCGCACGCCGCGGTGCCGGACGACCTGAAGTCCCGGACGCTGATCATGCTCAGCCGGAACAGCCCGTATTACCTGAAAAATCTCACCGCCGATGAGTTGGCGCGAGAAGACCTGGCGTATCACGATGCGGTGGCGGCGTGGCAGGAGGCCGGCTATGCGGCAGGGGACTACGGCCGGGATTTTGCCGAGACCGATTATGGCGACCGGACCCATCTAACAGTTGCAGGCGGCCGCAAGCTGGCGCACGTGGTGGCGAAGGAAATCCAGGCGATGGTGCAGAGTCTGGGCTATACGGGACCCAGAAAGCCATGAAAGGCGGAACCCGGTTGAAACCACGGAGACTGAACATGCGGTTAACCACGAAAAACACGAAAGACACGAAAATGGAGCAGGACAGAACAAGGCAGGCGAATCTCGGGACATACGATGTTGTAAACTTTCGTGTATTTCGTGGTCAGCTTGGTCTGTTGAATGGATTATCCATGTTTCGATATAACCGTGATTAGAATGATGCCCCGAACACCTTGAACGCGCTCAACAAATTCTGGCTCAACCTTCCATCGTGGCTGACCCCATGGCTGGCGCGATTCCTCTCGCTGGCGTCCGGGATGCTGGTCGCGCTGGTGCTGTATTACGTGCTTTATCGCATGGGCCTTCCCAGCAAGCCTTTCATCTATGTCGCCTTCTGATCCGCCCGCCGGAGGGGAGGGGATTTCTAGATTGCAAAGCCCTCTGAAATAAAGCGGTCTGGCCTTGGTTTTCATCTTCCAACCTTAATTACACCATGCATATCCGTCAGAAATTTCCCGTGGTCAGACTCTGGGTTGGTTTTGTTGCCCTGATGATCGGATGTTCCCTGCGGGCCGCAGCCCCCGACGCGAATGCGCCGCTGCCCGAGGTACTCTTTCCCCAGCTCAATGCGATCATGGTCAAGGCGCTCACGCAGTCGAACACCATGCTGCTGCGCAACATCGACATCGCCCAGGCCGAGGCCAGCGAGATCATCGTCAAGAGCCAGCTGCTGCCGCGTCTGGATACCAGCGTCTATTACAGCAGCAACACCACTTCATTTGTCTCCACCTCCAGCGTCAGCAGCCGGTCGAGCGGCCTGTTCTATTCCCTGTCAGCGAGCCAGCCGGTCTACCAGTGGGGGACGCTCAAGGCCCAGGCGGACAGCGCGAAGATCGGGACCAAGATCGCCGAGAAAAACTACGCCGAGGCCTACCGGATGCTGGCCCTGAGCCTCCGCAGCCAGTACACCGGGCTCATCCTCAAGAAAATGGGCCTGCGGAACGCGGAATTCGGGCTCAAGCTCGCCTCCGCCGCGCTCGACGTGGAGGAGGAACGGCTGCGCAACGGGCGCATTTCCGCCGGCGACATCATCGCGCCGCGGCTGTCGGTCGATGATGCGCGGCTGGCGCGCGACAAGACCGAGGCGGATCTGAACCAGTCGATCCGCTACTTCTGCCGGCTGGCCGGGCTGGACGGCCTGGAAGTCGCCGCGATCCCGGACACCATCGATCTCGGCGGCCAATACTACGGCACCCCCTACACCACGACCCTGGTGCAAAAATTCACCGGTTCGGATGTCGAGGATACCATCCAAGCCCAGATCTACCGGGACAACATCGCGCAGGCGGATCTGAGCTACAAGGTCGCCAAGTACCGCCTCTACCCCAAGTTCAGCGCATCCGCCGGCATCAGCCAGTACAACTCGACCAGCGCCTCCGTCGGGGCGGTCTCGCAGGTCCAGCTCAACGCCGAGACCTTCAGCATCACCGCCGCCTGGAATATCTTCGACGGCTTCGCCACCATCGGCGCCAAGCGCTCCGCCCTGGCGTTCAAGGAAAGCTACCAGCGTCAGCTGGACAACTACCTGCGCACCGCCTCCGAGCAGGCCCGCGACCTGGAGCGGGCGCTGAATTTCTCCTCGCGCGCCATGCAGCTCGCGGACACCCGCCGGGCCCTGCAGCAGAGCGCCGTGCAGCTGGTCGGGCAGGACCTGGCCCGGGGCGTCGGCACCCAGAACGCGGTGGACGGTGCCACCAACACCTTTTACCAGAGTGAACTCGCCGCCGTCGCCGCCCGGGCCGATTTCCTGAACAAGTGGGCGGAATTCCTGTCTGCGCTCAACCTCGACCCGGCCCTGCAGAACCTCCCGGCCCGCTACCTCTCCCATGGCAAATAAATCCCTCGGCTACAAACTGGCGCTGGCGGCCGCCGGGCTCCTGCTGGCCGGTTGGGCCGTGACCTACTTTCTCCGGCCGGTGGCGCTGGTGGAACCCGTCCTCATGGACAAACCGGTCAACGCGGTGCCGGCCAGCGTCAGCGTGGAGGCGGAATACCTGATGGATCTGAAAAGCGAGATCCCGGGCCGGGTCGCCCGCAGCGAGCTCGACATCGGCCGGGTCGTGCACAAGGGCGATTTCCTCTTCGCCCTCGACACCGGCGACCTCGAGCTGGAGATCAAGCAGATCGAGAGCGACCTCGAGGCCCACAAGCAGACGATCGCGGTCGGCTCCTCGCTCAAGCTCGAGCTGGCCAACGCCAAGGACGAACTCGCCAACAAGGAACGCCTGGCCAAGCTCGGCAACCTCTCCGATTCCGAGCTCACCAAGCAGCAGCGCGTCGTCCAGCAGGCCGAGCAGAAGGTGGCCCTGGAGGAGGTCGGCAACAAGCAGAAGACCGAGACCTACACCAACACGCTCGCGGTCAAGCGCCGCCAGCTGGCCAAGATGACCTTCACGGCCGGATTCGACGGCGTCATCTCCCAGGTGCTGGCCCGCCCCGGCGACCTCATCGCCGCCAACGCCCCGATCGCGACCATCATCTCCACCAGCCGCACCGTCGAGGCCAAGGTGAGCGAGGAGAACTTCTCCGGCATCCGCGTGGGCCAGAAGGCGTCGGTCCGCTTCCTCGGCTACGGGAACCAGCTCTACGGGGCCTCCGTGACCAAGGTCCTGCCGACGGCGGACCCGGAAACCCAGCGCTACATCGTCTATCTGAACGTCGACCTGCCCCCGGAAAAGCTGGTGCCGGGCCTCACGGGCGAGGTCAGCATCGTCATCGGCCAGCGCGACGCCCCGGCCACCGTGGTGCCGCGCCGCGCCCTGCGCGGCAACGAGCTGTTCATCGTCGACCACGGGCGCGTCGAGCTGCGCAAGGTCAAGCTGGGCTTCGTGGCCCTGAACTTCGCCGAGATCCTCGACGGGGTGAAGCCCGGCGAGCTCGTCCTGGTCGAGGAACTGGACAAGTTTCAGGACGGGGACCGGGTGCGGACCCGGTTGAGCCAATAACCCGCCGGTCCCTCGCGGGCCGGGCTTCCCATGTCACCCACCCTCCGCATCGCCTTCCGCTTCCTGACCGCGAAAAAGCGCGCCATGCTGATGAGCCTGGCCTGCATCATCCTGGGCGTCGGTCTCTTTGTCGTGACCCAGGCCACGACCAGCGGCTTCGAGGATTTTTTCATCAAGACCATCCTCGGCACCAACGGCGCCATCAAGGTGGAGGACCGGATCCAGGACACCCTCCGCTCGATGGAGGCGGCGGGCGGGGGCACCGACTCGAAATTCCAGATCGCCCAGAAGGAGGGGCGGAAATACATCCAGGGCATCGAGGAGCCCCAGCTCGTCATGGACGCGCTGCGCGGCTTCCAGAACGTGGCCGGCATGTCCGAGGTGCTCACCGGCCCCGCCGTCCTGCGCAGCTCGTTCAAGAGCGACTCCGTCAAGATCTACGGCATCGTGCTCGACAACCACATCATGGTTTCCGAGCTCGCCCACCAGATCGTGCAGGGCAACCTCGACGAGTTCCGCAACACGCCCTCGGGCGCGCTCGTCGGCAAGTACAACGCCGACCAGTTCCAGCTCAGCGTGGGCGATTCCTTCATCCTCGACTCGGCCGGCCAGTCGCGGCGCTACCGGGTCGCCGCCATCTATGAGACCGGCGTCAGCGACATCGACAAGGAGCGGATCTACCTCCAGCTGAACGAGGCCCGGTCCCTGCTGAAAAAGCCCACCGGCGCCAGCTTCATCCAGGTGAGCCTCCACGACAATGACCGCGCCCCCGAGGACAGCGCCCTGATGGAGGAGGTCCTCCACAACGGCGTCCACAGCTGGCAGGAGCGCGAGAAATCCTGGCTCTCGGCCTTCAGCGCCCTGCGCATCTCGTCCGCCATCACCGTGTCGGTGTTCACGCTCATCGCCGGTCTCGCGATGTTCAACACCCTCGCGATGATCGTCATGGAGAAGACCAAGGAGATCGCGATCCTCCGGTCCATGGGCTACACCCGGCGCGACATCTCGGACATCTTCCTCTGGCAGGCCGTGATCGTGCTCGTGATCGGCACGGTGCTCGGCTCCCTCTTTGGCGCCGCCGCCACCTACGGCGTCTCGATCATGCCCATCCGGATCACGGGCATTTTCTCAACCAAGCATTACATCGTGGCCTGGTCGGGCTGGCATTATGTCGCCGCCAACCTGACCGCCATCGTCATGGTCATGGTCGCCAGCCTCATCCCCGCCCGCCGGGCCGCCCGCTTCGAGCCGGGCGACATCATCCGCGGCACGTCCGGCTGACGCCGGGAACACGGACAATGGAACAAGGGAAAAAGATTGAAAGCCTTGAGGACCTGCAGGTCTGGCCGCTGGCCATCGATTTGGCGGCCTCATCATGGCCGGCCGGCGGCAAAGTTCGCGAAACCAGATTCTCGTGAGCCCCTCTCTGTCTTCTCCCTCCTCCCTTCTCCCTTCACCCGGCGGGAGCCCTGACCTCGCCCTTCGCTGCGAAGAGCTCCACCGCTATCTCGGCGCGGGGGAGGGCCGGGTGCATGTGCTGCGCGGCGTGTCCTTCGCGGCCCGGCCCGGCCAGGTCACCGCCATCGTCGGCCCGTCCGGCTGCGGCAAGAGCACGCTGCTCTACCTCCTCGGCCTGCTCGACCAGCCCGACGGCGGCGCCATCTGGATCCGCGACCGGCTCATGTCGAACAGCAGCGACCTCGACCGCACCGCCGCCCGCTGCGAGCACATCGGCTTCGTCTTCCAGTTCCACTTCCTCATGCTGGAGTTCTCCGCGCTCGACAACGTCATGATGCCCATGCGCAAGCTCGGCCGCCTGACCGAGGCGCAGATGGCGGACCGCGCCCGCGCCCTGCTCGGGGACGTCGGTCTGGGCGACAAGACCCACCGCCTGGCCACCCATCTGTCCGGCGGCGAGCAGCAGCGCGTGGCCGTGGCCCGCGCCCTCGCCAACCAGCCGGCCATCATCCTCGCGGACGAGCCCACCGGCAACCTCGACGTCCGCAATTCGACCATCGTTTTCGACCTGCTCACCCGTCTGGCCAAGGAAAACGGCCAGGCCGTGGTTCTCGTGACGCACAATCCCGACATCGCCAAGCGCTGCGACGAGATCAAGCCGATGCGCGACGGCGAGTTCGTGCCGTAAGGGGAGGGGTCTGCCAGCCATGCCGAGGTCCCGCCTGGCCGCCGCGATCTGGAGCCTGGGCCTGGCGGCCGCGGGCCTGCAGGCGCTCGCGCTCGCCGCCCGCTATTTCCAGCCCTGGCTCAGCGCCGACTACATCTATCCCCAGCTCTTCGCCGAGGATGTGCTCGCGGGCCGCTATCCGCTCGCCGGCTGGACCATGAGTTCGGCGCCGTATTTTTTCCCCGACATGACGGTGGC
Organism: uncultured Oleiharenicola sp.; assembly: GCA_964423065.1. GTDB lineage: Bacteria > Verrucomicrobiota > Verrucomicrobiia > Opitutales > Opitutaceae > Lacunisphaera. The sequence continues at coordinate 4,219 of CAYRDN010000076.1, read as the reverse complement.
CATCATCCTGCGGGCGCTCGGGGGCGCCGGCACGGTGCTGCCGGCCTACGTGGTGTTCTCCTACCTGACACTCGCGGTGGTGGCCGGCTGGTCGCTGCAACGCGCCACCGGCGCCGGGTGGGCGGCCTGGCTCGGCGGGGTCGCGCTGGTCAACGCCTTGCTGGCCTGGCAGCCGGTGACCGATCACGCGCACTATCTCTGGCTGCTCGGCACGGTGGGGTTTCATGGCGGAGCCGTGCTGCTGGGGCTGGCCAGCTTCGCCCTGTGGGCCGGACCCGCGGAGACGGGGCCGTCGCGGCGGCGCCGGGCGGTGGCCCTGGCGATCCTGTTCCTGGGGGCGTTTTCCGATTCGCTATTCCTCACCCAGGCGGCGCTGCCGCTGGGCCTGGGCCTCTGGGCCCGCGCGGGCTGGAATGGGCGGGATCCGCGGCTGCGGACCTATGCGCTGACGCTCGCGCTCGCGCTCGGTTTGGTTGCACTGGTGCGGATCGCGCTGGCCTGGGGCGGCTGGTTCAGGTTTTCCAAGGTCGTGCGGTATGCGCCCGTGCCGTCGGTCATCGGCCGGGCCACCGCCAGCTTCCTGCACGACCTGTGGGTGACCTTGATCCCCGGGGCCGCGGCGCTGCCGGTCCTGGCCTTGGTGGCGCTGCTCGTCGTGGGCCTCCTTTGGTGGCGGGAGCGCCGACGGCAGCCGCGGCCGGCCGTCAGGCAACCCGCCACCGTCTTCGCCCTGGCCGGCCTCGCCGCCACGACGCTGCTGCCGCTGTTGACGGGGTATTGGCGGGATGCGAACCATGCCCGCTACATCCTGCCCTGGCTGGTCCTGCCCGGCTGGCTCGCCATGGTGTGGCTGCTGCCGCGGATCAAGTCCTGGGCGGAGGACTGGCGCCCGCTGGCCGCGATGGGATTGATCTGGCTCGGGCTGATCGCCACCGCGCTGCCCCAGATCCGGCCGGCGGCGCTGGGCTGGCCGTACCCGGAGCGGCAGGCAGAGTTGGACGCTTTTCTGGCCGGCCGGGGCCTGACCCATGGTCTGAGCGATTATTGGCACGCCCATGAGATCAACACGCTGACGCACGGCCCCGTGCGGCTGTTCGCCCTCCGGCCGCAGGGGAATGTGAGTTTCTGGAGCAACAACGCCTATTGGTTTTATGACAGCCACGCTGGCCGTCTCAGCGTCCCGGCATACACCTTTATCATCACGGACGGGTTGGATGAAGCGGCCCTGCTTCAGCGCTTCGGCGAGCCGGCTGGGCAGGAGAGGGTGGGCGGAATGACGATCTGGCTTTATGCCGGACCGGCGGCGCACGCCCTGACGGATCAGATTGAGCCGGAGGTGCGGGCGTTTCTCCGCGGCCGGCCCGGCGAGGGGCTGATCGGCCCCGGCCGGTGAGCGGGACGTGGCCGGGTGAAAGAATTTGCGGCGAAAAGCAATGAATTAGAACGCCGGCGCCGGGGGGAGGCGGCACTAATTTTCCTCTGATACTTAAACCCCGTCCAAATTTTGTTTTACATTGGGGGGACGGCTTCTTTGCCTTGCGGGGAATTTTAACCGCACACCACCCATCGTGAGTCCACATTGTTCGCGCAAATCATTCTTCGTTAGGCTGGGCGGGCTGATCGCCGCCGTGGGGGTGGCCCCGGCGTGGCTGAGGAAGTCCGCCGGCGCGCCCGCGCCCACCACGGGACCCATGCTTCGCCCGGAAACCCGGGCGGTTTCGCGCCAGCCAGGCAGTTGTTGAACCGCCCGGTCACCTCGCGAATCCCCGCCGGCCACCATGTCGAAGATTTTTCCGAAATCAGCCAACGCCCTGCCGCTGCAGATTGTGATTTTCCTGCTCGTGCTCGGCGGCGTCGCGGCGGCGGGCATCAACTACTACGCCACCCCGGCCTACCTGCGGGTCGGCTACCAGCCGGTGCAGCCCGTCCCGTTCGAGCACAGCCTGCACGCCGGCCAGCTGGGCATCGACTGCCGCTACTGCCACGCCTCGGTCGAGAAATCCGCCACCTCCAGCCTGCCCGCCGCCCAGACGTGCATGAACTGCCACAGCATCATCAAGACCACCAGCCCGCTGCTGGAGATCGTGCGCGAGAGCTATAAGAGCGGCGATCCCGTGCCGTGGGTGAAGATCCACCAGACCCCCGATTACGTCTATTTCAACCACTCCGTCCACGTGAACCGCGGCATCAGCTGCGTCGAATGCCACGGCAAGGTCAACGAGATGACCACCGTCTACCACGCCAAGCCCCACAGCATGAGCTGGTGCCTCGACTGCCACCGCGACCCCGCGGCCCGCATCCGCGACCCGAAGGACGTCTTCAACCTCGATTCCCTGGCGCTCGCCGACCAGGGCAAACTCGCCCAGGCCCAGGGCTATGTCCATGACTGGAAGGTCAAACCGCCGCAAAGCTGCTCCGGCTGCCATCGCTGATGAAACGCAAATTTGATCATTCCGCCCCCGCGTCCTCCGGCCTGACCGGCCCGAAATACTGGCGCAGCCTCGACGAGCTCGCGGACACCCCCGGATTCCGCGAGCACCTCGCCCGCGAGTTCCCCGAGGGCGCGTCCAGCATGGAGGGGGTCGACCGCCGGCAGTTCCTGCGGCTCATGGCGGCGTCGTTCGCCCTCGGCGGGCTCGGCCTCGCCGGCTGCCGCCGCCCCGAGGCGCACATCCTGCCCTACGGCAAGTCGGTCGAGTACACCATCCCCGGCCTCCCGCTCTATTTCGCCACCGCGATGCCGTTGCGCAAGCACGCGCTCCCGCTGCTGGCCGAGACCCACCAGGGCCGCCCGACCAAGATCGAGGGCAACCCGAGCTACCTGCCGCACGGCGGCGCCACCACGCTGCTGGCCCAGGCCTCCGTCCTCGACCTTTACGACCCCGAGCGCGCCACCGTCCACACGAAGGGCGACGCCGCCCTGAACCTCGGCCAGGTGAACGACCTCCTCGCCGGCATCAACAAGGCCCATGCCGGCAACGGCGAGGGCCTGGCGTTCCTGGCCGACGAATCCGCCTCGCCGACCCGCGCCCGCCTGGTCGCGAAGCTGAAGCAGGTCTACCCGCGCGCGATCTGGGCCGAGTACGAGCCTGTGCAGGACGAGCCGCCCGCCGCCGCCGCCGAGGCCTCCTTCGGGCGCAGCGTGAAGCCCGTCTACCGGTTTGCGAAGGCCCGGCGGATCGTCAGCCTCGACGCCGATTTCTTCCACGCCGAGGCCGGCGCGCTGTATTACGCCCGCGAGTTCGCCAAGGGCCGCCGCGTGACCAAGCCGGAGGACCCGATGAACCGGCTCTACGTGGCCGAGAGCGGATTCTCGCTCACCGGCAGCATGGCCGACCACCGCCTCCGCGTCGCCAGCAGCCACATCCTGGCCCTGGCCGCCGCGCTGGCGAACAAGGTCCTGGCAACCGATACCTACACCCCGCTCACCCAGGGCCTCGAGGTCAGCGCGCAATGGATCGAGCAATGCGCCGCCGACCTGCTCCAGCATGCCGGCACGAGCCTCGTCCTCGCCGGCGCGCACCAGCCGGTGCCGGTCCACGTCCTCGTCAACGCCATCAACGCCAAGCTCGGCAACATCGGCTCGACCGTGGATTTTGTCGCCGCCGAGGCGGCGGCCACCAGCCTGGCCGCCCTGGCCGCCGCCATCCAGGCGGGCGCGGTCAGGACCCTCGTCCTCGTCAACGGCAACCCGGCTTACAACGCCCCCGCGGACCTGGATTTCGCCGCGCGGATCAAGTCCGTGCCCGAGGTCGTCCGCTTTGGCTATTATGCGGACGAGACCTCCGCCCTCGCCGGCACGCACCTGGCGGCCACCCATTATCTCGAGTCCTGGGGCGACGGCCGGACCGTGGATGGCACGATCGTGCCGGTCCAGCCGATGATCCTGCCGCTGTTCAACGGCCTGTCCGAGGTCGAGCTGCTCGCCCGGCTGGCGGGCGAGCCCAACCCCGACGCCTACGCGCAGGTGAACACCACCTTCGGCGAGCACAGCGACGGCGGCAAGAAGGCGTTCGAGAAATTCCTCCACGACGGCCAGCTCGAGGGCTCGGCCTACCCGGTCGTCGCAGTCGACTTCGACCCGGCCCGCTCCGCGGCGGTGTTCGCCAACAACCCGGCCGCCCCCGCGCTGTCCAAGGACAACCTCGAGGTGCGCTTCACCGTCGACCACAAGATGGACGACGGCCGCTTCGCCAACAACGGCTGGCTGCAGGAATGC
>CAYRDN010000075.1:0-12943 GCA_964423065.1 uncultured Oleiharenicola sp. | reverse complement strand
CATCCTTGCACCATCCTCGCATGATATTGGCTGGATCCATATTGAAACCTGCTTACACCCTGCATCGTTGCGTCGATGAGGTCCCGATGAGGCAGGTGCGGAATCCGTTGACCTGCGGGTAAACAAACCGGCCGGATTGTCCGCTTGGTTTGCCCGCAAAATGGCACTTCCCGTGAGCCGGCCCGGCGGCTAGCCTCGCCCCATGCCTGTCATTCCCCGCCTGACCGAGCTGCTGCCTGAGATCACCGCCTGGCGGCGCGACCTCCACCGGCACCCGGAGCTGCTCTATGATACCCTGCGCACCTCCGGCGTCGTGGCGGACAAGCTGCGGGCCTTCGGGTGCGAAAGCGTCCAGACCGGCATCGGCCGCACCGGGGTCGTCGGCGTGATCCGCGGCCGCTCATCGGCCTCCGGCCGGGTCATCGGCCTGCGCGCGGACATGGACGCATTGCCCATCACCGAGCAGACCGACCTGCCCCATGCCTCGGAAATCCCCGGCCGGATGCACGCCTGCGGCCACGACGGCCACACCGCCATGCTGCTCGGCGCCGCGAAATACCTGACCGAGACCCGCGCCTTCGACGGCACGGCCGTGGTTATTTTCCAACCGGCCGAGGAAGGCGGCGCCGGCGGCCGCGCGATGTGCGCCGACGGGTTGATGGACAATTTCGGCATCCAGGAGGTCTACGGCATGCACAACATGCCCGGCCTGCCCGTCGGGACCTTCGCCATCCGCCCCGGCGCCTTCTTTGCCGCGACGGATGAGTTCACCATCGAGGTCACCGGCGTGGGCGGCCACGCCGCGAAACCCCACGAGACCACCGACCCCACCCTCGTCGCCGCGCAGCTCGTCGTCGCCCTGCAGTCCATTGTCTCGCGCAACCTCGATCCGATGCAGGCGCTCGTCGTCTCGGTCACCAGTTTCCGCACGGCCAGCGACGCCTTCAATGTCATCCCCGGGCACGTGCAACTCAGGGGCACGGTGCGCACGATGGACCCGGGGGTGCGCCAGCTGGCGGAAACGCGGCTCAGGCTCATCTGCACACACACCGCCCAGGCTTTCGGCGCCACCGCGACGGTCGACTATCAGCGCGGCTACCCCGTCATGATCAACGCCGGGCCCCAGACGGATTTCGCCGCCGCGGTCGCGACGCGGATCGCCGGGCCGGAAAACGTCGCCACCAACGCCCCCGCCATCATGGGCGCCGAGGATTTCGCCTTCATGCTCGAGGAGCGCCCCGGGGCCTACATCCTCACCGGCAACGGCGACACCGCCATGGTGCATCATCCCGCCTACGACTTCAACGATGCCGCCATCCCCTTCGGCTCATCCTACTGGGTGCGGTTGATCGAAACCGCCCTGCCGCTGGCCCGAATCGATGCCGGCTGAAGAGGTCCGGTTGTCTAACCGTCCCCCCGGCGGGCCGGAATGCCATTCCGGTGGGATGTATGGCCTGACGCCTTTGGGCCGGTCCGGTCCAATAGCGGGCATTTCATTGGTTCATGGTCCATACTTTTCCGGCGCAGCCGGGTGCACCGCACGGGCCGCGGCCCGCGTCCGGCTGGCTTCGCCCTCATCCCTTTTCCGGTCGCCGGAAATCTCCACGGCGACGGCGGCGGCCTGTTCGGCGGTCATGCTTGCCGCGCGGCGCTCGTATTCCCGTTCCCCGCGGCGGTCGGCGCGTTGCTGGGCCAGATCCCCGGGCTGGACCGACTCGCCCGGCAGCGCGACGCGCAATTCCTCGAGCAGCATCAGCGCCGCGGCGGCCAGGGGCAGCGCGAGCAACGCCCCCACCAAGCCGGCCAGGGTCGTCCCCATGATGAGGGAGAAAAGCACCACGGAGGACGGCAGGCGCAGCGCCCGGCCGTAGATGACCGGCACCAGCACCCGGCTCTCGATCTCTTCATAGGCCAGCATCAGCACCAACACGATGCCCACCACGACCGGCCCCTGTCCCCATGCCGCCAGCACGGCCGGGCCCATGGTGAGAAAGATGCCGATGTACGGCAGCAGGTCCATGGCGCCGCCGAACATCGCGATCGCGAGCGCGTTCGGCACGCCGCACGCCAGCAGGAGCACGAGGATGAAACCGCCCATCAGGACGCAGGTGAGCACCTGGCCGCGGATGTAGCCGCCGACAATCGTGCCGAGGTTGAGCAGGATGCGCGACAGGCGGATGTGGTGCGACCGGGGCACCACCGCAAACAGCGCGCCGCGCAGCCGGTCGCGGTCGAGCATCATGTAGAAGGCGAGAAAGACGGACGCCACGAGGCCGGCCGCGATCTCGAAGGCCCGCTCGCTCATTGTCAGCAGGATGTTCTGGGAGGATTTCAGCAGCTGCGTGTAGCGGGCCGCCCGGATGTCGCCCGCCAGCGCGGCGCTGTAGCGCGACTGCTCCAGGTAGCCGGCCAGCCTTTCCCGGATCGCGGGCTCGTGGTGCGCCAGCGATTTCACCTGCCTGATCACCGTCGGCACGGTCAGCGTGAAGAGCGTGCCCGCCAGGGCCGTGGCCAGCGCGAACACCAGAAAAATGGCGAAGCCCCGCCACAGCTTCCGCCTCTCCAGCCACGCCACCAGGGGATTCAGGGCCCCGACCAGCATCAGCGCCGCCGCCAGCACCAGCAGGACCGGCAGCGCGTGCATCACGAGCCACACCCCCGCCAGCAGGAGGAGGACAAGGAGAAGGGTCTTCACCGACAGCTCAAAGCGCACCACGCGCGGCGGCCGGCCGGCCGGGTTCCCCGGGAACGGGTTCGGACTCATAACGGGCGGCCGCTCTCCCGCGGGGCCGCGAACGGCGTGAAATCGCGTCCGCCATTGCTCAGCGCCGTGACACGGGTGAACTCGGCGCCGAAAAACACGATCTGGGCCGCATAGTAGCACCACAGCAGGAGCACGAGCAGCGAGCCGGCGGCCCCATAGGCGGAAGTCAGGCTCGCGCGCCCCAGATAGTATCCCAAAAGGGACTTCCCGACCGTGAACAACAGCGCGGTCACCGCCGCCCCGATCCAGACATGCCGCATCCGCACCTTGGTCTCGGGGAGGAGCCGGAAGATCAGGGCGAAAAGCACGGTCACGACGCCGAAGGACAGCGCATTGTTCACGAGCTGCAGCCCGAACACCGGCAGATCGAGCTGCCGCGCGGCCTGCGCCCCCATCCAGCTCAGCATCGCGCTCACCACGAGGGACACGAGCAGGAGGAAGCCGGTGACGATGACGGTGGCGAGGGAAAACAGCCGGCCCTTGAGGAAGTGCCACCAGCCTTCATGGCGCTTCGGGGGCACGCGCCAGATGGCGTTGAGCGCATCCTGCAGCTGGTTGAAAACGCCGAGCGTGCCGAAGACCAGCGTGCCCGCGCCGATCAGGGTGGCGAACAAGCCGGAAGCGGCGGCAGGACGATGCACGGCCGCCACCGCCGCACTGGCCTGCGATCCGGCCAGGCGTGCAATCTCCCCGATGACCTGCTGGCGCGCTTCCTCCGCGCCGAACACGGTCCCCGCCATCCAGATCACCAGCACCAGGAGGGGTGCGATCGCCACGGTCGTATAAAAAGCCAGTGCCGCCCCGAGCCGGATGATGTTGTCGGAGGCGAAGGCTTGCACGGTCCGGGCCAGGATCCGGCCCGAACGGCGGGAAATCCCGACCTGCTCCGCCGCCGCCGCCATGACCTCCTTGCCGTTGGGGAGGTAATGGGCATGGTGCGGAAGGGCCGGGGGCATGGACATGGCGCGCGCAACGATAACCCGCCGCCACCGCCGCCGCTATAAGGCGTTGCCCTACCGGCCAAGGTCAAGCAGCACGGCGGGCGACCGGGTTTGCGGCCGCGGGACGGGAATCGCACACCCACCTGGTGGACCGGGCTGGGGGGACCGGTTTCGCTCGCCCGCCGCGCTAGCGGCCAGCATGGTATTCCGCGATCACCTCATCGAGTGTCGGGTTGCCCTTGGCCCGGCCGCGGATGAGGACGAGCGGGTTGGTGACATGGGCCATGTAATTCTGCACGCGGGCCATGTCGTCCGGGTCGTGGAAGGTGAAGCCGATCTCGGATTTCATCCGGTGGGGAATGCCGGCGCGGGCCAGCGCGTCGCCCAGGGCGCGGGCGCGCTGCGCGTCGAGGCTCGGGCAGTTGGGCGGGGACATGATGATGACCGTGTTGTCGGCCGCATCGTCCGGGCTGAGCAGGAAAAATCCGCTTGCGTTCGGCTCCGCCCCGGCCGCCTCCGGGGCGCGGGCGGTGCGCTGGCGGATCTTGCCCGCGACGGTAAGGACCGCGACCGCCACGACGGCGCCCAAAGCCACCTTGCCGACCAATTTCAGCAGTCCCATGATTACCTAGGTTCGCTGGCAGTATCCAGCCGCCGGCCGGCTTGGCAATCCCATCCCTCGGGGCCCGGTGCCAGTCCGGCGGGCGCTTCGGGGTTGAAACGGTTTTCCCGGGCTGCGAAGTTTTCCCCATGGAACCGGTCATCACTGCGGAACGGCCCGACAGCCCGGATGCGGCCGCCCTGATCAACGAGCTGGAGGCGCACCTCGCGTCGTTCTACCCGCCCGAGAGCCGCCATGGTTTCAGCGTGCAAAAGCTCATCGACCAGCAGGTCGCTTTCTTTGTCCTGCGCGCCGGCGGCCGGCCGGCCGGCTGCGGCGGCATCATGCTCGTCGGCCACGAGTACGGCGAACTCAAGCGCATGTACGTCCGTCCGGCCTTCCGCGGAGCAGGCCATGGCGCCCGGCTCGTGGAACGGCTCGCGGCGCAGGCCCGGGCGCACGGCGTCACGCACCTCCGGTTGGAGACCGGCATCCACCAAGAGGCCGCCATCCGGCTGTATGAGCGATGCGGCTTCCGCCGCATCCCGCCCTTCGGCCCGTACACGGAGGACCCGGTCAGCCGCTGCTACGAGAAACGGCTCGCTGATCCGGTGGGACCGGCGCCGGCCGGGGAACATAAATAATCCGATAGCGATGGTACCGTCCGCGGCAGGGCCGGACCTTGGTCCAGCCGCGACCCGGCATAACGCCGCGAACCCGCGGCGGCACCAAGGTGCCGCCCTATGGCAATCGGCCGCCAGCCACCGGTCACGTCGGCGTGACCGGCGGCTGGTTGGCCCGGGAATTCCGCCGGAGCGGGCCGGAACTCAGAGGTGCTCTTCCTCGAGCTCGACCGGCAGCACGACCGCGGTGGACACCGCGACGCCGTTCTGGCGCGCCGGGCTGAACCGCCATTGCGAGACCGCGGCCACCAGGCTTCGCGTGAGGTTGCGGTCCGACACGGCGACGACCTTGATGTCGTGCGGCCGGCCGTCGGCATCGATGATCATGGAAAGCTTGACCGTCTTGCCCGCGAAGCTGCGGGGCAGGTCGGTGGGGCTGACGACCTTGACCGGCGCGGGCGCCTGGAGCGGCGCAACGGCGGTCAGGGGGAGGGCGGAGGCGGACACGGCAAGGCCTCCGGCGAGGAGGGCGGCGAGGACGAGGGACGGGGTTTTCATGGGCTGGAGCTCCGGGACGGGAGCATGGGTTGGCTGCTATTTGCGGGCCCGGGAGATCCGGGTTGGCCGCGTTTGTTTTCCGCCAGCGCGTGTGTGAGGGGCTTTTGGCATCGCCCATGCCAACAACCCGGCAAGGTCGCTCCCAGTTACACCAAAACGCGCAAAGAATTGCCGGGGCCCGCGGCCGGGAAATAGTTGCGACTTCGCCCGGCTCGCGGGGTTTTTCCGGCAAGAACACCGCCGGCCTGAATTTCTTCCCACGCCCCGCCGGTGGCGAACCCATTGCCGCCATGCTCCAAGACCTCCGTTTCGCGCTCCGGATGATCGCCTCGCACCGCTGGTTCTCAGCCGCCGTCATGGTCACGCTCGCCCTCGGCATCGGCATCAACACCACCGTCTTCACCCTGGTCAACGCGGTCCTCTTCAAGCCCGTGCCCGTGCCCGGCGGCGAGCGCCTCATCACCGTCTCCGGGCACCGGGCGGACAACGCCGACCAGTACTTCGGGATCTCCTGGCCGGACTACCTCGAATACCGGGCCCAGAACCGCAGCCTCGAGGGGCTCGAGGCCGTGATCCGGGGCGAGAGTGTGATCAGCGAGCCGGGCAACCCGCCCGAACGCTTCAACATGGCGCGGGTGACCCCGGGCCTTTTCACGATGATCCGGACCCCGCCGATCCTGGGTCGGGGCTTCACGCCCGCGGACGGCAAACCGGGCGCGGAGGCCGTCGTGCTCCTCGGCCACAAGGTCTGGCAGAGCCGCTATGCCGGCGCGCCCGACGTCGCCGGCCGGGTGGTCCGCATCGACGGCCGGCCCGCCACGATCATCGGGGTGATGCCCGAGGGCTTCAGGTTTCCCGAGCTTCAGGACATCTGGATGCCGCTCGCCCCCGATGCGGAGATGGAGAAGCGCTCCAACTCCGCACTGCGGCTCTTCGGCCTGCTCCGGCCCGGTACCTCCGTCGCCGCGGCCAACGGCGACCTCGCCGTCATCGCCGGCCGCCTCGCCACCGGGCATGCCGACACCAACAAGGACCTCGGCGTCGGGGTGCGCACCTTCCATGATACCTTCAACGGCGGCAAGATCCGCGTTGTCTTCCTGACGATGCTGGGCGCCGTGGGCTTCGTGCTCCTCATCGCCTGCGCCAACGTGGCCAACATGATGCTCAGCCGCGCCATCGCCCGCGGCCGCGAGATCGCGGTGCGCGCCGCCCTGGGCGCCACCCGCGGTCAGCTCGTGCGCCAGCTGCTGGTCGAGAGCGTGCTGCTCAGCTCGCTCGGCGGGTTGCTCGGCCTCGGCCTGTCGGCCTTCGGCGTCCATGCCTTCGACCTCGCGACCCAGGACGTGGGCAAGCCGTACTGGATCATCTTCCAAATGGACTGGGTGGCCTTCGGCTACTTTGCCGCGCTGTCCCTGCTGAGCGGCATCGTCTTCGGCCTCGTGCCGGCGCTCCGCGCCTCGCGGGTGGATCTCAACACCGCCATGAAAAACGGTACGCCCGGCGGCGGCGGCCACCGCGGGCGGCTGACGGGCGCGCTGGTCATCTTCCAGTTCGCGCTGACCGTCGTGCTCCTCGCCGGCGCCGGCCTGATGGTCCGCAGCTTCTTCGCCGCGCAGCAGCTCAACGCATTCGTCCGACCGCAAAGCATCTTCACGGCCCGGATCCAGCTGCCCGAGGGCAAGGGCGACCGCTATGCCGAGCCGGACGCCCGCCGGCAGTTCTACGAAAAGCTGCTGCCCGAACTCCGCGCCCTGCCGGGAGTGACCGACGTGGCCGCCGTCGCCAATTTTCCCGGGCTGGGCTCGGCCGAGCGCGCGATCGAGATCGAGGGCCGGCCCAGCCCCGACCCCAAGCAGCGGCCGCAGGCCTCGCTGCTCGTGCAGACCCCCGACTATCTCCCGGCGATCGGCGTGCCGCTCCTGCTCGGCCGCGGCTTCACCGAGACCGATGGCGGGCCCGGCCGCGAAGCCGCGGTGGTGTCGCGCGCCTTTGCCGCCAAGTACTGGCCCGGCGAGCCGGCGGTGGGCAGGCGCTTCCGCTTCTGGGAAGACGACAAACCCAAGGAGTGGATGAACGTGATCGGCGTCTGCGCCGACCTGGTGCAGGATACGGAGAACGCGCACAGTCCTCCGCTCGTGCACATCCCCTACCGCCAGGAGCCGTGGGGCTGGATGGGCATCCTGCTGCGCACGGTCTCCGACCCGGCGGCGCTCACCGGCCCGGTCCGGGTCACCGTGCAGAAGCTCGACCCGGACCTCCCCCTGTTCGAGGTGCGGACCCTCACGGCCGCCCTCGACAAGGAGCGCTGGTTCCTCAGCGTCTTCGGCACGCTCTTCACCGTGTTCGCACTGACGGGCCTGCTGATGGCCTCGGTCGGCATCTACGCCGTGGTGGCGCAGACGACGGCCCGGCGCACGCGCGAGATCGGCATCCGCATGGCCCTCGGGGCGACCACCGCGGCCATCTCGCGGCTGGTGCTCTCCCGCGGCCTCGCCCAGCTGCTCACCGGGCTCGTCCTCGGTCTCGGCGGGGCGTTCGCCGCCACGCGCCTGCTCGACAACATCGGCTTCCTGGTCGGCGTCTCCTCCCACGACCCGCTGGTCTTCACCGGCATCACCGCGCTGCTGATCGCCATCGGCGTGGCGGCCTGCTGGCTGCCGGCGCGCCGCGCCGCCCGCATCGCCCCGACCGAGGCCCTGCGCACGGAGTAGGCCCGGGGCCACGGTGCGCGATTTCGGGCGGCCCCGCGCGCCCGGCGCCGCACCCCGGTGACCGCCGGCCGGGGGTCGAAACTGACCGCCGCCGTGTAATCCGCGACCGCTTGCGTTGTCGCCGGATCGGTACTTGAGTGAACGCGCCAATGAAAACGCTCCTCATCGTCCTCGGGATCCTCGCCGCGCTGGTGGTGGTGGGCATCCTCTCCGTCACCGGGGTCTACAACGGGCTCGTCAACCGCGCCCAGGCGGTCGATGCCCAGTGGGCGCAGGTGCAGAATGTCTATCAGCGCCGCGCCGACCTCGTCCCCAACCTCGTCGCCACGGTGTCCGGCGCCGCGAACTTCGAGAAGTCCACCCTCACCGAGATCACGGACGCCCGGGCCTCCGTCGGCAAGGTGCAGCTCGGCGGGAACGGGGCGCCCTCGGCCGCCCAGCTGGCCCAGTTCGAGCAGGCGCAGGGCGCGCTGTCATCCGCCCTCTCGCGGCTGCTGGTGGTGGCGGAGAACTATCCGAGCCTGAAGGCCACGGCGAACTTCCAGGAGCTGCAGGCGCAGCTCGAGGGGACGGAGAACCGCATCAGCGTGGAGCGCGGCCGCTTCAACGACCTCGCCCGCGACTACAACTCCGCCATCAGGCGCGTGCCCGCGGTCTTCGTGGCGGGGATCCTCGGCTTCGGCGCGAAGCCCTATTTCGCCGCCAAACCGGGCGCCGACGAGCCGCCGCCGGTCAAGTTCGACTTCGCCAAGAAACCCTGACCGCCCGGCGTGAAATCTTTTTTCCGCTCCCTGGTCCTCGCGGCCGCGCTCCTGGCCGGGGCCGGGCTCGCGGCCGCGGAGCGCATCCCGCCGGCCCCGCCCCGTTATTTCAATGACTACACCGGCACCGTCTCCCGGCCCGTGGCCGACGCCCTGAATCTCCAGCTGGAGCAATACGAGAAGGAGTCTTCCAATCAGCTGCTGGTCGTGGTTTATCCCCGGATGGAGTCCGCCTCCTCCGTCGAGGACTACACGGTGCGCGTGGCCCAGGCGTGGCGGGCCGGCCAGAAGGCCCGGAACAACGGCGCGGTCCTGTTCGTGTTCAAGGACGACCGGAAGCTGTACCTCCAGGTCGGCTACGGGCTGGAGCCCGTGCTGACCGACGCCACCGCCAGCCGGATCATCAACGAGGTGCTCAAGCCGGCGTTCCGCGCGGGTGATTACGAGGGCGGCCTGCGATCCGCCGTGGCCGCGATGATCGCCGCCACCAAGGGCGAATACCAGGGCAACGGCCGGACGACGGCGGGGGCCGCGCACGACCAGGTCTCCCCGCTGGTCTGGGTGGTGATCCTCTTGCTCTTTGTCCTGTTTTCCTGGCTGCGGTCGAGAAGCCGGAGCGTGTATTACGGGGGCCGCCGCGGCGGCCTGGGCGGCATCCTCTGGACCGGGGGTGGTGGCGGTTGGTCGGGTGGCGGCGGCGGCGGCGGTGGATTTTCCGGCGGTGGCGGCGGCTTCGGCGGCGGTGGCGCGGGAGGGAGCTGGTAAGCCATGAAGACCCGGCACTTCATCCGCCAGCTCGACCGCCGGAGCATCGAGGCGGCCATCCGCGACGCCGAAAGCCGGACCTCGGGCGAGATCCGCGTATTGATTTATCATAAGGACACGGAGGATGCCGTGGCGCTGGCGCAGCGGGAATTCATCCGCCACGGCTTGCAAAAGACCGCGCAGCGCAATGCGGTGCTCATTCTTGTCGCGCCCGAGGCGCAGAAGTTCGCCGTCATCGGCGACCGGGCCGTGCACGAGAAATGCGGCGCCGCCTTCTGGGAGAAACTGGCCGCGACCATGGCCGGTACGTTCCGGGCGGGCGACTTCACCGCGGGCCTGCGGCAGGGCATCGCCCTGGCCGGCCAGCTGCTGGCCGGCCATTTCCCCCGCCGGCCCGGCGACGCCAACGAGCTGCCCGACCGGGTCATCGAGGAGTAGGGGCCGCCCATCTCCGGGGTTGCGCTGGCGGGATTGTTGGACTCATTTGGGCGCCTCCTTTCCCATGTCCACCCAAGTCGAAAACGTCGTCATTGTCGGCACCGGCTGCGCCGGCCTCACCGCCGCGATCTATACCGGCCGCGCCAACCTCTCGCCGCTCGTGATCGAGGGCGTGCTGCCCGGCGGGCAGCTGACCACGACCTCCGAAGTCGAGAATTTCCCCGGGTTTCCCGACGGCATCGACGGTTTCCAGCTGATGCAGAACCTGCGCAGGCAGGCGGAGAAATTCGGCACGCGCTATGAGAGCGGCACGGTGGTGGGCCTCGACCCCGCGGCGTGGCCCTACACGCTCCGGCTCGCTGACCGCGAGATCCGGGCGAAGACCGTCATCATCGCCACCGGCGCCTCGCCGCGCCTGACCGGGATACCCGGCGAGCAGGAACTTTACGGCGGCAAGGGCGTCACGACCTGCGCGACCTGCGACGGCGCGTTCTACCGCCAGATGGAGGTCGCGGTCATCGGCGGCGGCGACAGCGCGGCAGAGGAGGCGCTGTTCCTCACGCGTTTCGCCAGCAAGGTCTACCTGGTCCACCGACGCAATGCGCTGCGCGCCTCGAAGATCATGGCCGACCGCGCCATGACGCACCCGAAGATTCAGCCGGTGTGGGACAGCTTGCCGGTGGCCGTCGAGGGCGTGGCCGCGGGCGCCGTCAGCGGGCTGAAGATCAAAAACGTCAAGACCGGCGCCGAAAGCGTGCTGCCGGTGAAGGGCATCTTCGTCGCCATCGGCCATGTGCCGAACACCGCGCCGTTCCAGGCCGCGGTGGACACGGACGACCAGGGTTATTTCGTCCCGACCGGGCACAGCCAGGTGCGGACCAAGACACCCGGCGTGTATGTCGCGGGTGATTGCGCCGACCACCATTACCGCCAGGCCATCACGGCCGCGGGCATGGGCTGTCAGGCGGCGATCGAGGCCGAACGCTGGCTGGCCGGGAAAGGCGGTTGAGCTAACCGCCGCTCTGCGGGCATGGGGGTAATCTGACTGGTCCGCCCCCCCGGCAGGTGACTTAGCGGGAGGTGTTCACCTACTTTGCCGGGGGGAGTGAACCCGGTAGACTTATTGCGCCCTAATTCGGCCGATGCATGACCGCCTATCCAGTATCTCTTCCAGACCGCCTGTCGCCATTTGATCGGCGCAGGGGCAGGCCAACCACCCCATGAAAACCTCCAATAATATCGTGGCGGTCCTGACGGGAGTTGTCCTGCTGGTGGTGTTGGGGGTGGTGGTGTCGTTCTGGGCTTACCGGCAGATCGAGCAGACCGCCGCCGCGCGGAAGCTGACCTATGTACGGATCATCCTCGCGAACGACCTGCTGTCCGAGATGAAGGATGCCGAGACCGGGGAGCGCGGATATGCGCTCACGGGGGACGAGGCCTTTCTGGCGCCTTACCTTGCGGTGCGCGACCGCATACCGGACCATCTGCAGGCACTGCGTCAGCTCACCTTGAACCCGGCCGCGCTCAAGCACCTGGAGGCGATCGCCCCATTGATGGAGGCCAAGCTGGCGGAATTGTCCCAAGTCATCCAGCTGCGCCGCAACCAGGACATGGTGGCCGTGCTCGCGATGATCGGTGGTGGTCAGGGCAGGCGGCAGATGGATGCGATCCGGGTCGAGATGGATGGCTTCATCCGGCTGGAATCCACCGCCCTGGAGCAGCAGGTGGTCGGGTTCCAGTCGGACATGCACCGGCTGCTGGCCATCATGGCCGCCGCGAGCCTGGTCGTGCTCCTGCTGGCCTTTGCCTTCATCCATCTGATCCGACGGGACGCCGGGCACCGGCTCAAGGCGCAGGTGCTGCTCGAGACCCAGCACCTGCTCGAGCTCCAGCGGGCGACCAACCAGCAGCTGCAGCAGGCCAGCCTCGCCTCGCAGATCAGCGAGGAAAAACTCGCCGTGACGCTTCACTCCATCGGCGATGCCGTGATCGCCACCGACGGTACCGGCCGGGTGACCCTGATGAATCCGGTGGCCGAGCGCCTCACCGGCTGGGCGGAGGCGGCCGCCGCGGGCCGGCCGGTCGACGAGATTTTCCACATCATCAACCAGGAGACGCGGCAACCCGCCACGATCCCGGTGCAGGAAACCCTGGCGCATGGCACGGTCCAGGGCCTGGCCAACCACACGGTGCTGATCGCCCGCGACGGCCGCGAGTGCGCCATCGCCGACAGCTGCGCGCCGATCCGCGGCCGCGACGGCGGCGTGCTCGGGGCCGTGCTCGTCTTCCGCGATGTCACCGGGGAATACGCCGCGCAGCAGGCCGTGCGCGACGGCTCGGCGCTGATCCAGGCCATCGTCAACACCGTGGCGGATGGCATCATCACCCTCCAGGCCGACGGCGTGGTCGAGACCGTCAACCCGGCCGCCGAGCGGATGTTCGGCTACCCCGGGATCGAGCTGACCGGACAGCGAGTCAGCCTGCTCATCCCCGAGTTCGAGCGCGGCCAGCGCGAGGGCTCGATCGAGTATTACAGCGCCAGCGACGAGGCGCGCGCCGCCGGCCGCGGCCGCGAGGTGGTCGGGCGGCGCCAGGATGGCGGCACCTTCCCGCTGGAAATATCCGTCAGCGAAATGTGGCTGGGCGGCGAGCGGCACTTCACCGGCATCCTGCGCGACATCACGGCCCGCAAGCGGGCGGAGGAGGCGCTGCGCAAGGCGGGCGCCCTGCAGAGCGCCATCTTCAACAGCGCCAACTTCTCCAGCATCGCCACCGACGCCA
>CAYRDN010000074.1:0-13116 GCA_964423065.1 uncultured Oleiharenicola sp. | reverse complement strand
TTCAGCCGCTGGCTCAGCCGCTTCCTGCCCAACCTGCACACCGGCGAGCCGGTGCGGCTGTTCACCCCGGTCCGGGTCAGCAACCCGACCGATCCCAAGATCGCGCATCTTATCGGGCTCAACCTCAACCGGGCCTGGTGCTGGCGGCGCCTCGCGCTCTCGCTGGCGGAATCCGACCCGCGGCAGGGGCGCGCCCGCGAGGCCGCCCTGCGCCACCTCGAGGCCGCCCTGCCCCTGCTCAGCGCCGAGGATTTCAACCGCGCCCACTGGCTGGCGTCGTTCGCCGTCTACGCGATGACCGAGTGAGCCCCGGCCGGCGCGGCGCGGCGGCCCGCCCGCATTTTCAACTAGCGGCTGAGCCGGTCCTGCGCACACTGCCGCGCATGACCACGATCGCCCTGCTTTGTTTCTCCAACATCTTCATGACCTTCGCCTGGTATGGGCAGCTGAAATCCCATGCCGACCGGCCCCTGTGGATCGCGATCCTCATCTCGTGGGGCATCGCCTTCATCGAATACTGCCTGGTGGTGCCGGCCAACCGGCTCGGTTACGGGCAGTTCACCGGGTACCAGCTGAAGGTCATCCAGGAATCGATCACCCTCGTGGTGTTCGTCTTCTTCGCCCGGCTGGTGCTCGATGAAAAACTCCGCTGGAATTATGCCGTGAGCCTGCTCTGCATCGCCCTCGCGGTCTGGTTCGCCTTTGGTTTCACCAAGGCCGCTCCGCCCGCGGCCTGAGGGACGCCGCCGCCTGATTTAAGGCCGTTTTTTTGCGCACTCCGCGCTTGCCGGGCAAGCGTCCGGAAGAAAGTCTCCTGACACACTGTTGTCAGCCCCCCGTGGTACGCTGACCCTTCAACCCTCCCCGCCCGATTCCCATGTCCAAAGCCGATAAGTCCAAGTCCACCGACTCCCGTGTCGCCCCCGCCGAGAAATCCGCCAATCCCGCCCGGGAGAAAAACATCGAGCTCGCCGTCTCGTCCATCACCAAGCAGTTCGGCGAAGGCTCGATCATGCGCCTCGGCAGCAACGCTCACATGGTGGTCGAGACGCTTTCCACCGGCTCGCTCGCGATCGACCTGGCCCTCGGCGTCGGCGGCCTGCCCCGCGGCCGCATCATCGAGATCTACGGCCCGGAATCGTCCGGCAAGACCACCTTCTGCCTGAGCGCCATCGCCTCGGCCCAGCGCGCCGGCGGCCTCGCCGCCTTCATCGACGTCGAGCACGCCCTCGACCCCAAGTACGCCCGCGTGGTCGGGGTGAACCTGGACGACCTGCTCGTTTCCCAGCCGGACTCCGGCGAGGACGCGCTCAACATCATGGAGACGCTCATCCGTTCGAACAGCATCGACATCATCGTGCTCGATTCCGTCGCCGCGCTCGTCACCAAGGCCGAGCTCGACGGGCAGATGGGCGACATGACCATGGGCAGCCAGGCCCGCCTCATGAGCCAGGCCATGCGCCGGCTCACCTCCGTCGTCAGCAAGACGAACTGCGTGTGCATTTTCACCAACCAGATCCGGGAAAAGATCGGCGTCATGTTCGGCAGCCCGGAGACCACTTCGGGCGGCCGCGCGCTGAAGTTTTTCGCCTCGATCCGCATCGACATCCGCCGCAAGGACCAGCTGAAGACGCCCGACGGGAAGGTCATCGGCAACCGCACCAAGATCAAGGTCGTGAAGAACAAGGTGGCGCCGCCGTTCACCGAGGTGGAGTTCGACATCATGTACGACGAGGGCATCTCCGCCACCGGCTCGCTGATCGACCTCGGCATCGACCACAAGGTCCTCGAGAAAAAGGGGGCCTGGATCGCCTTCAACGGCGAGCTCGTCGGCCAGGGCCGCGAGGCCGCCAAGGAGGCGATCCGCACAAACCCGGAACTCGCCGCCAAGGTCAAGGCCGGCATCCTCGAGAAAGTCAGCGTGAAGGGCGGCGAGTCGATCACCGCCGACACGGATTGATCGCGGCGGCACGCCCCGGAGCCACGGCGACCGCGCCGGGGTTTGCCTGATCTTTCGCGCCTCCCCACGGGCGGGATCGCCCGCGCTCCCGTTCGCCCGGCCCGGCCCCGGTTCGGGAACGGGGCCGCCGCCATTTTCCCCTTTGCCTAAAGCAGCCCGTTCGTTTGCGTGGGCGAATGGCTTATCCCGCGGACACCATTGCGGCGCTGGCGACCCCGGTCGGCACCTCGGCCATTGCCGTGGTGCGGGCCAGCGGTCCGTCCGTCGCCGGCCTGGTGCCGGCGATTTTCGCGGCCGCCCCCCTGCCCCGCGCCGCCGTGCATGCGGATTATCGCGATCACCACGGGCAACTGGTGGATGATGTGCTGTTCACCTTTTTCGCCGCGCCCCATTCGTTCACCGGCGAGGACACGCTGGAGATCTCCTGCCACGGCAACCCGTTCATCGCGCAAAAAATCCTCGAGGACCTGCTGGCCCGCGGTTGCCGCTCCGCCGAGGCGGGGGAATTCAGCAAGCGGGCGTTTCTGAACGGCCGGCTGGACTTAAGCCAGGCCGAGGCGGTCATGGACCTCATCCATGCCCGCAGCGACCGGGCGCTCGCCGCCGCCAACCAGCAGCTGCGCGGGGCCTTGGGCCGGCGAATGGATGAGCTTATCTCGCAGTTGGTCAATATATTGGCTCAGATCGAGGGCTATATCGATTTTCCTGACGAGGACCTTCCGGCCGAGGATCGCCAGCAGGTGCTCCGCCACCTGGATGAGCTGATCGCGGGCACCCATGGGTTGAGCGCCACCAGTCATTACGGTGAATTGCTGCGAGAGGGTATCAAGACGGTCATCCTCGGCGAACCCAACGCCGGCAAGAGCAGTCTGCTCAACCGGCTGGTCGGCCGCGACCGCGCGCTGGTCAGCCCGGAGCCCGGCACGACGCGCGATTACATCGAGGAACGCATTGTGGTCGGCTCCCACTGGCTGCGGCTGATCGACACCGCCGGACTCAACGAAACGCCTTCTTCCCTCGAGAAACGGGGCATGGACAAGACGCTGGAGCAAGCGGAAGGGGCCGACCTTTTTCTCTGGGTCATCGATTCCTCCCGTCCCCTGCCCGCGTTGCCGGCCGCACTCGGGCAACGTATGAACGCAGGCAACACGATCGCCGTGCTCAATAAAATCGACCTGCCCCCGGCGGCGCAACCGCCGCTGCCATGCGCCATTCCGGTGGTGCCGCTGTCGGCACTTCATGGCACGGGCTGCGAGATGTTGCGTGCCGCCATCAGCCAACGCATAGATTCATTTCAGCCTGTAGTGGGCGATGAATTGATCGCGATCAATGCCCGCCATGCCCAAGCCCTTGCCGAAGCAACGAAATGTCTGGCGACCGCCCGGGAAAAATTTGCCGAACGCCATTCCGGTGAATTGGTAGCCAGCGACTTGCGCTGTGCGCTAGAAGCCTTTGGCCGGATTTCCGGCAAGATCGACCATGAAAAAATATTGGACCAACTCTTCAGTACGTTTTGTATTGGTAAGTGATGCAATATCAAAATGTTTATTTTGATAAGAAACATTAATTAAGTGATTTATAACAAAGAGCCGTTTGACGTGATTGTTTGCGGGGCCGGCCATGCCGGCGTGGAGGCTTGTCTGGCGGCATCGCGCATGGGTGCCTCTACCCTGCTGTTGACCGGCAATATTGATTCCATTGCCCAGATGAGCTGCAATCCGGCGATCGGCGGCCAGGCGAAGGGCCAGATTGTACGCGAGATCGATGCGCTCGGTGGAGAAATGGCCATCAATACGGATGTGACCGGCATCCAGTTCCGATTGCTCAATGAGTCCAAGGGTCCGGCCGTCCAGTCTCCCCGGGCTCAATGCGACAAAAAAGCCTATCAATTTCGCCTCAAGCACACCCTAGAGTTGCAGCCGAATCTGGTCGTGTTTCAAGCCACGGTGACGGGGCTGATCTATCAGGATGGCAAGGTTGTCGGCTGCCGGACCAACCTGGACATCGATTTCATCGGCCGGACCGTGATCATCACGACCGGAACCTTCTTGCGGGGTTTGATGCATGTCGGCCAAAACAAGAACGAAGGCGGCCGCCTGGGTGATTTCAGCGCCAAGACCCTGTCCGCCAGTCTCCTTGAGGCTGGGATCGAATTGCTCCGGCTCAAGACCGGCACGCCCCCGCGAATACTGGGACGCAGCATCAATTTTTCCGGCCTGCAGGAGCAAAAAGGCGATGTGGAACCCACCCTGTTTGCCTTCCATGACACCCGGGGGCCGGAAGCCCTGTTCCACGTAGAACAAACCGGTGAACGCCGCTTGGGCTGGGCACCCGGCAGCGAGCAGGTTTCCTGCTGGATGACCTACACCTCGCCCTTGTCTGCGCAGATTGTATGGGAAAATCTGCACCAATCAGCCATGTATTCGGGGGAGATTGAGGGCATCGGCCCGCGCTATTGTCCGAGCATAGAAGACAAATTTGTCCGTTTCGCCGACAAACCCCGTCATTTGCTGTTTCTGGAACCGGAAGGGCGGAGCACGAACGAATATTACATCAACGGCCTTTCTACCAGCCTGCCCTTCGATGTGCAGCTGGATTTGGTGCATAGCATCCCGGGACTCGAACAGGCGCAGATCCTGCGCCCGGCCTATGCCGTGGAGTATGATTTCGCGCCGCCGACCCAGATGCATCCATCCCTGGAATCGCGCAAGGTGGAAAATCTGTTTCTCGCCGGTCAGATCAATGGCTCATCGGGCTATGAGGAGGCCGCGGCCCAAGGTCTGGTCGCGGGGGTCAATGCGGTCCGGAAGGTGAGGGGAGAAGCACCGTTGATCATCGCCCGCCACGAAGCCTATATCGGTGTTTTGATTGATGATCTTGTGACCAAGGGCACCACCGAACCCTACCGGATGTTTACCAGCCGAGCCGAGCACCGGTTGCTTTTCAATCATGGCAGTGCCGAGTCGAGGCTTCTCCACCATGCAAAAAATTGTAGGCTGTTGTCCAATAATCGTTTAAGCAATATATCAACCAAGGTGGCGAATATATCGTATTGGGAAGATTTCCTTGAAAACGCCAAGATCACCGGTGGTGTTTGGGCTGAAGCCATCCGACGCAATCCGACCGGCACACCTCTGCCCCCCGCACTGCTGGCCGAGTCCAAGGAAGTGCGCGACGAGGTGCTCTATCGGGTGGTCTATCGCGGCTATCTGGAACGCGAATGGCGGCAGGTGGAAAAATTGCAGGAAGTGGAGAAAATCCGGATCCCCGACTCCCTTGATTATGCCGTCATCCCCGGACTCCGCCGCGAAAGCGCCCAAAAGCTCCAGCAATTCCGGCCGCACAATCTCGGCCAGGCGGGTCGCATCAGCGGCGTGAATCCCGCGGACATCAGCATCCTGATGGTCAGGATCGCAGCCCTGCATCGGGCTACAGCGGGGTGATGCGGCCGCCGCCCGCCCCGCGCCGCCGCGCGGCCGGCCGTCCACGTGATAATGATGTGACATTCTGGTGACGCGGCCTAATTCACTGGAAGGTGCGTCGCGCCCGCAATATTACCCCGCCATGGAGAAGAAAAAGATTCTCGTCGTCGACGATGAGCCGGACGTCACCGACCTGGTTGCCTATCATTTAAAGGCAAAGGGATTCCACGTGGAATGTCTCAATGATGCCACGGCGAGCATCTCGAAGGCCCGCAGCTTCCAGCCTGATCTGATCATATTAGACATAATGATGCCACACTTGAGCGGCATCCAGCTCTGCCGGATTCTCCGCGCCGACAACCGGCTCTCCAAGGTCCCGATCGTGTTCCTCACCGCCAAGGCCGAGCCGCCCGACCGGATCGAGGGGCTGGAATCGGGCGCCGATGACTATCTCGGCAAGCCTTTCAGCCCGAAGGAACTCGTTCTCCGCGTGGAGTCCATCCTGCGCCGCGTCGCCACGCCCAAGGAACCGGCCAACGCGAAGCTCCACATCGGCGACATCCTCCTCGACAGCGAAATGCACCGGGTGACCGTGCACGGCGCGCCGCTCGAGCTGACCGCCACGGAATTCAAGCTGCTCCGCCTGTTGATGGAACGCCAGGGCCGCGTGCAAACCCGCGAGCACCTGCTGCTCAATGTGTGGAACTATTCCACCGAGATCGAGACCCGGACGGTCGACACCCATGTCCGCCGGCTGCGGGAAAAACTCGGGGTCGAAGCGGGTTGGATTGAAACCATCCGCGGGGTGGGCTACCGGATTGCGGACAAGAAACTGCCCGCATGATCGTTTTCACCGTCGTCGTCCTCGCCCTCGTCCTGGCCTTCCTGCTCCGGGTGGTGCTCAAGCAGAACCGGGCGCTGGACGAGCTGCACCTCGCCGCCCGGCACGGCCAGCCGTTTCTCCGCCAGGAAAGCGCCGCGAATTTTCTCCCGGCCTGGGGCGTGCTGGTGGAGTCGTTCAACCGGCTGATCACGGAAAACGCCGCCCTGCGCCAGCAGCGCACCGACCAGCTCACGCAGCTGGAGGCCACTCTCGGCAACCTGCGCGAGGCCGTGCTCATCGTCGACGAGTCGAACTACATCCACCTCGCCAACCGGGCCCTGCGCGTGATCTTCCCCGCGGCCCGCGACCTGGTCAACCTGCGCCTCGAGCTCATCGTCCGCAGCGTGCCCTTCATCGAATATGTGCGCGCCACCCGCGCGGGCTCGCCGCTGCCGCGCCAGGAATTCGAGATCATCGACGGCCAGACCACCAGCTGGATCGAGGCCTCCGGCGCCCCCATCGCCTCGCCCGACGGCAAGTCCCAGTGGGCGCTGTTCGTCATCCACGACCTGACCAGCGAGCGCAAGCTCGAGCGCGTGCGCCGCGATTTCGTCGCCAACGCCTCGCACGAGCTGCGCACGCCGCTCAGCATCATCAAGGGCTACATCGAGACGCTGGTGGACGCGCACACCTCCATGTCGCTCGAGGACCGCGACAAGTTCCTGCGCACCATCCAGCGCCACAGCGACCGGCTCAAATCGATCATCGACGACCTGCTCGTGCTCTCGCGCCTGGAGTCCTCCACGCCCGGGCTGAAATTCGCCCCCGTGGCCCTGGCCCCGTATCTCCGCGAGCTCGCCGACGAATACCTGCGCCGCCCGCAGGCCGCGGATCACACCCTCACGGTGCAGGTGCCGGATGACCTGCCCGCCCTCAGCGCCGATGCGGAGAAACTCACGCAGGTGTTCGTCAACCTGGTCGACAACGCGCTCAAGTACACCCCGAAGGGCTCGCAGATCGAGCTCGGCGCCCGCGCCTTCGGCGACAGCGAGGTGGAATGCTACGTGCGCGACAACGGCCCCGGCATCCCCGCCGCGGACCTGGGGCAGGTGTTCGAGCGCTTCTACCGCGTCGAAAAGGGCCGTTCGCGCGAGACCGGCGGCACCGGCCTCGGCCTGAGCATCGTCAAGCACATCGTGCAGCTCCATGGCGGCCGCGTCTGGGCCGAGAGCGCGGAAGGGCAGGGGCTCACGATTTTTCTGCGGCTGCCCCGCCCGCGGAAAAGCTGACCCGTTTGCCTGATGGCGGCGGGACCGGTGGTCCCGCCGCCAGAAAATCCTGCGTCCGCTTCGGGATTGCACCGGCGGGCGGCCCGCGCCAATTGGGCGCGTGGGATTCAAACCCGAATTTGTCGAGCAGATCGCCGCCCGGCGCGCCACCATGCGTGCCGGACTCGCCGCCCTGCTGCCCGGGGCCGCCGCCATCACCTGGGAGGTTGGCTGCGGCCACGGCCACTTCCTGGCGCGCTACGCCGCCGAATTTCCCCGCCGGAACTGCATCGGGGTGGATGTCAGCGGCGAGCGCATCGCCCGCGCACAGCGCAAATCGGACCGTGCCCGGCTGCCCAACTGCCATTTCATCCGCGCGGAGGCCGGGGAGTTTTTGTCCGCCCTCCCGGCCGGCGTCACGCTCGCGGAAATCTGGGTGCTCTTCCCCGATCCCTGGCCCAAGAAGCGCCACCATAAGAACCGGGTGCTGCAGCCGGAATTTTTTGAAGCCATCGCCTGCCGGACGGGGGAGGGCACCCGGCTGTATTTCCGCACCGACCACCGCGACTATTTCGACACGGTGGCCGCGTTGCTCCGGGCGCTGAAAACCTGGCGGCCGGACCCGGCGGCGGCCTGGCCGCTCGAGCCCGACACCGTCTTCCAGGCCCGGGCCGAGACCTTCCATTCCCTGGTCGCGATCAGGACATCACATCCAGCCAGAACAGCAGAAACAGCTGCACCAGGGCCGCCACCCCCAGCAAACCCCAGGTCAGCTGCATAAATACGTTGTGGGCCAGCTTCCGCTCGCCATTCGCCCGGCGGGGGGGCTCAGTGCGGGCGAACAGCCCGGGGTCTGGGATCGGGTCCATCGGGGGCAGTTTCAGGGGGGGGCGGGCCGGCCGCAAGCGCCGTCTGGCCATTAGCCGGACCCGGAAATTCACACGGTCATACTAATTACAGATCGCCCGGGAAAATGATTTATTTAAGAAGGGTTGACGCCCCCCAAGCCACCCCCCTACGACATGGGTCTTTTCCACCTGTTGGAACCGCATTTATCAACCATGCCACCCGTCAAGAAAACCCTTGGTTTTGTCGCCGCCCTCGCGGTGGCCACCTCCGCCTTTGCGGCTGAAGGCGAGGGCGTGGCACCGGCCGCGGCGAAGCTGGTCGATTTCGGCCACGGCTGGGCCATCACCAACAGCATGGCCACGGGATGGGGCATCTCGCTTTTGCTCATCGCCTTGGTTATCTGGCTCGTCCGCAAGCCGCAGATTCTCCCGACCCGGGGCCAGGCCGTGTTCGAAACGCTCATCGAGGCTTTGCGCGAGCTGTTCGAACCCATCGTCGGCAAGAAGGCCTTTCCCGCGACTTTCCCGCTGCTCGTCACCTTTTTCATCTTCATCCTCTTTCATAACTGGATGGGGCTCCTCCCGGGTGTCGGCACCATCGGAACCGGCCATGACGTGGACGGTCACTTTCACCTCACCACGCCGTGGATCCGGCCGTTCACCTCCGACTTCAACAGCACGATCGCCCTCGCGCTCATCTCCTTTGGCGCCTGGCTGATCATCGTGATGAAGTTCGCGGGCCCGAAGCTGCTGTTCATCGATCTCTTCGGCAACAAGGCCGACAAGAAGGAAACCCCGGGCTGGCTCTATCCGATCCTGACCCTCGTGTTCTTCGTCGTCGGTCTGATCGAGGTGTTCTCCATCGTCATCCGCCCGTTCACCCTTTCGGTCCGGCTCTTCGGCAACATCTTCGGCGGTGAAAACCTGCTCCACGGCACCGGCTTCTTCTTCATCTTCTATTTCATGGAGCTCCTCGTCGGCCTGATCCAGGCCTTGGTCTTCACGCTCCTCACGTCGGTCTACATCGGCCTGATCTGCAATCATGGCGATGACCATGATGAAGCCGGCCATCCGGCCGGGGCCCACCACTGATCCTTTACCGCCGGGAGCGTGCCTCGCGTGCGCACGGCGGCAACCGCAACCACAACCCATCCACAAAAAAATGAACCAACTCCTCGCTGAAGTCGCCATTAGCGGCAATATCGGCACCGCGTTCGGTCTGCTCGGCGCCGCCCTCGGCGTCGGTATGATCGGCAACAAGGCCGCCGAGGCCGTCGGCCGCAACCCCGGCGCATCCGGCAAGATCCTCGTCCAGGCCATCATCGGCATGGCGCTCGCCGAGGGCCTCGGCATCCTCGCGCTGTTCCTCGCCAAGCCCGTCTAACTTCCCCCTGGCGGCGCGTGTCCCGCGCCGCCATTTCCTTTCCCGTCATGCTGCCACTCCTGTTCGCCACCGTAGAAGCCGCCACCCATGCGGCCGCTGAGCCCGGCGTCGCCGAGCGGTTCGGCCTCGAATGGAAATACGTCATCACCCAGGTCTTCAGCTTCCTGATCCTGTTTGGCGTCCTCTACAAGTTCGGCATCAAGCCCACCCTCTCCACCATGGAGGAGCGCAACAAGAAGATCGAGTCCGGCCTCAGGAATGCCGAGGAGACCCAGGTCCGCCTCGCCGCCGCCGCGACCGAGAGCGCCGCGCTCATCAAGACCGCCCAGCAGCAGGCCCAGCAGGTCGTCGACGAGGCCCGCAAGATGGCCAAGGAGTTCGCCGACCGCCAGCAGGCCGAGGCCACCGCCCGCGCCGCCGACACCCTCGCCCGCGCCCAGCAGGCCATCGAGCTCGAGCACCGCAAGATGCTCGACCAGGCCCGCGGCGAGATCGCCCGCCTCGTCGTCAAGACCACCGAGCAGGTCCTCGCGAAAAAACTCTCCGACCAGGACCGCGCCGCCTACAACGACGCCGCCACCCAGGAGCTGACCTCGCTCTAGTCTCCCCGCTCTCCGCCCCCCGCTTTCCTCCATGGCCGCGAACAAGCAAACCAAGCTCCTGGCGAAACAGCTCTTCAAGCTGAGCTTCGTCAACGGCCGGCTCTCGGCCGAGCAGGTCGCCGGCGTCCTCGGCTACATCGAGAAATCCGCGCCGCGCCACCCGCTCACCCTGCTCAAGCTTTATCACCGCGCCATCGCGACCGAATACGCCAAGTCCCGCGCCGTCGTCGAGCACGCCGGCCCGATCAGCGCCGCCACCCTCGGGCTGATCGAGGCCGCCATGACCAAGAAATACGCGCGCCCCGTCACCGCCAGCGCCCGGCCCGCCCCGGGGCTGCTCGCCGGCCTCCGCGTCCGCGTCGGCTCCGACCTCTACGAGTCCACCGTCGCCGGCCAGCTCGCCACCCTTTCGCACGCAGTCTAACCCCGCCCGCCTTTAAATCCACCTCCCGATGAGCAACGTCGTCGAACAGATCGAACAGCAAATCGCCAAGCTTTCCAGCAAGGCGGTCAAGAAGAACACCGGCACCATCCTCGCCATCGCCGACGGCGTCGCCAAGCTCGACGGCCTCTCCGAGGTCATGTACAACGAGATGGTCCAGTTCCCCGGCGGCGCCATCGGCATCGCCCTCAACCTCGAGGAGGACGAGGTCGGCTGCGTCATCCTCGGCGACATCGCCAACCTGAAGCAGGGCGACGAGGTCCAGACGACCGGCAAGCTTCTCTCCGTCCCCGTCGGCCGCGGCCTCCTCGGCCGCGTGGTCGACGCCCTCGGCCGCCCCGTCGACGGCAAGGGCCCGCTCGACGCCACCGAGTTCTATCCCGTCGAGAAGATCGCCCCAGGCATCATCGTCCGCAAATCCGTCTCCCAGCCCGTCTTCACCGGCATCATGGCCATCGACTCCATGATCCCGATCGGCCGCGGCCAGCGCGAGCTCATCATCGGCGACCGCGGCACCGGCAAGACCACCATCTGCATCGACACGATCATCAACCAGGCGCGCATCAACAAGGTCGGCCTGGCCTCGGGCGACAGGAACTTCCGCCCGATGTACTCCATCTACGTCGCGATCGGTCAGAAGCAGTCCAACATCGTCCGCACCATCGGCGCCCTCGAGGCCGCCGGCGCCATGGAGTACACCGTGATCGTCGCCGCGCCCGCCGCCGACAACCCGGCCAACCAGTACCTCGCCCCCTTCTCCGGCGCCGCGATCGGCGAATGGTTCATGGAGCACGGCCTGGACGCGCTCATCGTCTACGACGATCTCTCGAAGCACGCCGTCGCCTACCGCCAGATTTCCCTCATCCTCAAGCGCCCCTCCGGCCGCGAGGCGTACCCGGGCGACGTGTTCTACCTCCACTCCCGCCTCCTCGAGCGCGCCGCGCGGCTCGACGGCAAGGGCTCGCTCACCGCGCTGCCCATCATCGAGACGCAGGCGGGCGACGTCTCGGCCTACATCCCGACCAACGTCATCTCCATCACCGACGGCCAGATCTTCCTCGAGACCGACCTCTTCAACCAGGGCATCCGCCCCGCCGTCTCCGTCGGCCTCTCCGTCTCCCGCGTCGGCTCCTCCGCGCAGATCAAGGTCACCAAGCAGGTCGGCGGCAAGCTCAAGGGCGAGCTCGCCCAGTTCCGCGAACTCGCCGCCTTCGCCCAGTTCGGCTCCGACCTCGACGCCAAGACCAAGGGCCAGCTCGACCGCGGCTCCCGCATCGTCGAGCTCTTCAAGCAGCCGCAGCTCAACCCCATCGCCATCGAGCTCCAGGCCGCCGTCCTCTGGGCCGCGCAGAAGAACTACTTCGACTCGATCGACGTGAAGCAGGTGGTCGCCGCCTCGTCCGCCCTCCGCGACTACATGACCACCCGCCGCGACGCCCTGCTCACCAAGATCCGCACCAAGGCCGCCCTCGACCCCGAGATCGAGGCCGAGCTCAAGGCCGCCTGCGACGAGTGGAAGGCGACTTTTGTCGCCAAGTAAGAAAGGCTGAAAAACTAAAGGACTGCACCAGTGCCAAGCCCATGCTGCATGAACACGGCGATCTCCGCAAACGGACGCAGGATTTTGCGCGCCGGGTCGCCCGCGCCTATCGCAGACTTCCGAGCCGGGACCGCGTCGCGCAAGTCTGGGGTGAACAGATGCTGCGCGCCGGCGGATCGGTCGGGGCCAACTACCGCGAAGCTCAGCGGGGTCGTTCCGCTGCGGAATATCGCGCAAAACTCGGCGACTGTCTCCGCGAGGCCGATGAGACTCTCTTCTGGATGGAACTGCTCGAGCTTGAAGGATATTTCAAGCCTGTGCTCATTGCCCCGCTCAAACAGGAGGCCGGCGAACTCATCGCCATCTTCGTCACCCTGCTCAAACGCGGCGGCAAGTAACCCCAGCCCTTCAGTCCTTCAGCCTTTCAGCCTTTCCTAACCCATGGCCTCAACCCGCGACATCCGCCGGCGCATCAAGTCGGTCAAGAACACCCGCCAGATCACCAAGGCGATGGAGCTTGTCGCCGCGTCGAAGATGAAGAAGGCGCAGGGCCTCGCCCTCGCCGGCCGCCCCTACGCCCAGCTCATGTCGCGCATGCTCGCCGCCCTGGCCAACCGCGTCGAGGAGTCGCTCCATCCCTTCCTCGTGAAGCGCGAGGTCAAGACCCGCGGCATTCTGCTCATCACGACCGACAAGGGCCTCTGCGGCCCGCTCAACGCCAACCTCTTCAAGCTCGTCCTCGAGATCAAGGGCCCCGCCAAGTTCGTCGCCATCGGCCGCAAGGGCGCGCAGTTCCTCGCCCGCACCAAGCGCGACATCGTCGCCGA
>CAYRDN010000073.1:0-13133 GCA_964423065.1 uncultured Oleiharenicola sp. | reverse complement strand
GTCACGGTCGAATAACGCCATGCAAGTCTCCCCCGCGCGCGAGGAATTCCTCCGCCTGAGCCGGCAGGGCAACGTGGTGCCCGTCCGGGCCGACCTGCTCGCCGACCTGGAGACCCCCGTGTCGGCCTACGCCAAATTGCGCGGCAACGGACCGGCCTTCCTGCTCGAATCCGTCGAGGGCGGCGAGAACGTCTCCCGCTACAGCTTCATCGGCTGCAACCCGCGCCGGATCTTCCGGGCGGAACCCGGCGACCCGGATCCGCTCGGGGCCCTGGAGCGGGAACTCGCCCGCTACCGGCCGGTGCCGGTGCCCGGCCTGCCGCCCTTCACCGGCGGGGCGGTCGGCTATCTCGGCTACGAGTTCATCCACAGCGTCGAGCCCACCGTCCCCCTGGCCGCGCGCGACGAACTGGCGGTGCCGATGATGTGGTTCATGCTGTGCGACTCGATCCTGGCCTTCGACCGCGCCCACCAGACGATGCGGCTGATCGTCAACGCCCACATCCCGGACCCGGCCGGCGCCGGGACGGCGGACGAAGCGTCCGGCCGCGCCTACGACGCCGCCTGCGCCGAACTGGGCCGCATGCAGGCCGCGCTGGCCCGGCCCTCACCCTTGGTCTCCGCCGCCTTGAACGACACCGGGGCGGTGCAGGTGCCCGCGGGAAATTTCACCCAGGCCGCCTTTGAGAAAATGGTCGACGACTCGAAGGAGTTCATCCGGGCGGGCGATATTTTCCAGATCGTCCTTTCCCAGCGATTCTCCCGGGCGTTCACGAAAAGCCCGCTCGATCTCTACCGCGCGCTGCGCACGGTGAATCCTTCACCCTACATGTTCCTGCTCGAGACCGGCGACTTCGCCCTCGTCGGCGCCTCGCCGGAGGTCCATGTCCGCCTGACCGGCCGCAAGGTGGAGATCCGCCCCATCGCGGGCACCCGGCCGCGGGGCAGGTCCGGCGCCGAGGATGCCGCCCTGGAAAAGGAACTGCTCGCCGACGAGAAGGAGCGCGCGGAGCACCTGATGCTGGTGGATCTCGCCCGCAATGATATCGGCCGTGTGTGCGCCTTCGGATCGGTGAAGGTGCCCGAGTTCATGCTCATTGAGCGCTACTCGCATGTGATGCACATCGTGTCACAGGTGGAGGGACAACTTGCGCCAGAACGTTCCGCCTTTGACCTGATGCGCGCCACTTTTCCCGCCGGCACCGTCAGCGGCGCCCCAAAAATCCGCGCCATGCAGCTGATCGCGGAAAAAGAAGGCACCCAGCGCGGCAGCTATGCCGGGGCCCTCGGTTATTTCAGCTATGATGGCAATTTGGACTCCTGCATAACCCTTAGGACCGCATTGGTTAAAGACGGCCAGGTGCACATCCAGGCCGGGGCCGGTATCGTGGCGGATTCAGTGCCTGCGACCGAATATCAGGAGACAATCAGCAAGGCTTCGGCGCTGTTCAAGGCCATCACTTTGGCGGATAAACTCAGCAGTTAACGAGTCCGGGCGGCACAGAGGCCCGTATTATCGGTCAGAACAGGGTCTGGGGAATTACATCCCGTCCTTCGGCATCTTATATGCAAGGTAACCAGGTCTCCTGTTCAATCGTCCGCTAAATACAAAACCATGACCAACCGCAAAAAGACTCTCCGCTCCACGCCGGCTGCAGTCGCGATGCCGGCGGATCGCGCCCCGGTCAGCGTCACCATTCCATCAGCCGACGAGGGCCTGACCCTCCGGCCGGAAATCACCGCCGCCCCCGCGCCGTCCCAGTTCGACCAGGCCTCGCCCATCGACCGGCGCGACGATCGCTCGAACCTCCAGCTTTACCTGAATGAAATCCGCCAGACCCCCCTTCTGACCGTGCAGGAGGAGATCAAGCTCGCCGCCCGCATCAAGCGCGGCGACAAGGCGGCCCGCGACCACATGATCAAGGCCAACCTCCGCCTCGTGGTCAAAATCGCCTACGATTACAACCAGATGGGCCTCCCGCTCATGGATCTCATCAGCGAGGGCAACCTCGGCCTGATCAAGGCCGTGGAGCGCTTCGATCCCGCCAAGGGCGGCAAGCTCTCCACCTATGCCGCCTGGTGGATCAAGCAGTGCATGAAGCGCGCCCTGGCCAACCAGTCCAAGACCATCCGTCTGCCCGTCCACCTCGTGGACAAGATCTCCCGCATGCGCAAGATGATCGCCAAGCTCACCGATGAGCTCGGCCGGGAACCCGAGAACGAGGAGATCGCCGCCGAGCTGCAGATCCCGACCGCCAAGGTCGCGCTGCTCAAGACCGTCAGCGTGCGCCCCGCCTCGCTCGACGCCCCGGTGGGCGAGGACAACGATTCCGCCACCCTCGGCGACTTGGTGGGCGACGACCGGGCCATCAGTCCCGATCAGGATCTCGGCGACAAGAACCTGCGCGAGGATCTCAGCGCCATGGTGAACTCGCTCGATCCCCGCGAGGCCAGCATCATCAAGATGCGCTTCGGTCTCGAAGGGCAGTCGGAGCTGACGCTCGAGGAAGTCGGCAAGAAATTCAAGGTCACCCGCGAGCGCATCCGGCAGCTGGAGTACCTGGCCCTGTCGCAGCTGCGGAAGCAGATGCACAGCCATAACAAGCAGCGCACCGCCGATGAGGTCGAACAGGAAACCCTGGCCGAACACCGCGCCGAGGTCATCCGCGAATTCATCGCGAAGCAGCCCGCCGCCCGCTAAACTGCCGGCGACCAACCCGCCCAAGGCGCCTAGCTGCCAACGCAGCCGTGGCGCCTTTTTTGTGTCCAGTGGGTCAGGAGCATACTAACCGGATAAATTCAGTTGCCCGCCAATCACGCGTATAAATGCGATTAGAATTCCAGGAAATCCCCGTTCACTGGGTGGTGGGTTTGACCAAGCTATCCCATTTTCTCCTGTTTCCCCTCTGTAATCCGCGTGAATTCGTGTGATTCGCGGGAAATCATCTGCATGGATCCGATTAATCTGCCCTCATGCTGCGATACATGCTTTCGGATTGGTTTTAGCCGGTCTCGCTGAGGCCGGTGCCGAAAGGTCCGGGGTCAGCGACCCCGCTACACCAAAAGCCCCGGGGCTGGCCCCGCGGATCTATTCTGTCTTGCGGCGCGTCCGGGACGACCCGCCCTATCCGACATCTGCGCTGGCGCCTGCTCCGTCCGGCAGCACGGCATTGATCGTCTTCATGAATTCCGACATTTCATAGGGCTTGCTCACCCGGCCCTGGAAACCGTGGGCCCGGTAGTTGGCCATCACCGGATCATTGGAATAGCCGCTCGACACAATGGCCCGCACTGCCGGATCCATCTGCCGCAGCTTATCCATGGCCTCGGCCCCGCCCATGCCGCCGGGCACGGTGAGATCGAGCATGACCAGGTCATAGGGGCGGCCCGCAGCCCGCGCCGTCTCGTATTCCCGCAGGACCGCGACCCCATCCGCGACCACGGTGTAATCCAGCCCCATGCGAGCGAGAATGGCGCCGGCGAGCTGGCGGATCGGCGCTTCATCGTCCATGAACAAAACCCGGGCGGCGGGCGTGGGGGTCGTTTTCACCGCCCCGGCGGCCGCTGCGCCGGGGGCGGCCGTTCCGGGCCTTTCGGCCGCGGCGGGCAGCCAGAGATGGAAGGCGGTGCCTGCGCCCGGCCTGGACTCCACCTCGATGTGTCCCTGGTGCTTCTTGATGATGGAATAGACCGTCGCCAGCCCCAGGCCGCTGCCCCTCGCCTTGGTGGTGAAATACGGCTCGAAGATGCGCGGCAGGAACTCCGGCTCGATGCCGGTGCCGGTGTCGGCGATCGTCAGGTGCAGGTAACGTCCGGGGGTCGGGGCCGGGCGGGTCCCGGGGGCGATTTCCTCGTTGCGCAGCGCGATCCTGATCACGCCGCCGCCCGGCATCGCGTGCGCGGCGTTGATGATGATGTTGTGCACCACCTGCCCGATCTGGCCCTTGTCGATGTCGGCCGACCACAGGCCGGGGGCAAAGTCGTATTCGCTGCGGGCCTTCGAGCCATGCAGGGCAAACCGGGTGGCCTCGCGCACCACCTCGGGCAGGGAGGTCACCGCCCGCATCGGTTCGCCGCCCTTGGCAAAGGTGATCAGCTGCTGGGTGAGGTCGCGGGCGCGCAGCGCCGCCCGTTCGCTCTCCCGCAGGCATTCCACCGTCTCGGGCTCGATGCGGGGATCAAGCCGGGCCAGCGACAGGTTGCCCATGACCACGGTGAGCAGGTTGTTGAAATCGTGCGCGATGCCGCCGGCGAGCACGCCGAGGGATTCGAGCTTGGAGGCCCGGGCCAGCGCCGCCTCGAGCCGCGCCGCCTTTTCGTTTTCCACCTGCTCCCGGATCTGGCCGGTCTGCCGGCGCACCCGCCGGCGCAGGGCCACCACCCAGCCAAACCCGAGCACTATGCCCACCGCCAGCACGGCGGTGGCCGTCAGGGCGCGCGCAACCGTCCACCAGGGTGCGTGGCTGAGGATCCGGACATCCCCCAGGGTGCGCAGCTGCAGCTGCACCGTGTGCGGGCGCTTGTACTCATCAAACTGGATCTGATACACCCCCGTCAAAGCCAGCCGGCTGCCCGCCACCCAGTTGTCTGGCAGGGTGCTTTTCGGCGCGTCCAGCAGGGCTTCGAAAATGACCGCGCCTTCCTGCATGATCAGCCGCGTCCCTTTTTCCTGGGCGCCGAGGTCGAGCAACATGGCGTTCATCCGCACCAGCCGGCCGTCCCATTCCACATTGACCGGGTCCGCCGCGGAGATTTCGAGCGGCAACGGCTCGGGCCCGCTGGACAGGCGGCGGTAAACCGCCTCGCGCAGCTCAAACCGGCTGTTCTCGCGCCCCGGCAGGCCGACCGCCTCGATGCGATCACCGGGCACGAGCGGAAACGCATCGTGGCTCAGGACCAGCAGGCACTCGGAGCCGTCCTGGATCTGCACCCGGAGCCCCGGGGCATCCTGCACGACCACCCCGGTGACCCGCACGCGCCGGTTGGAGGCCAGCAGCGAGCCGAACTGCCGCAGGCTGGCGATCGACTGCGCGGCCGTGGTGAAGGGGTCGGCCGGCTCCGCTTCCTCGATTTCCACATACTGCCCGGAAGGCACGAACAACTGGATGCCGGTCAGCTGCCGCTTCCCATTGGTCAGGGCGGTGCAGACCCCGCGCATCCGCACGACGGAGTGACGGAGCGCCAGCCGCAGGTTGTTCCAAGGCAGCCTCGCGCTGAACTCGCCCGCGGCGGTCGTGAGTTCGAGGCGGGCCCAGGGACCGTCCTGGGTGACCGCGCGCACATAGCCGCTCATGGTGACCCATTGGGCCTCCTCGATGCCGGTCAAGGCCTGTTCCAGCGTCACTTGTTTCGGCTCGGGCAGATCGATCGTGGAGCCGACCTGGATCGCCGTGGCCAGGACGACCGGCGTGAATTTTCCCGTGCCGGAAACACCGGTCACCGTGACCTTGGATCCGACCAGCACCTCCCGGTTTCTCACCGGAGGTTGAAACACGCACACCCCGCCGCTGCCGTCGCGGATAAAGAAGAAATCCGCGGCGGGATTGGTCCAGGTGACGATTCCGCTGAGATTCACCGGATAGCCGCGGGCCGCCTCGGCGGGAGGCAGTTCGCGGAGCTGGTCCGCCAGCCGCAGGATGCTTTGTTCCGGCGCCAGGGCCGGCGCCATGTTCACCTGGCGGCGGTACAGGCTGTCGCGCAGCCGCCACTCCGTGCCATCCAGCCGGGGATAACCGATGGCCTCCACCTGCTCGCCCAGTTGCACCGGATGGGTCTGCGCGGTCTCCAGGGTCAGCTGGCCCGTCGCATCGCGGATGGTCAGGGATTTCCCGGCCTGCTGCATGCGGACCACCCCGGCCACGCGGACCAGGCGGGTGGGCGGCAGTGCGGCCAGATTTTCGATGGCGGTGGCCGGCAGTTCAAACTGGCGGTCCTGCGCGATGCTCCCCTTGGTCTCGATGTCCTGCAGGCCCTGCACCCACACCTCCACCTTGGGATGGGCGCTGCTGGCATCAATCGTCGCGGAATAGGCGCCTTTGACGTTGAGCAACATGCCTTCCATGTCGGGAACCGTCGCAATTTCCATGAGCAGCAGCCGGACGGTCACCGCCAGGCCCTCCGTGACCAGGTCGAGTTCGAGATGATGGGGATCCGTCACCGCCTGCCGGTCGACGTAACCCTCCACCGTCACCAGATGCTTGTCGAAGCGTTCCGTTCGCCCGATCTCGCCACGGGTGGAAAGCACCTCCATGGGTGTGGATTCGGCCAGGAGGGTGGTCCGGACGTTCTGGATCTTCATGCCCGACGCCGGCACGATCTGGCCTTCGATCAAGACCTGCTGGCCCGGCTTGAGCGGAAACGAGGGCGCGTCCAGCGAGAGGTAGCCGTCCACCCCGGCGCAACGCCCCCAGGCGACCTTCCAATAGGGGTCGAAATAAAAAATGGCGCAATCCAGCTTCACCTGGTACGTCCTGCTCTTCTCGGGCTCGGGCATCTGCAGGATATCATCGAAGTTGGTCAGGACGCGCTGGGCGTGCCGGTAAAGGGCCTGTTGCAGGGTCCATTGCCCGCCTTGCAACCGGGGCAGGCCGATGGCCTCCACCTTTTCGTCCACCTGCAAGATCTGCGTCTGGGCCGTCTGCAAAACCAACCGGTCGGTTCCGTCGCCCAGGGTCACCGATTTTCCCGGTTCCTGCGCCAGCACCGTGCCCGTCACCCGCGCGAGCTGGCCTGCCGGGATCATGGGGAGACCGGCAAACGCGATTGCCGGCAGGCGGAACCGTTCGTCCTGGTCGAGCGGGCCGAGCACTTCCACCGTCTGGATCCCCGGCACCCAGATTTCCACCTTGGGCAGGGGCGAGGTCGGCTCGTTGCGCGC
The DNA here is from genome assembly GCA_964423065.1 of uncultured Oleiharenicola sp. GTDB lineage: Bacteria > Verrucomicrobiota > Verrucomicrobiia > Opitutales > Opitutaceae > Lacunisphaera. The sequence continues at coordinate 6,256 of CAYRDN010000073.1, read as the reverse complement.
AAAATACACCCCTTGGACCCGGACGAGCGAACCCTTCAATTGGGGCACGGTCTCCCCCGTGCGGACCAGGGCCTTCACCAGCACACACTGGCCTTCGACGATGAGATCGAGTTCCTGGTGGTTGGCATCGCGCGCCTCCTGCCGGTCCACGTATCCATCCACCGTCACGAGATGCTTGGTGAATCGCTGGACGTTGCCGATCTCGCCCCGGATCGGCAGCACCTCCATCGCGACCGATTCCGCGAGGACGGTGATCCTGGGTTCCGCCACGATCATGCCCTTGGCCGGCAGGATCAGACCCTCCACCAGGATTCGCTCCCCTGACTTGATGGGAAATGGGATGCTGCCCACCGAAAGGTAATTGTCCATTGCACCGCTGCGGCCCCACATGGCCGACCACAGCGGATCGTAATAATACACGACGTATTCCATCCGCAGACGGTGCCATTCCTTCGTATCGCTCTCCTTCATCTGCCAGATTTGCTCGAAACTCGTGATGACCGTCGGGGACACCACAGGCGGCGGCATGGCTGGATCAGCCGACAGCAAGGCGCCGATGCCCTGCAGCCACGCGATCAACCACAGCGCTTGCCGCCAGCCACGGTGGTGTGGCCGCAGACTGCTGCGTAAGTGGGGTAACATTGGCCCGAAGAGTTCTAAGGTGCGAGTTTGACTAGACTTCAGATCGGCAGAGGGGTGCAACAACTTAACCTCATTTTCATACCGCTCCAGCATTAGTGTTTTGCTTATGAGCTCGTATTTATCCGCTTATCGGCGGTCGGGCAATGCGCACAACTTCTGTATTCCGTAGGTCAGCCTGCTCTCGGTAGCACCTTCGGGTAACCAGTGTCTCATCCTAGAAAACGCGGTTGAAACCACGGATTGCACGGATGCTCACGGATCATTCCATCAGATGCAAATTTGCGATGATTCACCCCGCGGGGAGCAGGTTTGGGCTGTCTTTTCTCCGGGGTTTTTTCTGTATCCGTGCAATCAGGGTACCGAGCGAAGCGACATCCGCCAATCTGTGGTCAAGCAAAGATCCTCGGGGCAAGTCCCGAGGCATTTGACCCAAGCCATTTGGTGTAGCCGGGGTCGCTGACCCCGGACCTTTTCGGAACCGGCCTCAGCGAGGCTGGGTACAATCAATGCTGTTCATGAAATTGGCCCCTAGCCGCAGTTCCTGGACGAAGCCAATTGCCAGAGGTATACTTGGGCTTGACTTCAAGTCACAACCCCCTTGTGTCCGCATCGTTCCGATTGGAGGATTCTCGTAACCTTACATTAACCCTGTTAAGGCAGAGAATTGTTATTGCCCGGCGTTAGACCGGAATAACTCAACCTCGCAAAAACCCGGGAAAAGGACCGTGTCTTCAGCAATGCGGATCCAATCGTTTAGGATTCGTAAATGAAAATCCGGGGCGATTCTCCTGTGGCGAATACCTGTCTGTACCGTTAGTATTCATCAAATAGAGAACAACATGATCACAACCCTCTTCATTATTGCCGGAGCCATCATACTTTCCGCGGTAAGTTTCATGGTGTACAGTGTTTTGCGCGCTCCCGATGGGTATGAGGACGGCACCGGCTTTCATGTCTCTCGCGAAATTGCCCCCTCTGCCATTCCGGTCAAAATCAAGAAACCGAGTGCAATCAGGGCGCATGTACGGTTGAGCGACGGCCAATACATCTGAGCTGACTGGTACATCCTTTTGGGGCTGGTTATACTACGGCATGTTTTCAAACCTCTGGTAAACGGAGGAGGTGACCGCTAATTGGATTTCACCAAAGGTGAAATCTATGGTTACCGCTCCGGCTGATCGCCTACGCCGGCAGGATTTGGGTCTGCTGATCGCAGACTTTCACTGCCTGCGATTAGCGGGCCCCACGGAACCCATCGCGCAGGCGATCAGCCGGAGCTGCTTGCTCAAAATTTCGCCGTTGGCGAAATTCCATTAGTGGTGACTCTGGTTTGGATCCGTCGAGCCAAGCCGGTCTTGGGGCAACCGTGCGAAGGTTTGAAGACACGCCCTAATGGGTATCCCGTGACAATGTCGCATCCATTCTGGAGTCAGCGGTAGGGCTGGATCTTGGTCCAGCCGCGAACCGAGGCTGCACCCAGGTGCTGCCCTGCAAATAATGATCCTCGGAGCAAACCCCGTGGCACTTGCCGTAGCCGGGGTCGCTGACCCCGGACCTTTTCGGAACCGGCCTCAGCGAGGCCGGCTACAACCGAAGCAAGCATAGAGGTATTGGACCCATAGCGATTAACCGGAAAAATTCAGTTGCCTGCCAATCCTGCGGATAAATGTGAATAGAAATCCCGGAAATCCCTGTCCACTGGGTGGTGGGTTTGACCAAGCTATCCCATTTTCTCCTGTTTCTACTCTGTAATCCGTGTGAATTCGCGTTATTCGCGGGAAATCATCTGCATGGATCCGTAGTTCCTCACTCAGAATGTCCATTATCCGCTGGTCGTTCCCTGCCAGGGCCCCGAATGACAGCAAGCAAACTTGAGTTGATCTGCTAATGATGGGTTAACCGTCAATAAGGTTGGCGCAAATATTTGCTCAATTGTTACTTGGACCTCAAAGGCTGAAAAAATATTCGGCATTAAGCATTACTTTGCTTGACTACTCCGCGCAGGTATTTTGCATTAATAAATCATCAAAACTAATTTTACTGATAAATTGATGATTTTCTGACAACCACGCCACTGTTTAAGATGAACACCAAATCAATGCTTCAAGAGTCGGAAAATCCTGTGCTCTTTTTGCCCGATCATAAGCGTATTTTCGATGTGATGATCGCATTGTTGGCCATGCCGGTACTCGCCTTGATCACCTTGGTTATTGCAGTCCTGATGCGTATTGTTTCCCCCGGACCGGTATTTTTCAAACAGATCCGGGTTGGCCGCGACGGCCGGCAATTCAAGATCTTCAAATTCAGAACCATGAAGGTCGCCGCTGACACCGCGGTCCATCAGCAGTATTTCAGTGAGCTGATGAATTCCAATGCCCCGATGGTGAAATTGGATTCCAAAGGTGATCACCGTCTGATCGCTGGCGGTTGGTTCCTGCGTGCCACGGGACTGGATGAATTGCCCCAACTGATCAATGTGTTGCTTGGCGACATGAGCCTCGTTGGTCCCCGCCCGTGCCTGCCCGGCGAATACGACCAGTATACTCCCACCCAGCGCCAGCGCTTTGATGCTACACCCGGCTTGACCGGACTCTGGCAGGTGTCGGGTAAGAATCGGACCACCTTCGACGAAATGATCCGGCTCGATATCCGGTACACGGAGCAAAAATCATTCTGGCTGGACCTGTATATCATTTGCATGACTATTCCGGCGCTCGTCATCCAGCTGCGAGATACTCGTAATGAGCGAAGCAAGATGGCCAATAATTCGCGCATGACGGAAGTTCCTTTCCCGCTGCGCAGCGTGGTAACGAAGCGCAACTGAGCAATGCCGGATCACTGATGATCCAGCCAGTGCTGCTTGCTTTTCCGTCCCGATATGGCCAATAAACCGGTGATGAGCAAACCATGCGAGATTGGCGTAATCGGTTGTGGTTATTGGGGGCCCAACTTGATTCGTAATTTCCGGTCGCTGCCAGATTGCCATCTGAAGTCGATCTGCGATGTCAGCGAGGATCGCCTGCGCCATCTGACAAATTTGTATCCGGGCGTGCAGGCCGAGACCAAGTACGAGACACTGCTGAAGGATTCCAGCCTCGACGCCATCGTCATCGCCACTTCGGTCAAGCATCACTTCCCCATGGCCAAGGCAAGCCTCCTCGCCGGCAAGCACACGCTGGTCGAGAAGCCCCTGGCGGCGTCCGTCGAGCAGTGCGAGGAACTGATCGCCATCGCGAAGAAGCAGGGGCTGGTGCTGATGGTCGGACACACTTTTCTGTATTCGCCCGCCGTCCGCAAGATCAAGGAGATCGTCGACAAGAACGACATCGGCGAACTCCGCTACATCTCCGCCCGCCGCCTGAACCTGGGACTGTTCCAGAAGGACATCAACGTCGCCTGGGATCTCGCCCCGCACGACATCTCGATCATCCTCTATATCATGCAGGAATCGCCTTACAGCGTGAACTGCCGCGGCGCCGCCCACATCACGCCCGGAATCGAGGACGTGACCTCGATGAACCTCCATTTCTCGAACGAGAAGTCCGCCGTCATCCAGAGCAGCTGGCTGGATCCGAAAAAGGTCCGGGAAATGACCATCGTCGGCAGCGAGCGCATGATCGTCTACGACGACGTCTCAGCCCAGGAAAAGATCAAGATCTATGACGTCCGCGTGAAGCGCCCGCCGCATTACGACTCCTTCGCCGAGTTCCATTACGCCTACCACTATGGCGATATCTACAGCCCGTTCATCAAGCAGGACGAACCGCTGAAGACCGAATGCCAGCACTTCGTCGACTGCATCCAACATGGCCGGACGCCGATCACCTCCGGCACAAAGGGACTCGACGTCGTCAGGATTCTCGAAGCCTCCTCCGCCTCGATCAAGTTGAACGGGGCCCCGATTGATCTGTCGAACGGACGTAATCCGGCCCGACCCAACTCCCGTTCGTCTTTAAAACCGGGCAATTCGCACCATCAACTGGGCGTCGCCTCCGCGAGCACGTCCCCCCTCGCGACCCCGGTGAAGGCCGGTTGAGCAGCGGCCAAGCCAGCTGAATTGCAACGCTCGACCCGCCGACTGATTACGATCCGGGATGAATCCTCCCCCCAACCCCCACCAGCTGATCTCCCCTGATGTGAAACTGGGCCAGGGCGTCCGGATTTTTGGCTTCGTCAACCTCTACGGCTGCGAAATCGGCGACGAGTCCAGGATCGGCACCTTCGTCGAGATCCAGAAGGGCGCGAAGATCGGCCGGCGCTGCAAGATCTCCAGCCACACCTTCATCTGCGAAGGCGTGACCATTGAGGACGAGGTCTTCATCGGGCACGGCGTCAACTTCACCAACGACCTGTTCCCCCGGGCCACCAATCCCGATGGCAGCCTGCAGTCCGCCGCCGACTGGTCCTGCATCAAGACCCTCGTGAAGCGCGGCGCGGCCATCGGCTCCGGCGCGACCCTGCTTTGCGGCATCACGATCGGCGAACGGGCCACGGTCGGCGCCGGCAGCGTGGTGACGAAGGATGTGCCTGCCGGCGCCGTCGTGGCCGGCAATCCGGCCCGGATTTTTCCTCCGAAGCATTGAGGGGCCATGGGGGGCAGAGCGCCTTTCGGCGTGTTTTTAAACCTCTGGTATACGGAGGAGGTGACCGCCAATTGGATTTCACCAAAGGTGAAATCTATGGTTACCGCTCCGGCTGATCGCCTACGCCGGCAGGATTTGGGTCTGCTGATCGCAGACTTTCACTGCCTGCGATTAGCGGGCCCCACGGAACCCATCGCGCAGGCGATCAGCCGGAGCTGCTTGCTCAAAATTTCGCCGTTGGCGAAATTCCATTAGTGGTGACTCTGGTTTGGATCCGTCGAGCCAAGCCGGTCTTGGGGCAACCGTGCGAAGGTTTGAAGACACGCCCTGGATAAAACTGTATCCATACGAGAATCAGCTGTAGGGCTGGACCTTGGTCCAGCCTCCGGTACGCGGCTGCACCGAGGTGCAGCCCTACAAATAAAGATCCCCGGAGCAAGCCCCGAGGCATTTGGTGTAGCCGGGGTCGCTGACCCCGGACCTTTTCGGAACCGGCCTCAGCGAGGCCGGCTACAACCAGCCGGAGCAAGCTCCGGAGTATTGACCCGCTGGGAATCAATAACCTGAACCAAACATTTCCATTACCTGCATCATCCAGGTCAGGGTGTGTCCCGAGGCTCCTTGTCATTTCTCAGTTGCAGGAACCAAATATTATTCCTCAACTTACGTGCCGCCACCCGGTTCCGTCTGTCGGCCTCGCGGCAGGATCCGCCCATCATCACCATGTCCACCTCCAAAATCCCGTTCCTCGACCTCAAGGCCCATCATGACCCGATCCGTGCGGAAGTCATGGCGGCGATCAATGAGGTCGTGGATAAAAACGCCTTCGCCGGCGGTCCGTATGTGACCCGCTTCGAAGAGGCCTACGCCGCGTTCTGCGAGACCAAATTCTGCGTGGGTGTCGGCAACGGGACGGATTCGCTCTGGTTTTCCCTGCTCGCCCTGGGCATCGGTCCCGGTGATGAGGTGATCACGGTGCCCATGACCTTCATGGCCACCGCGGAAGCCATCACCTATGCCGGGGCGAAGCC
>CAYRDN010000072.1:6097-13843 GCA_964423065.1 uncultured Oleiharenicola sp. | reverse complement strand
CATTTTAGAATAGTTTAAGTTTCAAAGTTGTTGGTGCTGTCCATCAACTACATGCTGAGGGAATAATTTAAGTCCCGGCGTGCCGGAAATCTTGGGCGGCGATGGAGTCGCGCTGAGCACGAGTCGCCCCTCGCACTCCAGGGACGCGAGTTCATCTTCCGTCCTGAGGATCTCAGCGGATAGATCAGCCAGCCGGCGCCGAAGGTCATCGGCGCGCTGCGATCGTGAGCTGGTGGCCATAGGCCAAATCGCTTATGCGGGTTGCAGGCGACGCCGACGCGGCAAGAACCTGATATCAACCCGACGCTCCACCGCGGCTGCAATGCGATTGAGCATGGCGAGCGAATGACCTTCGTAATCGGCATCTTCCAGTCGCGAAATCACGGACTGCGTGGTCCCGACTCGCTTGGCCAACTCCGTTTGGGAAAGGCCGGCTTGCTCCCGCAATTCGTGAATCCGTTGGGCAACTTCGTGATTGGCGACTGCCTCCTCAAAAGCCTGCTGGCGCTTCGGGTCATGTCCGGCGATATCCGCCAGAATCTTGGCTGCATCGGTGGTGGTCTTTTTAGGCATCGTTGATTTCTCCTTTGAACGTGTGGGTGGCTGGATTTGCAGTGAACGCGGCTTTGCGAGCAATCGCCTGTTTGATTTCGTTGGCGGGCGCCGCGGATTCCTTGGTCAGGCCATGGGCGACGACCGAAATGGTGCGCCCGTGAAAGAAGTAAAGGAGACGGTAGTTGACCGATCCCAATCGAATACGGAGCTCATAAATACCGTCGCGCAGTTAGTCGGCTTCGGGGCGGCGAAGTTCGTGACCAAGGAGTGCAAGCCGGGAAATGGCAGCACGGTATTTGTCGAAGGCTTTGGGGTTGGTCTCATTGAGGGTCCGCAACCAGCCAACCACCGGTGAGCCTCCTGGCTTTTCTTGGTAAAAGACAACGTTGATGACAGGCCTTGATCGCGACTAGCACTATCGCGAATATGCGATAATTAGTCAAGAGCTGGCATCTGTCTGGCCCAATTATTCAGCCTTCGACTAAGGCGATGAGTCAAATGATGCAACTGTCAGGCTGCCAAATCCTCGCCCCATCGTCGAATTTGACCCACTCAGATCGGGCCCATCCCATTCGGCCGGCCGTCGCCCATCGGGAAAGCGCCTCCCGCCGCAGATTTGTCTCAAATATTCCGGATTCCCGACCAGACCGGGCCGCATTTCAATCATATGGCTAGCTGTGACAGGGAGCGCCGCAGGGAGCCCTACCCCGTCCGCGCCAGCAGCTGGCCGACTTCTGCAATTGCCGCAGAAAGTCAGTGAGTGACGCGACCGGACTAGAAACGCCGTTATATTGTGCCCCACCTTCTGGCCCCGACCCCGAGAGGTGAAATATGACATTACCAAAAGAAAAGCGTGGTTTCCTGCTAAGACCTATGGTTGGGGCTGGGGGCTTCCAAGTCGCTGGCCACGCTGGCTTGTGCTGCTCCTTTTCTTTGCGGCGCTGATTGCCGGCGCGCCGTTGGTGAAGAAGAACCAACGGACCCGCTCCGGGCTCATGCCGGCTTAATTGCGGGACCGTACCGCAGAGGCGGGGCAGAACGCGCCCCTGCGCCGATCATTTGGTTGGGCGGAAATCAGAGGAGAACGGCGGCCCCATTGCCGCGTTCCGGCTTAGAAGCGGATGGCTGCGCCCACCCGCCAGTCGGTGTAATACCTGATGGTGCCGCCGCTCTGGGCGGTGAAATCGGTGTAGAGCAGGGCGCGGGGGTTGAGCACCACGTCCAGCCCGGCGTTGAACAGCGCGGCGTCGCGCTGGGGTGCGCGGGTGACCACGGCATAGCTGATGCCGTCGAGCGCGGCGCCCATGGCGCGCGCGCCGTTGGAGAATTCACTGAGCCAGGCGGCCCGGACGTGCGGCTGCAGCGTCAGGGAGCCAAACTCCCAGCTCAACCGGCCCTCGAGCCCGAGCTGCGTGCGCAGCGAGCGCGCGGCCTGATCGTTGACCCGGTTGTCATAGACACCGGCGCCGGTCTCCGTGAAGCCGTCCGCGCGCCAGCCGCTGACCAGCAGGCCGGCGAAGGGCGACACCGACATGATCCCGTGGGTGAAATGCCGGCCGGCGGAAAGATCCACGAGCCATTCATGACCCTGGGTGTCGGCCGTGGCGACCGCCGCCGTGCCGGGGAACACCACGGGGCGGGTGGCACTGTATCGGTCCCAGCCGTAGGCAAACGCCGCGTTCGCATACCACTGGTCAAAGTTCCAGACCGCGCGGAGGCCGAGCAGCTTGCTCTTCATGCTGGTGCGGCTGCCGGGCTGGCCCAGGCCGGCGACGGTTTCGCCATAGTTGAAAAAGCCCCCGATCGTGCGGTTGGCATCGACGACATGGTCGACGCCGACGAGGCCCGAGGTGGTGGTGAAGGTGCTGGAGCCGACATCGAGGTCGCGCCGGGCATTGCCGCGGCTCTGGCTGGCGTCGAAATAATAGTCGTCATGCCCCGGCAGCGCGCGGGTCTCGCGGGTGAGGCTGTCGGTGACGGAAGTGGCGCGCGCAAAGGCGAAATCGGACCAGTTCTCATAGACCTGCGGCGAGAGCGCGTTGAACGCGGCCGGGAGCTGGCTCGTGGCGGGCACGACGTTGACGGCGGCGGTGAGGGTGGGGCTGGCCTGGGCGGCGTTGGCGACCGCGCGCTGGTTGGGCGTGAGGGCGAACGTGGCGAAGGGCACGGCCACGAGCGAGAAGATCACGCTGTTGGCGCTGTAGATCACGCCGGCCGCGGTGGTGGCGTGGTTGGTGGTGATCGCGGAGCCGCTGACCGTGCCAAACTTGCCGCTCACCCCGCCCGTGGCGGTGAGCAGGGTGAAGGACTGCCCGTTCGGGTTGAAGCCGTTGAGCACGTCGATCTGCAGGGTGCCGGCGAGCGAGGCCGTGCCGGTGATGAGGAGCTGGTCAAACGAGGTGCCCGAGGCGAGCTGGATGACCAGTCGGCCGGTCGCGCCCTGCGTATAGTTGCCGGCGACATTGATCGTGCCCGGCGAATAGCCGGGGCTGAGCGTGCCGTTGTTGGTGAGGTTGCCGGAGACGGTGCCGGTGCCGCCGAGGAAAGCGCCGTTGGCGATCGTGGTCGTGCCGATGCCGCCGTTGAAGAACAGGGCGCCGGCCTGCAGATCGACGGCGGAGCTGGTGATGTTGGTCAGCGTGAGCGCAGCGGCCCCCCGCTTCTGGATCGTGCCGCTGCCGGTGATGCGGCCGGAGAACGTGCCATCCGCCGTCTGGTTGAAGGCCAGGATGCCGTTGCTGGCGACGCTGACATTCTGCCCGCCGGGCAGGGCCGAGGTGCTGGCGATGAGCGTGCCGCCGGTGACGACCGTGCCGCCCGTGTAGGTGTTGCCGCCGCTGACGGTGAGCGCACCGGCGCCGAGCTTGGTCACCGAGCCGGAACCCGAGATGACCCCGCCAAAGGCGCCGTCAACCGCCTGGTTGAAAATCAGCGCGCTGCTGTTTGTGAGGGCGACCGGCCCGTTCGCCGGCAGGTTGGCGCTGGCCGTGATGAGCGCGCCGGCATCCACGCTCGTGCCGCCGGTGTAGGTGTTGACGCCGGTCAGGGTCACGGTGGCGGCGGTGGCCCGCAGCGAGGTGGGAGCCGCGCCGTTCGCAATGCGACCATCCACGGTGACCATGGTGGCATAGAGCGGCGTGCCCGGGGTCAGCACCACGCTGGATGCCCCGTTGGTGTATGCGCCGGTCGAGCCGAGCAAAACCGAGCCGGAGGATCCGGCGGTGGCGCCGGCCACCACCGTACCGCTGGCGGTCACGGTGCCGGCGGGAGTCACAATGCCGCCCGGGACCACGACCCCGCCGGCCGCGGGGCCCACGGGCACCGCGGCGCCACTGGCGTTGTAGACCAGGCCGCCGGAGAGGTCGCCGCCGGCGGGGCCGCCCTTGGCGTTGACCGTGTTGTTGTCGAGCGAGATGCCGGCCAGCGCGAGCGCCCGGGCGCCGCCGCTGGTGGTGCTGCTGAAGCTGATGCTGGTGCCGGCGAGATAGTTGCCGGCGATCGTATTGTTCGCGCCGATGGTGATGGCGCTGCCGACGTCCCAAAAGACGCCGAGATCGCTGCCGCCGTTCGAACCGAGATTGATGAACTTCACCGATGAGTTGATGGCGGTGGTGAGGCTGGTGCCGACCTGGAAAACCCAGGCCACGTTGTTCTGGCCCTGGGCATCGAGGACCAGGGTGCCGTTCAGCGCCGCCGCCGCGCTAAACGTATAGACGCCCGGGGTCAGGGTCGTGCCGCCCAGATTCACATTGCTCATGTTCACACTGGAGGGCATGCGCGCCAAGGCCACGGAGGCGGTGATGAGATCCAGGCGCGCCTGGGCCGTGGCCGCGCCGGTCGCGATGATCGCTCCCCCACCCGTGATCACGGCGGGAGGAAAGCCGGTGATCCCCGAGGTGGCCCCCGGGGAAAGGCCGACGTTGCCGGTGATGATGTTCGTGCCGGTTGTCCCGGTGCTGGTGATGGCCGTGCCCCCGAGCAGCGCAAAGTTACCCGCAGTCAGCAGGACGGACTGGGCGAACCCGGCGGCCGGGGCGCAATACATGGCGGCGAGCACCACCACGGGCAGAGGAATCAATTGTTTGATGTTCATGAGGTCTAGGTGTAAGAATTACGTTGGCGTTCCCGTGCAGCGTCAGGTGCTCCCATTCCGCCCCGCGGCCTTTGCCCGCCACCGGGCGGCGCCGAGAAGAGCGAGGAGGGCGAGGAACCAGGGCTCGATGGCGCCGCCGCCACCGCCGCCGGAACCCGTCGTGGTGTTTCCGGCAGGCGGCGTGACCGTGCCGCCCGTCGCGCCGGCCGTGGACGCGGCCGAGACCGTCGGCGTGCTCACCGTGTCGGTGGGCGAGATCAACCGGAGCGTGGAATTGCCGGTGTCGGCCACATAGAGGCTGCCGGCATTGACCACCAGGGCGTGCGGCAGGTCGAATTGGGCGCTGCCGCCCGCGCCATCATTCAGACCCGCGACCCCCGCCATGCCGGCGAGAGTGACGGTGGCGCCACCCGGGGTGATCGCCCGCAGGGTGTCATTGCCGGTGTCCGCCACATAAACATTGCCCGTGGAGTCCACGGCCACGCCGTAGGGCTGGTTGAACCTCGCGGTGGCACCCAGGCCGTCCGCGAACCCGGCGACCCCGGCCTTTCCGGCCATGGTGGTGACGACCCCGCCCGACGTGATCTTCCGGATCGTGTCGTTCTTGGTGTCGGCGACATAAACATTGCCCGCGGAGTCCACGGTCAGACCGTGCGGTTCGCTGAACCGGGCGGCGGCGCCCGTGCCGTCCGCGCTGCCCTGGCTCCCGGCGGTCCCGGCCAGTGTGCTCACGGCCCCGGCGGAAGTGATCTTCCGGATCGTGGCGCTGCCGGTGTCGGAGACATAGAGGTTGCCGGCCGCGTCGAGGGCGATGCCGGTGGGAGAACGGAACGATGCGGCGCTGCCGGACCCATCGGCGCTGCCCGGCATGCCAGCCGTGCCCGCCAGCGTGGTGACGACCCCGGCCGGGGTGATCTTGCGGACCGTGGCGTTGCCGGTGTCCGTGACGTAGACATTGCCCGCCGCGTCCACGGCCACGCTGTCGGGATGGTTGAAGCGGGCGGCGCTGCCGGTTCCATCCGATGTGCCGGCCTGCCCGGCGGATCCGGCCAGCGTGCTCACAATGCCGGCTGAGGTTACCTTCAGGATGGTGTCGCCGAAGGTGTCAGCCACATAGAGGCTGCCCGAACCATCCTGCGCGAGGCCGGCGGGGTACTGGAAGAGAAAGTCGGTTCCGCCCGCGACGGTGAGCGTCACAGGATTGCTGACGGTGAAATCGGTCGCGTTGACGATCACGCTCCGGAACTGGTCGCCCGACATCGCGGGGGTCGGGGTGCTGACCGTCATGGTCGCGGTCGTGACCCCATGGTAGCTGCCGCCCTCGAACAGATTCAGCCAGGTGGTCGAGCCGAATGGCAGGCGCTGCCAGTAAAAGGTTTCGCTGGGATCGCGGTCCCCATCGCCGGCCACCGTGAAGTTGGTGCTCTGCCCGGCCGTCACCGTCTGGCTGACCGGCTGGAGCGTGACCACCGGCGCCAGCAGGGCGGCGGTGATGGTGATCGTGAACGTGGCGTTGCCGGTGCCGAGGGGGTTCGTCGCACCGAGCTGCACGGACGTGGTGCCCACGGTCGTCGGGGTGCCGGTGATGAATCCGGTCGTGGCATTGAAGGTGAGACCGGCAGGGAGCGGGCTGGCGGCAAAACTGACGGGGGCGCCCGTGGCGGTGATCGCAAAGCTGAACGGCGTGCCCACCGTGCCGGCCGCGGTCAGCGGGCTGTTGTTGATGCTCGGGGCGGACGGCAAGGCGGCGATCGTGACCGTCAGCGTGGCGCTGCCGGTGCCGGTCGCGTTGGTGGCGCCGAGCAGCACGGAGGTGGAACCCCCGGCCGTGGGCGTGCCCGTGAGGGCGCCGGTCGTGGTGTTGACCACCACCCCGGCGGGCAACGGCGTGGCACTATAGCTCGCCGGCGTGCCCGTGGCGGTGATGGTGAAGCTGAACGGCGTGCCGACCGTGCCGGCCGCGGTCAGCGGGCTGTTCGTGATGACCGGCGCGACACCGGCCGCGGCGATGGTGATCGTCAGCGTGGCACTCCCCGTGCCGAATGAGTTTGTCGCGCCGAGGGTCACCGCGGTGACGCCCACGGCGGTGGGGGTGCCGGTGATGACCCCGGTGGCGGCATTGCGCACCAGGCCGGCCGGAAGCGGCGTCGCGCTGTAGCTCGTGGGCGTGCCGGTGGCGGTGATGGCGAAGCTGAAAGGCGTGCCGACCGTGCCGGCCGCGGTCAGCGGGCTGTTCGTGATGACCGGCGCGACACCGGCCGCGGCGACGGTGATCGTCAGCGTGGCGTTGCCCGTGCCGGTCGCATTGGTGGCGCCGAGCAACACGGAGGTCGTGCCGACCGCCGTAGGCGTACCGGTGATGGCCCCGGTGGCGGCCACGATGCTCAGGCCGGCCGGAAGCGGGCTGGCGCTGTAGCTCGTGGGCGTGCCCGTGGCGGTGATGGTGAAGCTGAAAGGCGTCCCGACCGTGCCGGCCGCGGTGAGCGGGCTGTTCGTGATGACCGGCGCAACACCGGCCGCGGCGACGGTGATCGTCAGCGTGGCATTGCCCGTGCCGGTGGCGTTCGTCGCCCCGAGCAGCACGGAGGTGGAACCCACGGCCGTGGGCGTGCCCGTGAGGGCGCCGGTCGTGGTGTTGATCACCACCCCGGCGGGCAACGGCGTGGCACTATAGCTCGTGGGTGTGCCCGTGGCCGTGATCGTGAAGCTGAAAGGCGTGCCGACCGTGCCGGCCGCGGTCAGCGGACTGTTCGTGATGATCGGCGCAACGCCGGCGGCGGCCACCGTGATCGTCAGCGTGGCGTTGCCCGTGCCGGTGGCGTTCGTCGCCCCGAGCAGCACGGAGGTCGTGCCGACCGCCGTGGGCGTGCCGGACAGGACGCCGGTCGCCGTGTTGATCGTGACGCCGGCGGGCAGCGGCGTAGCACTATAGCTTGTGGGCGTGCCGGTGGCGGTGATCGTGAAGTTGAAAGGCGTGCCGACCGTGCCGGCCGCGGTGAGCGGGCTGTTCGTGATGACCGGCGCGACGCCGGCCGCGGCGACCGTGATCGTCAGCGTGGCGTTGCCCGTGCCGGTGGCGTTCGTCGCCCCGAGCAGCA
>CAYRDN010000072.1:0-5997 GCA_964423065.1 uncultured Oleiharenicola sp. | reverse complement strand
GTGATCGTCAGCGTGGCGTTGCCCGTGCCGGTGGCGTTCGTCGCCCCGAGCAGCACGGAGGTGGACCCGGCCGTCGAAGGCGTGCCGGTGATGGCCCCGGTGGCGGTGTTGACCGTGACCCCGGGCGGGAGCGGACTGGCGGAATAGCTCGTGGGCGAGCTGGAAGCGGTGATGGTGAAGCTGAACGCGGTGCCGACGGTGCCCGCGGCGGTCAGCGGGCTGTTGGTGATGATCGGGGCGGCGGTGGTCACCGTCAGGGTGACGGCGTTGCTAAAGATCGTGCCCGAGGCGTTGGTGACCGCGACGTCGTAGGATGCCACATCGGCGGCCTGCGCATTGGTGAGCGCGAGGTTGGCGGTCGTGGCGGAGGCGTTGCCGGCAATATTGACCCCGGCCTTGCGCCACTGGTAGCTGAGCGTCGAGGTGCCGGCGGCGACCACCGCGAAATTGGCCGTGGTCCCGGTGACCGCGGTTTGCGAGGTCGGCTGCGTCGTGATCTGCAGCAGGGCGACACCGGAGATGGTGAAACTCTGCCGCAGCATGTTGTATTCATAGACGGGAGCAAGCGGTGCGGACTGGCCGGCCTGCGTCGCCTGCAGGGTGATGAGGCCGGGCGCAACGGGCGTGACGGTGAAAACTCCGCCGCCGGCGTTGACGATCGAGGCCGCGCCCACCGAGCCGGGCACAACCGTGAGCACGATGGGCAGGGCGGAACTGGCGGTCGGTGTGACGTTGAATGGGCCCGTGACAATCGCCCGGTCGGCGATGGCGGCAAAGCTGACCGACTGCCACGTCGGGTTGACCGCGCCGGTCGTGTAGAAGTCGCCGGCCCCGAACCCCACGTCCCCGGGGACGTAGTCCAGCGTCGAATATACACTCCCCAGGTTCGCGATATCCGAAGGCTTCCCGGTCAGGGGATTCAACGTCCCCAAGATCGTGAAGCCGGTGATCGGATCCAGCCGGTTGAAGTAGAGCTGGTTCACCCCGTAGCCGACGTCGGTGCCCGTGAAGGTCAGCGCATTGTGGCCGGAGATGCCCAGATCGAAGAGATCAGCCGAGCTGCCGAGCAGCGCCGGCGTCAGCGTGCCGAATTTGGTGAAACCGGTGACCGGGTCGGCACGGAAGTAGTAGAACAAATTGAGCCCGTAACCCAGGTTGGCTGCCGCAAACGTCAGCCCGAAGTAGCCGCTGACGTTGGTGACGGTGGCGGGCCCGCCGGGCCCGGACATGGGCTTCAGATCGGTGACCGCCGACGACAGGCCGGAACCGGGCACGATGACCGAGAAGTAATCCGTGGTCCCCTTATGGTGGATGAAATAAAAATTTACCGCGCCAAAACCGATGTCAGGATCAGCCGAGGTCAGCGCCGAATAGGCCGCCGGGGTGAGCTTGCTGCCGACGTCCGCCAGGTTGGTCGCGGAACCGGAGCCCGCGATATAGTAGGTGAACGCGGCAATATCACCACCCGCAGGGATGGTGGTGTTCTTGATCGAGTAGAAATTGTTGGCGCCGACGCTGAATCCCGTGTCCTGCGCCATTTCATGGAAGCCGGCCAGGTTGCCGCCGATGGACCAGCGGGGAACGAGCGTGACCACGCCGGTCGCGGGGGCGATGGCGATCGAGGCCATGTTGTCGGCCTGAAGCTGCGTGCCGGAGAAAACCGTGCCGGCCATCAGGGCCGAAAGTAAGAGGGTATTGTGTTTGTTCATTTGATTCTGATTTTCTGAGCGGGCTGAGCGCGACATTGGCACCCATGGCTTGGAATTTCCCGTCAGAATAGCCCTTGGCTCCGCCGTCCGATATGGGGTGATACCAGAAGGGGCTTCACCCGCGATCCGGTCCTGCTCCCCGGCCCGGCGGTTCGCGCCGGCGACAGCACCCATCCGGCGGAAGCGTCCGCACAGAAGACCGGGCGATCAGGCCATGCGCGCCGCCGCGACCGGCCGGGCGGGCAGGTCGGCACGCCGGCCCTGATCTCGCCGTATTCGATGTGCTCGTCGCGATCGCGCGCCGCGACCATCGCCGGATCCGCCTGTCCGTCAGCCGTGAATCCCATCATGAGTTTCGACAGGCCGAACGGCAACGGGTCGCGGCTGTAGAAGTGGAAGCCGCGGAGGTGGGCGTGAATCTCGCGGATCGGACATTCTTCTCCGGGCAGTCCGGTGACGGATCCGGCCGGGGGATGGGAGCCGATGGTGGCTTTGGTGGCCGGCAGGAAGTCAAGCAGCGCGGCCCGCGCGAGGACCGGCAGAGCAGCCAGGGGAGCATTCGGTCTCATGTGGTTTGCCGCGGTTGCGGTGAACCAGGCCTGCGGCGGGTTTCTTCCTGCCCTCGCAACTGCAACCAGATACCGCGGTCGATTCGGCGTTTCGCGAAATATCCAGCCCTGAACACCCCATAGCACGGCGACGAGACGTGGCGTAAGCTCGGGCAGCGCAACCTCGGCCCGCTAGATTCGCGCCATTCCCTTCATGAAAAACACCACCCGCTTTACCGATGCCAATGACCATGCCGGCCAAAACACGCTGTGTAAACTGAGCCGCCGGCTCCTCGCGGCAACCGTCCTCACCGTCGCCACCGCGATGATCCACGCGGATCCGACCGGCGGGCTCGTGGTCTCGGGTGCGGGCAGCATCAGCCAGACGGGAGCGACCACCAACATCACGCAGACGAGCCAGAACCTGGCGCTCAACTGGGCTACGTTCAACATCGCGCCGCTTGAGACGGTTAACTTCCTGCAGCCGTCGAGCACCGCCATCGCCGTCAACCGCATTGCCGACACCAATGGCACGCAGATCCTCGGTCAGCTCAACGCCAACGGGCAGGTCTATCTGATAAACCCGAACGGCATTCTGTTCGGACCAGGTGCCCAGGTAAACGTCGCGGGGCTGGTTGCGTCCACGCTGGACCTGGATGAGGCCAGCGTGAATGCCAGCCGGCGCACCTTTCGCGGCGACGGGACGGGCAGCATCGTCAACCAGGGAACCATCACGGCAACCCAAGCCGGCTATGTGGCCCTCCTCGGCCAGCAGGTCCGCAACGAGGGGATTATCACCGCGCGGCTCGGCACCGTGGCCCTGGGGGCGGGCAGCGCGGCCACCTTGACATTCGACGGCAACAGCCTGGTGCAACTGCAGGTCGGCGAGAGTGTGTTGAACAGCCTGGCCGCAAACGGCGGCCTGATTCGCGCCGACGGCGGCCTGGTCCTCATGACCGCCGGCGCCCAGGATGCGCTGCTCGCGAGCGTGGTGAACAACACCGGGGTGATCGAGGCCCGCACCGTGGAGAACCGCCATGGCACCATCAGGCTGCTCGGCGGCATGGCCGCGGGCACCGTCCAGGTGGGCGGCACCTTGGACGCCTCGGCGCCGAAGGGCGGCGACGGCGGCTTCATTGAAACCTCGGCCGCGAATGTTTTCGTCTCGGACCTCGCGCGGGTCACGGCCCAATCCACCCCGGGCCGGAATGGCACCTGGCTGATCGATCCGGCCGACTTCACCATCGCCGCGACCGGGGGCAACATCTCGGGCACGACGCTCGGCGCCAGTCTGGGAGCGGCCAGCGTCCTGATCCAGAGCAGTACCGGAACCGCCGGCGGCAGCGGCGATATCAATGTCAACCAGGACGTCAGCTGGAGTGCGAACACCCTCACCCTGACCGCCGCCCGCGACATCAATATCAACGCCGTGATGTCGGCCTCGGGTACGTCGGCGCTGGTGCTGAACACCGCCACGGCCAACGGCGCGGATGGCGCGGTGGCCGGGGGGAGCGTGAAGGTGGGCCTGATTTCGGGCGCCTTTACCGGGCGCGTGGATTTTCCGGGCCGTGCCGGCCCCGGCTTCCTCACCATCAACGGAGATGCCTACACCATTGTTAACACCCTGGGGCTTTCGACCACCGTCACCGTCACCGACCTGCAGGGCATGAAGAGCGGCCTGGCCACAAACTACGCACTCGGGGCGGATATCGACGCCTCGGCGACCTCCACGTGGAATGCCGGCGCGGGCTTCGTTCCGGTCGGCACACCCGGCACCCCGTACACGGGAAGATTTGACGGCCTGGGTCACACCATCACCGCGCTCACCGTCAATTCCGGGGCCGCAAGTGCGGGTCTGTTCGGCGCCACCGGGCCGACCCAGTCGTTCCAGAATGTCGGACTGGTCGGCGGCAGCGTGTCCGGCGCAGCCGGCAGCGGCGGGTTGATCGGCACCAACGGCACCGGCAGTACGGTCAGCAACAGTTACAACACGGGCAGCGTGACCGGCGGGGCCGGCACGGGCGGCCTGGTGGGCGACAACACCACCGGCGCCATCAGCCAGAGTTTCGCCACGGGCACGGTGACCGGCGCCAGCGGCACCGGCGGTCTGGTCGGAACCAACACCACCGGCGCGGTCAGCACCAGTTACGCCACGGGCAGCGTGGTCGGCAGCGGGGCCGGCACGGGCGGCCTGATCGGGAGCGACACCACCGGGGCGATCAGCCAGAGCTTCGCCACGGGCAATGTGACGGGCGCGGGGTCCGCGACCGGCGGCTTGGTGGGGAGCAACGGGGCCAACACCGTCAGCGACACCTACGCCACGGGCAACGTGAGCGGCGGCGGTTCCGGCGCCGGCGGCCTCCTCGGCAGCAACGACGGTGCCGTGACCACCAGCTATTCCACAGGCAGCGTGAGCGGCGGCGGCAGCAACATGGGCGCGCTGGTCGGACTCATTGGCGCCGGCACGGTCGCCACCAGCTTCTGGGACAGCAGCACGTCAATCGTCCAACTGGGCGGAGGCTTCGGCATGACCACGCCGCAGATGAAGGCCCAGGCCGACTTCACCTCGGCGACGGTGCCCAACGGCGGCGCCAACCCCAACTGGAATTTCGCCACCACCTGGGTGATGTATGAAGGCATCACCTACCCGCTCCTGCAGCCGTTCATGACGCCGCTGACCGTGACGGCGGCCAACGACGCCAAGGTTTACAACGGACTGGGGTACGCCGGCGGCAACGGCGTGACCTATTCCACCATACCCAACGCCAATCTGCTCGGCTCCGTGGTCTACAGCGGCACTTCGCAGGGTGCGATCAACGTCAACAGCTACACCATAACTCCGGGCGGGCTGTATTCCAACCAGCAGGGTTACATCATCAACTACGCCAACGGCGCGCTGAGCGTGACCCAACGACCGGTCAGCCTGACGGGGACGCGTCCCTATGACGGCACGCTGAACATGGCGGCCGGCGTCCTGACGATCGGCACCACGGCCAACGGCGAGACCCTCACGCTCGCCGGTGCCGGCATGGTGGCCAGCCGGAACGTCGGTGCGCTCAAGCCCCTGACGCTTGGCACGCTGGCGCTGGGCGACGGCACGGGCCTGGCCAGCAACTACACCTTCACGGGCGGCACGCAGACCGCGGACATCACCCAGGCTCCGATGACCGTGACGGCGCAGACCGACACCAAGACCTACAACGCCTCGGCCGCTTCGGCGGTGGCGCCGGTGATCACGACGGGGACGCTGCAGACCGGGGACACCACCACCACCTTCGCGCAGACCTATGACACCCCCAACGCCGGCACGGGCAAGACCATAACGGCGACCGGCATCGTGAACGACGGCAACAGCGGGGCCAACTACGCCTACACCTTCGTGGCCAATACCGCCGGCGTGATTGATCCCAAGCCCGTGACCATCTCGGGCACCGTGGCGGACAGCCGGGACTACAACGGCAGCACGCTGGCGACGCTGAGCAACATCGGCTCGGTCACGACGGGCGTGGGGGCGGAGACGCTGATTTTGAACAGCCCCCTCGCGGCCAACATCAACTTCAACACCAAAAACGTCGTCACGGCGAACCTGGTGACGGGCACGGGCTATACCCTGGCGAATGGCGGCGGTGGCGGCCTGGCCAGCAACTATGTCCTGACTTCGACGACCTCGACGGCCGCGGCGAATATCACGCCACTTTCACTCACGGCCTCCGTCGCCGCGCCCAACAAGGCCTATGACG
>CAYRDN010000071.1:0-14299 GCA_964423065.1 uncultured Oleiharenicola sp. | reverse complement strand
ATGTTCAGCTCGGTCTGCAGCTCGACATGATGCCGCATCTCCTCGGTCATCTCGGCTTCGAGTTTCGACTTTAAAAAGAGCGACCTGAACTTTGACCAGATTCGCATGGGCTGAATATTTTACAGAAGGTAACGGAGAGAACGGAGGTCAAAACCAGAAGAATTTATTCTGAATCTCTGTTTCCTCTGTTTCCTCCTGTGATATGAATCGGCTTTCTTTGATCACGCATTCCCTAGCACGAGATTGATGGCCGTGGAAAGTTTCGCCCAGCTTTGCTCCTCGGCCTGCAGCTGCTTCCGGCCGGCGGCCGTGAGCGCGTAGAACTTCGCCTTCCGGTTGTTGTCGGAGACGCCCCACTCCGCCTTGATCCAGCCCTGGTCCTCGAGCCGGTAGAGCGCGGGATAGAGCGAGCCCTGTTCCACGGTCAGCATGGCCTGTGACATCTGCCCGATCCGGACGGCGATGCCGAAGCCGTGCATGGGCTCGTTCTGGAGTGATTTGAGGATGAGCAGGTCGAGGGTCCCCTGCAGCAGGTCGGCTTTGTTGTTTGTCATGGCTACTCCTAGATTGCCTAGGAGAGTGAATTGCTCCCCTAGAATGTCAAGAGGAGAAGGGAGGAAGATACGCCCCAGCCGGCTTGGGTTGGACGCCGGGCCATGCCATCTGCACAGCGTATTCGAGACTGAGGCAGATCCCCGGGGTTGTGTCTGGGTTGACTCGGTTATCCTTCACCCATCCTTCGTTCATCCTTTTTGTATCCTTCGAGCATCCTTGCTGGAGCCTGGCTGGAGTTCCCAAAGCGGACAGATTGTCGCATTTTTTCGACCCGTCCTGATTGGTATTAATCATCGTTAGGAGTCATCAGTGCGACGAGGCTGCATGCTTGCCAGTCGGACGTCTCAAGCATTCCATGCCTTCATGTCGGTTGAAGAAACCCCGTTGCTGACCCCGGCGCAGCGCCGTCTGGTCGGCTTTGCCCTGGGCTTAGCGGCCATGGTCGGGATCTTTGGACTCGCCGGACTGAGTGTCGTGATGATCGGCCGCTTCCTCGGCCGTTTTTCGAACGTCATCTGGCCGCTGGCGGTGGCGGGCATCCTGGCGCTGATCCTGCGCCCGGTGGTCGCGCTGTTCGAACACCGGCTGAAGATCCGCCGGTCCATCGCCGTCGTGCTGCTCTACGGCGTCGCGCTGCTGCTGGTGGCCGCGCTGTTCTTCACCTTGGTGCCGGCGTTCGTGGCGCAATTGCTCGACTTCATCGCCTACCTGCCGGTGCTCTGGGCGAACACCCTCAAGTGGGGCGAGCAGCACTTCCCGGAGTGGCTGGCCGTCGCGCGGCGCTACCTCGACCACCCGGCGATCAGGAGCGCGGCGGACCGGCTGAGCCTGCAGGCGCAGGACCTGATCGGCCATCTCGCCCCCTCGCTCCTGTCCGCCGGGGCGGGTGTTTACGGCTTCTTCGGTGCGATCGCCTCGCTGGCCGTCATCCCGGTCTACCTGTTTTTCTTCCTCCTCACGGACGCGGATCCGACCCGGTCCCTGCCCGCGCACCTGCCTTTTCTGAAACCGACGCATCGCGACGATGTGGTCTTCCTTGTCCGTGAATTCCTTGGCATCCTCGTCGCCTTCTTCCGCGGGCAGCTGCTGATCGGACTGATCATGGGGGTGCTGCTCGGCACCGGCTTCTCCCTCGCCGGGATCAAGTTCGGCCTGGCGCTGGGTTTCGCCACCGGGCTGCTCAATGTCGTGCCCTATCTCGGCTCGATCCTCGGCCTGAGCGTGGTGCTGCCGCTCGCCCTGTTCCAGCCCGGCGGCGGCCTGGCGCTCGTGGGGATCTGCGTGGCGATTTTCGCCGCGGTGCAGACCGTGGAGGGCTGGCTGCTCACGCCCCGCATCATGGGCCGGCAGACCGGGCTGCACCCGGTCGCGATCATCATCGCGATTTTCTTCTGGGGCACGGCGCTCGGCGGCATCCTCGGCATGATGCTGGCGGTGCCGCTGACGGCGTTCATCGTGACGGCGTGGCGGCTGCTGCGGCACAAATATTTGCCGGCCGGCTAGGCGGCCCCGCATGCCCTGGGACGTACGTTTCAAGGCCGGCGTCCACCTGCCGCAGATCGGCTGGTGGCTGGATGCGCAACGCGCGCAGCCGCGCGCCTTCGTCTCGCACGCGCACTCCGACCACATCGCGCCGCACCGGGAGGTCCTTGCCACTCGCGCCACGGCCAGCCTGATGCGGCTGCGGCTGGGCGGCAAGCGGCAGGAGACCATTCTCGATTACGGCCAGCCCTGGCCGGCGGAATTCGGCTGCGAGCTGCGGCTGCACCCGGCGGGGCATATTTTCGGCTCGGCCATGCTGCAGGCGACCACCGACCACGGCTCGCTGCTTTACACCGGTGACTTCAAGCTCCGCCCCGGTCTGGCGGCCGAACCCTGCGTCGCGCCGCGCGCCGACGTGCTGATCATGGAGACCACCTTCGGCCTGCCGCGGTATGTGTTTCCGCCGCCGGCGGAGGTCGAGCGCGGCATCGTCGATTTCTGCCGGCAGGCGCTCGCCGACGGGGTGACCCCGGTGCTCCTCGCCTACAGCCTGGGCAAGACGCAGGAGTTGCTCCAGATCGTCGGCGGGGCCGGGCTGCCGGTGATGCTGCATGCCCAGGGACACAAGCTGACCCGGCGCTACGCGGAACTGGGCATGAAACTTCCGCCCTATCGCCTGCTCGATACCAACGATTACGCCGGCCAGGTCGTCATCGCCCCGCCGCAACCGGGCCACGACGCGCCCCTGAGCTGGATCCACCCGCGGCGCACGGCGGTCGCCACCGGCTGGGCGATGGATCCCGGCGCCATTTACCGCCATGGCTGCGATGCGGCCTTCCCGTTGTCGGACCATGCGGATTTCCCCGACCTGCTGGCCTTCGTCGGACAGGTGCAGCCCAAGCTGGTCTATACCCTGCACGGGTTTGCCCGGGAATTCGCGGCCACCCTGCGCGCCCGCGGCATCGAGGCGTGGGCCCTCGGCCAGAACAATCAGCTGGAACTGACGATGTAGGCCGGCAATAGCTCGACGCCGGGGGCACTTTCTCCCATAGGTGCAGTCCCCTTTTCACTTGAAAAAAATCCTCCTGCTCTGCTGCCTGCCCGGCCTCGCCACCGCCGCGCCGTTCACCGCCTTCCGCGACGGCGAGACGTTCATCTACAAGGTCGGCTTCGCCTTCTTTTTCCATGCGGGTGACATCACCATCTCGGCCCACGCCCAGCAGCTGGACGGCGTGCCGGTGATGAGCGTGACCACCGACACGAAGTCCCGCGGCATCGTCCGCGACTTCTATGCCTTCGACAACAAGGCCGAGGTCCTGATCGACCAGGCCACCGGCCGGATGCTCCGGGTGAAGGAAAGCGGTTCCGACCCCAAGCGGGCCACGGACACCGAGATCGTCTTCGATTACGCCGCGCACGTGGCCCGTTACACCGATCGCGTCCGCCCCGAGCGCAGCGCGGTCATCCCCATCCCCGCCGGCGACCCCGTCGACCTGATCAGCGCGCTGGTGCAGACCCGTGACTGGAACCTCAAGCCCGGCGAGAAGCACGACGTGCTCGTGCAGTTCGGCCGCGACTTCTATCCGCTGTCGATCTACGCCGACCATTTTGAGGAGGTGTCCACGCCCCTCGGCACCTACCAGACGCTGGTGCTGGTGCCGCGCATGGAGAAAAATCCGGAGGGTCTCTTCAAGCGCGGTGGCGAAATCAAGGTCTGGATTTCGCAGGATGCGAGCAACCTCCCGGTGAAGATGCAGCTCAAGCTCGGTTTCGGCTCCGCCACCCTGCTGCTCAGCGACTACAAGGCGCCGCCGGCGAGCCCGGCGAAGTGAAACGCCGCTACAGTTCGCAACAGAACCGCCACGGTTTCCGCGCCCAGACCGGCCCCGCGTAGTCCACGCCGATCCGCGGCCCCGCCCGGATGCGCCGCGCCGGCATCACCACGCCGGTGTCCACGAGGTGCAATCCGCTCTCGGGGCGGGCCGGCCGGCCGTTCAACCGCCGGTCAACCTGCAGCTGCCGGGTCAGCCGGCCCGGTCCGCTCACGCCGCTGACCGCACGGATCAGCACGGCCGCCGGATAATCCCGCGGACCGGTCACGAGGTTCAGCATCTCATGCACGCCGTAGCATAGATAGACATACCAGATTCCTCCCGGTTGATACATGACCTCGGTTCGCTTCGTCCGACCCTTGCTCGCGTGGCACGCCAGGTCGCGCTCGCCGTCGTACGCTTCGACCTCGGTGATGAGATGCATCGCCCGGCTCCGGCCCTGGCTCCGGACTAAAGCCTTGCCCAGCAGCCACCTTGCCAAGGCCACGGTGTCGGTGCTCCGAAGTTCATCCGGGGTGATCAGGCGGACCATGTCCCACGGTTTGCCGTTCGCCATCCCCGCCCGCAAGCCGGCACTTCGCCGGCGAATTCAGTTTCGGCTCGGCGATTTCCCGCAAATCGTAAATAAATCCTTGATTACCCCCCTCCGACTCCCCTTATTTCGCCCCTTTGAACTTATGAAAGCCACTATCAAAACGCAGGGGAAGCAGTTCTCGGTCAGCGAGGGCGATATCCTCATCGTCGACCGCTATCCCCAGACTGAAACCGGATCCACGGTCGAGATCAACGAAGTCCTCGCCGCGGGCGAAGGCGAAAATTTCAAGGTGGGCACTCCCTTCCTCGTCGGCGCCTCGGTCAAGGCCAAGGTCCTGGAAAACAAGCGCGCCAAGAAGGTCATCGTCTTCAAGAAAAAGAAGCGCAAGGGCATGGAGCGCAAACGCGGCCACCGCCAGGAACTCTCCGTCATCAAGATCGAGTCCATCACCCTTTAAGGAACCACTGCCATGGCACATAAGACAGGTCAGAAATCCTCCAGCAACGGCCGCGACAGCGCGTCAAAGCGGCTCGGCATCAAACTCTATGGCGGCCAGAAGGTCCTCGCCGGCGGCATCATCGTCCGCCAGCGCGGCTCGAAGCACCACCCCGGCAAGGGCGTGGGCGTCGGCCGCGACTGGACCCTGTTCGCCCTGCGCGACGGCACCGTCGAATTCGACAAGGCCCACCGCAAGGTCAACGTGGTCTGAACGGCCGCGCTCCCCCTCTCTCCAACGCAGCCCGCGGGCTGCGTTTTTTGTTTCCCCCCGGCCCGCGCCCGTCACTATCGCCCCGTGTCCGACCGCCTGAATGATTTGCAACGCCAGCGCGCGCTCGCGCAGGAGCAGCTCGCGTGGCTCGAACGCGAGATCGCCCGCGAAATCGGCGCAAGCCCGCCTCCGGCGCCACCGGCCGTGCCGCCGCCCCGCCCCGCCGCCGTGGCGGCGCTGCCCCCGGCGGAAGCTCCCGTGATGGCCGCCGCGAAAGCGCCCGCACCCCCCCGGCCGGTCACGGCTTCACCGACGGCGGAGGCCGACGCCGAGGCACTGCTGGCGCGCTTCAAGGATGAATCGGCCGGCACCCCCGCGGACGCCAAACGCGGCTGCCTGGTCTATTTCTCCGCGGGCATGGGCCTCCTTGTCCTCGTCGTGCTGGCCTGGTACCTGGTCACGATCCGCCGGCAATAGCCGGGCGCCCCTGTCATCTACAGCGTCACGCGCTGGCCGAACGCACTCCACGACTCCCACACCGCCTCGGTGAACTGCATGTACTTCACCCCGGTCGCAAAATCCGTCAGGCGCACCGGCCGGCCGTCACGGATACTCGCGACAAAATCCGCCTCCACCCGCCACGCACCGCGTTTTTCCGGCGCGATCTCGACGAGGATCTCCGCCCCGCCCTCGCGGGTCAGCCACAGCTCGCCGCGCGCCAGGTCCAGCCGCAGGCCGCCCAGGCTGCCGTTGAGCCGGATCTCATTGCGCGGCGCCGTCCGCTCCACCCCGCTGAAATGCGCCACCAGCCGCGCGCCGTCCGCCAGGCGGGAGCCGGCCACCGAGACGGGTTCCACCCCCGCGCCGGCGGCATAGGCGCCCAGCACCGTCACGCTCTCGGGGATCGTCGTCGGCCATGGCACGCCCTCCTCGTCCTTGCGCTCCTTCGTGAAGATGGCCGCGTCGGCCACGACGGCGGACACCCCGCGGCCGAGCCAGCGCAGCGTCATCTCGTAGTAGATCCCGAGATAAAGCGTGTTCTTGCCGCTCAGGGCATTGTCCTGCCGCCAGCTCCGCGGCTTCGCGCTGTCGGCGTAGGCGTCGTTGGTGCAGGTCAGGAAAACCTCCCGCAGGCTCCCGAGCGCGCCGCCCTGGATCAGCCCGATGATGGTGGCGTCGAACGGCAGCGACATCGGGGCGGGCGCGATCTGGGCCACGAGGTCCGGGTGGAGCCGCGCCTCCTCGAGCATCATCTCCGCCTCGGCGAGATTGCGCGACATCCGTGCCTCGGTCAGCACGTGCTTGCCGGCGCGGAGGGCCGCGACCGCCAGCTTGGCGTGCATGTTCGGCCACGTGCCGATGCAGACTGCGTCGATGTCCGGCGCCTCGATGATCTCCTTCCAGTTCGCGGCGACGACAGGGATGCCGAACTCCCGCGCCACGCTCTCGCCGGACGCGCGCGTCCGGTTGCACACCGCCGCGACCGTGACGCCGGGGATGGCCTGGAACCCGGGCAGGTGCTTCGCGCGGGTGTTGCCACCCGCGCCGATGACCCCGATGCGGAGGGGCCGGCTCACGGGGCGGCGGTTTCGCCCTGGGTCTTCGGTTCCAGGGACAGCTGGCTCTGCTCGGTCTCGTCCAACCCCATGTCGGCGTCGCTGGCGGCCCGCGGCGCATTCGACGTCTGCAGCCACGCATCGATCTGGCGCGGCGACAGCACGTCCGAGGACGGCAGCTCGTCGAGCGACCGGATGCCGACAAATTCCAGAAACGACTCGGTGGTGCCGTACTGGATCGGCCGGCCGGGCAGGTCGGCTCGGCCGACGATGTAGATCAGGTCGCGCTCGAGGAGCTTGCCCAGCCCGGCCTCGGCCGACACGCCGCGGATCTGCTCGATCTCGGCGCGCGTCACCGGCTGGCGGTACGCGATGACCGCCATGGTCTCGAGGGAGGACGGGCTCAGCCGCACCGGCGGCGGCTCGTTGCGCAGCAGCCGCACCCAGCGGGCGAACCGCGGATGCGTCACCAGCCGCCAGCCGTGGTGGCCCTCGACGAGCAGGATCTCGCTGTCCGCCGACTGAAGTTCGAGCGAGAGGGCGTCGACCGCCTCGCGGATCTGCACCGCGGTCACGAGCGCCGGCACGTCGCGATAAAATTCATCGTCCTCGGCCGCGGCCGGCAGCACGGGCTCCTCCGGCTCCCCGGCGGCGGGTGCCCCCTCAGTTCTCAGCTCCCCGCTCTCCGCTCTCTGCTCCAGCAGCGGCAGGCCGGCCGCCTGCTCGTGGAAACGGCTCACCGCCGTCTGGATGTCTTTCACGGCGAGCGGACCGTTCGAGGCGAACAGCATCACTTTCACGACGCGCTTGAGATCAAAGGCCATGCTTGTGCCCCCAGTGAATGCGCCCCGGCGCCACCCTAGCAATCCCGAAAACCGTTGCCCGTTTTCGGGCTAGCCGCGGCCCGGACCGGCCGCTACAGTCGCCGGCCTATGACCTGGGACCGTTTCAAGTCACTTTACTACACGAACCCCAAGCTCGGTCTGTCGCTCGATATCAGCCGCATGCCCTTCCCCGACGACTTTCCGGCCGCCATGGAGCCGAGGCTGCAAGCGGCCTTCGCCGCCATGGCCGCGCTCGAAGCCGGCGCGATCGCCAACCCCGACGAGCATCGCATGGTCGGCCACTACTGGCTGCGGACGCCTGAACTCGCCCCGACCGCCGAGTTGCGCACTGCCATCACCTCCACGCTCGACGCCATCAAGGCCTTCGCCGCACAGGTGCACCAGGGCGGGATCAGCGCGCCGGGCGGCGCCAGGTTTCGTGAACTCCTGGTCATCGGCATCGGCGGCTCGGCGCTCGGCCCGCAGTTCGTCAGCCACGCCCTCGGCCGGCTCAAGGGCGGACGGGACAGGCTCGGGGTGTCCTTTTTCGACAACACCGATCCCGATGGCATGGACTACGTCCTGAAGCAGCTCGGCCGCCGGCTCAAGCAGACCCTCGTCGTCGTCATCTCCAAGTCCGGCGGCACCGCCGAGACGCGCAACGGCATGCTCGAGGCGCAGGCCGCCTTCCGGGCCGCCGGGCTCGACTACCCGAAGCAGTTCGTCGCCGTCACGGGCGAGGGCTCCAAGCTTGACCAGGTCGCGCTGCAGGAGGGCTGGCTGGCCCGTTTCCCGATGTGGGACTGGGTCGGCGGCCGCACCTCCGAGCTTTGCGCCGTCGGCCTGCTGCCGGCCGCGCTCCAGGGCATCAGGATCGACCAGATGCTCGCGGGCGCCGCGGCCATGGATGCCGTGACCCGCCGGCCGTCCCTGCGCGACAACCCCGCGGCGCAGATGGCGCTCATGTGGTACTGGGCGACCGCCGGGCGGGGCGCCAAGGACATGGTCGTGCTGCCCTACAAGGACCGGCTCCTGCTCCTCTCGCGCTACCTGCAGCAGCTGGTGATGGAGTCGCTGGGCAAGGAATTCGACCTCGCCGGCCACACCGTCAACCAGGGCATCGCCGTGTACGGCAACAAGGGCTCGACCGACCAGCACGCCTACGTCCAGCAGCTGCGCGATGGCGTGAACAATTTCTTCCTCACCTTCATCGAGGTGCTCAAGGACCGCGCCAGCCCGTCCCTCGAGGTCGAGCCGGGCGTGACCAGCGGGGATTTCCTGCAGGGCTTTCTCCTCGGCACCCGCGACGCCCTCAGCGAGAAAAACCGCTCCTCGATCACGATCACCGTCAACGAGGTTTCGCCCCGGACCATCGGGCTGCTCATCGCGCTTTACGAGCGCACCGTGGGCCTCTACGCCTCGCTCATCGGCATCAACGCGTACCACCAGCCCGGCGTCGAGGCGGGCAAGAAGGCCGCCGGCGGGGTCATCACCCTGCGGCGGCAGATCGCCGCGACCCTGGGCGCCGCGCCCGGCACGGCCTTCACCGCGGAAAGCCTCGCCGCCGCCCTCGGCCAGCCGGGCCAGACCGAGACCATCTTCAAGGTCCTGGAACACCTCGCCGCCAATCCCGGCGGCCACGTCGCCAAGACGGCGCGCAAGCCCTGGTCCGAATCCACCTATGCCTGGCAAGCCTGAACGGACGGCCCGCAAAGGACAGTTGCAGACCGGCGGATTTGTCGTATTGAACAGCAGCACATGCCCAACCACCGCAAAATCCTTTTCACGCTTTTGATGGCAGGCCTGATCCTGGTCGGCATCACGGGTTGCACCCCGCCCCAGCAGGATTCCGCCATCCCGTGGAGCCGCCCCGCCGACTGGGAAGGCCGCATCCCCGGCATGGGCAAGTAACGCCCTCGCGCCCGTCCCCGGCGACGCCATGAACGCGCCCGGCGCCAACGCCTCGCTGACGCCGCTCCCCGGCCACCTCTATGTGGTGGCCACCCCCATCGGCAACCTGGCCGACCTGACGGACCGTGCCCGCGCCATCCTGGGGAGCGTCGACCTCGTCGCCTGCGAGGACACCCGCACCACCGGCACCCTGCTCGCGCGCCTCGGGTTGCACCGCGAACTCGTGGCCTACCACGAGCACAACGAGACCGCCGCGGCGGAACAGCTCGCGGAGTCCATCGCGGGCGGCAAATCCGTCGCCGTCGTCAGCGATGCCGGGACGCCCGGCCTGAGCGATCCCGGCTTCCGGCTCGTGCGCGCCTGCCGCCGCCGCCGGCTGCCGGTCGTGCCCGTCCCCGGCCCGAGCGCGCTGGTCGCCGTGCTGTCCGCCGCCGGCCTGCCGACCAACGGCTTCCTCTTCGTGGGCTTTCTCCCGCCCAAGTCCGCCGCGCGCACCGGCTTCCTGGAAAGGCACCGCGACTTCCCCTACACCCTCGCCTGCTACGAAAGCTGCCACCGCATCGCCAAGTTTGCCGCGGAGATCCCGGCCGTGCTCGGCCCCGACCGCGTGGTCTGCATCGCCAAGGAAGTCACGAAGCTGCACGAGACCTTCTTCATCGGCCCCGCCGGCGACGTCGCGGCGCGGCTGGCCCAGGCCAGCCTGAAGGGTGAGTTCGTGGTGCTCATCGCGCCCGGGGACTTCGCGCTTTAATTTGTCGCCACCGATTGCCCCGATGGGCACGGATATGACCCCGCCCTGGTTTCAATCATCCGTCTCAATCCGTGTCATCCGTGGCTAAAAGTCCTACCGCCATCGCCGTGATCGACATCGGCAGCAACTCGATCAAGGTGCTGGTCGCCGCGCGCGACCCGGCGGGCCGCGTGACCGAACTGGCCGGCCGGACGATCGAGACGCGCATCAGCGCCGGCATCAGCGGCCGCGAACCGCGCCTGGGCGAGGCCGGCATGGCCGGCGGCCTGGCCGCCATCGTGGAGCTGCTCGCGATTGCCGCGCCGTATGCGCCGGACCGCACCCTCCTCGTCGCCACCAGCGCCGTGCGCGACGCGGCCAACGGCCGGGAGTTCGCGGCCCGCGTGCGCGCGGCGACCGGCCACGAGATCCGGATCCTGACCGGCGACGAGGAAGCCAGCCTGATCGGGCGCGGCCTGACCAGCGACCCGGCCCTCGCGCACCTGCGGGATTTCCTGGTGTTCGACCTGGGCGGCGGGAGCCTCGAGTGCCTGCGGTTCCTGGAGCGCAAGCTGGCGCAGGCCGCGAGCCTGCAGCTCGGTTGTGTGCGGATGACCGAGCGCTTCATCGCGGACATTTCCGCCCCGCTCGTCGTGGCCGAGACCACCGCGCTGGCCGTTCATGTGCGGGACGAACTCAAGCGCAGCGGCTTTCGTTTTCCCGTGGTGGCGCCGGCCGCGGTCTTCACCGGCGGCAGCATGAGCACGGTCCGGGCCCTGAAGGGCGCCCGGCACGGTCTGACGCTGGAGGAGACCCCTTCGATCATCGGGATCGAGACGCTGGCCCACCTGCTGGACGAACTGGCCCCCCTCACCCTCGACGAGCGCAAGGCCGTGCCGGGCATGCCGGCGGCCCGGGCGGATGTCCTGCCCGCCGCGCTGGTCACCATGCTCGCGGTGGCCGATTACGCGCACGTCGACCGCTTCCACCACTCGCTGCACAACCTCCGCTGGGGCCTGGCGGCCGAGGCCCTGGAATCTCAGTAGGTCCTGGAACTTCAGTAGGGCTGCATCTTGTGCAGCCGCAGTGGCGCACGCTTGCCCTTTCGCGGCTGGACCAAGGGCCTGCCCTGCCCATGACCGTCGAATGGCTGCAGCCGTATTGAAATAATCCTACAGTTTCCTCAGCGCCGCCAGCAGCTCCTTGAAATCCGCCGGCAGCGGGGCGGTCAGGTCCATCGTCCTGCCGTTCACCGGGTGGGTGAACACCAGGTGCTCGGCGTGCAGCATGATGCGCGGCGGCACGGGGAGCGTGGGATGCTGCTTCCAGCCGTAGGTCGTGTCGCCCAGCACGGGGTGCCCGAGCGATTTCAGGTGCACGCGGATCTGGTGCGTCCGGCCGGTGTGGATGCGGCAGCGGACCAGCG
This sequence comes from uncultured Oleiharenicola sp., assembly GCA_964423065.1. Classification (GTDB taxonomy): domain Bacteria; phylum Verrucomicrobiota; class Verrucomicrobiia; order Opitutales; family Opitutaceae; genus Lacunisphaera. The sequence continues at coordinate 2,739 of CAYRDN010000071.1, read as the reverse complement.
CGGCCAGGCCGCCGAACTTTTTCTCGACCGTCCAGTCGGTGCGCGAGGGCCGGCCGCCCTCGCCGGTGGTCATCCGGTGCCGGTGTACCGGGTGCCGGCTGATGCTGCGGTCGATGCTGCCGCTGTCCGTCTTCGGCACACCCGAGATGAGGGCCACATATTCCTTGCGCAGGGTGCGGGAGGCGAACTGGTCGGCCAGCGCCCGGTGGGCCGCGTCGTGCTTGGCCACGACCAGGAGGCCCGAAGTTTCCTTGTCCAGCCGGTGCACGATGCCCGGCCGCTCGACGCCGCCGATGCCGCTGAGCTCCCCCGCGCAATGCGCGAGCAGCGCATGCACCAGCGTGTCCTCGCCCGTGCCGATGCCGGGATGCACGACCATGCCCGCGGCCTTGTTGAGCACGATGAGGTGCTTGTCCTCGTAGATCACGTCGAGCGGCAGGTCGACCGCCTTCAGCTCCATGCGGACCGTCTCCGGCAGGGTCCACTCGATGACCTGCCCGGCGTGCACTTCCTGGCTCTGGGCGATTACCTGGCCGTCCACCCGGACCAGGCCGGCCTCGAGCGCGCGCTGGAAGGCGGCCCGGCTGTGCGCGGGAAACGCCTGCGCCAGCACCTTGTCGGCGCGTTCGCGGCGGATGCCCTCGGGCACGGTGAAGGTCGTCATGCGCCGAGGCTGCCGGGCAGCTGGGCGAGCCACGAGTTTTTTTGCGCCGCCGGCAGGAGGGCCACGGCGAAGCCGTTGCGGATGAGCTGCACGATCTCCGGCCGGGTGAATCCGCGCCGCTCCACCAGCGCGGCGTATTCGTCCGCGAGGGTGTTGCCGAAGGAGATCGGGTCATCGGTGCTGACCGTCACCAACACGCCGGCGTCGACCAGCTGCCGGATCGGGTGGTTCGCCAGGGTGACGCCGGGCATGAGCTTGTGGTTGCTGATCGGGCAGACGTCGAGGGCGAGGCCCCGCCGGCGGATTTCCGCCAGCAGCGCCGGGGCCTCGGCGGCCCGCACGCCGTGCTCGAGGCGCTGCGGCTGCAGCTCGTCAAGCACGCGCCGCACGAAGCCGGGCCCCATGAATTCCCCGGCGTGGGCCTTCGTGTATTTGCCGGCGCGGCGGGCGGCCGCCCAGTATTCCGCCGTCCACGGCTCGAGCGGGAGACTCTCGGTGCCGTGCAGGTCGATGCCGGCCAGCCCGGGCCAGCTGAGGGCGTCCTCGAGCACCGGCCGCATCTTCGGCCCGGCACCGTTGTGGTGGATGCCGAGGAACACGCGGACCTCGAGCCCGGCCGGCACGGCCGCGCGGATGGCCGCGAGCACCTCACGGCCGTCGAGACCGAGGAACTCGAGGCAGCCGGAGGCGAAGCTCGTTTCGACGTATTTGACGTTCTGCGCGACGAGCCGGGCGAAGATGATCTTCCCCGCCTCATGATAGCTCCCGGCCGAGGTGTACCAGGCAAAGGCCAGGTCGAGCAGCTCCCGCTCGAAGTGCGCAAAGTCGCTGAACTTGAAGTCCGGCGCCCACGAGGCCGGCGCGGTCCGGCCCGGCCGGACGCGCTGCAGCAGCTCGAGGGGCAGCGCCCCCTCGAAATGCAGGTGCGTCTCCGTCTTCGGGAGCGACTGGATGAAGGCGCGGAGGGCGGGATCGGGCGGCATGGGATCGGGCGGCAGGGCGCGGACTCCGTCCCTCGCGGCGTGGCGGCGAGGGGACTCGCCGCCCTACCCTTGCTTCAGCAGCTGGTCGGGATTGAGCTTCTTCAGCGCGGGCAGCATGAACAGGCCGTCCTTGCGGATGAGCTTCCCGTCGAACCAGATTTCCCCGCCGCCGTACTCGGGGCGCTGGATGTTGACCATGTCCCAATGCACGGCCGACTTGTTGCCGTTGCCGCCGGTCTCATAGGCCTGGCCCGGCGTGAAGTGGAACGAGCCCGCGATCTTCTCGTCGAACAGGATGTCGCGCATCGGCTCGAGGATGTGCGGGTTGAACCCGATGGCGAACTCGCCGATGGAGCGCGCACCGGGGTCGGTATCGAGAATCTCGTTCAGGCGTTTGGTGTTGTTGCCGGTGGCCTCGACAATGCGGCCCGCCCGGAAGACGAGCCGGATGTGGTCGAAGGAGGTGCCGAGATAGACGGTGGGGGCGTTGTACTGGATGACGCCCTCGACGCTGTCCTTGACCGGGCAGGAGAACACTTCGCCGTCGGGGATGTTGCGCAAGCCGCCGCAGGCCACGGCGCCGATGCCCTTGATGGAGAACTTCAGGTCGGTGCCCGGGCCCTTCAGATGCACGCGGTCGGTCCGGTCCATCAGGCCGGCGAGCGCCTTCATGCCCGGGCCGTAGCGCCGGTAGTCGAAGGTGCAGACGCGGAAATAGAAGTCCTCGAAGGCGGTCGTGCTCATGCCCGCCTGCTGGGCCATGGCCGATGACGGCCAGCGCAGCACGACCCACTTGGTCTTGTTGACGCGGTAATCCAGGACGGGCTTGAGGACCCGCGAGACGGTCTGGACCCGCTCGGACGGGACGTCGGAGGTCTCGAAGATGTTGTCGGAGCCGCGCACCGCGATGTAGGCCGCCATCTGCTGCATGCGCGCCAGTTCGACCGCGGCGGTGGTGCCGTACTGCTCGGCGGTCGCGCCCTTGAGCAGCTCGCGCGTGATGCGGGCCCGCTGGAGGTTGACGTAGGGCAGCGCGCCGCGGTCCTGGGCGGCCCGGACGAGGGCGATGGTGAAGGTGTCGGGCACATCGAA
>CAYRDN010000070.1:0-14695 GCA_964423065.1 uncultured Oleiharenicola sp. | reverse complement strand
CCTCCGTGCAGGCCGTCTACGTGCCCGCGGACGACCTGACCGACCCGGCGCCGGCGAACACCTTCGCCCACCTCGACTCGACCATCGTGCTCGAGCGCTCCATCGCCGAACTCGGCATCTATCCGGCCGTCGACCCGCTCGCCTCCGTCTCCAAGGCCCTCGAGCCCGCCATCGTCGGCGAGGAACACTACCGCGTCACCCGCGAGCTCCAGCGCGTCCTCCAGCGCTACAAGGATCTCCAGGACATCATCGCCATCCTCGGCCTCGACGAACTTTCCCCCGAGGACAAGCTCACCGTCTACCGCGCCCGCAAGATCCAGCGCTTCCTCTCGCAGCCGTTCGCGGTCGCGGAGGTGTTCACCGGCGCGCCGGGCAAGTACGTCCCGGTCAAGGACACCGTCCGGGGCTTCAAGATGATCCTCGACGGCGAGCTCGACCACGTCCCCGAGGGCGACTTCTACATGAAGGGCGGCATCGACGAGGTGATCGCCGCCTCGGCCAAGAAGTAACCCGACCCTGGCGGACATTGAGTAGTGAGTAGCGAGCATGATCAAACCCAACCAATGACCACCCGCTGACCCCTACCCGCTACTCGCTCCCCACTACTACCAACATGTCCCTCACCCTCGAAATCGTCACCCCCGATGCCCGCGTCTACTCGGACACGATCGACTCCGTCGTCATCCCGACGGTCGAGGGCGAGATCGGCATCCTGCCGGGCCACATCCCGCTGCTGACCCAGGTTGCCGACGGCGAACTGCGCGTGACCAAGGGCACCCAGACCACCTACCTGGTCATCGGCGGCGGTTTCGCCGAGATCGACGGCGACCGTGTTTCCGTCCTCGCCGAACGCGCCATTTCCGAGGAGCAGATCGACGAAAAGTTGGTCGAGGCGGCCATGAAGCGCGCCGAGCAAGCCATCAAGGAAGCCAAGAACATGGACCCGAATGAGTTTGAGCACCTGCAAAACATGGTGCGCTTCTCCGGCTCCCAGCTGGCGCTGAAACGCCGGCGTAGGTAAAAACCTTATTCAGATTAAGATAATGCAATGTTTGACCCGGTGGTTTTTTCTGCTTCTCTCTTGATACTAAGTCTCATCCCCAATGCCTTCCCGACTCAAACTCTCGCCGCTCTGCCAGCTGGCGGCCGGCGCCACCGCCCGGATCTGTGTGATCAACGGTGATGACAGCTTTGCGCAAAGGTTGCGCGAAATGGGTTTCGGCGAAGCCGCGCTGGTGACAAAAATTTCCGGGCGGACCACGAGCCTCTGCCAGGTCAACGGCACGCGCATCGCGCTCAATCACGATGCCGCCATGGCCATCCTGGTGGAATTGATCCCCGCCCTGAACCACGCCGAGGGGCCGGCCCGCGCCCGCTGAGCCTCCCGCCCCGGCCGATCCCGGAGCCCGCCCGCGTTTTTTCGCCGTGATCCTGCCCCCGCATATTACGCTGCCGGGAAAAAAACGCGCGGCCGCCGCCGACCGCACCCCCGTCTATGCGATGGTCGGCAATCCGAACTGCGGGAAAACCACGCTCTTCAACGCCCTCACCGGCCTGCGCCAGAAAGTGGGCAATTATCCCGGGGTCACCGTGGAGAAAAAAATCGGCACCGCCTACTCGCAGCACGGCCGCCCGATCCAGGTCATCGACCTGCCCGGCGCCTACTCCCTCGCCGCGCGTTCGCCCGACGAGGCCGTGCTCCGCGACGTGCTCCTCGGCCGCCGCGAGGACACGCCGCAGCCCGACCGCATCGTCTGCGTCGTCGACGCCTCCAATCTCGAGCGCAACCTCTACCTCGTCCACCAGATCCTCGACCTCGGCCGGCCGCTCATCGTCGTCCTTAACATGATGGACGTCGCCGCCGCCGCCGGCCTGCACATCGATCCGAAAAAACTCGAGTCCGCGCTCGGCGTGGTCGTCATCCCCTGCGAGGCCGTGCGCGGCCGCGGGCTCGTCGAGCTGAAACTGGCGATGAGCCGCACCGACCTGCCGCTCGCCCGCCACCGCTGGGATGTGCCGGCCCCGATCGCACCCGCCGTGGCCGATCTGGCGGCCGCGCTCGTCGACGCCGACGCGCGCTCCCCGCTCATCGCGCGCGCCGAGGCCCTGCTGCTGCTCACCGACCTCGACAGCGTGCGGGTCGCCGGCTCCCGGCCGCTCAGCGCCCGCACGACCGGGGTGCTCGCCGGCTGGCGCCGGCGCTGGGAAAGCGACGGCACCGACTGGTCGGCCACCCTCATCCGCAGCCGCTATGAGGCCATCAGCCAGCTCTGCTCCGGCGTCCTCCGCCGCACCCGGGAACAGGGGCCCTCGGCCTCCGACCGCATCGATGCGGTGCTCGTCCACTCGGTCTGGGGCTGGCTGTTCTTCGGCGTCATCATGTCCCTGCTGTTCTTCTCGATCTTCACGCTCGCGGAATATCCCATGAACTGGATCGACGCCCACATGGCCGGGCTGGGCGGCTGGGTGAAGGGGGCCATGGCCCCCGGCGACCTGCGGGACCTGCTGACGGACGGCGTCATCGCCGGGGTGGGGGGCATCGTGGTCTTCCTGCCGCAGATCATGATCCTGTACTTCTTCGTCGGCCTGCTGGAAAGCACCGGCTACATGGCGCGCGCCGCGTTCCTCATGGACCGCCCGATGAGCAAGGTCGGCCTCCACGGCAAGTCCTTCATCCCGCTGCTCGGCTCCTACGCCTGCGCCATCCCGGGCATCATGGCCACCCGCACCATCGAGAACGCCAAGGACCGCCTCGTCACCATCCTGGTCGCCCCGCTGATGAGCTGCTCCGCCCGCCTGCCCGTCTACCTGCTCATGATCGCCACGCTGCTGCCCAGCACCACCGTGCCGGCCGCGACCAAGGTCGGCCTCATGCTCCTGATGTACGCGCTCGGCACCGCCGGCGCGTTCGGCTTCGCCTGGCTGTTCAAGCGGACCCTCTTCAAGGGCGCGCCGCCGCTCATGATCATGGAGCTGCCCCCGTACCAGCCGCCCCGGCTCGGGGAAATCCTCCGCCAGATGGTCGAGCGCGCCTGGCTGTTCCTGAAGAACGCCGGGACCATCATCCTCGGCATCTCCATCGTGCTCTGGTTCCTCACCACCTTTCCCCGGCTGCCCGACCCCGCCGCGACCGCCGACGCGCAGATCGCCCACAGCTTCGCCGGCCAGGCGGGCCGCCTGATCGAGCCCGTGATCAAGCCGCTCGGCTTCGACTGGCGCATCGGCGTCGGCCTCATCACCTCCTTCGCCGCCCGCGAGGTGTTCGTCAGCTCGACCGCCGTCGTGTTCAGCGTGCAGCACTTCGCAGGGGGCAAGGGCGCCGACGTCACGCCCGTGCGGAGCGCCCTGCGCGCCGCCACCTGGCCCGGCGGCGCCCCGCTCTTCACCCCCCTTGTTTGCCTTACCCTGATGGTGTATTATGTTTTCGCCATGCAATGCATGAGCACCGTCGCCGTCGTGAAGCGCGAGACCAACTCCTGGCGCTGGCCGCTGTTCCAGATCGCCTACATGACCGGCACCGCCTGGCTCGTGTGTCTCGTGATCTACCAAACCGGCCGTGCGCTGGGTTACTGAACCACCCGCAAATCACGCCAAACTATCCTGATTAATTCGCGTCCATTCGCGTTATTCGCGGGCAATCTCTAATGTCCTCCACCCTCCAAACCATCCTCGCCCTCGCCCTCGTCGCCCTCGCCGCGGCGCTGCTCGTGCGCTCCTTCCTGAAAAAACGCCACCGCCCCGGCTGCGGGAGCAACTGCGGCGCCGTCAGCCCCGAGATCAGGAAACTGCAGGCGCGGCTGAAATCGCGCTGAGCCCGCCGCTGGAATTCCCCGCATGCAAGCCGCCGTCCTCACCGGGGTCAAAAAACCGCTCCTCCTCCAGACCGTGCCCGACCCGGTCGCCGCCCCCGGCCAGGCCGTCGTGCGATTGCAGGCCGCCGCCCTCAACCACCGCGACCTCTGGACCCAGCTCGGGCTTTATCCGAACATCACGCTGCCCATCATCCTCGGGTCCGACGGCGCCGGCGTCGTCTCCACCGTCGGCCCGGGCGCAGACCCCTCCTGGGGCGGCCGCGAGGTCATCATCAACCCCTCGCTCGACTGGGGCCCCGACCCGCGCTTCCAGGGCACCGCTTTCCGCATCCTCGGCCTGCCGGACAACGGCACGTTCGCCGAACTGGTCGCCATCCCCGCCGCCAATCTCGCGCCCAAGCCCGCCCACCTCTCCTGGGAACAGGCGGCCGCCCTGCCTTTGGCCGGGCTCACGGCCTGGCGTGCGCTCTTCACCCGCGCGCAGCTGCAGGCCGGCGAGCGCGTGCTCGTCACCGGGGTCGGCGGGGGCGTGGCGCTGTTTGCGCTGCAGTTCGCCGCGGCCGCCGGCGCCGAGGCCTGGGTGACCTCCGGCTCGCCGGACAAGCTCGCCCGCGCGCAGGCCCTCGGGGCGCGCGGCGGCGTCAACTACCGCGAGGCCGGTTGGGCGGCCTCCCTGCAAAAACTTGCCGGCCGCTTCGACGTGATCGTCGACAGCGCCGGCGGCGAGGGCCTGGCGCGGCTGATCGACCTCGCGGCGCCGGGCGGCCGCATCGTGTTTTTCGGCGCCACCACGGGCAACCCCCAGGCCCTGGACATGCGGAAATGTTTCTTCCGGCAGCTCAACCTCCTCGGCACCACCATGGGGTCGCCGGCGGATTTCGCCGGCCTGACCGCCTTTGTCGCCCGGCACCGGATCACGCCGGTGGTCGACCGCGTGTTCCCGCTCGCCGCCGCCGAGGCCGCGTTGCGCCACATGGAAGCCGGCGCGCAGTGCGGCAAGATCGTGCTGCGCGGCTGAGGATCATCGCCGCCCGCCAGCTCACGTGCCGCGCCGGTTACCGTAAAGCTCCACGTGCAGCCGCGGGGCGTACCGGTAGCCGTGCCGCTTGCACACCTCGGCCAGCCAGCCGGCCCGCGCGCGCAGCGCCTCGACTGTCACGCCCTCGGGCATGAGCAAAACCTTGCTGGCCGGCACCGCGGCCCCGGTCTCCCGGATCATCGCCGCGATCTCCGCCAGGTCGCTTTCCGCCGCCACCACGAATTTCAACTGGTAGCTCCGGACCGCCATCCAGCTCGCGACCACCGCGGGCTGCCAGCGGAGCTCCTCGTGCTTCCGCCGCCACGTGTCGTCCAGCCGCGCATCCGGCGCCGAGTGCGCCAGCTTCGGGCTGATCGACGCGAGGTCACAGGCGATGCCGTTGGGGCGGATGGTCCCGGCGGTCTCGATCGTGAGATGGTACCCGCGTTCCTGCAGCTGGAACGCCAGCTCGTGGATGCCGGGCGCCATCATGGGCTCGCCGCCGGTCAGCACGATGTGCTGCGACGGATGGACCGCCACCTCCGCGAGGATCTCCGGCACCGTCATCGGCCGCCCCTCGGGCGCCCACGAGGCGTACGGCGTGTCGCACCAGTTGCAGCGCAGGTTGCAGCCGCTGGTCCGCACGAAGACCGACGGCACCCCGGCGAGCTCGCCCTCGCCCTGCAACGAATGGAATATTTCCGAAATCAGCACCGGAAGATTCTTAACACAGAGGCCGCAGAGCGCACGGAGAATTCTTAGCGCACTCCGTGTCCTCTGGGTTAAATTGGCTTGGCCGGCAGGGGAGGCCTGGCCTCGTAGACCGTCGGGTCGGCCACTCCCGCCGCCAGGAACGCCTCGCGGCGCTCCACGCAGGTGCCGCATTTGCCGCAGTGGATCTCCCCGCCCTTGTAACACGACCAGGTGCGCGCGAAGTCCACACCCAGCCGGGCGCCCTCGGCGGCGATCCGCCCCTTGTCCAGGGCGATGAACGGCCGCAGCAGCTGGATGCCCGCATCGGTGCCCAGCCGCATCGCGTTGCCCATCGCCCGCATGAAATCCTCGCGGCAGTCGGGATAGATCGTGTGGTCGCCGGTGTGCGCGGCGATCACCAGGCCCGCCACCCCGATGCTCTCCGCGAACCCGGCGGCCACCGACAGCATGATGCCGTTGCGGAAGGGGACCACCGTGCGCTTCATGTTGTCGGCCGCATAATGCCCCTCCGGGATGTCCCCGCCGCCCTGCAGGAGGTCGGAATTGAAATACTGCCCGATGAAATCCAGCAGGATGGTCTGGTGCGGCGCGCCGATCCGGTTCGCATGCTCGACCGCATAGGGGAGCTCCCGGTGGTTGTGCTTGGCCCCGTAATCAAAGCTGAGGACCGCACCCACGTCGTGGTGCCGCCGCGCCCAGTGGAGCGCGGTCACCGAATCCATGCCACCGGAACAGAGAACGACGACTTTCATGCCGGAGAATTGGCCACAAAAGGCGCAAAAGGCACAGAAATAAAAATCCCGGACGGATGAATCCGTTGTTCCGGGTTGGCTTGCCCGGGTTTTTCGCCTTTGGTGCCGCTTGTGGCCATCCCGTCAGTCATCGCCCACCGCGGCGCCTCCGCCGAGCAGCCGGAGAACACCCTCGCCGCCTTCCGCCGGGCCCTGGCGCTGGGGGCGGACGGCATCGAGCTCGATGTGCACGTCACCCGTGATGGCGTGCCGGTGGTTTTCCATGATGCCAGCCTGCTCCGGCTGACCGGTGTGCGCGGCCGGATCGCCCAGCAGGCCTGGCCCGCGCTGCGGCGGCTCCGCGTGCTCGGCACGGAGCCCATCCCGCGACTCGCCGGGGTGCTCCGCCTCACCCGCAGCCAAATCCTCGTGCAGATCGAGCTGAAGGCCGGCGTGCCGGTCGCGCCCGTGGTCCGCGCCATCCGGGCGGCCCGGACGGCGCAGGGGGTGATCCTGGCCTCGTTCGCGCTCGGCCTGCTCCGGACCGCCCGCCGGCTGGCGCCCGCGGTGCCGCGCATGCTCATCAGCGAGGGCCGGCGGCCGCCGGCCGCGCTCCTCCGCCAGCTCGCCGCCCTGGGCGCCGCGGGCCTGAGCGTGAATCATCGCGCCATCCGCTCGGCCGCGTGGGTGCGGTTTTTCCAGGCCCGGGGTCACACCGTCTGGGCCTGGACCGTGAACGATCCGGTCCGGATGCGACGGCTGGTGGGGTGGGGGATCGACGCCATCCTGAGCGACAATCCCGCCTTGCTGCGCGGCGTTTTAAGGGAAAAATCCTGACGCTTGGTCATCATCCACGATCCCCAGTGCGCCGGGTATGGCTCGTCCATGCGGCCGGAACAGCCCGCCCGCGTGGTGCGCGGCGCGCTGCACCTGCGGGCGGCACATCCGGACTGGGCGTGGCGGCTGCCGGGGCCGGTGGAGGAATCCGTCCTGCTCGCCGCGCACACCCCGGAATTGCTCCGGCGCATCGCGCGACCGCCGGACATCGACGAGGACACGCCGCATTTTTCCGGCATCGAGGCGCACGCCCGCCGGGCCGTGGGCGCCGCGTTGACGGCGGCCGGGGCCGCCCTCGCCGGGGAAAAGGCTTTTTCGCTCATGCGGCCGCCCGGCCATCATTGCACCCGCCGCCGCGCGATGGGCTTTTGCTACCTCAACCAGGTCGCGGTGGCGGCCGTCCACGCGGCCGCCGGGGGCCGGCGCGTCGCCGTCTGGGACTTCGACGCCCATCATGGCAACGGCACCGAGGACATCCTGCAGGGCCGCCCGGGGACATTCTTCGCGTCGGTGCACCAGTCGCCCGGCTATCCCGGCACCGGCACAGACTCCGTGGCCAATTGCCGGAACTTTCCCGTCGCCCCGCACACCCCGCGCGCCGGGCACATGGACGCGCTGGCCCGTTCGTGGGAGGCCGTGCTGGCCTTCCAGCCGGACCTGGTGCTCGTATCCGCCGGCTTCGACGCCTTCGCCGGCGACCCCATCACGGCCATGACCCTCGAACCGGCTGATTTTGCCGAGCTGGGCCGCTGGCTGCGCCAGTCCGCCCGGGCCGCCGCCGCCGTGCTGGAAGGCGGCTACAGCCCGGAGCTGCCGGTGTTGATTGACGATTTCCTTTCGGCATGGGATAAATAAGCCCTTCTTTCGCTTGAGTCATCCCCCACAGTACCAGTTCATCGGCCAGCCGGACCAGCTGCCCCCGCTCTACGCCGCCCTCGACCGCTGCACCGAGATCGCGCTCGACACCGAGGCCGACAACCTTTTCCGCTACCGCACCCAAGTCTGCCTGCTGCAGATCATGGCGGCGAACGAAATCTACCTCGTCGACCTGCTGGCCGGCCTGCCGCTCGAGGACCTCTGGCGGCGGCTGGCCGCCCGGCCCCTCATCATGCACGGCAGCGATTACGACCTGCGCCTGCTGTGGGAGCTCTGCCGCTTCCAGCCGCAAAGCCTCTTCGACACCATGTTCGCCGCCCAGCTGCTGAACATCCCGCGCTTCGGCCTCGCCGCCCTGCTCGAGCAGAACTTCGGCGTCCAGCTCGACAAGGACCACCAGAAGGCCAACTGGTCGCAGCGCCCGCTCGACCGCGACATGCTCGATTACGCGGCCATGGACGTCTATTACCTGCCCGGCCTGCGCGACCGGCTGAAGGCCGAGCTCGTCCGCCTCGGCCGCCTCGACTGGATGGAGCAGAAATGCCGCTGGCAGATGGCCGTCGCCCGCGACGGCTTCACCGGGCCCGACGAGAACGACTGGCGGATCAACGGCTCCGAAAAACTCCGCGGCCGCGGCCTGGGCGTGCTGCACGCGATCTGGCACTGGCGCGAGGGCTGGGCGGAGAAGCTCAACACCCCGCCGTTCAAGGTCACCGGCAACGAGCTGCTCGGCCGCATCGCCCGCGCCGCGGACGAGGACCGGCCCATCGAGGACGTGCTGGACCTGCATCTCGGCCGGCGCCACGACCGGCTGTTCCCCTCCCTCGCCGCGGCCGTGCGCCAGGGCTTCGCCACCGACCCGTCGACCCTGCCCCGGCGCGAGCGCCGCCGGGAATTCAATACCATGTCGGTCGAGGAACTGGCCCGGCAGGACCGCCTCAAGGCCGACCGCGACCGGCTGGCCCAGGACCTCAACCTCGACCCCACCCTCATCGCCACCCGCTCGCAGCTCGTCCTGATCGCCCGCGACCCGGCCGGCATCGACTCCGTGCTCCTGCCCTGGCAGGCGCAGCTCCTCAAAGCCGAGCCCGCCTGGAAGAGCTAGGCCCCGCGCCGTGGCCGCGTCCGCCAACATCGCCCGCCACCTGCCGCTGATGGCGGCGCGCCAGCCGGACCAGCCGGCCGTGAAGATCCCCCGGGGCCGCACGGCGGCCGGCGCGATCGACTACCTCACGCTGACCTTCGTCGAACTCGACGCCGAGGTGGATGCGTGGGTGGCGAAACTGTCCGCCCGGGGCGTGCGCCGCGGCGACCGCGTGCTCGTCATGGTCCGGCAGGGCCTGCCGCTCATCGCCGCGGCGTTCGCCCTGTTCAAGCTTGGCGCCGTGCCCGTGATCATCGACCCCGGCATGGGCCGGAAAGAATTTCTCGCCTGCGTGGCCCGCTCCCGCCCGCGCGTGCTGCTCGGGATTCCGCTCGCCCAGGTCATGAGCCAGGTCTTCCGCCCCGCCTTCAAATCCGTCACGGTCCGCGTCTGGGTTTCCCGCGACCCGACGGCCCGGCTGGGCGTTGGAGTTCAAGGCTCAATCCCTAGGCTTGAAATGGCGGACAACGCGCCCGCCGACCTCGCGGCGGTGCTGTTCACCAGCGGCTCAACCGGCGCCCCCAAGGGTGTCTGCTACGAGCACGGTATGTTCGACGCGCAGGTGCGGCTCGTCCGCGCCACCTACGGCATTGAGCCCGGCGAGGTGGACCTGCCTATGCTGCCCATCTTCGCGCTCTTCAACCCGGCGCTCGGCCTGACCACCGTGGTGCCGGAACTCGACCCCGGCCGGCCGGCCGCCGTCGACCCGGAGAAGATCGTCCGGGCCATCCGGCAGGAGAAGGTCACCAGTTCCTTCGGCTCGCCGACCCTCTGGCGGAAAATATTCGACCACTGCCTCGCCCAGGGCATCCAGCTGCCCAGCCTGCGCCGCGTGCTCTGCGCCGGCGCGGCGGTGCCCGCCTCGCTCTGGGCCGACGCGGCGCGCGTACTGCCCAATGGCCGGTTGCACGGCCCCTACGGCGCCACCGAAGCGTTGCCGGTGGCGACGGTGTCCTCGGCGGAAGTGGAGATCCGCCCCGAGCTCGGCGCCATGCTCGGAGGCCCGCTGCCGGAAAATCAAGTGAAGATCATCGCGCTGCACGACGGTCCGCTCGCCAGCCTCGCGGATGCGCGTGAGCTGCCGCCCGGCGGGATCGGCGAGATCATCGTCACCGGCCCCACTGTCACCAAGACCTACGATGCCCTCCCGGACGCCACCGCGGCCGCCAAGATTCCCCACCCCTCCGCCGTCTGGCACCGCCTGGGTGACGCCGGCCAGTTGGACGCGGAGGGCCGGCTCTGGTTCTGCGGCCGGATCGCCGAGCGGGTTGAAACCGCGGGAGGGAACCTCCACACCGAACCCGCCGAACAGGTTTTCCGCGGCCATCCCGGGGTGGCGCGCTGCGCCCTGATCGGCCTCGGCCCGCGCGGCGGGCAGGAGCCGGCGCTGGTCATCCAGCCCACGCTGGCCGTCACCGACCAGACCCGGCTGGCGCGCGAACTCCGCGAACTGGCGCGCCGCCAGGCCCACACCGCCGGCATCAGGAAATTTTTCTTCCATCCGGCGTTTCCCGTCGATGTCCGCCACAACGCCAAGATCCACCGCCTCACCCTGGCCCGCTGGGCCGCGACGGTCACGCCCGAGATCCCGGAGGCAACGGCATGAGCGCACCCGTCTTCATCACCGGCGCCAGCGGCTTCATCGGCGGCCAGCTCACCCGCCGGCTGCTCGCCGCGGGCCGCGCGGTGCGGGTCCTGGCCCGCCGGCCGCTGCCGGAACTGGAAAAACTCGGCGCCCAGGTGATCCCGGGCGATCTGGACGATCTGGCGGCGCTGCGCCGCGGCTGCGAGGGTGTCACCACGGTGTTCCACGTCGCGGGTCGCGTCGGCGTGTGGGGGCCGGCAACGGACTTTTTCCGCGTCAACGTCTCGGGCACGTCCAACGTCATCGTCGCCTGCCGTGCCGCGGGTGTCAGCCGGCTGGTCTACACCAGCTCCCCCAGCGTGGTCTACACCGGCGGCGATCTCGCCGGCGTGGACGAGTCGGCGCCGCTGTGCACCGCCGCACCCTGCGCCTACCCGACAAGCAAGGCCGCCGCCGAACGCCTCGTGCACGAGGCTCACTCCCCGGAGCTGGCCACGGTGTCGCTGCGCCCGCATCTTGTCTGGGGCCCGGGCGACCGGAACGTCGTCCCGCGCGTGCTCGCGCTGGCCCGCCGTGGCCGCCTGAAAGTCATCGGCTCCGGCCGGAACCGGGTCGACGTCACGCACATCACCAACGTGGTCGATGCGCATCTCCTCGCCGAGGGCGCGCTGCTGAATGTAGCCGGGGTCGCTGACCCCGGTTTGGAAACGGTCGAGGCACCGGGGTCAGCGACCCCGGCGGCCACTTACCCCGGCGGCCAAGCCTATTTCATCACCAACGGCGAACCTGTCGTCCTGTGGGACTGGATCAACCAGCTCCTGCGCGGCCTGGACATCCCGGAGATCAACGGCCGGGTCTCCCTGGGCGCCGCCGATGCGGCCGGCGCGGTCCTGGAAACGCTCTGGCGGGTGCTGCCGCTCCGGGGCGAGCCGCCCATGACGCGGTTCGTCGCCAAGGAAATGGCCACCGATCATTGGTTCGATATCTCCGCCGCGCGGCGCGACCTCGGCTACGCCCCGAGGGTGACGATGGCCGCCGGCACGGCGGAGCTGATCGAACACCTCAAGAATAATCCCGCCTGACCTGGGTCGCGCCATGGGAGCGCGGTGCCTGCAACTGGGGCGTGTCTTCAAAAATCCGGTGCGATCAAGCCACTGTAGGCAGCCCGCTTGCGGGCGCGGATGACGCGCGAGCCAGCTCGCTAGCCCACGAAGCCATTTTGCAGACACGCCTTGGTTAAAAAGCTTACCCGTGGCGCTGCCGGACGGCCTCGAAGAGGGTGATGATCGTCGCCATGGCGACGTTGAGCGAGTCGGCCTGGCCGGCCATGGGGATGCGGACGAGCAGATTGCTTTCCTTGAGCCAGAAATCGCTCAGCCCGTATTGCTCGCTGCCCATGATGATCGCGAGCGGTCCGCGCAGGTCGGCCTGGGTGTAGAGGTTCGGGGTGTCCGGGGTCGTCGCGACGATGCGGATGCCCCGCTCGCGCAGCCAGGCATGCACCGCCGTGCTGTCGGCCACCACGACCGGGACCGAGAAAAGCACGCCGGTCGAGGAGCGCACGACATTCGGGTTGAAAACATCCGTCACGGCGTCGCAGACAATGACGCCGTCGACGCCGGCCGCGTCGGCGCTGCGGAGGATGGTGCCGAGGTTGCCGGGTTTCTCGATGGACTCGACCACAAGCAGGAACGGGTATGTCCCGAGCCGGAGGTCGGCCAGCGCGTGCTTCCACTGCGGGGCCACGGCCAGTAGGCCGTCGGGGCGGTCGCGGTAGGCGCACTTGGCGAAGGCCTCCTTGGAAAGCTCGAACAGCTGGGCGCCCGCCTGTTTGGCCTGGTCGATGAGTGCCGGCTCGTTTTCGCCCAGGAACCAGTCGGGGGAGAAATAGAGCTCGGTGAGCCGCACGTTTTTCTCGAGCGCCCGGCGCACCTCGCGGTAGCCCTCGACGAGGAAGAGCCCGGCCTCGTCCCGGTCGCGCCGGTCGCGCAGCTTCACGAGCTGCTTGATGCGGGGATTCTGCAGGCTGGTGATCTTTTCGGGGGCCACGGGGAAAATTTGCACACAGAGGCCGCGGAGAGCACGGAGAAAATACAGCAGTGACTTAATAAACCCCTCCGTGTTCTCTGCGTTCTCTGTGTTTAAAAAGAGGAAATTCAACGAGCACCCCTTCCCCTATCACCAGGAACTGGAGCTGGAGGTGACGACGCTGACGAATCTCGGCGTCGGGCTCGGCCGCGTGCCGCTGCCAGTCCCTCAGGTTTCAGGTCTCAGCCCCCAGGTTTCTCCGCCGGCCGGCGGCTGGGTGGTCATGGTGCCGTTCACGCTGCCGGGCGAGAAGGTGCGCGTCCGCGTCTACCGCAACCACAAGAACTACTCCGAGGCCGACCTGGTCGCGGTGCTGACCCCCTCGCCGCACCGGATCGCCCCGCGCTGCCCGCTGTTCGGGCGCTGCGGCGGGTGCCAGTACCAGCACCTGGCCTACGCCGAGCAGCTGCATTGGAAGCGCCGGCAGGTGGAGGAGCTCCTGAAATACATGGCCGGGGTCGAGTTCGCGGTGGCTCCGGTCATCGCGTCGCCGCGGGAATTCGGTTACCGCTCGAAAATCACGCCGCACTTCCAAGCCGGACGCCTTGTAGCCGGTCTCGGTGAGGCCGTTCATCCGGGGTCACCGACCCCGGCTACAGTCGCTCCCATCGGCTTTCTCAAGCAGGGATCGCGCTTCGAGCTCGTGGACGTGCCGCACTGCGACATCGCGATTCCGGAGATCAATGCCGCGCTGCCGGCGGTGCGGGCGAAGACCTGGCAGCGGCTGGCCGCCGGCGAATACAAGCGCGACGCCACCCTGTTGCTGCGCCACGCGCAGGAAGGGGTCATCACGGACTACGACGCCGTGATCCACGAGCAGGTCGGCACATTGCAGCTGCACTTTCTAGCCCGCGATTTTTTCCAGAACAACCCGTTCATCCTGCCGGCCTTCACCGGCCATGTGCGCGACCAGGCGGCGGGCAGCGGGGCGCGATTCCTCGTCGACGCCTATTGTGGCAGCGGGCTCTTCGCCCTCAGCTGTGCGTCCGCCTTTGAAAGGGTGGCCGGCATCGAGTTGAGCGCCACGTCCATCCGGTTCGCCACGGAGAACGCCGCCGCCAACGGCATCACCAACGCCGGCTTCCAGGCGGGTGATGCCGCGCAGATCTTCGCCGGGCTCACGTTTCCGCCCGGCGATACCGCCGTGGTCATCGACCCGCCGCGCAAGGGCTGCGACGAGCCGTTCCTGGCGCAGCTGTTCGCGTTCGGCCCGCGCGCGGTGGTCTATGTGTCGTGCGACCCCGCGACGCAGATGCGCGACCTGAAGGGTTTTCTGGCCGCGGGCTACCGGCTGACCGCGGTGCAGCCGTTCGACCTGTTTCCGCAGACGCGCCACCTCGAGTGCGTGATCACGCTGGTGAAGACCTGATTCTCCACCGGAGCCCAAGCGACCCGACGCAAGCGCCGGCCCTCCAAAATAAATCCCATGCAGCGCCACCTGATCCATCCCGGGCTCGAGCTGCGGCAGCTGCAGGCCGCGGATGCGCCGGCGCTCTTCGGCGTCGTCGACGCCCACCGGGCGGCGTTGCGCGAGTGGCTGCCGTGGGTGGATGCGACCAACTCGGTCGCGGACTCCGCCGCGTACATCAAGGGCGCGGTGCGCGATTGCGCCGAGACGCGCGCGTTCACCTGCGGCATCTGGTCGCTGGGCCGGCTGGTCGGAGTGATCGGCCACAACCGGATCGACTGGGCCCACCGGGTCGGCTTTCCCGCCTACTGGCTCGAGCCCGGGAGCCAGGGACGGGGGATTATGACGGCGTGCTGCCGCGCCGTGATCGAGGACGCTTTCTCCCAGCTGCAGCTCCGGCAGCTCGTCGTCGCCGTCGCCACGCAGAATTTCCGCGCCCAGAAGATTCCCCTGAAGTTGGGTTTCAAGCAGGTGAGCCTCCT
>CAYRDN010000069.1:6065-14967 GCA_964423065.1 uncultured Oleiharenicola sp. | reverse complement strand
CGATGGAGCGAGTGCGTGGACTGCGCCCCGCGGGTTCCGCTCCCGTCCACCATTAATTTCAACCCGGCAGGCGGCGGACCCGGATCCGCGGCGGCCGGACGATTTGGTGAACGGGAGCGAGGGCCGGACGGTGCGAGTGCGTGGACTGCGCGCCGCCGGTTCCGCTCCCGTCCACCATTGTCTTGCCGCCGGGGAGCGGGCGCGGGCCGGCGCCGGCCCCGGACCATTTGGTGAACGGGGGCGAGGACCCGATGGAGCGAGTGCGTGGACTGCGCCCCGCGGGTTCCGCTCCCGTCCACCATTATCTTGCGGGCGGGGAGCGGCGGCATGACGGCGCCGGCCCCGGTCAATTTGGTGCACGGGGGCGAGGACCCGACGGAGCGAGTGCGTGGACTGCGCGCCGCGGGTTCCGCCCCCGTCCACCATTGTCTGCACTGCGGTCTGCCGCTGGCGACGGAGGCCGCGCGCGCCGCGGGCTTTTGCTGCGCCGGCTGCGCCTATGTCTGGCGGCTGGTGCATGAGCACGGCCTGGAGGGCTATTACAAGATCAAGGACGCCGTGCTCCCGCCGGTGGACCAGGTGGTGTTCCAGCCGCGCGACTACGCCTGGCTGGGGGAACTGCAGGCGGCGGCGGAAAAATCCCCCGGGCCGCCCGGGCTGGACCTGGAGGTGCAGGGCATCTCCTGCGCCGGCTGCGTCTGGCTCATCGAGCGGATCTTCCACCAGCAGCCCGGCGCACTGGCCATCGAGACCGACGCCCAGCTCGGCCGGATGCACCTGCGGTGGGCCGCCGGCCGGTTCGACGCCCCCGGCTTCGCGCGGACCCTGCAAACCTTCAGCTACCTCGCGGGTCCGCCGGGCGAGGAACCGGCCGTGCCGGAGAGCCGCCGGCTGGCGCGCCGGATCGGCCTGTGCTCGGCCTTCGCGCTGAACGTCATGCTCTTCACCCTGCCGGTCTACTTCGGCATGAAGGTGACGTTCGCCTACGCCCACCTGTTCGGCACGCTGGCGCTGGTCTTCGCCACGCTCAGCCTGCTCACGGGCGGCACCTATTTCCTCAACCGAGCGGCGCGGGCCCTGCGCGAGGGGGTCATGCACATCGACCTGCCGATCGCGGTTGGCATCGTCGGGGCCTACGCGGGCTCGCTCTACGGCTGGCTGACGGGCCGCGCGGCGTTCGTGTATTTCGATTTCGTGGCGACGTTCATCCTGCTGATGCTGGTGGGCCGCTGGGCGCAGGTGGCCGCCGTCGAGCGCAACCGCCGCCGGCTGCTCAGCGCGTCGGCCCGCCCGCAGCAGGTCGGCGTGCCGGACCCGGCCACCGGCCGGCTCGTCCCGCGCGCGGTCGAGACCCTGCGCCCCGGTGAGGTGTTTGCCGTGCGGTCCGGCCAGGTCGTGCCCGTCGAGGCCCAGCTGGAGACGGCGGCGGCGACCTTCGGCACCGCCTGGATCACGGGCGAGGCCGACCCGCGCGCCTGCCGGGCCGGCGCCCGGGTGCCGGCCGGAGCCATCAACCTCGGCCGCGGCGAGATCCGCCTGCGCGCCGTGCAGGGCTGGAGCGGCTCCCTGCTGGCCCAGCTGCTGCGGCCGGCGGAACGCGACGCCTACCGGCACCGGTTTCTCGAGCGCGTCATCAGCGGCTACCTCGCCGCCATCTTCGTCCTCGCCATCGCCACGGGCGCGGGCTGGTGGCTCGCGACGCACAACGCCGCGGTGACCTGGGCCGCGGTCACCGCCGTGCTGGTCGTGTCCTGCCCCTGCGCCATCGGCCTGGCCTTCCCGCTGGCTGACGAGATGGCGACCACGGCGCTGCGCCGCCACGGCGTCTTCGTGCGCGAAGCCGACGTCTGGCCGCGGCTCGGCCGCGTCCGGAAGATCATCTTCGACAAGACCGGCACGCTCACGCTGGAGACGCCGGTCCTCGCCAATCCCGGCGCCCTGGCGGCGCTGGCCCCGGCCGCGCGCGCGGCGCTGCTGACGCTGGTCCGCGACAACCCGCACCCGGTCGGCCAGAGCCTCTATGAGAACCTGCTGGCCGCCGGCTTCGACGGCGAGGTTCTCGCCGGCACCTTCCGCGAGGAACCCGGCTACGGGATCGCCCTGCAGAGCGCGACGGGCCTCTGGTCGCTCGGCCGGCCCGGCTGGCGCGGGGGCAGCGTGCCGGCGTTTGTCACCGACGACCACGACACGGAGTTCGCCTGCGACGGCGTGGTGCTGACGCGGCTGTATTTCACCGATGCGGTGCGCGAGGACGCCCGCGCGGAGATCGCGGCCCTGCGGGCGCGCGGGCTCGAGAGCTACATCCTCAGCGGCGACCGGCGGGAGAAGGTCGCCGCGATGACCGCGGCCCTCGGCCTGCCGGCGAAGCACGGCGTGGCCGGGGTCTCGCCCGAGGGCAAGGCCGCCTGGGTGCGGCTGCTGGACGACCGCGACACGCTGATGCTCGGCGACGGGGCCAACGACAGCCTGGCGTTCGACGCCGCCTTCGTGCGCGGCACGCCGGTCATCCACCGCGGGGTGCTGGAGGGGAAGGCGGATTTCTACTACCTCGGCCGCGGCGTGGCCGGCATCCGCCGCCTGTTCGAGGTCAACGCCGCGCGCCGCCGGACGCAGCGCTGGCTGCTGGTTTTCTCCATCGCGTACAACGCGCTCGCCGTCGGCCTCGCCGCCGCGGGGCGGATGAATCCGCTCGTCGCCGCCATCCTGATGCCCGGCAGCTCGCTCCTGTCCCTGGCCATCGTGGCGGCGGGCATGCGCCGCTGGCTGCCGGCGCCGCGGGAATAAGATTCGGCTTTTATCCGGGTCCGCTAGCCGCTAAGCAGGTTCGGCCTCCTTCCCGGCGGCCGCCCGCTCCCATGCAATTCGGACGCATCCGCTTTGTCCTCATCCTCGCCCTGCTGGGTTCCAACCTGCTCGTGGGCGTGCTCAGCCTGTATTTCCTGCGTTCCATGGACCAGCGCTACTCGGTCCTGTTCGACCGGAGCGTCCCGCTGCTCAACAATCTGCGCACCCTGACCCGCGAGCTGGGCGGCGTGCAGCGGCTGGCGCGGCGCATTTCCGACCCGAAGAACGAGGCGGATTGGTCCGCCCTGCTCCGGCAGATGGACGAAGCCAGCAACAACGCCAAGGCGCACGGCCTGGAGATCAGCAGCATGGACCTGCTCAAGGAAACCCGGCATCTGGGCGCCATGGTCCGGCTCAGCCGGGAATACGATGACAAGGTCGACCGGTTCCTGGTCCTCGCCCGGGCGCAGAAAATTGTCGAGGCGAACCAGTTCAATGCGGAGGTGCTGCGGCCGGCCTATGACCGCTACATGGACGTGCTCGACAATGTCGCCAACTACGTGGAGCGCGAGGGCAGCGACCTCCGCGTCCGCTATGCGGAGGACTCGCGGATGTTCGGCGGCTTCCTGCTGGCCTTCGCCGGCTGGCCCCTGCTGGCGGCGGGGGTCATCATCGTGGTGATGGCCCTGCTGGTGAGCGGGCTCCTGGTCGCGGTGTTCTTCCCCCGGCTGTTCGCCGCGAAGTCGCGGCCGGCCTGACCGGCGGCCTGCTCACAGGCTTTTCGGAATCGCGGCCGTGAGATTCTCGGGGGCGCCGGCGGTGATCAGGAGGTTGTCCTCGATCCGCACGCCGCCGAGCCCGAGGCACTGGTCGGCCAGCGGCCAGTTGACGCAGTCCCGGAAACGCTCGCGGCGCACGGGGTCGGCCAGCAGCGCGGGGATGAAATAAAGGCCCGGCTCGACCGTCACGACGTAGCCGGGCCGCAGGATCAGGTCCAGGCGGAGGCTCTGCAGGCAGGGGCGGGGATCCGGGGCACGGCCGGGCTCCCGGCCGCTGGCGTCGCGCACACCCAGGCCGACCAGGTGGCCGAGCCCGTGCGGGAAGAACAGCATGTGCGCCTCCTGCTCGACGAGCGCCGCCGGGTTGCCCCGCATCACGCCCAGCGCCACCAGGCCGCCGACCAGGTCCACCGCGGCCGCGAAATGCAGCTCCTTCCACTCCGCGCCGGGCCGGCAGCGGTCGCAGGCGCGCAGCTGCGCCTCGAGCACCACCTGGTGCAGGTCGCGCTGGAACGCGGACGGCGCGCCCGCCACATACGTGCGCGTGACATCGGTCACGTAGCGGTCGAGCTCCGCGCCCGAGTCGATGAGGATGAACTCGCCCTCCTGCGCGACGCGCCCGGACGGCGCGCCGTGGAACACGGCCGAGTTCGGCCCCGTGCCGACGATGGTGTCGTAGCCGGTCCGCTGGCTGCCGTGGCGGAAATATTCCGCCTCGAGCTCGATCTGCATCCGGCGCTCGGTGATGCCGGGGCGGAGGAACGGCTGCACCGCGGCGTAGCCGGCGGCGGTCGCGGCGGCCCCGCCCCGCAGCAGGGCGATCTCCCCGGGCTCCTTCGGCCGGCGGGCGTGGACAAGCGCCGCGCGCACCTCCGCCGTGCGGGCCGGATCGGCGGTCACGCCGTCGGCCGGGGCGCCGAGCATCACGACCGGCCGGCCCGCCCGCGCCGCGAGCCACGCCGGGAGGCGCTCCAGGCGTTCGCCGGGGAGCTGGGCGCGGCCTTCCCAGATGCGCTCCAGCTCCGTCACCCCGGGCACGAAGGAGGTCCAGCCGCCGGCGCGCGGGTCGTAGGCGATGACGGCGCCCGGGGCGTCGGCGATGCCGGTCAGGTAATAATACTCCTGGTGGGCGAGGAACGGGAGCAGCTGGTCGCTGAGCTCGGGCTTGGGCGGCGGGCGGCCCGCGCCGGCGAGCAGGATTTCATCGGTGAGGTGGAGGGCGCGGGCGATGCGCTCGCGGCGGGCCGCATAATTGATGGTCATGGGGGATTCCGGTGGCCCCATGACAACACATTCCACCGCGGAAAGAAAGGCGGCACTGGCCCGCCGCGCCGGTACCGCGGCGCCGGCGGCGGCTCACGGGCCGGCCGCCGGCCGGTCGAGTTCGGCCAGGGCGTTCCGGGCGGAACCGAGGCCGGGGTTCTGCTTGAGCGCAGCCTCGAAGCGGGCCCGGGCCTCCTGCTTCCGGCCCAGCCGGGCGAGCGTGCGGCCGGCGAGGTTCTGCGCGTCGGCGCTGGCCGGATCCAGCCCGGCCGCCGCCACAAAGTGCGCGAGCGCCTCGGGGTATTTCTCGTCGTGCTCGTCGACCAGGCCCAGCTCGATCTCGCCGAGGAAGGGCACGATCCCGCCCACCCGCCGGGCAAACTCGCGCGCCTTCTCCGGGCTGCCGCCGGCGATCTCGGGGGCGTTGGTGTAATAGCGGGCGAGGCCGATCAGACCCGGGAGGTGCCGCGCATCCAGGGCGACGGATTTTTCAAACGCCTTCTTCATCTTCCCGGCGACCAGGGCCTGCTGCATGAAGTTCATCTCGCCCATGCGCTGGCTGAGGGCGATCCCGAGGCTGGAGAAATATTCCGGGTTGGTCCCGTCGAGCCGGGTCGCCTGTTCCCAGGCGGCGGCCGCGTCCTTCAGGTTGTGCTGGCGTTCGCGCAGCCGGCCGAGCATCGCGAACGCGGCGGCGTCCCGGGCGCCGGCGGTGGTGAGCGGGGCGAGCAGCGCCTCCGCCTGGGTGAGATCGTTGGCGGCGAACGCGGCGCGGGCGGCGTCGAGCGGGGTGGCGGTCTGGGCCTGCGCGGCGGTGAGGAGCAGCGCCGCGCAGGCGGCGAGGGAGCGGTGGATTTTCATGGGATCGGGTGGGTTGGTGGGTTTGGAGTGGGCCAGCGAGCTTGCTCGCGCCGGTCGGGGGTCGCAGGCCGGCTCGCGGGTCCACGGTTGGGAAAAATTCATTCGGTCTGGAGGGCGCGGGTCGGCTCGAGCCGGGCGGCGCGCCAGGCGGGGAGCCAGGCCGCGGCCAGCACCACGGCCGGCAGGAACCCTACGAGCAGGCCGAGCACGAGGGGATCGGCGGGCGCGACCCCGTAGAGCGCGCCGCGCAGCAGCCGGACCAGCCCGAGCGCCCCGGCCAGGCCGGCCGCGACCCCGAGCCCGGCGAGGGTCGCGGCGCGGGCCAGCACCCAGCGCCGGATCCCGCGCGGCGTGGCCCCGAGCGCCATCCTGATCCCGATCTCGCGGGTGCGCTGGCCGACGGTGAAGCTCATGCTGGCGTAGATGCCGAAGGCCGAGAGGCCCAGCGCCACGGCGGCGAACAGGCCGAACAGCGCGGTGCGCAGCCGCGGCTGCGTGGCCGCCAGCGCCAGGTTCTCCTCCATCGTGCGGATGCTCATCGTCAGCGTCGGGTCGGCCCGGCGCATCGCGTGCTGGATCGTGGCGGCGCTGGCGTCCGTCCGCACCAGCACGGTGGTGAAGAACCAGGGCGACTGCCGCTGCGGCACATAGAGCTGCGGGACGGGATCGTCGGCCTGCGTGGTCTGCTTCACGTCGCCCACGACCCCGACCACCTCGCGCCAGCCGTTCACCAGCCACGGCAGCGTGCGGAGGCGCCGGCCGAGCGGGTCGGCGTCGCCGAAGAGCCGCTGCGCCAGCATGCGGCTGATGATGCACACCGGCCGGTTGCCCGCGGCCTTGAAATCGTCGGCGGCCGTGAAGGCGCGCCCGCGCAGCAGCGGCACGCGCAGGATCCGGAAGTAGTCCTCGGTCACGGCGTTGAACACGGCCTCGTCGGCGTTGTCCGCGTCGGCCGGGCGCCCCTCGACCGAAAACGGATAGCGCAGGACGATGCCGGTGAACGGGGTGCTGCAGTTGAGCGTCGCGCCCTCGACGCCCGGCTCGCGGCGCACCTCGGCGAGCACGCGCTCGTAATAGTCGCCGAGCTGGCGGAAGTCGTCCCAGCGGGACGGCGGCGGCGAGATGCGCAGCGCGAGCACGCGGGCCGGGTCGAAGCCGGGGGCGGTGCGCTGCAGCACGAGCAGGCTTTTCATCAGCAGGCCCGCGCCGGTGAGCACGACGAGGGTGAGCGCCACCTGGCCGGCGATCAGTGCGCCCTGGACCGAGGCGGCGAAGCGGCCCGAGGCCCCGCGGCCGGCGCCGGCCTTGAGCAGCTCGTTCACGTTGGCGCGCCGGACCTGCCACGCCGGCAGCGCGCCGAACGCGAGGCCCGTGAGCCCGGCCACGGCGAGGGCGAAGCCCAGCGCGGTGCCGTCCACGCTGATGGCCGACGAGCGCGGCACCAGGCCCGGGGGCAGCCGGCTGGCGAGCGCCGGCAGGCCGGCGGCGGCGAGCGCCGCGCCCGCCGCCCCGCCCGCCAGGGCGAGCAGGAGGCTTTCGAGGAGGACGCCCCGGGCCAGCGCCCCGGGCGTCGCGCCGAGGGCGACGCGGACGGCGAGTTCCGGCAGGCGCGCGACGCCGCGCGCCAGGAGGAGGTTGGCGAGATTGACGCAGGCGATGAGCAGCACGAGGCCCACGGCGCCGACCAGCAGGAGCAGCGAGGAGCGCAGACCGCCGGTGCGCAGCTCGAGCAAAGGCTGCAGGGTGACGCCCCAGCCGCGGTTGGTCTTGGGGTATTCGGCGGCGAGCGACGCGGCGATGGTGGCGGCCTCGGCCTGGGCGGCGCCGAGGGCGGCCCCGGGCCGGAGCCGGCCGACGGTGTGCCAGAAGCGCGAGTCCCGGGCGAGGTTCTCCGGCGCCTCGGCGGGGAAGGGCAGCCAGAGGTCGGCGAACTCGGGCTCGCGGAACTCCGGAGGCATGACGCCGATGACCGTCGCGGGCTCGTTGTCGAGCAGGATGGTCCGGCCGATCACGTCCGGGCGCGCGGCGAAATGCCGGCGCCAGGCCGCGTGGCTGAGGATCACGGTGCGCTCGGCGCCGAGGCTGAACTCGTCGGCCCGGAAGGCGCGGCCGAGCAGCGGCGCCACGCCGAAGACGGGGAAGAAGTCCTCGGTGACCTTGCCGCAGACGAGCTGGACCGGGTCGGCGCCCTGCGGCGCATAGCCGGTGAAATCGGGCCGGTAGGCGGCGAGGGCCGCGCAGGATTTGACGCGTTCCCGGAAGTCGCGGAAATCCGTGAGCGAGAGCGCGGGCGTCGTGAGCGCCTTGGCGGCGTTGACGGACTTGAAGCCGACCAGCCGCTCCTGCTCCGGGTAGGGCAGCGGGCGGAGGATGATGGACTGGAAAATCGAAAAGATCGCGACATTGGCGCCGATGCCGAGCGCGAGCATGGCGAGGGCGAGGCACGCGAAACCCGGGGCGCGGGCCAGGGGGCGGACGGCGGCGGACAGCTCGGTGGACAGACGGTGCATGACGCCGGCACGATAGCAGGCCGGGCCCGTCCCCGCATCGCCGGGAAGTCACCGTCGTGGTCATGCCGCGGCATGACGCGGGGTCATGGCGGGGCGCGAGCAAGCTCGCTGACCTACCGAGGAAAAGCGGTGGGCCAGCGAGCTTGCTCGCGCTCAACTCTTATCGGAGCCATTCCGGGAACGGCCTCCCATCATCAAGCAGAGGCATGAACCACGCGGCTGCATCGGCCCCCAGCCAAAACAAAGGCCTCGCATTCGTGGCGGGGATCAGTCCGGCCCGGTAAGGATTCAGGAACAGGTAGGTCAGCACCGGCTCGGCCGCCTCCCCATCGCGCAAGCGATGCTCGTAGAAATTCCCCTGCCATTCCAGTCCGGCGGACGAGAGCGTGGGCCGCGTTTTCGATTTTAGCCGGGCCATAATACGGTCGAGGGTCATGATATCGTGCAGAGTGGCCAGCAAATGGAAATGATCCGGCATGATCACGGCTCCGCGAACCGTCCAATAACCGGCTCGCTCCATTTGGCTGATTTCCTCGCGCACCGCCGTCGCCAGCGTCGGAAGGGTCAAGCCCTCCTGTCTGTCATGGGTGCAACAGGTGAGGAAATAGTCTGAGTGCGGGGTGGAGACACGGAAGCGACGCAAGGCTTCATATCCGCGTTCCGGTTTCATGGGAAAGGGTTCAAGTTTATCCTCAGAGCGCGAGC
>CAYRDN010000069.1:0-5965 GCA_964423065.1 uncultured Oleiharenicola sp. | reverse complement strand
TATCCGCGTTCCGGTTTCATGGGAAAGGGTTCAAGTTTATCCTCAGAGCGCGAGCAAGCTCGCTGCCTACCGAAATCTGCGTAGTTGGACGGTTGGGGCGAGGCGCGAGCAAGCTCGCTGGCCCACCCGCTTTTCCTCGGTAGGCCGGCGAGCTTGCTCGCGCCTCGCCGGCGGCGATGCCCGGTCAGACCAGCCCCAGCTCCCGGGCCTTGAGCGCGGCCTGGGTGCGGTCGAGCACGCCGAGTTTGCCCAGGACGTTGGTCATGTGGTTTTTCACCGTGCCCTCGGTGATGCTCAGCCGCGCGCCGATCTCCTTGTTGCTGCAGCCCCCGGCCAGCAGTTTCAGCACGGCGTGCTCGCGCTCGGACAGCGGGTCGGCCAGCGGCTGGATGTTCCGCCGGCCCTCCCGGGCCGTCAGCCGGTTCAGCTCGGCCATCATCCGGCCCGCGACCGACGGCTCGAGCACGGAGGTGCCCTTGGCCGCGGCGCGCACCGACTCGCAGAGCTTGTCCGCCGAGCAGGCCTTCAGCAGATAGCCGACGGCGCCGGCGCGCATCGCCTCGAAGATCTCCTCGTCCTCCTCAAAGGTGGTCAGCACGACGACGCGTGCCGCGGGGGTGGCGGCCAGCACGCGGCGCGTGGCCTCGACGCCGCCCATGACGGGCATGCGCAGGTCCATGAGGATCACGTCCGGCCGGTGCGTCCGGGCGGCGGCGACGGCGCGCTCGCCGTTCTCGGCCTCGGCCACGATGTCGAAATCCTCCTGCAGCGCGAGCAGCGTGCGCAGGGCCTCGCGGAAGAGCGACTGGTCGTCGACCAGCAGCAGGCGGAGCTTTTTCATGGGCGGCCGGGCGGGGTCGGCGACCCCGCCTCGACCGCGGCGGGACCAGGCGATTCCGCCCGGCGGCAAAGATCCTCGGGACAAACCCCAGGGCCTTTGCCAAGTGGAGGCGGGACGACCAGTCCCGCGGGCATCCGTCCGCGTGGCGCCGGCCGCGCGGGACTGGCAGTCCCGCCTCCCGCCAAGCCGAAGCAGGTTTCGGGGTATTGGACCCGGAGGCGATAATCGGCGGCCTTCACGCCGGCACCTCGATGGTGAGGACGAAGCCGCCGGCGGGGCGGTTGCCCGCGGTGACCTGTCCGCCCAGCACTTCAATGCGTTCGCGGAGGCCGATGAGGCCGAAGCCCGCGGTGCCGTTGGTGCCGCGGGTGCCGTGGCCATTGTCGGTGACCGTGAGCGTGACGCGGCCGGCCGCGCGGAAATCGAGGATGATCTCGGCCGCGGCGGCGGCGGCGTGCTTGCGGATGTTGGTCAGACCCTCCTGCGCGGAGCGGAACAGGGCGTGTTCGATCGCGGGGGGCAGCGGGCGGGGCGCGCCCTCGAGCCGGACGGCGACCGGCAGGCCGGCCTCCTGGGTGAGCGTAAGCAGGGCCTGGGGCAAGGACGGGCGCGGGGCGTCGGTGCGCAGGGCGCCGACGGAGCGGCGGACGTCGTCGAGCGCCTCGGCGGTGAGGTGCGCGGCCTTCGCGACGGATTCGCGGGCCTTGTCGGGCTGGGCCGGCAGGAGGGCGGTGGCGGCGTCGAGCTGGGTCTTCACCACGGTCAGGTAGTGGCCGAGGCCGTCGTGGATCTCGCGGGCGAGCCGGTTGCGCTCGCGGGTGGTGGCGAGGTCCCCGGCCTGGGCGGCGAACTCGCGCAGTCTCCGGTTGGCGGCCTCGACCTCCTCCCGGAGTTTCTCCGCGCGCTCCTTGGCGACGAGCGCCTGGCGCGTGACGAGGGTGAAGGCGATGGTGAAGGCGAAGGCGGCCGAGAAGCTGAACATGGCCTCGGGCACCGACCCCACCCCGTAGCGATACCAGAACACGCCGATGGTCGCGGCAAACATGCACACGGTGGCGAGGGCGGCCCCGCGCCACTGGAAATCAAAATAGGCCTGGCTCACCACCGGCAGCACAATGATGCCGAAAAAACCTTGCAGGGGGCTGACGAAGATCACCCCGGTGACCAGTGCGCATTGGAGCAGATAACGCCCGACCAGCCGGGGCGACGGCGCGGCGAGCATGGACGACATCCAGTCCCGGTCCGCGGGCTCACAGTAGCTGTGGCCCAGGATCGTCACCAACGTGTAGACCCCGCCCAGCGCAAATGTGAGCGCGAGCCGGAGGGGCGTGCCATCGATCCGGTGGGCGAACGCAAAGCCCGAGTAGCAGGTCACGACCACGGCGGCGAACGCGATCATGCCATAGCGATCAGTGCGCCGGTGGGCGGGCGGGCTGTTTTCGGGCTCGGGCATCGGCGCCACCCTACCACAGACGGGCGGCTTGGCGATATAGGAACAAAGTCATGGGCCGGGTCATGGGTGCCCCGGCGCGGCGGGCGGGGGCTCGAAAAGCGGCAGGATCTTCATCCCGGGGACCGTGACGAGGCCCTGGTCCGTGATCCGGATTTCCGGGATGACCGAGAGCGGGATCAGGTTGAAGCCCATGTAGGGCAAAGTGCAGCCGGTGGCGGTCCACGCGGCCTTCAGCGCGGTGGATGCCCGGGCCACCACCGTGGCGCGCTGGTCGGAGAGCAGGCCGGCGATGGGCAGGGCGACCCGGGCGACAACCCGGCCGCCGCGGACGACGCAGACGCCGCCGCGCATGGCCTTGATTGTCTTCAGCGCCAGCTGCAGGTCGGCCTCGTTGGTGCCGGCGAGGATGATGTTGTGCGCGTCGTGGCCGACCGAGCTGCCGACCGCGCCTTCGCGGAGGTTGAAGTCCCGGAGCAGGCCGTGTGCGACGTTGCCGTTCTTGCCGTGGCGCTCGACGACGGTGACGAAACACAGGCCATGCCGGGAGAAAAGGTCGGCCCAGGTGCCGCCCGGCGCCGGGTCGAGGGCGAGGCGGTCGTGGAAAAGGATGATGCCGGGCAGGGCGGTGCGGATGACGTTGGCCGTGACCGGGCCGGCCGGGAGCGCGGGCGTGAGTTTCAGTCGCGGCGCGACCTTGACCGTCTGGTAGGCGGCGCGCGGGTAGCGGTAGCGTTTCGACAGGGCCCGGTCCAGGAGCGGCGTGATCTTGCGGTCCGCGACGACGAGTTCGCCGCCATACCAGGTGTTTTGCGGGACGAGGTCGTCGTTGAGCAGCACGATGTCGGCCCGGCGGGCGGGGGCGAGGCCGCCGATGTCGCCGTCGCGGGCGTAGCGGGTGGCCGGGTGCAGCGAGCCCATGCTCCAGGCGGTCATGGTGTTCATGCCGTGCTTGACGGCCTCGCGCACGACCCAGTCGAGGCCGAAGAGGAAGAGGTCGTCGGCGTCGCGGTCGTCGGTGCAGACGCAGACGCGCTTGGGGCTGGCGCCGAGCTCGGTCACGGCCTTGATCGCGAGCGGGAGCGAGTGCCACGGCGTGGTCGGCGGCCCGCCGCGCAGGAAGATCCACAGGCCGTTTTCCAGGAAGTCGTCCGCGATGTTGCGGTCGATGGACTCGTGGGTGTCGTTGATCCCGCTCGCGGCGCCGGCGGCGACGAACTCGCGGCCGTAGATGTGGCCGCAGACGGGCCGGCCGCGCCGGATGGCCTCGGCGAGGATGGCGTGGCTGCGCCGGTCGCCCATGGCCACCTGCACGAAGTCCATCTTCTCGCCGAGGGCGACGGCCTCGGGCCAGCGGTCGAAGAGCCGGCCGATCTTGGCCGGGGTCAGGTCGCCGCCCGCGGTCTCAAAGTGCGCCGAGGTGGCCGGCACGGTGCTGGGGACGGTGAGGAAGATGTTGAGCGGGGCCCGGCGGGCGTCGCGGAGCATCCACTCGATGCCGGCCACGTCGCAGACGTTCCCGATCTCGTGGCTGTCGCAGAAGATGGTGGTGGTGCCGTTGAGCAGGGCGCCCTCCGCGTAGGCGCAGGCGGTCATCATCGAGCTCTCGATGTGGATGTGCGGGTCGACCAGGCCGGGGGCGAGGATGCCGCCGCCGGCGTCGTGGACCCTGGTCCTCGTGCCCGGGCCCGGCCGGTACGTGCCGGCGGGTTTCACCACCGCGATGCGGCCGGACTTGACCCAGATTTCGCGGTCGGGAAGAAGGCGCTCGGTGTAGGTCGAGAGGAGGCGGGCGCCGGTGATGACGAGGTCGGGCGCCGCGCGGCCCATGGCCACGGCGGCGAGCGCACGGGTGACGGTGTGGAGCGGCGGGACGGAAAAGCGGGTCAGGGGCATGCCCCGGGATGAGCACCGGGAATGCCAGCGGGGGGCGGTTTTTGGCGGACGGCGGACAGGCGGCGGGCGCAGCCCCTACACCAAGGCGGCGTGCAGGATTTCCACCGGATGCAGCGCGACGCGGCCGGTGCCGTCCCGGATCTGGTGGCGGCAGCTGGTGCCCGGGGCGGCGATGAGCGTGTCGGCGGCGGCGGCGCGGACGGCGGGGAAAAGCACGAGCGCGCCGATCTGCTGCGCGAGGGCGAAATGCTCCGCCTCGTAGCCGAAGGCGCCGGCCATGCCGCAGCAGCCGGACGGGATGAGCGACACGCGGTGGCCGGCGGGCAGCTCGAGCATCCGCACGGTCGGATTCAGCGACGCCAGCGCCTTCTGGTGGCAGTGGCCGTGGAGCTTGATCGCCTGCGGGCGCGGGGTGAACGCGGCGGACGTGATGCGGCCGGCGTCCGCCTCCCGCGCGATGAACTCGTCGATCAGCAGGGCGTTTTTCGCGAGGGCGCGGGCGGCCTCGCGGAGGGGGGCCGGGACGAGGTCGGGATATTCGTCGCGGAAGCCGAGGATGGCCGACGGCTCGAGCCCGATCAGCGGCGCGCCGGCGGTGATGACGTCCTTGAGCAGCTCGACGTTGCGGATGGCGAGTCGCTGCGCGTCGCGCACGAGGCCCTTGGAAAGGTGGGCCCGGCCGCTGTCGACGTGGGTCGGGATGACGACCTCGTAGCCGAGCCGGTTGAGCAGCTGGACGGCCTTGATGCCGACGGGGGTGTCATTATAGTTGGTGAATTCGTCACAGAAGAGGTGGACGCGGCCGTGGGGGAAGGAAGCGTGGAGACCGCCGCGGCCCGCCTGGTTGGCGTGTTCCCGGTGCCATGCGGCGAGCGTGGTCCGGTGCAGCACCGGCAGGCTGCGTCCGGGCGCGAAGCCGGCGAGGCGCTTGATCAGCCCGCTTGTCACCCATTGGGTGACAAGGGCGTTGTAAAGCCGCGGGGCCTTCGCGGCCCAGCGCATGAGCGGGGCGAAGTTGGCGACGAGCCGGGAGCGGAAGGGCACGCCGTGGGCGTCATGCCAGTGCTGCTGCCACTCGGCCTTGAGGCGGGCGACGTCGACGTTGGACGGGCACTCGGACCTGCAGCCCTTGCAGGAGAGGCAGAGGTCCATCACGCCCGCCACGGCCGGGCTGGCCCAGGGGTTGGCGCCGGCCGGGTGGGTGAGGACCTCGCGCAGCAGGTTGGCGCGGGCGCGCGTGGTGTCCTTTTCGTCGCGCGTGGCCATGAAGCTCGGGCACATGGTGCCGCCCATGAGGTGCGACTTGCGGCATTCGCCGACGCCGTTGCACTTCTCGGCGGCGCGCAGCACGCCCTGGTCGGCGGCGAAGTTGAAGACGGTCGGGTACTCCGGCGTCGGCTGGTCCGGGCCGTGCCGCAGGGCGGCGTCCATCGGCGGCGCCGCGATGATCTTGCCGGGGTTGAAGATCCCGGCCGGATCGAAGGCCGCCTTGACGCGGCGCAGCAGGGCGTGGCATTCCGGGCCGACCATGAAGGGGATGAACTCGCCGCGGAGGCGGCCGTCGCCGTGCTCGCCGCTGAGGGAGCCGCGGTATTTTTTCACGAGGGCGGCGATGTCCGTCGCGATGGCGCGGAACATCCTGAGCCCTTCCGCGGTTTTCAGGTTGAAGAGCGGGCGGGTGTGCAGTTCGCCGGCGCCGGCGTGGGCGTAGTAGACGCAGCCGAGGCCGTACCGGTCGCGCAGGAGCGCGTCGAACTCCGCGATGTAGGCCGGCAGGT
>CAYRDN010000068.1:0-15902 GCA_964423065.1 uncultured Oleiharenicola sp. | reverse complement strand
AGGGCCGGAGATTGAGACGGGTCCGGCCGCCGGAGGCAAAAGGAGTTTTGCAACAAATCCGCGCACGGTCTGCACTGGCCGGATGCCACCCGTCCTCCATGTCCTCACCGGCTGCACCGCCGTCGGCAAGACCGAGCTGGCGCTGCGCTGGGCCGCGGCGAACAACGCCGAGATCGTCTCGTGCGACTCGCTGCTGTTCTACCGCGGGATGGACCTCGGCACGGCCAAGCCCGCGCCGGCGGAACTCGCCCGGGTGCCGCACCACCTGATCGACATCTGCGCGGTGACCGAGCAGATGGATGTGACCCATTATGTGGCCCGGGCCCGGCGGGCGGTGGCGGAGATCACCGGGCGGGGCCGCCAGGTGCTGGTGACGGGAGGCAGCGGATTTTACCTGAAGGCCTTTTTCGCCCCCGTTGCCGACGAGGTGGACGTGCCGGCGGCCCTGCGGGCGGAGTTGCGGCAGCGACTGGCCACCGATGGCCTGGCCGCGCTGGTGGCGGAATTGTCCGCGCTGAATCCGGCGGGCCTGGGCGCGCTCGATGCCCGGAACCCCCGGCGGGTGCTGCGCGCGCTCGAACGCTGCCGGGCCTCGGGCCGGACCCTCGTGCAGCTGCAGGCGGCCTTCGCGGCGCAGCCCGCGCCGTTCGCGGAGCACACCGTGAAGCTGTGCGAGCTGGTGCGCGCGCCGGACGACCTGGACCGGCGCATCGAACAGCGCGTGGCGGCGATGCTGCAGGCCGGGCTGGTCGGCGAGGTGCGCGGACTTTTGGCGGCGGGGCTGAAACAGAACCCCAGCGCCGCCGGCGCCATCGGTTATCGCGAGACGATCGAGGCGCTCGAGGGCGGGCGCCCGGAACACGAGCTGGCGGGGCTCATCGTGCAGCACACCCGGGCGCTGGTGAAGAAGCAGCGCACGTGGTTCCGGACCCAGCTGCCGGCGCACACGCCGGTGGACGCCGCCTCAGCCGAGGCGGGCGGGCTCTTTGTGGCGCAGGTTTAGCCACAACGTCAGACCGGCGGAGACGACACCGCCGAGGAGCGGGTAAAGCCCGACCGTCAGCAGCGCGAGGCCGGCCGGGCCGGTCATCCAGCGGAATGACCGGACGAACATCCGGACGTGATCCTCGGTGTCACCGGTGGCCCGCAGCTGGGCGACCCGCCACTCGAGGTAGAGGTCGGGCCACTCCGGGTTGATGAAGAGCACGTAGACATTGAGGAAGATGTAGAGCACGAGCCCGGCCACGAAACTGGCGAGGGCCCCGCGGAGCATGCCCTCCCAGGCCGGCACCCAGTAGCGGTCGAGGCGGGTGAACTGGTGGCGCAGCAGGCACCACAGCATCACGAGCAGGATGACCTCCGTGCCCCAGCCGGTGACCTGGCCGAGGGCAAACCGCGTGTTGTGGATCCCGAGGGCGTATTCCGCGAGGGTCCACGCGACCATGGCCGCCCCGCCGAGGAGCCCGTAGCTCAATTCGGGCTTCATGGCACCGGGGTCTCGCGGCGCAGGCGCAGGAAGATGATGACGTGCGTGGCGAGGATGAGCGGCACGAGGAAGGTCGGCAGCAGGCTCAGCGGCAGGTACGTCAGCGCGAGCAGCCGCCACGGCGCCGTCAGGCCGATGCGCGCGGCGGTGAACACCACCAGCAGGATGTCGGCGAAGCCGAGTGCATTCCAGATGGTCATGGCCCGGCGCCGCCGGGCGTCACTCATCGGCCAGAACGCCACCCCGAGGGCGAGCGCGGCCACGACATTGTCGCCCCAGCCGCCCGGCACGGCGAACTCATAGGGCAGTTCACCGCGGTGGTAGAGGATGAGAAAGTAGATCCCGACGAACCGCGTCACATGCAGCAGCACGAGCGAGCGCAGGTCGAGGCCGTCGATCCAGGCGCGCAGGCTCCGCAGCTTGAAACAGAGCAGGAGCAGGATGGCGGTGAGTCCGAACAGCACGCCTTGCACCGCCGGCATGGGCATCCTTTGCAGCAGCCCGCGGTTGCCCGCATACAGCGCGGCCAGCAGCCAGATCCAGATGCCGATGCGGATGAGAAGGGGGGTGGGCATGGGGCAGCCGGCGGCGGCGGGCTCAGGGCTTGCCGGACTTGGCCTGGCCGGCGTGGATCTGCTGCAGGATCAGGTCCTCGGTCGAGATTGATTTTCCCGGCTCGGCCGGTGGGGGCAACACGAGGCCGGTCACGCCGGTCCGGGCCTGGGCGATGAGCTGGCGGGCGGCCCCGACATTCTGGCCCGTGGGGAAGCGCTCGAGATATTGCTGCCAGACGGCGATGGCCTTGTCCGGCTGCTTCAGGTCCTCGAGGTAGAGCCCGCCCTGGTTGAAGAGGCTGAACTCATGCGCGGGATTCATCTGCTGGGCGCGGACGTACTGGGCGAGGGCGTTATCCGGCCGGCCGGCGAAGCGGTAGGCGTTGCCGAGGTCGGTGCGGATGTCGGCGTCGTCCAGGCCCTGCTTGATGGCGGACTCGTAATGTTGGATCGCCAGCGTCCAGTTTTGCCGGTCGTAGTAGAAGTTGCCGACGGTGCGGTCGGCCTGGGCGGGGAGCTGGCCGGCGGTGAGATCGGTCGCGGGCTGCTGGCTGGCCGGGTCGGGATTGACGGCCGGCGCGAGGGGGCCGGCGGCGACCGGCGCCTGGAGCTGGGGCCGCAGTGCCAGATAGGTGATCGTCGCCCCGAGCAAGCCACCGAAGAGGCCGATGGTGACGAAGGGCAGCCAGAAGGAGGCTGCGGGCGGGGGGGCGGGAGGTGGTTTGCTCATGGGGGCGGGAGGTCAAGACAGCCGGTGGCGGACGCTTTGGCAACGCGGCATTCGCGGGCGGGAACGCGCCCGATCTGACCGTCACTCTGTCTCGTGCCCCGGCCACGCCGCCGGCGGGCGCCAGGAGTGCGAGCCGGCTCGCTGATCCACGGACAAACGTACGATGCCGCTCAGGGTAGCGTGATCGAATACCTCTGGAGTGAACTGCCCTCGATCCGGTGCAGCGCGGCGATGGCGGTGTTCAGCGTGACCCGGGCCTGGAGCTCGTTGACGCGCGCCGTGTCGAGGTCGGTCTGCGCCTGCAACACGCGATAGGTGGTCGACAGGCCGGCGTCGAACCGGGCTTTTTCCAGCTCGTACTGTTTCTGGCTGAGCTCGGACGAAAGCGAGGCGATCTTCACGCTTTCCACGTTGGTCTCGACGGAGCGGACGGCGCTGCGGACGGACACCTCGATGCTCTGCTCGATCTGGTGCAGGTGGACTTCCTCGCGATTGAGGGTGGCGAGGGTCTGGCGGTAGCGCGCCCGGTCGGACACCTGGCCGAGGGGATAGCTGAAGGAAAAATCAACCTGCCAGGAATTGTTCTGGCGGCTCAGGGCGTCGCTGAAGGCGTCGCTGCCGCTGCCGCGGGTGCCGTTCAGCCCGAGGGCGGCGCCGACGCTGAGGTCGGGCCGGGCGGCGTCCTTGGCCACGACGAGGTCGAGCTTGTATTGGTCGATGGCTGCCACGGAGGAGAGATAGTCGGGCTGGTTTTGCTTGGCCTGCAGGAGGGAGGAGGCGAGGACCGGCGTGAAATTGCCGACCTCCGGGAAGCGCACGATGCCGACGGCGCTGTCGAGATCGAACTGGCCGATCAGGGCCAGCAGGGCGTCCTGCTTGTCCTTGGCGGCCTCCTCGGCGAGGACGACGTTGCGGCGGGCGTTGGCGACGCCGACCTGGGCGGAGAGCACGTCGAGGTCGGTGGCGACGCCGGTTTCGCGGCGGGTCTTGGCCTCGTCGAAGAGCCGGTTGGCCAATGCGTACGAGGTGTTGAAGACGGCCAATTGCTCGCGGGCGAAGGCGAGGTTGTAGTAGGCGGTCTCGGTGTTCAGGATCACGACGAGCACCGCGGTCTTGAAATCGAGGTTGGCACGCAGGAAGCCGATCTCGGCGCGGTGGACCCCGGCCCGGTTGGCCGCGGTGCCGAAGCCCCGGAGCAGGGACTGCCGGGCGGACAGGGTGACATCGGCGGTATAGGCGGGATTGAGCGCGATGACGGCGGGGTTGGTGGCGCTGCGGTCGAGCACGCTGCTGGCGCTGAGGGTGGTGCCGGTGTAGAGCTGCTGGCTTAGTCCCGCGCGCAACTCGGAGAAGGTCGAGGAGCTCGAAGGTGATACGCTGGTGGAGCCGGTGTCATTCCGGCTGCGCGTGCCGGTGACGGTGAGCTGGGGCTCGTAGGCGGCGCCGGCAACGTCGATGGCGTCCTTCGCGATCTGGGGGTTGTAGCGGCCGATCTCGAGGTCGAAATTCTTCAGCAGGGCCCGGTTGATGCAGGTCTCGAGCGTGAGCTCGGGCCCGGGCGCCGGGGGCGGGACCGCCGCGCTCGCCGGGGCCGCCGCGGTTGAGTTGTCCTGGGCCAGGGCGCAGGAGCAAAACAGGAGGGCGGACAACAGGCTGGCGGAGAGGCGGCGAAGGAGCATGGTCATGGGAAAGTGAATCGGGCGATGGGTCTATAACACGCGAATGGTGGGAAAGTTTAAGCCTATTGTGACGGTGGCCGCAAGGGTCGGTTTCAGGAAAGAAAAAGCCACCGCCGGGGGCGGTGGCAGCGCCGTGATGGGTGGGCGGCGAATTGGCGGGATGGACGGCACTTTCCCCCCGTCTGGCCCGGATCCCGGCCGGATTGGCGCCGCCTCAGGGGGTGGCGGGCGTGGTCTTCTTGAGCTCGCGCTCCACGAGGTCGCCGAGGTAGGCGTTCTCATCCGTCCCGGCGGTGAAGGCCATGAGCTGCTGCTGCAGCTCGATGTAGCGCGGGTTGCCCGGCGTCAGGTCGGGCAGCTTTTTTTCCTGCGTGTAGACAAAGAGACCCTGGTCGCCGGTCGCGATCATGTCCGAGACCTCGCCGGCCGCGAGGCTGACGAGCGCGGAGACGGCCGGGTAGGGCAGGTCCTGTGGCGGCTTCCGGAGGGTGAAGTTGGCGTAGCTCTTGACGTCGAGCTTCTCGGCGGCCGCGGCGGAGCCGAAGCCGGCCGGGCCGGCCTTGGCGGCGGCCTGCAGCTGCGCGTGAAGGGTGCGGCCGCGCTCGATGAAGAGCTTGCGCTTCTCGGCGTCCTTGTAATCGGCCATCACCCGGTCGTGCACTTCGGCGAGCAGCGGCTTGTAGGCGGGCAGAGTTTCATTCCAGAGGAGGACGATGATGCCGGTCGGCGTCGGGAGCGGATCGGAGAAGAAGCGTTCTGGGCTGAGGTGCGCGATCTGGTCCGCGTAATTGGCGAGCCAGGGCCGGCCCGCCGGCGGGGCGTCGGGGGCGAAGGGCGGGATGGCCACGGCGGGGTGATGCTGCGCGGCGAGGAAGGCGGCGAGCTCGGGGGAGTTGGCGGTGAACTTCGCGTTGTAGATGGCCACGGTCAGGTCGTTCGCGGCCTTGGTGGCGAGGTGGGCGGAAAGGCCGTCCTTCATCGCGGTCTCGACCTGGGCGCGGACCTTGGGAAAATTGTCCACCGGGGCGGCGGCAGGCGCCGTCTCGGCCGGCACCGGGAAGCTGGCCGGGTTGGCGCTGTAGAACTTGCGCATCTCCTCCTCGGTGGGACCGCCGGGCGGCAGGAAGTCCGCGTTCTTGAACTCGATGGCGCTCAGGCGCGGGCGGACGGGCACCTCGTAGCGGAAGGCGTTTTCCTCGAAGAATTTTTTCAGCGCGTCCTCGCCGGTGGCGATGGCCGGGTTGAACGCGGCGTAGTCGAGCGTGGCGACCTGCACCGTCCAGGCGGATTCGCCGCGGATGAGCTGCTCGCGGATGTCGCGGGGGAGCACATAGCCCGGGCCGCCGACGATCTTGGCCAGCTGGTCGAGACGGGTGTCGTCGCGGAGCACGCGGTTGACGTCGGCCGTGGTGATGCTCTTGCTGGTCTTGAGGGAATCGGCGAAGGCGGTGTAGCGCAGCTGGTCAAACTGGCCGGACTCATTCTGGAAGGCGCGGAGGGTGGTGACATACCGGGCCACCTGGTCGGCGGTGGGGGCGGGGAGGTGGAGTTCGTCGCTCACGGCGAGGCCGGCGATGCGCTGGAGGGCGTATTGCTGGACCTGGGCGCCCTGGAGGGCGTTGTAGCCGGCCTTGAGCTGGGCGCTGAGGCTGCCGTCGGTGAAGACCCGGCCGGCCTGCGCCTCATTGCCGAGGTTGACGTTGAAGAAGAGGCGCTCGTTGATCCGGTTGCCCGTGCGGCCGGCCCCGGAGGACGGGCTGAAGATCACGACCAGCGGAATGGCCATGGTCGCCAGGATGAGAATGAAGACGAATTTGATGTGCTTATGGAAGTAGCGCTGGATCCAGGTGATCATGGGGGAAAGGGGCCAAACGTAGAAATGGCGCGGCCGCTGTCAACAGGCGAACTGGCAGGGTGGTGGGTCCGAGCCGTTGAAGCAGCTTGGCCGGGAGGATAGCCATGTCGGGGCCGCCGTGGCTCCATTTTTCGAAGAGTTACCGGCCGGTACGGCTGGAGCGCGGGCGACCTCGCCCGCGGTTGCCCGCCCGTCGGCCGGAGGCGGGAAATCTTTAGCTGAAAAAATTGTGAGTCGTTGACAAATTTCTCGCGCTGGCGGACCGATGCCGCAGGGTTGTTGGCCCGGGTTCTCTCCTCGGTATCAGCATGCCTGTCACCCCCGCCCGAAATCATGCCCCTGGCTTCCTGCACCGCGTACCGGCGGTCTGCGGCGGCGTGGTGCTGGCCGCCGCCGCGGCAGCCGTCGTCAGCCCCGCGCTGGCCAAGGGATTGGGTCTGAACTTCCCCTCGTCCCTCTGCTTTGCCCTGATGGGCGGGGCCCTCATCCTGCAAAGCCGGCCGCTGCCGCGCCTGCGCCGGGCGGACCGCTGGCTGGCGGCGTTGGTTATCATCATGGGCGCCGGGAGCACCGTCCTGACCCTCCGGCATCTTTATCTCCCCTCCGGCGACGGCACCCGGAGCGACCCGGGCTTCATGGCCCTGGGCACCAGCATGGCCTTTATCCTCGGCAGCCTGG
This sequence comes from uncultured Oleiharenicola sp., assembly GCA_964423065.1. Lineage (GTDB taxonomy): Bacteria > Verrucomicrobiota > Verrucomicrobiia > Opitutales > Opitutaceae > Lacunisphaera. Next base: position 8,920 of record CAYRDN010000068.1, on the reverse strand, counting down.
CGCTGCTCCTCACGGGCGACTCCGCCCAGCGGCGGCGGCTGGTCTGGCCGGTCTGGCTGGCCATCGGCGTCCTGGTGGTGGCGGTGATCTCCGTGCTGGCGACCTTGTTCGGCCTGCCGGTCGCGGTTGGGTCCGAAGAGCCCGTCCGCATGGCCCTGCAACCCGCCCTCGGGCACCTGCTGCTGGGCTTCGGCCTGCTGGCGCTGCGGCCGCAGGACGATTTCATGCGGGTCTTCACCGCCGACAATGTCGTCGGCCTGTTTGCGCGGCGGATGATCCTGCTGATGCTCCTGCTACCGCCCGTGCTGGGCGTGCTGCGGCTTCACCTCACCGGCTACCGCGCCCTGGACGAGCGCGAGGGCATGGCGCTTTTCACCGCGGTGTACATGCTGGCCGGCACCCTGATCACCCTGCAGGCCGCCCGCCTCGCGGGCCGCCTGCAGGTCCAGCGCGAGGCCGCGGAGGATGAACAGGCCCGGTTGCTCGCCCGGCTGCAGCAGCAGGCCGCCGGCCTGCAGGAACAGGTGGCCGTGCGCACCCGCGAGCTGGAGGAGGCCAACCGCCACCTGCACGCGGCCGCCCGCGTCAACACCCAGCTCTCGCTCGTCGCCAGCCACACGACCAGCGGCGTCATCATCGCCGACGCCCGGGGCTGCATCGAGTGGGTCAACAAGGCGTGGGAACACATGTCCGGCTACGGACTGGACGAGACGGTCGGCCGCCAGCCCGCGCAGTTCCTCCGCGGCCCGGACACCGACACCGAGACCGCGCGGCGCGTCAGCCTGGCCTTCCAGCAGGGGGAATCCTGCTACGAGGAAATCCTGAGCTACTCCAAGGACGGCCGCTCCTACTGGCAGATCCTCGACATCGAGCCCGTGCGCAACGAGGCCGGGGCGATCGTGAACTTCATCGTGGTGCTGACCGACATCACGCAATACCGCGAGTCCCAGCAGCAGCTGCAGGGCCTGACCGAGCGGCTGCAGCTGGCGCTGCTCTTCTCCGGCTACGGCGTCTGGGAGGTCGACGTGCGGTCGGGCCGCATGACCTGGGACGCGCGCATGTTCGAGATCTACGGCCTGCCGCCCGCCGACTTCGACGGCAGCCGCGACAGCTGGCGCCGTTGCGTCCACCCGGAAGACCTGGAGAAGGCCGGGCAGATCTTCACCGCCCTCGTCATCCGGAACGAGTCGCGCTTCGACATGGAATTCCGGATCATCCGGCCGGCGGACGGCGCCACCCGCCACCTCGAGGCCCGGGGCTACCTCCAGCGGGACGAGGGCGGCCGCCCGCTCCGGGTGATCGGGTTGAACCGCGACATCACTGCGGAGCACCTGCAGCGTGAGCAGCTGCACGCCTACACCGAGCGGCTCCAGCTGGCGCTGCGGGCCTCCGGCTACGGGGTATGGGACCGCGACGTGCTGGGCGGAAAATTATTCTGGGACGCGCGCCTGTGCGAGATCTACGGGATCCGGCCGGACGAGTTTGACGGCACGACGGCCGCCTGGCTCCGCCTTGTCCACCCGGACGACCGGGCGAAGGCCGAGGCCGGCCTGACCGCGACGCTGGATTCCGGCGACGAGTTCAACCATGAGTTCCGCATCGTCACCCCCGCCGGCATCATCCGCCACGTGGAGAGCCACGGGCACCTGCGGCGCGATGCCGCCGGCGGGCTGATCCGCGCCGTCGGCATGGATCGCGACGTCACGGGCGAGAAGGAGATGCAGGACGCCCTGCGCCTCGCCGAGCAGCGGTGGCAGCTGGCGCTCGCCGGCACCAACGACGGCGTGTGGGACTGGAACATGGCGAACGGAAACATCTTTTACGACCTGCGCTACGCCGAGATCCTCGGATTTGCGCTGGATGAACTGCACCAGGACGACCGCAGCTGGATGGTCCGCGTGCATCCGGACGACATCCCGGAGGCGATGGCGGCGCGCGACTCCCACCTCCAGGGCCGGACTGCCCTCTACTCGGCGGAGCACCGCATCCTGACCAAGTCCAGTGAATGGAAATGGGTGCTCGGCCGCGGCAAGGTGGTGGCGCGCGACAGCACCGGCCGCGCCCGGCGCATGGTCGGCACGCTCAGCGACATCTCCGCCCGCAAGCACCTCGAGCAGACCCTGCGCCGGAACCAGGAACTGGCCGACCACGTCGGCCGGCTGGCCATGATCGGCGGCTGGGAATACGACCTGCGTGACCACACCCTCTACTGGTCCGACAGCGTGCGGCGCATCCATGAGGTGCCGGACGACTATGTGCCGCAGGTCGAGCCCGCGATGGAATTCTTCGCGCCCGAGATGCGGCCGGTTCTGCGGTCGGCCTTCCAGCGCTGCCTGGTCGACGGCGCACCCTACGATGTCGAGCTGCCGCTGATCACCGCCACCGGCCGGCGCATCTGGGTGCGCACCCTCGGCCGGGCCGAGGCGCACAACGGGCGCCGGGTTCGGCTGTATGGCGCGTTCCAGGACATCACGGCCCGCCATGAGGCGGAGGAATCGCGCCGCCAGCTCGAGACCCAGCTGTTCCAGGCGCAGAAGATGGAAACCCTCGGCACCCTCGCCGGCGGCATCGCGCACGACTTCAACAACCTCCTGACGGGCATCATGGGCTACCACGATCTCGCCGCGGATGTGCTGCCCGAGGACCACCAGGTGCGCGGCTACCTGGCGGAAGCCCGGCAGGCCAGCATGCGGGCGCGGCAGCTGGTCGAGCAGATCCTCACCTTCAGCCGCCAGCAGGAATCCCCCGAGCGCATGCCCATCGACCTGGGCCTGCTGGTCGGCGAGGCGCAGCGGTTCCTGCGCGCCACCCTGCCCTCCACCATCCAGATCCAGGCGGACATCGAGCCGGACCTGCCCCGTGTCCTCGCCGACAGCACCCAGCTCCACCAGGTCCTGCTCAACCTCGGTTCCAACGGCGCGCAGGCCATGGGCGAGCGCGGCGGGGTGCTGAAATTCACGTTGAAACTCACGCAGATGGACGCCACCCGGGCGTCCGCCCTCGGCGGGCTCTCGGCCGGACGCTATGTCTGCCTGACCGTCAGCGACTGGGGCCAGGGCATGGACGAGGCGACGCTGAAGCGCATCTTCGACCCCTTCTTCACCACCAAGAAACCCGGCGAAGGCACCGGGCTGGGCCTGTCGGTGGTCCACGGGATCGTCCGCAGCCACCTGGGCGGCATCGAGGTCGAGAGCACCGTCGGCGTCGGCACCTCGTTCCACATCTACCTGCCGGAGGGGATCAGCGACCCCGAGACGCTGAGCCAGCCGAGCGCCCTCATCCCGCAGGGCCAGGGCGACGTCGTCTACCTGGTGGACGACGAGGAGGTGGTCGCGAAATTCGCCGGCATCGCCCTGCAGCGGCTGGGCTACAAGGTCGTCACGTTCGATTCCGCCCTGCCGTGCCTGGAAGCCATCAAGGCCGACCCATCCGCGTGCGACGTGCTGGTCACGGACCAGACCATGCCCGGGTTGAAGGGCAACGACCTGATCGAGGCGGTGCACCAGATCAACCCGCGGCTGCAGGCGGTGCTGATGTCCGGCCATTTCACCAAGGTCTCCGCACAGACCCTCGACCGGCTCAGCCACGTGGAGCTGCTGAACAAGCCCTTCACGCTGGACGAGCTCGCCCGCGCCGTGCAGCGCGCGCTGCAGGGCACGAACAGGACGTGAGGCGGCCGGCCTGGAATCCGCCCGCGGGATCAGGCGGATGGCTCAGGGCGTCGGCCAGCGGCGCGCCGGCGGGGAACTTTCCCGTGCCCGGCTCAGTGCCCGGCGGCGTGACGCGGGCAGGAGGTCACGCGGTAGGCCGTGAACGGGAGGGGATCGAAGATCACCCGCGGGTTCGCAAGCAACGGCGGCCGGAAGACGGGGCGGTCCCACGTGATGTCGCGCTCCGGACCGCGCCGGTGGTGCCGGGGCGGCGGGACCGAATCAAAATCCTTGGGGGTGGGGGGAGACATGGCGTTACCTGATCAATCGGACAGAGGCGGATGAAGTTTATCCGAAAAATTCAACGGAGGCGTGTTCTCTGCTGGAGCCGCGGCGGGGTCGCCGCGGCTCCAGGAATCACCGCTCAGCCCACGGCCGCGACCGCGGCCGGGTAGGACGCCACCTGGTTGCGCAGGTTCAGCGCCGCGATGCGGTAGGCCTCGCCGAGGGTGGGGAAGTTGAAGATGTTCTCGAGGAACACGGAGACGTCGTTGCCGTTGAGGATGGCCATCAGGCCCACGTGGATCAGGTCGGTGGCGCCCTCGCCGACGGCATGGGCGCCCAGCAGCCGGCCCCCGTCCGGGGCCGTCAGCAGCTTCAGCATGCCGCTGTGGTTGCCGGCGATGTGGGCCCGGGCGACCTCGGAGAAATCGGCGCGGCCGACGATGACGCCGCCGTGTTTTTCCCGCACCTGCGCCTCGGTCAGGCCCACGCTGGCAATCTCGGGCACGGCATAGATGCCGATCGGCACGACCGCGAACGCCAGGCCCGGGTCGCGCCCAAGGGCGTGGCAGACCGCGCGCCGGCCCTGTTCCATCGAGGTGGAGGCGAGGGCGGGCGGCCCGATGACGTCGCCGACCGCGTAGACGCCCGGCACGTTGGTCCGGTAGTGTCCGTCGACGGCGACCACGCCGTATTTGCCCTGGAGAATGCCGGCCTCGGCGAGCCCGAGGTGCTCCACGTTGGCCGAGCGGCCGAGGGCGCACAGCAGCTTGTCGCTCACCAGGCGCTCGCCGCCCACCAGGGTGGTGACGACCTCGCCCAGCCGGCCGACGCTGACGGCCTCGACGGTCTGCCGGCCGCGCCAGACGCCGCCGTGGGTGGTGAAATGCTGGAGAAAGCGGTCCACCAGCTCCGGATCGAGGAAGCCCAGCGGGCGCGGGCCGGGGTCGACCATGGTGACCTTGACGCCGAGCAGGGAGAAGATGGTGGCGTATTCCGTCGCGATCACGCCGCCGCCCAGCACGGTGAGCGAGCGCGGGAGATATTGCATGCTCAGGATGGAATCGCTGTCGAGGATCGACTCGTGGTCGACGGGGACGTTCGGCGGGTTGCGCGGCCGCGAGCCGGTCGCCAGCACGATGTGGCGGGCGGTGAGCCGCGAGCGCGAGCCGTCGACGGCCTGCACCTCGACGGTCCGGGCATCGATGAGCCGGGCCCGGCCGTGCAGCATGGTGACGCCGTTGTCCTTGAAAAAACCCCGGATGAAGCGGCCGTGCGCGACAAGGACCTCATCCAGCCGGTGCATCAGGCTGGAGATCTTGGTCTGGGCGTTCATCTCGCAGTGGAGGAATTCGGCCGAGCGCTTGACCGCCAGCAGGGTCAGGGCCGCCTCGCGGAGCGTCTTGCTCGGGATGGTGCCGGTGTAGACGCAGGCGCCGCCGACCTTGCGCTCGCGCTCGACCACGGCGACGCGCCAGCCGGCCTTGGCCCCCTGGATGGCGGCCTTCTGGCCGCCGGGACCGCTCCCGATGACCACGAGATCGTACGCGTCGCTCATGCGGTGCGGCCCGTGAGGGCGGGGAGGGAGGCGACCAGGACGCGGCCGCGGTCGAACACCGCCTCGACCTCGTCGGGGTAGAGGTTCAATTCCGCCCAGACCGGCAGCGTCTGCAGGGTTTCACGGGCGGTGCCGTCCGGCTTGAGGAACCAACCCGCCAGGCGGCCGGCCAGGGCCGTGAACTTCGTCTCGTCGACGAAGGCGGGTGCCGCCTCCGGATCCTGATGGTGCACGGCCACGACCTGGACCTCGCGCGGCATCTTCCATTCCGCGGTGACGACCTCCGCGATTTCCTTTTGAAATTCCCGCGCGAGACCGAGCGCCTCGGTTTCACCCGGCCGCTGCACCCGGCCGTTGCCGAGGCGGGCGATGGTCGCCAGACCCACCGGCAGGCCGATGGTGTGCAGGAGACCGCAGAGAAAGGCCACCTCGACGTTGCTCCGGCGGCAGCGGGCGAGTTCCTTGGCGAAGCCGGCGGACACGAAGGCATGGGCGAGCATCTCCTTGCGCAGGCGCTCATAGCCCGGGGCCGTGAGCGCATCGCCCTGCAGGCAGGCGGCGATCGCGATCTCGCTCAGCGTGGTCATGCCGAGCTGCATGACGGCCTGGCGGAGCGAGACGATGGGTTCGCCCGTGCAATAGGCCGCGGAGTTGGCGATGCGCACCACATTGCCCGCCAGGCTCTGGTCCTGGTGGATCAGGCTGGAGAGATCGGCCAGGTCGGCATTCGGGTCCTGGGTCAGGGTCATGACCCGGCCCGCCACGTGCGGCAGCACCGGCAGCTTCAGGTTGCGCGCCGCCAAGGCCTGACCGATGGCCGAGCGGATGGCGGCGGTCTGGTCGAGTTGATCCGATAGGGCGGCGACAGGTGGCATGGGGCGGACGGTTGCCGGAAATGTTTCCGGAAACTCTCCTTCCTATCGGACCAGGCTAATGCTCATTAAGGCAAATACACCACGCGGCAGCCTGTCCCGGGCGCGGGTGGCGGATCGGGCTGAATTTCAGCGGAAATGCACCGATCAGCCCGTTTGCGGAGTCAACCGCGTTGGTCACGGGGTTGCCGGCCCCCGGGCCCGGACCGGGCTCACCGAGGCCGGCAGCTAAGGCGCGAGCATGCTCGCTGGCCCACAAGGCCAATGTGAAGACACGACTTAGGGAAGGCTGGGCCCGCCGGGCCCCGCGGTCTGGGATTGAATTGCCGGCGGCTTTCCCGCAGCTTCCGCCGGAACTGTCACCGTCCGGCGTCCGACCACACCCTTCCCCTCGCAATCAACCCCATGGAACGTCTACAAGGCTTGCTCGGCATCGCGCTCATCCTCGGCCTGGCCCTGCTGTTTTCCAACAACCGGCGCCGGATCAACCACCGGCTCGTGCTGACGGGCATCGCGCTCCAGGTGGTGATCGCGCTGCTGATCTTCCATGTGGGGCCGGTGGCGCGTTTTTTCCAGCTGGTCGGCCGGGGCATCGGGCTGCTCGAGCAGTTTGCCCGCGCCGGCGCGTCGTTCGTCTACGGCGGCATCGCGGTCGAGCAGGCGCCCGGCCGGATCGGCAATTACATGGCGGGCGGGTTTGTCTTCGCCTTCAATGTCACGGCGACCATCATCCTCGTCTGCGCGCTGGTGGCGGTGCTGTACCATTTCGGCCTCATGCAGCGGATCGTGGCCGTGGTGGCCCGGGCGATGAACTTCATCATGCGCGTCAGCGGGGCGGAGGCGTTGAGCAACGTGGCCAGCGCGCTGGTCGGGCAGGTCGAGGCGCAGGTGATGATCCGGCCCTACCTCGCGGGCATGACCCGCAGCGAGCTGCTGGCCTCGATGAGCGGCAGCCTGGCGTGCATCGCGGGCGGCATCCTCGTGGTGTACGTCAACATGGGCCTGCAGGCCGGCCTGGACCTGGCGCCGAAACTCATCACGGCCAGCCTCATGGCCGCGCCCGGCGCGCTCGTCATCGCCAAGATCGTCTTTCCCGAGACCGAGGAGAGCCAGACCATGGGGGTGGTGAAGCTCGAGGTGAGGAGCGACTACACCAACGTGATCGACGCCATCTCGCACGGCGCCGGCGACGGCTTCAGGATCGCGATGAACGTCATCGCCATGCTCATCGGCTTCATCGCCGTCATCGCGTGCATCGACTGGATCATGGTGGCCGTCGGGCATATCTTTAATCCCCATTTCGACCTGACCCTCAACTGGATCTTCGGGAAATTGTTTTACCCCATGGCGTGGGCGATGGGCGTGCCCGGCGCCGACGTCAACAACGTGGCCACCCTGCTGGGCCAGAAGCTCACGATCAATGAATTCGTGGCCTTCAAGAGCCTCACCGACAAGGCCGTGCCGATCATCACGGAAAAAGGGCTGCTCATCGTGAGCATCGCCATCTGCGGCTTCGCCAACTTCAGCAGCGTCGGCATGCAAATCGGTGGCATCGGCGCCCTCGTGCCGGAACGCCGGGCCGACCTGGCCAAGCTTGGCCTGAAGGCCCTGCTCTGCGGCACGCTGGCCTCGTATCTTTCCGCGACCATCGCCGGCATCGTGGTCTGAGGTGCACTCCGGGTCCCGGCCCGGTGTTAAGGATTGGTCAAACCAGCATGATGGCGCCGCGCCGGCGGTTATGCCGTGGCCTTGTAACTCGGCCGCGGGCATGCCCGTCATCACGGATACCACATGAGACTGATCGACAGCATCCTGGTTCTCGGCGCGATCATCGCCGCGCTGGCGGTGGCGGTAATTTGCGTGGTGGGGATCGTGGTCTGGCTGGCCGGCGGCAGGCTGGGTCGGCGCGACGATCACAAGACCGTCTGACTCTGCAGGCTTGGCCTGGGGCGGGCGGGGGCCTTAGGCTGCGGCATGGATATCTCCGAGCGGTTGGCCCGTTTTCTAGGACAGCAGCCCGACACGGTGCAGGCGGCGTTTGTCGCCCCCAACGCCACCGTGCTCGGGGCAGTCAAGCTCGGGGCCCTGAGCAGCGTGTGGTACGGCTGCGTGCTGCGGGGCGACATCAACGCGATCGAGATCGGCGAGGGCAGCAATGTCCAGGACCTGACCATGGTGCACCTGGCGGATGATCATGGCGTCAAGGTCGGACGGTTTTGCACCATCGGGCATGCCGCCATCATCCACGCTTGTGAGATCGGCGACGAATGCCTCGTCGGCATGGGGGCGACCATCCTCGACGGCGCGAAGATCGGCGACCGCTGCATCGTCGGCGCGAACGCCCTGGTCACGCAGCGTTTTGTCGCGCCACCGGGTTCGATGATCCGCGGATCACCGGCGAAGGTCGTCAGGCCACTGACCGCGGCCGAGCAGTCCGGCTTGCGGGGCTGGGCGGAAAAATACATCGCGGTCGCCCGGGCGCACGCCGCGCGCCGCCAAGGCAATTAAAATAACACGGCAGTCATTCCACAGTCCGCGTAGGGTTGGACCTTGGTCCA
>CAYRDN010000067.1:7770-15922 GCA_964423065.1 uncultured Oleiharenicola sp. | reverse complement strand
TAGGCCGTAACACTGAGGAATGTCATATGTTCAGTCGTCTTTTTCCAAAACAGTTCGGAAACGCTTATCATGGGCATTGGCTGGCGCTGGTGATTCTCGGTTTGATGTTGTTTCTCCGCCTGGCGCAGACCATAATGGGTCTAGTCGATCCGGTTCTAGTCATTCGCGGACCTGACGGTATTCTGTTCGACACGTTCAACGCCCCGGCACAAGCGGCATTCACGTATGTCTTCCGCTTGCTGTGTTTTCTCAATGTCCTTATTTGCCTGATAGGCGTATTGGCACTCGTGCGCTACCGGGCGATGGTGCCGCTGATTTATCTCGTCCTCCTCGTCCTGCTCGCTGGACAGAAGGTCCTGGCATTGCTCTACCCGATACCGCGCGCTCCAGAGGCGCCAGGCGGCATGATCGTTCTGGCCATGCTGGCGGTGTCGCTCTTGGGCTGTCTTCTGTCGGTATTCGATACTCGCAAGAAGCAGCCCACCTAGTTTTTTTGTGTCTTATGAGGCCATGGCCTAAACCGGTGCTACAGCGCAACGCCTAGAAATACCCCCCTGACGCCACGGTTCTAGGAATCGCTCCGGTGCAATTTTGAAGCGAGCTACTTCAATATTTTCGGTGCTACTTTAGAATTTACCCGCTTGCTTCCAACTACTTCGCCGCGGCCTCGGCGAAGGCGGCGAGCACGCGCTCGGGGGTCAGGAGCTCGGGCAGCACGACCGGTTCGGGCCGGCCGGGGGCGTAGATGAGATTGAAGGGCACGGCGGAGCGGTGCCAGCGGGCCAGCTCGGCGGTGATCAGCGGGTCGCGGTTGGTCCAGTCGCCCCGGAGCAGCACCACGTCCCGTTTTTTCAGCTCGGCCAGCACCGGGTCGTTGTGGAAGACCGCCGCCTTGTTCGTCTGGCAGGTGGCGCACCAGCGTGCGGTGAAGTCCACATACACGTACTTGCCCGCGGCCTGCGCGGCGGTGATGGCGGCGGGGCTCCATTTTTCCCACGATACCTGGTAACTGCCGGCCGGCGCGGCCTCGGCGGTCTTCGGCCAGCCGGTCCAGAGTCCCGCGGCCAGCAGGGCGGCGGCGAAGACGCGGCCGGCCAGCTGCCGCGCCGGCTTGCCGTGGGCCTGGCCGAAGCGGCCGTAGGCCCACGCGGCCATCGCGACGAGGACGAAGCCGAAGGCAATCAGGAGCAGCGCATTGTCGTCGTCCTTCGTCTGGCCCGCGAGCACCCAGAGCAGCCAGCCGACGGTCGCGTAGAGCGGGAAGGCCATGAACTGCTTGAACGTCTCCATCCACGCGCCCGGCTTGGGCAGGAGCCTGACGGCCGACGGGAAGATCGAGAGCAGCAGGTAGGGCAGCGCGAGCCCGACCGCGATGGCGGTGAAGACGAGGAAGGACTGCCCCGCGGAGAGCGAGAGCGCGGCGCCGAGCGCCGGGGCGAGGAAGGGCGCGCTGCAGGGCGTGGCGACGAGGGTGGCGAGGGCGCCGGTGAAGAACGAGCCGGCATAACCTTCCTTCATCTGCAGTCCGCCGCCGACGCCGGTGGCGGCGAGGCCGACCTCGAAGAGCCCGCTCATGTTGAGGGCGAAGATGAGGAGGAACACCGCCATGCCGAAGACGAAGCCCGGCGACTGCAGCTGGAAGCCCCAGCCAAGCTGCGACCCGCCGGCCCGCAGCGCCAGCAGCACGCCGGCGAGCGTCCAGAACGAGAGCAGCACGCCGAGCGCGAAGACCAGGCCGTGGGCCGTGATCTTTTTCCGGTCGTGGCCGGACTGGTTGACGAAGCCGAGGATCTTGATGCCGAGCACGGGGAAGACGCAGGGCATGAGGTTGAGGATCATGCCGCCGGTGAAGGCGAGGAGCAGCGTCGCAAGCAGGGAGCCGGGAGCGGGGAGCGGGGAGGCGGCAGAGACCTGAGACCTGAGAACTGAAACCTGGGGATCGCCGAACGCGACATCGACGGCGAGGCCGGCGTAGCCGGCGCCGTCGGTCCAGCCGTTGGCGGAGGCGAGCACGCCGGTGAGCCGGGCGGTGTGCTGGTCGGCGGTGGCATCGATCGGCAGCCCGAGCACCCAGCCGCCGTTTTCGGGGCGGATGGTCTCGGGCTTGGCGTAGTCGGCGTAGCCGTCGGCGGAGAAGAAATGCAGGTCCGCCGGCACATGCGTGGTGCCGGGTCCGGGCGTGAGGCGCAGGGTGGCGGTCGTGGCCGTGCGCGTGGCGGCGAGGTTCCAGCCCGTGGCGGGCTGGGGCAGCCGGGCGCGCGTCGCGGCGATGACGGCGGTCCAGGCGGCGTCGGATTGCGCCGCGCCGGCCGCGACGACCGGGAAGGCGATCGCCAGCTTCGCGTCGCCGGGCATGCAGACATCCTTGCACATGAGCCATTCGGCGGCAGCCGAGAGTTTCACTTCGCTGCCCGGCGCGAGTTCCGCGGGCGGCGTCAGGGTGACCAGCAGGCAGACCTCATCCGTGTAACCGTTGCCCGTGATCTTGCCGCTGCTGTCGAGCACGACGTGAGGGGTGGGCCACTGGAGGTCTCCGGCCTTGAAGCCGGGGGGGAGGGTCCAGGTCAGCGCGGTGGCGTAGCCGGTGCCGGGGGCGATCCAGTAGCTGTGCCAGTGCGGCTCGTGCTGCAGGCGCAGGGCGACGGTGAAGGGCCGGCCCGGCTCGATGCTGGCGGCGTCCGACAGCAGGGTGGCGGTGACGGCGCCCTTGATCACCGGCCGGGACTCGGCGGCGGGGGCCAGCGATGGCAGGAGCAGCAGCAGGAGCAGCCCGTTCGACAGGCTCAGGGCGGGCAGGCGGGGCAGATTCATCTGGCAGTGAGAGTAGGCGGGACGCGGTTTATTTCAAATGCGACCGCCGGGAAGGATGCGACCGTCCGGCGCGAATACAAGGCTTCGACGGTAACCAGGGGGTCAGATTTCACCGCGGCTCTGCCGGGCCAGGAGGTGGGCGAAAAGCAGCGACCAGAAGCAGAGCACGACGTTGAAGAGCGGGATCTGCAGCGCGGCCGGCAGGGCATAGACGCAGCAGACCACGGGGATCCAGAGCGCCCACACGGTCAGCAACACCGGCAGCACGCGGCGCGCATACCAGCGGCCCGCGCGCAGGTCGGCCGCAACGGGCGCCCAGTGGAAGCCGGCGTCCTTCCAGGCGTAGATGAGGTTGCCCGCCGGCGCGGCGTAGAGCGGATTGAAGCCAAACTGGTCGGCCAGGACCTTGGGGATGATGGTGGCCGGGGTCGTGGCATTCCCGAACACATGGGCCAGCGTGCGGTACCACAGGTCGACCTCCGCGCCCTTCCACGCCCAGAAAAAAGTGTAGAAAAACAGGAGCGGCCACGGGTTGGCGGCGCGCGTCGCCGGATTGAGCCGCAGATAAAGGAAGGGCAGCACACCGCCGCACAGGGCGCTCGCCAGCGCTGAGAACAGGTAGCCGCCCGCCGTGCGCCACACCGCGAGCCGTGTGAACACGTCGTGGGCGGCCGGCAGGAAGTACCAGGAAAGCACCAGCGCCAGGGCGGCGGCCTGGAGCACCAGGCCCGGGACGAGGAGGGCGCGGGCGCAGTGCAGCCCGGCGCGCCAGGGGGCTTCGTCGGTGGCGGCGGGAGATGCGGGCATGAAGCGCCGATGTGAAGGGCCGGCGGGCGGGAGGGCGAGTGCGAACTCAGGGTGGACCGGCCGGCGTCCCTCCAGGGCTTGCCGCGCGGGTTCCCGGTGCCTTTGCTCGCGGCATGGCCGCCGTCCTCGCCGAAATCGAACAACGCTGCGCCGCGGCGGTCGCCGCGCTGGCGGGCGACGCGGCGCATGATGCCGGGCACGTGCGGCGGGTCGTGGCCAACGCCCGGCGGCTGGCGGTGGCCGAGGGCGCCCGGCTGGACGTGGTGGTGCCGGCAGCGTGGCTGCACGACTGCGTGACGGTGCCGAAGGATTCGCCGCGGCGCGCCCGGGCCTCGCATCTGGCGGCGGCGCAGGCGGTGGCGTGGCTGGGCGAGTGGGATTCTGCCGTCGAACTGCGGCTGGAGATCGCGCACGCGATCGAGGCGCACAGCTTCAGCGCGGGGCTCGCGCCGCGCACGATTGAGGCGAAGGTGGTGCAGGACGCCGACCGGCTCGACGCGATCGGGGCGGTCGGACTGGCGCGCTGCCTGATGCTCGGCGGCGCGCTGGGGCGGCCGCTGCATGCGCCGGAGGATCCGTTTTGCGGGGAACGCGCGCCGGACGACCGGGCGTGGTCGTTGGATCATTTCTATGCCAAGCTGCTGAAGCTCGAGGGCACGATGCAGACGGCGAGCGGCCGGCGCGAGGCCCGGGCGCGGACGGAATTCCTGCGGGCCTTCCTCGCGCAGCTGGAACGGGAGATCGGCGGGGCGCCCTTGTCACCCATTGGGTGACAAGGGCGCGGATTTCAGGCGGCGGGGGCGCGGCGGGGAACAGCCAGGCTGGGGGTGGGGGCACTCCGCCCACAAGCAAACGCAGCGGGCCGGCCCCCTACTTCCTCAGCCGGATCTTCTGCTGGGCGTCGTTGAGGCCGAGGGTGAGTTCGTCCGGCGTGATGGCGACCACCTGGATGTAAACCGGGTGGTCCTTGGTGCCGGCGGGCAGGACATCGCCCGCCTTGCACAGGGTCTGGTTGATGGTCAGGCGCTGCACGCCGTTGAGCACGACAAACCCGTTGACCTTGAGGCTGGCGACGAACTTTGCGAGGGTGCCCTCGTCGGTGCTGTCCGGCGCCGAGGGCACCGGCGCCACCTCGGCGGGGGTGGTCGGGCCGTTGTCCGATGGCGCGATCGCCGGTGCCCGGTAAAAGGGATTCGGCGGGGAGGCGGGCAGCGGCGCGGGGTTGGTCCGCTGGTCGAGCAGGGCGGCGATCCGCGACTTGGTGAGCGCGTAGCGGTCCGAGATTTTCTTCAGGGCGGCGGCCGTGGCGGATTCGGCCTTCGCGGGGGCGGCCGGGGCCGGGCCGGCCGCCAGGAGCAGGGCGGCGGCGAGGGCGGTGGCGAGGGCGCGGGTGCGGCGGGGGCTCATGGGCGGGCGAGGAGTTCGACGGTGAGTTCCAGCGAGACGAGGTCGGCGTCGCCGTCGCTCCCGGCGAGGGAGTAGGTGCGGATCCGGAGGAGGCGCGGGCCGGTCTCGAGTTCGCGCAGCAGGCGCATGATCTGGCGGTAGGAGCCGGAGGCCCGGAGGGAGAAGGGGACGGCCTTGTAGGCGCTGTCCGCGGCCTGCGGCTGGGAGCTGAGCTGGGTCACCTGCGTGAACCTCATGTGGCTGGCCGTCTCGATCTGGTAGAAATAGCCGAGGTTTTCCGCGAGATCGCCCTCGTTGATGAGGTTCTTGTCGATGCGGTCGAGGGCGGCCTTCACCGTGTCGATCTCGGTGTTGACCCGGGCGTGGCTGGTCAGCGCCTGGAGCATGTCCTCGCCGTTGTGCCGGATCTCGTCGTGCTCGTAGGTGAGGTCCTGCTGCCGGTGCCAGAGATAAAAGGTGGCGGCGCCCATGATCACGATGATGCTGATGCTGGCCACGATGGTCGGGTTGCGCCGGACGAAGGCGAGGAACTGCTGGAGGGCGGCGTTCATGGCTGGGCCCCCTTCAGCTTGCAGGCGATCTCGAAGGTCAGGGTGTCGGCGGTGTCCGCGCGCTCGATGGAGACGAGGGCGATGCTGGCGAAGACCGGGCCGATCGCGGGATCATGGCGGAGGGTCTCGACGTAGCGGCGCAGGGTCTGGGCGCCCTTTTCAGAGGGCTCGCGCAGCGTGCCGCGCACGGACACGCCGTTGGGAAAGCCGCTGATGCTGGCGATGCTCATCTGCGGCAGCCGGGTGCGGCCGAAGCTGAGGATGAGGTCGGTGACTTTGTAAGGCCCGCCCATCAGGTCGTAGGCGCCATCGAGCCGGGCGACGAGGGCGTCGAGCTTGCGGGTGGCCAGGTTCAGCTCGGCATACTGCTTCTTGTGCCCGGCGACCTGATCCTGCCAGTAGTCGATCTCGGAACGGAGGGTGCCGCTGACATAGAGCTGCCAGAACATGACGATGACGGTGCAGGCTGCGAGGGTGGCCGCGATGGCGTTGGACAGGAACCGGCGGCGGACCAGGTCGCCGCTGGGCAGCTGGGCGGAGAGGCGGCAGTCGATGTGCCACGGTCCCTGGTGGGTGGCGTCCTCCTTGGGCGCCTTGTCCAGGCGCGGGCCCGGCAGGTCGGCCACGAGGCTGAGCGCGCCGAGCCAGTGCGAGCCGAAGGGGGCGACGCCTTCGCTCACCGCCAGGTTGACGGTGGGCAGCCATTCCATGCAATCCATGACGAAAGGGGTGCGGCCGACGACCTGGGCGAGCGGCTCGGTGATCCAGGACAGGGCGGGCGGGAGGTAGGCGCAGTAGATCTCGCCCACCGGCTGGCCGGTGGTCATCTCGTAGGAATCGACCAGCGGCTTGAGGTCACGGCCGATGGCGCGGACGAACTTGGTGGCGCGGAGGAGCAGTTCCTCGTCGGCCATCTGGAGGCGTTCGCGCACCTCGCCGGCGTGGGTGAGCCCGAATTCCTTGCGCGCCGCCTGCACGATGGAGGCGAAGCCGTGGCGGACGGAGCCGGAGGTGTGGACGCCCTCCTTGCCGAGGATGTAGGCGACGGTGTGCTCCTGCTCGATGTTGACGACGACGACGGCGCGCTTGTCGTTGCGGCGGGTCTTGTAGTCGAAGATGACGCCGAGGAGCGGCAGGATGCCCATCTCGAGGCGGAAGGGCAGCAGGCGGTGGTCGAGCAGGTTCTGCTGCACCTGGTGGACGTCGCTGTGGGAGACGCCGCAGATCAGGGCGGGGCGCTGCGTGCCCTCGGGGATGAGCGGGAGGCCCTCGAGCTGGCTGAGGGTCGCGAGCTTCCAGTTTTCCGGGTGTTCGATCCGGTATTGTTCCCGGACGAGGTTGGGGAGGTAATCCGGCTCGGCCAGCCGGCGGGACTGGATGCTCTCGCGCTGGAGGAGGCCGTCGGGGGGGACGAAGCCGCAGATGACGGGCACCCAGGCGTTCTGTTTTTCAAAATTGGCACTGAGCCACTGGCGCAGGCCGGTGTCGTTGTCGCGGTCGAACTCCGCCGCGCAATCGAAGACCAGGGGGGACTCGTCCAAGCGGCTGATGCCCGCGACCAGAACCTGATAGGGGTTGATTTCTATCAGCAGGCCCCGCCGGGTATTGCGGTTGAACAAGGTGGTTAATTTCACGAGGCGGGGCCCGGTCCGGAGCTGGGCTGACTGACGTCCCCATTTATAGCCCGGTGCCGGCGGGCGGGGGGGCGGTGGAAGCGCAGGGTGGAGATACTAGGCACTGATTTGCAGTATTCAGCCCAATGGGCCGGCGTCAATGACGGGACGCAAGGGAAGGGAGGGGTGATCGGGAACGAGGCGGCCACCCGTGGCAAACCCGGAGTTGGACCATAAAAAGCACAGGAAGCACAAAAATAATTGTGCATCCTTCCCAAAGCCGCCCGGCCACGCGCATGGCATCAGGACAGAAGGGCGTAGGCACGGTGCAAAGTGCGGCTGAAGGCGCGACGGCGCTCGTAGGTGACTTTACCGAGCCGGATTTCAATGCTGGTCTTCGTGACGGTGTGAAGGTGGTCGCAACTGACGAGAGTCGGGCGGTCAAGACCGTCGGCCCCGTTCAACACCACATCGGTGAGGCCGGGGGAACTGGCGGGACGGCGGCTGGTGCCATAGAGCACGTTGACGACCGGCACGCGTTCATCACGGCACATATCGACCCGCGAGATGACGACCGCCGGATGCAGATCCTTGTCGGTGGATCGGATCCGGACGCGCACCACATCCCACTGGGCGAGATCGGGGATCACAGGTCCTCCGGCATCGTGTTTTCCGGCCGGACAAACCGCAGGACCTCAAGCGTGGTGGGACTGACCGGCAGGGCTGCGGGAGCGGAGTCGGCTGCACGCTCGGCGGATTCGATCAGGTAGCGGGAGAGGGTCAGGCCACGGCGACGGGCGGCGGCGATCAGCCGTTTTTTCAGGGCGACGGGCAGGCGCAGGGTGGCGGTCGTGGTCATGTGTTACAGGTGTAACACAGGTGCCGGATTGTCAAACCCGCGGAGCCGCAGACGTGCCGGGAGCAACCCAATGACGGCGGATTATCGGGCGACCCGGGGCGGCG
>CAYRDN010000067.1:2198-7670 GCA_964423065.1 uncultured Oleiharenicola sp. | reverse complement strand
CGGAGCAGCAGTCGGGCGATGCGGGAAGCGTGCCACGCCACGGCGGCGCCGATCTCGATGACGGTGAACCGGGTGCGCGCGGTGTGAACCTCGACTGCGTGGACGCAACCCTCGGCGAACTCGGCCCAGCAAATGCGGGAGGTGTAAAGGGGGCATCGAGGTGGGTGCGCAAAAAGGTTTCGGCCCGCGCCCGGCGCGGGGCTCCCCGCTGGCCGGCGGCGGCAATGAGAAACTCGCTGTCAAACAGCATGTCCGCTGGAGCGAAGTTCGCGCGAACGCCGGCGTCCGGCGACGGCGCGCTTGACCGCCTTCCCGTCCACGCCGCGGCCAAATTTGCCGGATTTCATATCGGCGAACAGGTCACGGGCGGTGGCATGCGCGGGGAGCAGGGTGATGCGGCGGACGACGGCGGAAAATGATTCGCCCGTGCGGCGGGTCGCCTTGAGGCGTTCGTGGGCGTCGGTTTCGAGGGAAATGGTCTTGCTGGGCATGGAAGCGGTCACCCACAGACGGTCTGTGTCGTCAACCCACCGGCATTCGCGGCTTGGTCAACGCCACTTGGTGCCTGCGGCAGCAAGGCGCGGGCGGGGCTGAAATAGTCGAGCACGCGATGCCCGGCCTCGAAGCGGGCCGCGAGGTTAGCGGCGGCGGTGGTCTCACCGGGTGAGTTTCTGGCAGAGGTTTTTTCATGGGGCGGCTAGACGGGCGGTGGCGAGGGCGGAGAGCGTGGTGCCTTGGCGGCGCGCCTCGGCGCGGAGTGAGCGGAGGAGGGCGGGCGGCAGCCGCAGCTTCACCGGGCGGTTGCCGGTGGGCTTGCGACCGGCGCCGGGGCGCAAGCCGCCGCGACCAACCAGACGATAACGCCCGGCGGCGATCTTCTCGGGCGTGATTTCCTCCTGGTCGGAGAAATCGATTTCCGAGTCGGGCCTGGCGGCGAGCGCAGCCAGCCGGGCGCGTTCGGATGCGGTGATGGGTTTGGCGAGTATTTCAGCGAGGGTGGTTTTAACGAGTGGCATGGTAGGATTTCCTTTCTTTCCGGCTGGCGCGCCGGGCGGAGATGAGCCGGGTAAAGCCGGCGCGGTCGGTATGGGTGACAGTGAGGAGGATGACTTCGGCCACGAGGCCCGTGGTATTTTCGCGCACCTCGGCGGAGTGGCGGGAGTCCACGACCGTCAGGCGGGCAGGATCGGCGAAGACGCGGGTGCCTTGGTCGAAGCTCACGCCGTGTTTGGCGAGGTTGGCGGCGGCCTTGGCTGCGTCCCACGCGAACTGCATGTATGAAAAGTGGGCCCTATATTCAAATGCGCAAGGCCTTTCGCCGTTGGGCGGTGGGGAACCGAAGGTAGGTGTGGCGCCGGCCGGTCAGGGCAGCGTGACCTGCTCGGACTGGTCGGTGAGTTCGCGCCACTCGGAGATGGTGTAGGGCTGGTCGACGCCGGGAATGGCGGCGTAGCGGAGGGAGGTGTCGTAGTGCAAAGTTACATTGCCTGCGTAATTGATCTTATTGGCTGACACTGCACCATACATGGTGGTAGTCGGGCTATTGCCGAAATTAAACCCTGTGGTATCCGTCGTATTGGGAGCGTAGATGACACCATAGAGGTAGTTTAGGCCGGTGTAATTGTAATATTGCAGCGAGTTGGCCGAAGTGTCGCAGATCAGGACCAGTCGTTTCGGATCTAGTGTATAATTGATAATTCCAAATGAATTGGAATCGACCATCAGGCTGCGGCCAACATGGATTTCGGCCGAACCTGAATCAAAAATTTTGATCACACCATGACCAACCAAGGAACCAGCCACATTTAGGTCAGAATTAACATATAGAATTACTGGCCCGATGATATTCAGAGTTGAAATGGATCCAGCAATTCCACCGATGTTAAGGGTACCATTGTAGAAGTAACAAGATGGCATTGTTGCACCCGGAATTCCGATGTTAACGATGGCTGTGGAAACATTCAATGCTGTGCCAATTGCAACGCTGGCCCAATTGGTGTTCAGTCCTCCAGCCGGCTGAGTGGAAAACTGCGGGACATAAGGGCTCCGGCTGACTTGGGTCAGCTGAACCCCGCTCTGAAGGCTATTCCCAATCAAGGTGGCGGAACCGCCCCTGGTCCAAAGCGGGGCATAAGGTGTGCTGGTGGCCGGGGGAGCGGCGACATAGCCATGCACGGTGGTATTGTTAATATTGCAGTCGGTACTGAGAGTGCAATTCGCCGCGGCCAGCACGGCGGAATAGCCGACATTAGCGCTGTAGGCATTGGTGGTAGTACTGCCGTTGGCGCTGAGGCCGCTGACCGAGCCGTCGTAGCTGTCGACAATGCCGGCGGTGCTGCTGCTGGCGGCCTTCAAGGTCGTGGCCGAGCCCGCCGCGTTGGGAAAAAGCGGGGCGATGTCGACCGTGGCGCGCAATTGGGTTTTGATGGCCGGACTCCTGTCCGGCAGCGTGGCCGTGCCCTCCGCATAGATCACGGGCGCGCCCAGGGACTTCCAGTCGGTCAGGTTGTTCGGGGTGACGGCCGTGTTGCCCGCGAGGCACTGATACCAGACTCCGCCATAGCTGACAAAGGAAGTGGACGCGGAGTAGGCGGTGGCCGGATTCCAATAATAGGATGAGTTGGCCGTGCTGTACCATTTGGTCGTGTCGGTCGGCGGCGGGGTGCCGGAGTTGGCGGCATGGCACAGGTACCAGATGCCATTGTAGCTGACCGTGTCGTTGGCGGCATACTGCCGGCCGGGATCCCAGGCGTTTGATTGGAGGGGATCGGTGCTCCAATAGGGATAGGTCGTGCTGTCAGGGGTGGTGGAAGTGGTGCTTTGGTGCGCGAAGACACAGCGGTACCATTTGTTGGTGGCGCTGTAATAAACGGTGTGGCCCAAGTTGTAGTTGATGCTCCCTGAATTCCAGGCCCACATGGGCCCGGTGAGGGCGTCTTCCCAGTCGGCTGCAGTCCACGAGGCATGAGAGGATGAAGCAACTTTACAGCGATACCATGAGCCGCTGCCGCTGGCGCTGTAGTAGACCAGGTCGTTGTAGGCATATGTGGCACTGCTTCTCCAGGCCCAGGATATATCGAAAGAACTAAATGATGGGCTGCCACCCACGTTGACCCACAGGCTGGTGTTGGAATAATCGCCCGAGCCATAGTTGTAGGGCTGGGGGGCAATGCAACGGAACCATGCCGAGCTGCCCGAGCGATAGATAAAATCGCCGGTGGCAAAGGCGTCACCGGTCGCGTAGGTGTTCGACGTGGGATTGGTATAACTACCCGCAGTGCCAGAGGCTGAAAGCACCTGGACCCAACGGTTCGTATCTGATGTCGCGTGGTTGGTGTTTGCTGAATTAACGTTGTAATACCACGCCCCATTATCAAACACCATGGCTCCATAAGTGTAGGTCGTCGTGCTGCTCCAAGACAGCGAGATCGAAGGGATGGGCAGCCAATAGGTGGCATTGGGCGGGGCGTGATTGGTGTGTGCCAGAATGCATCGATACCATGTGCCGTTGTAGTTAACCACGTCATACAGAACGTAGGCCTTGTAGCTGCTCCACATCCACGGAATGGGATCCTGGGCCCAGTAGGCGAGATTCGGCGGTCCGTTGGCAGCGCTGCTCGTGTGCGACTGGAGGCAGCGGTACCAGATGCCGTTGTTGCCCACCCGGTCGCCCAAGGAGTAGTTGGTCGAGGCTGCCCAGGTGGAGGTCTTGTTGAAGGCGTTGTAGTTGTCCACCCGGAGCTTGATTTTCCCGGCGATGCCGCTGGTGCCGAACTTGGCGCTCGCCTGGCTGAAGGTGATGGTCCGATAGGCGGCGGTATCCGTGGAGGTCAGGGAGCTGCCACTGACATTGGTCCAGCTGGACCAGTCGTTGGAATCAAACGCTTGCAGCGCCTGCTCGAGCCCCATCTCCGCCAGGTTCTTGCTGACGTCCTTGGCGTAGGACCGGTTGCTGAGTTTCATCGCCTGGTTGCTGACGGCCAGATAACTGGCCAGCGCGATGCCCAGCACGGCGAGCAGGCACATCACCAGCAGGATCAGCGAGCCGCGTTGGGCGTGACGATGACGACACACGCCGCCCGATGGGCACCCCTCTCCAGAGGGGAAATTTCTGAGACTGGAATCGCGAAAGTTCACCAGAGCAGGGCCTTGTTGCGGAGCAGCAGGCGGGGTGAATCAGTGGAATACACCTGGGTCAGCGTGCCGTTGGTGCTGCTGCCGGACTGGGCGGTGAGGGACAGGGAGAGCTGCTTGATGCCGGGCAGGTAATTGACATAGGTGGTGTAGGGATTGCCGGTGGCATCATAGTAGGAGAAGACACAAGTGAGCAAATTGGTGTGCAGGAGCAGGGAGGTTACGGTGCTGCCGTTATATACGCAGCGGGTCAGGGCTTCACGGCGCATCGCGACACTGGTGCCACTGACCGTAACATTATCAGATGTGGTGGAGGAGGTGATCGCGTTGCTGTTGTAGTAATAGGTGACTTGGCTGGTTCCGGTACCGTCGGGCAGGATCAGGGTCATCGTGCTTGCGCTCAGCGTGCTCGATGAGGGAAAGCCGCTCGCCATCCGCACGTCCTGGGCGAGATAGGCGAGTGTGCGTCGCGCCTGCGATTCAAGGCTGGGCTGGTTGGCCGAGCTGATCCCGAGCGAGCGCGTGAAATTCCTGCCGAGGGTCACGTAGGTGGTCAGCACGGCGGTCATCACCATCAGCGCAAGGCTCATGCCGATGATGACCTCGACCAGGGTGAAGGCGGCTTTGGACTCTGTAGGGCGGGGTCGCCGCACCCCGCCGCGAATATCATGCCACCTGCGCGGCGGGATCAGGCGATCCCGCCCTACAACCTGATGCCGGAGGTGAAGTTTCATCCTCACGAGCGCTGGTAGGTGAGGTTCAGGCCGTACTTGCCGAAGTAGGCCACCTGGACCCTTGAGTAGGTGAAGGTGAGCGGGTTGTTGCTGGAATCCCGACGGCTAGTGGTCACAATCCACTGCACCTTGAGTGTGACTTCGCGGAGGTTGGTGGCGGGATCGGCCACCGTGCGGGTCAGGCTATAGGTGGCACCCAGGGCCACTCCGCTGGTGCTGACGGAGTTGGCATACGGCGGAGTATCTACATTCCAATAAGCGGAACCGGCGGCAGGCGTGTGGCCGGAGCCCGCCTGGCTGCAGCGGTACCAGGCGCCGCCGCTGGTCACCGTGTCACCGATCGCATAGGTGGTGCTGGCAGAATAGGCCGCGCCCAAGTTGGTCGAAGTGGTCGGCAGGGCATTGATGGCGGACCAGCTTTGCAGGCGCAGCTGCTCGATCTCATGATTCATGATCTGGGCGGCCAAGGTCTGGCGCCGCGCGGAATCCATCATCTTGGCGCTGAGCGTCACGGCCTCGATCATACCGACGAAGCCGACCACCAGAATCACCGCGGCCATCATCACTTCGATCAGGGTGAACCCCTTCGACAGGCTCAGGGCAG
>CAYRDN010000067.1:0-2098 GCA_964423065.1 uncultured Oleiharenicola sp. | reverse complement strand
CCCTTTCGACAGATTCGACAAGCTCACCGCAGGCAAGCTAAGGGCAGGTCCCTTCGACGGACTCGGCAGGCTCACCGCAGGCGGGCTCAGGGTGGTGGTGGCGGAAAGGTTCAAGGCGAGTGGATCGGAGATTCAGCCTCCAGCGTATTATGCTGCTGCTTTGCGACAAGAGATTTAGCGGACGGGTCCGGCCAACCCGAGGCCGGTTCGGCAGTAGCCGCGCCGGTGACGGCGCGACGAGGTAGGGTGAGCCTTCCGGCCTGGAACTTCGCGGACTTGGCGCCTTTCGCGGTTAAAACGGGGGTTTTGGCTGCGCCGCAGGTTCAGTCGACCCACTCGATGGTGGCGATGCGCAATTCGCGCACCGCATCATCTGCCCGATAGGTCAAAATCACGCCGTCTTTGAGGAGGACCTCCCAGCTCTGGCCATCCTTGTCCGTCTGCCTGGTAATCCCCATTGCGGCTGGGAGTGCTGCATAACTGGCGCGCCAAGGTGCGGCCCCGTGATCGCTGCCTTGAGTCGGCGGCCAGCAGAGCATCCAGGGCTGCCTGTGAATAGGCAGCCTCGTAGGCACGCATCAAGCCTTCGGCGGATGGCGGGCCAGAATCATGTCGACCTCCGCCTGGTTGTATTTTTTCCCGGCGGACATCGCCCGGTTGATGCGGGCCAGTTGTCGCTGGCGGGTGGATGCGTTCCGCTGCGTCACGTAGGAAACGTATTTGCCCACGGAGCGGCGTTCACCTGGACTCAGCTTTTTGATTCTGTCCTGCAGCTCAGTTAGGCTCATGGTTCCAAAGTGGCCCAGTCCCGGATTGAAATCAAGTCCAGGGTTGGCCGCAGAAAACGCAAAATGTCCCAAAAGGGAGCCTGAGCCGGCCATCAACTGCGAAAGACGACAAGGGACCCGAAACCGGTTCGGAGGTAGCCGCGCGGGTGACGGTGTGACCAATCGCTGACGCGTTCGGCCACGGGTGCGAATGCCGGAACCGGCCGTGGGCCTCGTGCCGTGGGCCCCCCTTTCAACCCGCAACTTTCATCTTTCAACGGCCGGCGGATTACCCGCGGAGCCTAGTAGCTCCGCGTGACGAGTGCGCCGGACTCGTCACGGAAAACGATGAGCTTCTTCTCCGGGTCGAGGTGGTCGAAGGTGATGCCGAGCGCCGGGTTGACCACCTGCCCTTCCGTGACGGGCCGGTTGTTCAGCAGGATGCGAGGCGGGTTGCTCTGGTTGACGCCCCGGACGTTCTGGCCGACGACCCAATATAGAAACGCCGGGCTGGCGTCGGGCGCGCCGGCAACGGGGGCGTTGGCGATGATGATGCCACCGGCCAGTGTCACCTGGACGGGTGCACTGGGCTCCTTGGGCGGCGCCATTTCGGTCGCGGAGGCCGGTGTCACCGAGGCGGCCGCGTCGGGGTTGTCCGAATCGGCCGACGACTTCTCGCTCATGGCCAGCAGCGCTTCGCGGGAGACCGCCGGGTTGTCCGGGTCGGTCCCGGAATGGGGGGCGAATGGATCGGTCACCCCATGGCCGTTCCGGCGGTTTTTGGCCTCCTCCTCGGAAATGACGCCGTTCAGGACACCGACCCGGGCATCGCTGGCGGCGACGACATCCTTGGTCTTGCCGATGGCCTGGGCCGGGATGGCCAGCAGCTGGTTGAGGAATTTGAAGGGTGTGGGGCCATGCCCGCTGGTCGCCCACTGCCGGGCCTTGGGGCTCAGGGCGATGAGCGCGCAGTAGCCCAGGAGGAGCACGACGACCAAGCCCAGGATCATTTTGATCAGCAAGCCCAGGTGCTTGGGGACGGCCATGGGCCGCTTGGGTGCGGCCATCGCGTAGTCAATGGGTGCGCCGGCGGGAGCGGGGGCGGGCGGAGGGTGGGACCCCGCGGCGTCGGAATTGGGTTCGTCACTCATTCGCCTGCGTTGAGGAGAGCATCCGCGAAGGCAAACCCAAGTCTAATTTGCGGGCGGGATGCGGGAAGGAGTCATGCGCGCTGCGCCCTCGAACCTGCGTTGCTGCCCGCGGCGCATCCTCCAAGGCCGCGCAGCGAGCCCTCCGGATACGAAGGATGTACGAAGGATGTACGACGGATG